>NZ_JBIATE010000095.1:0-1022 GCF_042891445.1 Streptomyces sp. NPDC001890 | reverse complement strand
CTAGGGCCTGTCCGGCGGATCTTTCGACTCGGCATGCCTGGCACGACTTCGTGGGCTGATCCCCGAGTATGCCCAAGGCTGCCGCTCCCGACGTTGGGCCGCGTCAAGGTTGGGTTCACGTGAGCGACGGCCACCGATCGGCAGCCCACTCCAGCCATCCCGACCATCCAGGAGGCGGACCTCCGATCTCATGCCCTCCGAGTTCGGCGGCGTCGGGCTCCTCAAACAGCGTCCTCCAGTGCACGAGGTCCGCTTCGCTCATCGGGAAGGTCTGATCCGGGGTAGCCGACTGGCGATGGGCGATTCGGGCACGTTGGGTCTCATGGTCCACCGGCACGTACACAAGGCGGCAGTCTGCCCCCGCAGACTCGGCCAACCAGCGGATCGCGGATCTCTCGTCACGGGACCAGCATCCGAAGTCCAGGACCACGTCGGTTCCAAGTCTGAGCGCCTCCAGACCGAGCCAGAGCAGCCGGCCCTCCAGCACGTCGCGCTTCCCATCCACCTCCGGCTCGCCAAACAGCGGAATCATCCATTCATCCGGAGTCAGCCGCAGGGCGCCGTGCTCCTCGGCGAGTTGCCGAGCCCTCGTGGTCTTGCCGGCGCCGGGCAGGCCGATCGTCAGGAACAGCGTGGTCACATCCCGATCGTAAGCAGGAAGACCAAGTGCAGGGCGACTGCCTTTCTGCCAAGACCGCCGGGCCGCGCTGCGGTTTGGGCAGCGCGATGACAGCCAGTGGTGGTGACCGCACTCGTCCCAGGCAAGTGGACCGATGTCCTGCTCATCAGCTGATTACGACCTGAGCCAGAGGCGGATCGAAGCCACGACGACCGTACCGTGAAAGACGTAGGCGCGTTTGTCGTAACGCGTGGCCACAGCGCGTGAGTGCTTGAGGCAGTTGATCGTCCGCTCGACCTCGTTGCGGCGCCTGTACATCTGCCGGTCGAAGCCGGCCGGTCGGCCTCCTGTGCTTCCGCGGCGCCGGCGGTGGGCCCGCTGGTCCCGCCGCTCGGGGATGGTG
>NZ_JBIATE010000094.1:0-1141 GCF_042891445.1 Streptomyces sp. NPDC001890 | reverse complement strand
CGACATCTCGAAGCGTGGAGAACGGCCGCCTCCGCTGTCCCGGAAAGAACCGCAGGTCAGCAGGTCGGGTGACCTGCGACGTTAAACGTCAAGCTGAGAGAGCGACGCTGGCGCTGTGTCCCGGAACGTGAGCCGGGCTGGCCCTGGTGGGCGGCACCCCATGCGGGTGCCGCCCACCAGGCGTTTCACGGGTACGGCACCACGGGGCAGCGCACCAGTGCCAAGGGGGTCAGGCGGGCTGGTGGGGCAGTTCCTCGTCGACACGGCCACCAGCCCCGAGGATCCGCCGCGGGGACGGAGGCGCAGCCGGGCGCGTGCCGAGCACGCCTCGGGCTCGCAGCTCGTCGAGGTCGGAGAGACGCTCTCCGGGGAGAGCGTCGAGGAGGTCGGCCTGGGCGGCGCGGATGCTGGGCGCGGGAGCCTGGGGGCCGGAGCCAAGGGCACGGCGGGCGGTCACGCCGGTCATCGTACGGGCAGCGCATCACCGCTCGCCCCGGCCCGCTTGACCTGCTGTGGTCGAGCCCGACCACAGACCCGACCATGGGCCGCCTAGTGCCGCATCAGGCAACGTCCGCCCTGTGGGGTGGTCTGCGACGATGGGCTGCATGGACGAGGAAGTCATTCCCATTCTTCGCGTCAAGGACGCTGCGGCGGCGGTTGCCTGGTACGAGCGACTGGGCTTCGCCAAGCAGTGGGAACACCGCTTCGAACCGGGGCTTCCCGCGTTCGTCGAGGTCGCCCGGGGCGGGGTGCGGTTGTTCTTGTCGGAGCACAAGGGCGACGCCCGCCCCGACACGTTGGTCTACCTCCGCATTCGTGATGTCGAGGCCATCGCTTCCGAGTTCGGTGTGCAGGCGAAGGACGCTCCGTGGGCGCGTGAGATCGAGCTGCGCGACCCTGACGGCAACCGGCTGCGGATCGGCACGCCGACGGAATGACACTCGCCAGCAGCGCGCGGCAGGGAAGCTGTGCTGGTGGCTGAGCCAGTACGCGTCCGTGAGATCGATGACGACGAGATGCGGCACTAGTTGAGGACCTGGACCTCGCCCACCGCAGCGGTGAACGCGGTCTGTCGGGTCTCGGTGAACTCGCCACCGTCGTTGAGGGCGGGGGCGGTCCACGTGACGGTCCAGGTCGCGGT
>NZ_JBIATE010000093.1:0-1218 GCF_042891445.1 Streptomyces sp. NPDC001890 | reverse complement strand
TGCGGGCCCGGCCGCCTCCGGTCAGGCGCGGGTCCTTGAGGCGGGTGGTGGCAAGGGTCCAGCCGGTGCCGCGCTGGCTGTCCGGCCACCAGGGCTCGATCGCATCCGGGTTGGTGATGTCGTCAAGGACGACCAGCCACCGCCGGTCGGTGGCCGCCAGCCAGCTGACGAAGGCCCGCGCGTCCGTTTCCAAGTCCGTGCCGGCACGGCCGGGCGCCTGCACGAGCGCAGCGGCCTGCGCATAGACGCTCAGAACCTGCTGGATATCGGTCGCCGACACCCACACCACCAGATCGGCGCCGCCTTCGACCGCTTCACGGGCGTAGGCGGCGGCCAGCTGCGACTTTCCCACCCCGCCACCGCCCGACATCACGTGCACAGACGCACGCGTACCGGACCGCGACCGTTCACCGTGCGGGGTGTCACTCGCCAGTACGACGCTGCGGCCGTGCCCGCGGGCCTCGTCGACCGCCTGACGCAGTACCTCGCGCGGCTGGAACGCGGACGCCAGCACCGGCACCGTCTCCACCACCACCGGCCACCCCACCGGCACGCCGGCCTCTGCCACGTACTGCTTCTCGATATACGTGACCCGGCTGTGGTCACCCAGCGCGGAACCGGTGATCGCCCCACCTGTCGCAACCGAACGCGCCCCGGCGGACACCCGGCGCGCCGCCCCCGCCACTGGGGGAGACGTACCGTCCCCAGAGCTGCCCGGCTTGCCTCCGCGACGGGCCCGGGGGAACAGGCTCACCGCTCGCTTCCCTCACCCAGGGCACTGTCGGTGATGTCGCCACCGGCCGCCACCCCGTCCCGCCCGGCCCGCACATCATCCCCGTCCCGCCGCGAGGAGCCCCTCCTCGGCGGGGTGCGGGGACCGGTCACCTTCGAGTCCTTCCCGAGCGCCGAGCCCGTGATGTCACCACCGGCCACGACCGCACCACGACCACCACGCACACGACGCCCGCCCGCAGATCCACCACCGCGAACCAGCGCGACCACCGACACCAGCAACGCCACCAGCCCGACCACCGAACCCACCACACTCGCAGCCTGACCAGCCGTATCCAGATCAGCCAGGACCGCCACCAACACCAGCCCCACCGTCCCCAGAAACGCCACCACCGCCGTCACCCACACCCACACCCGCGCCACCCCCGCCGAAGCCACCAAGCTCACCGACCCTCCCGTAACAGACCACACGGACACAGCAGTTCA
>NZ_JBIATE010000092.1:0-1270 GCF_042891445.1 Streptomyces sp. NPDC001890 | reverse complement strand
GAGCTCGCACCTGCGCCGGGCCTTCACCAAGCTGGACGTCACCTCGCGCGCCGAGCTGACCCGGCTGGTGAAGCATCGCGACAACGGAGAGTAGTTGCTTCGTATCCCACGCCGGTGTCATGGAAATGGACGATTCACGCGATGTGCCGACGTGGTCGTTTCCTCAGACTGATCAAGAACCGCGGAATGCAGAAGTCCGCGGGGGATCTTCAATCGAGCGCCCATGACGTCCAAGGAGGAAGTCTGTGCCCACTGTTCTCTCCACCGAACCGCTGTCAGCTGCTGACCGGGCGGAGCGCTGGCATGAAGCGGTTTCCGGAACCTTTATGCCGATGGATGTGAATCTGCTGGAGAAGGAGCCGTCGCCCGGAAAGATCGTCAGCAGCCAACTCGGCACCCTGCACATCTCCCGCGTCAAGGCGGGACCACAGGTAGTGAAGCGCAACAAGCGCCACATCTCCCGCGACGACCCGAAGTCACTGATCGTCAGCCTCCAGCAGCAGGGCACGGCGACAAAGGAGCAGGACGGGCGGGAATCCGTGATAGGGCCGGGAGAATTCTCCATCAGTGACTCATCCCGCCTGTTCAGGATCAAAACCGAAGGAGAATTCGCTTTCACCTCCTTCCATTTCCCTCGCGAAGAACTTCACGTGCGGGACGAGGATCTGCAGGCATTGACTGCCACCACCTTCACCAGCGAGGAGGGCAGCGCCGCACTCGTGGCGACCTTTCTTGCGCGCATGGCGCGCGAAGCCGAGGGTTTCGACGACAGTGTCGGTCGCCGGGTCGCCGCCACCGCGCTCGATCTGATGGTGCTGCTCATCGACGAGCGCCGTGGACGCTCTACTTCCGAGGGATCGCATGTCGCCGCCGCCTCTCTCGAGCGTGTGAAGGACCATGTCATGCGCAACCTCGGTGATCCAGACCTGTCACCGTCCAGGATTGCCGAAGCGCACTTCATGTCGGTCCGCTACCTGCACAAGCTGTTTGAGCTTGAAGGCACGACCGTGGGCGGCTGGATCCGGACGCAGCGACTTGAACGGTGCCGCCGGGAACTCCTCCGGCCCATGGCCAGGGAGGTGGGGGTGGCGGCAGTCGCCCAGCGCTGGGGTTTTGTGAGTCCCAGTCATTTCAGCCGGGTCTTTCGCGCGGCCTACGGTATGACGCCCCGTGAATGGCAGCTCCAGGGTCGGTCCGGAGCACACTGCGGAAAAACCGACAGTGCACCGACGGAAAAGTGATATTCAGCTTTGGTGTGGGTTGGGGTGGG
>NZ_JBIATE010000091.1:0-1286 GCF_042891445.1 Streptomyces sp. NPDC001890 | reverse complement strand
CCTAAGAGCTGTCCCGTAAATGATCTTCAGTGAGCGAGGCTCGGTTCAGGCTTGTCGGGCGCTCTGCTTGTCAGCTGCGCCGCTTCAGGCCCGGGCGGGGAAGGCAGGATGGTCGGTGTAGGGCGAAGCAAGGTCACGCAAGTCGTGACACGGCCAGGGATCGCGGGCATGACGGGCCAGGATGCGCCGCTTGGCCTCGACCTCGCGCAGGACGCGGGCCGGGTCGTGCAGAGCCACATGCAGAGCAATCGTGGGGTGGAAACCTGAGAGGGCAACCTGGCAGAAGTCGACCGTGTGTCCGTGGGCAGACCACTCCCCGCATCCGTCACCGTCGCAGCGCCGGGCCGAGTCGGCCTCCTCATCCAGCCGCGCCTCAAGGAACCTCACCAGTTCTTCAGTCATATGAGCATTCTCGACGTTGTGCCGGACGTCATGGAACGATCTCGCGGTGGCTGGTGTGATCACGGCGTCGGAGCCGTCATGGATAGCCCCGTTCACCGGGCTGAGCCCGCGGCAGTTCGGGAAACTGGTGACGGTTCTGCGGCGCAAGGGTGCGGAAGCGGTCCGCAGGGGCCGACCGTGGAGCCTGGCGCTGGAAGACCGGGCACTGCTGGTCGCGGCCTACTGGCGAACGAACCTGACCATGCGCCAACTGGCCCCATTGTTCGGGGTTTCCAAGTCGGCGGCGGACCGGATCATCGATCACCTCGGGCCGATGCTCGCTCTCCAGCCCCGCAAGCGGTTCGCGAAGGACGCCGTACTGATCGTGGACGGCACCCTGGTGCCCACCCGCGATCACACCGTCGCCGAGCAGTCCAAAAACTACCGGTACTCCACCAACCACCAGGTCGTCATCGACGCCGACACCCGCCTGGTTGTGGTGGTCGGCCGGCCCCTGCCTGGGAATCGCAACGACTGCAAGGCGTGGGAGGAGTCCGGCGCGAAGGCCGCCGTCGGCAAGACCATGACGATCGCCGACGGCGGCTATCCGGGCACCGGGCTCGTGATGCCCCACCGGCGGCACAAAGGGGAAAAACTACCCGAATGGAAACAGGCCCACAACAAGTCCCACAAACAGGTCCGCGCCCGCGTCGAGCACGTCTTCGCCCGCATGAAGACCTGGAAGATCCTCCGCGACTGCCGCCTCAAGGGCGATGGCGTCCACCACGCCATGCTCGGCATCGCACGGATGCACAACCTCGCCCTCGCCAGGTAAACCACCCAGCCGTAACGGCAGCCCACCATGCCCGAGGCCGCTCAGAGATCATTTACGGGACAGCCCTTAG
>NZ_JBIATE010000090.1:0-1307 GCF_042891445.1 Streptomyces sp. NPDC001890 | reverse complement strand
GCCAGTAGTGGGTGCGTTGGAAGGCGTAGGTGGGGAGGGGGGTGCGGGTGGCGTTGGTGTCGGTGAAGAGGGTTGTCCAGTTGATGGTGGTGCCGTGGACGTGGGCTTCGGCGAGGGAGGTGTGGAAGCGGTGGAGTCCGCCTTCGTCGCGTCGGAGGGTGCCGAGGACGGCGGCGTCGGTGCCGGTGGTTTCGGTGGTGCCCTGGAGGCCGAGGGAGAGGACGGGGTGGGGGCTGACCTCGATGAAGACGGTGTGGCCGTCGGTGAGGGCGGTGCGGGTGGCCTGTTCGAACTCGACGGTTTCGCGGAGGTTGTTGTACCAGTAGTCGGCGTTCATTTCCGTGCCGTCGAGGAGGGTGCCGGTGAGGGAGGAGTAGAGGGGTGTGTTGCCTGCTTGTGGGGTGATGCCCGTGAGGAGCTTGGCCAGCTCGGCTTCGATTTCCTCGACGTGGGCGGAGTGGGAGGCGTAGTCGACGTCGATCCTGCGGGCGCGGATCTCGTCGGCCTGGCAGTCGGTGACCAGTTCGTCCAGGTCCTTTGGGTCGCCGGAGACGACGACGGAGGAGGGGCCGTTGACGGCGGCGATGGAGATCCGTCCGTCCCAGGCGGTGATCTTCTCGCGGACCCAGGTCGCGGGCTGGGCGAGGGAGACCATGCCACCGCGGCCTGCGAGGGCGATGATGGCCCGGCTGCGCAGGGCGACGACCTTCGCCGCGTCGTCCAGGGTGAGGATTCCGGCGACGGCGGCTGCGGCGATCTCGCCTTGGGAGTGGCCGATGACGGCGGCGGGTTCGACGCCGTGGGAGCGCCAGAGTTCGGCGAGGGAGACCATGACGGCCCACAGGACGGGCTGGACGACGTCCACCCGGTCCAGGCCGGGTGCGCCTTGCGTGCCGCGTGCGACGTCGATCAGTGACCAGTCGATGTGCGGTTCCAGTGCTGCTGCGCATTCCGCCATCCGCGCCGCGAAGACCGGGGAGGTGTCGAGGAGTTCCACGGCCATGCCGGCCCACTGGGCGCCCTGGCCGGGGAAGACGAATACGGGGCGGGGTGAGGTCTGGGTTTCGGCGGTGGTGGTGTGGGGGGTGGTGGGGTGGTTGTGGGTGAGGGCTTCGAGGGCGGTGAGGTAGTCGTCGCGGTGGGTGGCTGTGATGGCTGCGCGGTGGTCGAAGTGGGTTCGGGTGAGGGCGAGGGAGTAGGCGATGTCGGTGAGGGAGGTGTCCGTGTCCTGGCGTATGCGGTCGAGGAGCTTCCCGGCCTGGGCACGCAGCGCGGCCTCCGACTTGCCCGACAGGACCCACGGCACC
>NZ_JBIATE010000089.1:0-1444 GCF_042891445.1 Streptomyces sp. NPDC001890 | reverse complement strand
CTTCTGGCGTCTGCTGGTGGGTTTGGTGGGTGGGATGAGTGTGACTGTTCTGGCTGGTGGTTGTGGTGTGTTGTGGTGATGGGGGTGTTTGAGGTGCCAGCTGGACATCTTGCGTTTGATGACGCGGGGGTTGGCGCGTGGTCGGCGGGGAGGCAGGAGTCGTTCCAGCAGTTCACCGCTGGTGTGGGAGAGGGCTCGTTTCAGCCGTGAGGGGGGAAAGTGCCGCCTGGTCGGTGACGTGGCGGCGGGCGGCGTTCAGAGTGCGGGTGAAGGAGATCCGGTCCGGGTCGAGACCGGCTTGGTGGGCGGTGTCGTGGATGACGTCTCTGAGGGCGTGGTGGACCAGGAGGAATCCGTAGATCTCCTGCTCGACGCCGTCGGGGTATTGCGAGCGCAGGACCAGTTGGCGGCCGCCCTGGTGGGTTTTGATCTCGTCGAGGGTGTTCTCGATCTCCCACCGCTGGTGGTAGAGGGCTGCCAGTTCTGCGGCCGGGGCCTGGTCCGGATCGCAGATGGTGGTGATGAGCCGGTAGACCGTGCCGTCGTCTCCGTCGAGGGTGTACTCGATCACCCGGACCGGGGCCGGGCCGCGGTGGGCACGGTCATCGGCGGCCGCGATCCGGGACAGGTAGGAGCCGTCACCGAGCTGTTCAAGGACCGGGAGCACGATGTTCTTGCGGACCCGCCACAGAAGGTCGGCGCCCGTGCCGGACGAGGCCCGCCACAGTTCGAAGCCGGTGATGCCCCGGTCGGCCATCATCAGCATCCCGGGCCCGAGCCGGTCCAGCAGTCCGGGGACGAGGTGCTGTTCGTGCACGGTGAGCGGACCGGTTGCCGCGGCGAACACCGCATGCGTCCCGCACTCCACCAACACGGCAACTCTCACCTGCGGATACGCGCTCCGCTGCTGTCCCCGGCCCGAGCCGGGCCGGCCGAAGAAGCAACCGTTGGCTTCGGTGTCCGGGACATCGAAGACCGTGCCGTCCACCGCGACCAGCCTCCACCGCCGGTACCAGGAGCCAGCTGTCTCTCTGGTCGCGACCGGCCGGCACACCCGCTCGAACAGCACCTTCAACGGCTCCGGCCCCAGCCGTCGGCGGGCCCGGCCGATCGCCGCGGTGGTCGGCACCCGCCACGGCTTCTCCCCTCGCCGCACGCGTTCCAGACCGTGAGTCAGCAGCCTCGCAACTTCCTCATAACCCTGCCCGGAGAACAGGCACATGGCGAGCACGAAATAGACCACGACCCGGGCCGGCAGCAGCCGCGACCGCTGTTCCACACGCCCGCACTCCGCAACCGCCTCATCCACCAGCCCGGGCGGAAACGCCCGTGTCAGCACCCCCAGAGCAATCCGGTCCGACAAACGCTCGCTCGACGACTTCACCTGTCCAGGCCTCGGCACACCACAACCAACGACCCACTGCCACCAAAGTCACCGGTATTG
>NZ_JBIATE010000088.1:0-1583 GCF_042891445.1 Streptomyces sp. NPDC001890 | reverse complement strand
AGCTTGGCGTTTATCCTCGGCGGGCTTCGTGTTCCTTGATGGTCTCGGCGCGTTTGACGGTCTTGCCGACGTCGTGGCGCTTGGCGCGGTGTTTGTTCTTCGAGCCGGGCGGCCGTCCGGGGCCGGGGCGGGACGGTTTCGGTGCGGCTGCCGGACGGGCCGCGGTCGGTCGGAGGTTGCGAAACCCGCGGCGGACGCGGGCGGGGGTGAGGCGTCGTGGTTCGGTGCGGCGTTCCCAGGGGCGGCGGAGGTCTTCGGCGAGAGGTCGGGCGAGGCGGAGCTGGGTGTGGGCGGCGATGACGAGCCAGGTCCACAGGTCGGCGGTGTCCGCGTGGCGGACCTTCGGGGCGGTCCAGCCGAGCGTCTGCTTCATCAGCCGGAAGGTGTGCTCCAGGTCGAAGCGGCGGAGGAACGACTGCCACCAGCGGTCGACATCCGTGCCGGTGGCGCCGGTCGCCGAACACCACAGCCAGACCGGTTTCGGGTCGCGGTCGCCAGGCAGGCGCTCGACCTTCAGCCGGATCAACGTGCCGTGGAGGATGGGAAGTTCCTCCTTGGTGTGCTTCAGCCAGGGGCCGCGGTGGGTGAGTCGGGGGTGCATCCGGTCCCAGGCCATCGCCTCGGCCTTGCCGTAGCGGGTGGTGTCCGTAGTTGTGGTGACCTCGGGCTGGTGCCAGCTCTCGGGCTTGCTGAAGGTGAGTACGCCGCCGTGTCGGCGCGGGCGGCCGCCCTTGGGCCCGGAACACGCGGGGCCCGGGTCACGGAGCATGACGCGGTCCGAGCGCAGACGCCCGACCAGCACCACCGGCAGATCCCCCAGGGCGTGGGAGAGGTAGGTGACGTCGTAGCCGGAGTCCATCACGATCAGGATCTCGGGATCGCCCGGATTCCAGTGCCCGGCCTGCATCAACCGCCCGACAACATCGCGTAGTTGGGTGGCGGTGACAGCGGTCGCGTCGTCGGCGGGGCCCAGGCGCACGGCGTCCAGCATCGCCACCCAGGAGGTGCGGCCCGCTTCCAGAGCGGCAACGAAGGAGTACGGCCAGCCTGGCACGAACTGGTCCGTCTTGCGGTCACCGCGTCCGTAGACGTGGCAGAACAGCCTCTCGTCGCTGGTCGGGGCATCGGGGCGGAGCCAGTTGGACACGTCCACGGCCAGCACGATCCGCCCGTCGGCCGCCCTTGGCAGCGGCAGGCCGGCCAGGGTCCGGCGCAACCGCGTCGGCTCCAGCCAGCCCCGATCCAAAGCGGCGTACAGGGTTCCGTGCCCACGCCGGTGCTCGGCCGCCAGCGACAACTCGACCAGCGTCTTCACCGGCCCGTCCGCGCACAGCACCGCGTCGGTGAGCTCGAAGAGCGCATCGGCACGGGCGTAGAGGCATTCGTAGAACTCGACCCGAAAGCGGGACAACACGTCCAACGCCTGGCCTGTGGGCGCATCGGCAGACAGACTCATACACAGCGGCCGTTCTCTTGTACTTCGTGACTCGACATCTCGAAGCGTGGAGAACGGCCGCCTCCGCTGTCCCGGAAAGAACCGCAGGTCAGCAGGTCGGGTGACCTGCGACGTTAAACGTCAAGCT
>NZ_JBIATE010000087.1:0-1686 GCF_042891445.1 Streptomyces sp. NPDC001890 | reverse complement strand
GAGGGGATCGAGAACGTCCTGGCGGCGAAGTTCCAGGCGTTGTTGCCGCATCTGGACGAGCGTCAGCGTCGACTGGCCATAGGGGCGGAAGCGCTGTCGCTGGGGCATGGTGGGATCAGGCTCGTCGCTGCCGCGGCCGGGGTTCGGGAAGGCACGGTCTCGCGCGGAGTGGCTGAACTGGAGTCTGGCCAGGTTCTGGTGGGGCGGGTCCGCCGTTCTGGCGGGGGTCGAAAGAGAGCTGTGGACCTTGATCCGGGGCTGCGGCCGGCACTGCTTGCGTTGGTCGAGCCCGACGAGCGGGGCGATCCGATGTCGCCGCTGCGCTGGACGACGAAGTCGACCCGGAAGCTGGCAGCGGAGCTGACCCGGCAGGGCCACCAGGTCTCCGCCGACACGGTCGCCGGCCTGCTGCGGGAGGAAGGCTTCAGTCTGCAGGCCAACGCCAAGACCATCGAGGGTACTCAGCACCCTGACAGGGACGCCCAGTTCCGCTACCTCAACGAGCAGGCACGAGACCACAGGGACGCCGGTAACCCGGTGATCAGCGTGGACAGCAAGAAGAAGGAGCTGATCGGCGACTACAAAAACGCCGGACACGAATGGCAGCCCGCAGGGCAGCCTGTGAGAGTCAAGACGCACGACTTCCCCGGCCAGGCCAAGAAGGCAATTCCGTACGGAATCTATGACACGGCGGCGAACACCGGCTGGGTCAGCCTCGGCACCGATCACGACACCGCGGCGTTCGCCGTCGCCTCGATCCGGCACTGGTGGCAGGCCCGCGGCCGGCACGACTACCCCCGCGCCCGCCGACTGCTGATCACCGCCGACGGCGGGGGCTCCAACGGCTACCGCACCCGCGGCTGGAAGACCCAGCTCGCCAACCTCGCTGCCGAGACCAGTCTTGAGATCACGGTCTGTCACCTTCCACCCGGCACCTCGAAGTGGAACAAGATCGAGCACCGGCTGTTCTCCCACATCACCATGAACTGGCGGGGCAGACCCCTGACCAGTCACGAAGTCATGCTCCAGACCATCGCCGCGACCACCAGCCGCACCGGCCTCACCGTCCATGCCGAACTCGACAGCAGTGAGTACCCCACCGGCATCCGCATCAGCGACGACGAGATCGCCGCCCTGCCCATCACCCGCCATCGCTTCCACGGCGACTGGAACTACACCCTCCACTCCCAGCGTCCGACGGACGCGGCGACCACCGGCAGCACACCGGACGAGGCCCTGGCGGACAGACCGACTCGCCTCACGCGGCGTTCGCTCCAGGACCCGGAACTGACCGGGATGACCCGCCAGCAGCTCAACGAACTCATCGACGTGTTGACTCCAGCGTTGAAGGTTCAACGCGAGCAAGTGCTCCGCACACGTCGAGGTCACGAGCGCCTGGTGGCCCCTGGCACAGGTGCCAAAGCCAAGCTCACCTCAGCCGACCGGATCCTGGTCACCGTGCTCCACCTGCGAAAACTCGCAACCATGGACCTCCTGGGCCAGCTCTTCAACACCACCGCCATGACCATCAGCCGCGCAGCGAAAGACGTCCGCCCGCTCCTGGAAGCCCATGGTGTTTACCTCCCCGCCTCAACAGCCCGATTCCGCACACGGGAAGACGTCGCCAGGTTCCTCGACCCCGACAAAACCAAGATCAAACCGACGTGTTGATTCCCGGCAAGCCCT
>NZ_JBIATE010000086.1:0-1729 GCF_042891445.1 Streptomyces sp. NPDC001890 | reverse complement strand
GGTGCGGGGCGACAAGACATCCCACGCCGATAAGCGTCAAGCCGCTGCTGCAGCGAGTTCGGGTGACGGCTGCGGGAAGGCGATTGCTTCGTCGTAGATGTGACCGTTCTGGAGGCAGTAGAACAGCATTCCCATGAAGCGGTTGAAGAGGTTCCTCTGTGCGGCGACGTGGCGGTCGCCGGCCTCTCGGCGGCGGTCGTAGTGGGCTCTGGCGCCTGGTGAGCGGGTCAGGGAGACGAAGGCCCAGACATAGCCGACGGCTGCCAATCTCTGATTCTTGATCTTCCGGCTCATGACCATGCAGCTCTTGCCGCTGGACCTGGTGACCGGGGCGCTTCCTGCGTAGGCCTTGAGCGATCCGGCGTTGGCAAAGCGGGTCCGGTCATCGCCGATCTCTGCCAGGATCCGGGCGCCGGTCAGTGAGGCAAGTCCCGGAAAGCTGCGGATGATCGGGGCATCGGGATGCTCTTCGAAGGCTTGTGTGACGGCTTCTTCGAGCTGTTCAGCGTTGTCGCAGGCGGTGTTCAGCTGCCTGAGCAGAGCGGATGTCTGATGCCCGAGGGCTGCCTCGACTTGCGGGAGCTGGTGGAGATACTCGCGCTTGAAGACTTCGTGGAGCCTTGCGGCTTCGGTCTGGATGCCGCGGACCCGGCCGGCCTGCTTGAGCAGGGACTGCAGGCGCCGACGTGTCAGCTTCGCCGCCATGGTCGGGGTCGGGGCTGCAGCCAGAATGCTGCGGGCTTCCCTCGAGCACAGGCCGTGTTTGTGCTGGGCGAAGGCGTCGAGGATCGCCGGGTAGAACTCCCTGAGCTGAGAGCGGAGCTTGTTCTGGGCCTGGCCACGGGCCCAGACGGCGTCCTGTTGGGCACGCGCGAGCACGGCGATGGCCTGCACGAGCTCGGAGTCCGCGGGCAGCGGCCGGTGGGCGGCCATGTCGGTTCGCAGGATGTTGGCCAGGGCCGCGGCGTCGACGGCGTCTGACTTCTTGCGGGCGACGGAGTGACGGTCCCGATAGCGGGCGACTGCCAGCGGGTTGATCGCGAAGACCGGCCGGCCGGTGGCCCGCAGGCAGGCGACGAGGAGCCCGCGCGATGTCTCGATCGCCACGGGGATCGGGGCGTCCTCGCTATCGCCATGTTCAGCCAGCAGGGCCGTGAGCTGGGCGAACCCTGCCGCGTCGTCACTGATTCGTACCTTGGCGAGTTGCTTTCCCCCGGCGTGAACCAGGGCTATGTCGTGGTGGTCTTCGGCCCAGTCCACCCCACAGAACACTGGCGTCGGTAACCCGACGATCTCCATCCGGTCCTCCTTCGTCGCGGCTCTTTTCCCAGGCCAGAGCCTGTGCAGGGTGCGCGTGCTCCCTAATGGAAGTGCTCAAGGCACGTCATCCCACCAGCCGTTCGCAACCCCAGCGAGTCATACGGTCCTCGGTCCGTGTCAGAGCTGAGGGCTCAGGCAGAGGTGAGAGGTGATCCGCACAACCGGCTCGGACTACGGACAGCAAACCGCGCAGCAGTCAGATACAGGCCTGCCTGCACCAACGGGACCACTTGAATGCCCTCGCAGACTGATCTGTACCTCGTCTTGAACACTTGAGGTCCATGCTGCTGGACGCGAGCCAGCCTCGTCTTGTCAACAGGACTCTGAGGTCCGGGCATACTCAAAGGCTCGCCTCGCGCCCTGAAGGTCAGCTCCCGCCAACCTTCGCTTCCCATTAGGCATACTCCTC
>NZ_JBIATE010000085.1:0-1956 GCF_042891445.1 Streptomyces sp. NPDC001890 | reverse complement strand
GGGGGGGTGCCCCTATGTCTTTGGTCAAGCTGGTCGGGTGTGAGTTCGGGGCGTCTGGAACGATGTGTCCGTGCATGCTGATGATCAGGTTGGTGAGGGTGTCCCCGCGGAGCTCGCGGTGTTCCTGCGGGGTGCTGTCGACGGCCGTCCGGTGAAGATCGGTGCTTCCGTGTGTGAGTGCGGCGGCCGGGTGTTCTTCGTGCTGGTCAATGCGTCCGGAGCGGAACGGGAGTGCTCTGGCTGCGGCAGTCGTGCGTTCATCGCAGATAGCGAGGAGTACTGGAACGAGGAGGCCTGGGAGGACGACGAGCCCGGTGCGGCCGGCTGCCCCTGCGGGAGCGAGGAGTTCGAGGCCGCGGTCGCGTTCTCACTCGGCGACGACGGATCGGTCCGCTGGGTAACGGTGGGCCTGCGGTGCATCAAGGATAGATTCTGTGGGGTCTATGCCGACTGGAAGATCGACTACGGCCCCACGGATCACCTCCTGACCATGGTCTAGGTCTGCGGAGCGATCGTCCGAACAGGCTGTGGTTCGTAGAAGGTTCCGTCGCGGAGCATCGCGAAGAGGACATCTGCCCGGCGTCGTGCGAGGCAGAGCAGGGCTTGGGTGTGGTGCTTTCCCTGAGCGATCTTCTTGTCGTAGTAGGCCCGCGATGCCGGGTCCCCCAGGGCCGCGAACGCGGAGAGGAAGAAGGCCCGTTTGAGCTGCTTGTTTCCTCGTCTGGAGGGCTGTTCGCCGCGGATCGAGGAGCCCGAGCTGCGGGTCGCGGGGGCGAGCCCGGCGTAGGCGGCGAGGTGTCCTGCGGTCGGGAAGGTGCTGCCGTCACCGACCTCGATCAGGATCCTGGCTCCGGTCCTGACGCCGATGCCCGGCATGGACGTCAGGACCTTCGAAAGAGGGTGAGCCTCCAGGAGTTCCTCGATCCTCGTGGCCAGCAGTGTGCGCTGATCAAGCACGGCCGTCAGCGAGCCGGCCAGGCTCGGGACGATGAGCGCTGCCGCGTCGGTCCCCGGAACGGTGACGGTCTGCTCGTCCAGAGCGGTGAAGATGTCCTCGACCAGCCGCTCGGCCATCCTGGGGGCCTTCGGCCGTAATAGCGTGACCAGCCGTCGCCGCCCGGCCTTGCGGATCTGGGCCGGGGATCCGAACCGCTCCAGCAAGGTCAGGACGGCCGGGTGCTGCAACCGCGGCCCCAGCACCCGTTCCAGCGACGGATGGATCTGGGTCAGCAGGCCGTGGAGCCGGTTCGCAACCCTGGTGGCCTCGCCGGCCAGGTCGTCGTCGAACCCGACGATCATCTCCAGCTCGGCGATCGTCTCGTCCTCGCAGTCGATCGCCCGCAGCGTGTGCGGCATCGCGCGGGCGGCGTCGGCGATGATGAACGCGTCCTTCGCGTCCGTCTTCGCCTCGCCGGGGTAGAGATCGGCGATCCGCCGCATCGTCAGGCCGGGCAGGTAGGCCACGGGACAGCCCATGTCCCGGGCCACGGCCAGCGGCAGGGCGCCGATCGAGGCCGGCTGATCGACCACGACCAGCACGGTTCCGTGCTTGGCCTGCAGCTTGGCGAATAGCTCGCGGAGCTTGGGTTCGGTGTTGGGCAGGCGCTTGTCGAAGGCTTTCTTGCCGGCCGGGGTGACGGCGGTGGCGTGGTGTTCGCCCTTGCCGACGTCCAGGCCGAGGAAGACGTCGATGTCGCCGGTGTCGATCACGTGCAGGCTCCTCCATCACGCTTTCGTCCGGCCTTGCCTCGGCACCGAGCTGCCACATCCACGTTACGGAGAGCTCTTCCGGCCTGGGTGAAGCCGGTGCTCAAGCCCCTCATCAGCGGTCCGTCGATGCCTCCGGGCCCGGTGACACCACCCCCCGGATCATCAACCGCAACAGGAGGGGGAAGTCATGCCGGACCCGAAGGCCGGAGGCCCCGTTGCGGAGCCACGAAAACGGTAACGGGGGGG
>NZ_JBIATE010000084.1:0-2285 GCF_042891445.1 Streptomyces sp. NPDC001890 | reverse complement strand
CGGCCGCTACGAACCGAGCCTCGCGGTCTGTCGAAAGAGCTATCACTCGGGATTCGGATAGCGATGACTCGCTTCGCCGCCCATTAGGATTCGGAACTGTCATGTCCCCCCTTTCAGGGCTGGCAAGTTCACCGGGTCGATCGCGCAGCGCTACCAGTCCAGGCCGCCGCGCGAGCCCAACTCGTCGAGTCACGGCTGGGTCGGCATCGCTGGACGATCGAGCGCACGATGTCCTGGCTGGGCGGCCGCCGCCTGCACCGCCGCTACGAGCGCAAGGCCGAGCACTTCCTGGCCTTCGCCGGGTTCGCAGCCGCCCTCATTTGCTACCGCAGACTGGCAGCCTGACGGGCAGCGCCCGCAGGTGGGACGATCCACAGCGTGATCGGATGGATGAACCACACCCCGCGCCCGGCGGTCATATCGGCCTGCGTCATCGCAGCCATCCTGCTATTCGTCGGCGCTTCCGCGCACGTCACCGACCTCCTCAGCCACGGTCTGCACCCGTACGACTGGGCGCCGGAGTGGCTCAACCTCTACTGGTCGTCGCTGGCGTTGTTCGACGCGCTCGCCACTGTGTTCCTGATCAGGGGTAAGCGCCGAGGAATCGACCTTGCTTGCGTCATCATGGCGACTGACCTCGCCGCCAACTGGTATGCGGTCTACGGCATCCAGCACGGCAGCCTCGCTGCTCAGCCTGGCCTTCAACGACTGACTGTCTTCGCCGTACTCGTCCTGGGAACGGCGCCGTTCATCCGGCGATACCTCACCCATTGGGATGACGTCTTATCGGGCCGTGAGGAGTCTCTGCGGGCCGGCCCCGCAGCACCACGCGGCCGCCGAGGCCGCCGACGACTACGCCCGGCTCACCCCGAGTCAGCGCTCGGCACGTCGGGTGGCGCGCATGCCGTTGGCCGCGCAACCGGAAGGAGCTCACGGAGAAAATCGAATTCGAGTACGAGCGGTGGTCGTATGCGAAGCACAGCGCCTGCGGGTACACGCAGGACACCCTCTTCTTCAGCCTCACGTGATGCCGCGGGCCCGGGGCAGGGCGCCGGGCCGGTTCAGCCCCAGGTCTTGCCGCTGACCTGGTCCGGTCCGAAGTAGCGGGAGGTGATGGCGGCGAGCGCCGGTACCGGGTCGCCGTCCAGGCCGAGGTCGCCCAGCGCGTGCTTGAAGGTATGGACCACGCAGGTCCGCACCGGAAGCGTCGGCCCGTCGTCCATGTCCCCGTAGGCGTCGGCGGACAGCGGCCGGTTCTGCAAGCGTGCCAGGGCGAAGCAGGCCAGCGTCGTGCGTCTGTCCGCGTACTGGAAGTAGTCGGTGATCGCCCGATTGCTGAAGTCCATGTGGGCGAGGACGACGGCGACGTCCCCGTCGCCGTACGGGGCGGCCCGCAGCGCCGGAGGAATGTCGAGCACTTTCTCGCCGGAGGCGAGCAGCCGGGCCTCCTCGTGCGAGGGGCCCCAGGGCGGGGGGTCGTCGTCCGGGTCCTCTGCGTCCCACGGGTACTCCCCGGTCCGCAGCACCGTACCGACGGGAGGCCCGTCCCAGTTGGCCTGCCCGCTGACGCTGCCCCAGTTGAGGCTCGCGTTGACGCAGAGCCGCCCCGCGAGGAGCGCCCACGGGGTCCGGACCACACGCTCGCGCGCCAGCTCGACCGCGAGCCGGCCGAACGCCTCCGGCCGCAGGAGGGTCGGTGCCGGGGGCGCGATGAAGGCGTCGGTCCAGATTCCCATGCCCTTCTTGTAGCAACGGGCCACGGTCCGGCGCGACCGTGTTTCCGGGAAATCGGACGAGCCGCGAGGCGGGTGCGGGGCTGGGCGTGGGCCGGCGAAGGCGGAGCGGGAGCGGTCGCTGGACAGGGCGCCAGTACCACCTGGCCGTCGGCGTGTGCCCATGGTGCCGCCCGGGCGCGGGCCGGCCACTCTCCGGCCCGGCCGCGCGCGGCGGCCTCGGGCTCGGTCGAGAAGGGGCGCGGAACGGCTCGCCGCAGGCCCCGCACGGGCGGCCCGACCCCCGGCCTCCGTTACGTTTCCGCGTGAGGGATGTCCGGCACGCCCGCGAGCACGTCACGCCCCGCAGCAGCGCCTCCGCCCCGCGGACCACGACCAGGCCGCATCCGGTGACACACGCCTGGGGCGGGAGAGCCTTGCCGCGGCCGGTCAGGCCCCACCATTCGACGGCTTCCGTCCCCCCCCCGTTACCGTTTTCGTGGCTCCGCAACGGGGCCTCCGGCCTTCGGGTCCGGCATGACTTCCCCCTCCTGTTGCGGTTGATGATCCGGG
>NZ_JBIATE010000083.1:0-2297 GCF_042891445.1 Streptomyces sp. NPDC001890 | reverse complement strand
TCCTCCGGATACGGAGACTTACGTCCCACCTGGACATCCCTCCCTGGACCATCAAGATCCATTGTCAGGGTGTCCACTCCAAAGGATCAGCCTCACTCGGTCCACCTCACGCAAAGGTGTGAAACCACCACGCCCCGCAAGAGTCGCCCACCCCCCGTGACGATGGGCGCAGAACCGTTTCGCGCGTCAACTCCAGCCTTGAACGGCCGCCCAATCCCGTCCTCTGCGCATGCCATCGTGTCCGCCGGGCGCTACCACGCCCACCCCACCAACCGAAAGCGAGGCACCGTGAAGAAGTCCATCGCCTGCTGGACCGCAGCAGCGACATGCGCCCTGCTAGCCCTCACCGGAACCGCCGAAGCCTCCGACGCCACCATGGCCAAGCCCAAGACGTGGTACTCCACCGCCGTCTGTGGTGTCGAGAAGATCGGAAGTGGAGACCACGGCGACAAGCAGCTCAAGGGCACCGGAAAGGGGAAGAGCAAGTCGGAGGCCGAAAAGGCCGCCCAGCGAGATGTACAGGCCCAGATCAGCAAGAAGTACGGAAAGGGGTACCGGGCGCACCACTGCACCTTCCGCAGCTCCAGGCGGTAGGCCCCGCGCCCGTGGAAACACGTGAACAATAGAAAGCGTAAGAAGCTACCGAAGAGGCTTGCAGCGGCTGCCGGTGACGGACACGTCGGCCTTCTCCAGCGGCTCCTCGCCCAAGGGGCCGATCCCGACACCCGCGACCCTGACGGAGCCACACCGCTCTATCTCGCCGCCGTCCAAGGCGAAAACCATTGCGCTGAGCTGCTCCTGGCGGCCGGGGCCTCGCCCAACGCCGAATCCCGGGGGTGGCGCAGCGGACTGCCACTTGCCGCAGCCACTGCCAAGGCGAACCTGCCCCTCGTCGAGCTGCTGCTGTGTCATGGAGCCGACCCGCACCTGAGGGAGTCGGGTGGAGGCTCGGCGCTCGACTGGGCACAGGGCTGGAGCGAAGACACCGAGGTGCGGCAAACCGTCCTGGCGCGGCTGCGCAACCTTACCGTTTGAGCCGTCCCCACCGGACGGTCGGCACCTCCGGTTTGCCGAGTGCTGCTGGGGGTGCCCCTATGCGCTTCGTCGACCCTGGCCGGGGTTGTTCACGGGTTTGTTCTGGGTGCGCAAAGCGTGAAGTTCCCGGCGGGTCGGGTGCCGTGTAGGCAGACCCGTGGTCGATGTGGCGGGTGACCGCGTTGGTGCGGAAAGGGTGTTCGAGCAAGGCTGATTCATTTCGGCCGTGACGCTCGAATGACGTTCCGAGTGCGTGAAAGCCACTCCCCGTGAGTGTGAGACTGCGTCTGAGCTGCTGGTTCTTGCTATGTCACTTCCGGTGACGTGATTTCGATGACGGGCCTTGACCCCGAATCCTGGACACGGTTTAGGCAGCTGGTGCCAGCGTAGTTGGTGTGTGGTGGAGGGTGTTCTCGAAGGCGATCGGTGATTGTTGTCCGAGGCGGGAGTGTCGGCGTCGGGTGTTGTAGCGGTGGAGCCATCTGAAGGCGTCGAGTCGGGCTTCGCTCTCGTCTGGCCAGCTCTTTCGCCCTTGGAGAGTTTCGCGTTCGAAGGGCGAGTTGAAGGACTCGTCGAGTGCGTTGTCGGCGCTGGAGCCGACCGCGCTCATGTGCTGCCGAACCCCTGCTGACCTGCAGGCTTCGGCGAAGGGCCTGCTCGTGTATTGGGCTCCGTGGTCGGTGTGTATGCCCGATCAGGCAAGGCTGCCTCGGGTACGGACGGCTGCGGCCAGGGCGTCGGTGACGAGGTCCGCACGCATGTGGGCGGCGATCGCCCAGCCGGCCAGACGTCGCGATGCGAGGTCGATGACGGTGGCCAGGTAGCAGAACTTCCCGCCCTCGATGGGCAGGTAGGTGATGTCGCCGACGTATTTCGTGTTCGTAGCGGCGGCGGTGAAGTCGAGGCCGATCAGGTCGGGCGCCCTGGCCGCGGCCGGGTCGGGAACGGTGGTGCGGTGCCGACGGCGCAACCGGACCCCTTCGATCCCGAACGTCCGCATGATTCTCGCGACCCGCTTGTGATTGACCGCCCCACCGCTCGTCTCGCGGAGCTCGGCGGTGATCCTGGGGGCTCCGTAGGTGCCGTCCGATTCCTGGTGCACCGCCCGTATCCGGGCGGCCAGCCTCGCCTCGGCCGCCTGCCGGGCAGCCCGGTCCGCAGCCGACCACTAGGGCCTGTCCGGCGGATCTTTCGACTCGGCATGCCTGGCACGACTTCGTGGGCTGATCCCCGAGTATGCCCAAGGCTGCCGCTCCCGACGT
>NZ_JBIATE010000082.1:0-2297 GCF_042891445.1 Streptomyces sp. NPDC001890 | reverse complement strand
TGGCAGCTCCAGGGTCGGTCCGGAGCACACTGCGGAAAAACCGACAGTGCACCGACGGAAAAGTGATATTCAGCTTTGGTGTGGGTTGGGGTGGGGGGGCTGGGGTGTTGCAAGTTGAGTGAGAATCATTCGGGGTGGTTTCGGGCGGGGTGGTATTGATCAGAAACTCAAAGGGTTCTCGTCCAGGACGTAGCGGACGTGCAGGCCGCCGAAGTAGCCGCGGACGATGTGTGGTTGACGCTGGCGTCTATGGAAGAACCTGCGGGTTTCGGCGGCGAGTTCGGTCTGGTTCCTGGCCCGGTGGGTGTGGGGCAGGCTGCGTTTGAGGTCGGCGTTGACCAGCTCGTCGGGGTTCAGCTCGGGTGAGTACGAAGGCAGGAAGTGCAGCTCGATCTGGTCCTTGTGGCCGGCGAGCCAGGCCCGGACGGTCTTCGAGCGGTGGGCCGAATGCCGGTCGACGATCAGGTGGATCTTCCGGTCGAAGTGCCCGACGAGCCGGGCGAGGAAGCGGCACATGACCTTCGCGTCGAACGACTCGGTGAAGACCTGTCGTTTCGGGGTGTTCGTCATCGTTTTGTCAGTGGGTTGGTGGGGTGTCCGGGCTGGTGGTGTGGGGTGTTGGGTTCTGGCAGTGGATGCCGATGAGTGACTGTCGTTTTTGCGTGGTGGGGACTGCTGCAGGGTTGGGTGACAGCGGGGTTTATGCAGCCAGGGCTGCGGCTGGGGTCATGATGGTCTCGTACTCGACGGGGGTCAATCGGGCCAGGCGTCTCTGACGCCGGCGTCGATGGTAGGTGCGTTCGATCCAGGTAATGATCGCGATCCGCAGCTCCTGGCGGGTGGCCCAGGTACGGCGGTCGAGGACGTTCTTCTGCAGCAGCGCGAAGAAGCTCTCCATTGCCGCGTTGTCGCCGGCCGCACCGACCCGGCCCATGGAGCCGACCATGTGGTGACGTGCGAGAACGGACACGAACTTCCGTGAGCGGAACTGCGACCCGCGATCGGAATGAACAGTGCATCCCGCGACCTGGCCGCGACGGGCCACCGCGGATTCAAGGGCTCTCACCGGGAGGCTGGACTGCATCCGGACGTCGATGGAATAGCCCACGATGCGGCTGGAGTCCACGTCCTTGACGGCACACAGATACAGCTTGCCCTCGCCGGTTGCGTGCTCGGTGATGTCCGTCAGCCACAACCGGTTCGGCCCGGCTGCGGTGAAGTCCCGCCGCACCAGATCATCATGGACAGGCGGCCCGGCCTTGGCGTTCTTCCCATGGCCCCTGCGCTTACCGAAGGCACTCCACCAGCCGTTGTCCCTGCAGATCCGCCAGGCGGTCCGCTCAGCCATCGACTCACCGGCGGCCCGGGCCTCGTCGAGAAGGAAGCGGTGACCGAACTCGGGATCGTCGCGATGCGCGTCGAGCAGGGCGTTGGCCCGGTATGCCCCGGCGAGCTCGGAAACGGTGACCGGTGAGGCCAGCCACCGGTAGTAGGGCTGGCGGGCCAGCCCGAGCACCCGGCACGTCACCGCCACCGGCACCCGGTGAGGGGCAGCGGCGGCGGCCAGCTCGCGGACGAGCGGGTACATCATTTTGACGGCAGGTTCGCCTGCGACAGATACGCCGCAGCCCTCCGCAGAACCTCGTTCTCCTGCTCCAGCAGCCGGATGCGTTTGCGGGCCTCGCGCAGCTCGGCCGACTCGCCCGACGCTGTCGCGGGCCTGCCGCCCTCATCGGTGTTGGCACGGCGCAGCCACTTCGACAGCGTGATCGGGTGGACGCCGAAGTCGGCGGCGATCTGTTGGGACTGCTGCAGGGTCGGGTGACACCTGACCTGGCCCTCCGGCCAGCCGCCGGTGGTCATCCCTTCGAACGGAAAGCATGAAGCCAACCTCCCCGGCCGACCGGCTCGCCCAGGCCCGAACCGACGACTCCACCCGCCGCCGCAGGGCGTGCTGGCCGCGCTCGACGACCTGACCCGCAACAGCCAGCCGATCAGCGTCTCCGCCATAGCCCGCCTGGCCGGCGTCCACCGCAGCCTGATCTACCGCCACGGCGACCTCCACGCAGCCGTGGCGGCCAAGGCCGCCCAACCACCCAACAACACCAAAGGACCGCAGGTCAGCCGGAACTCCCTGCTGAGCGATCTGGCCAACCTCACCGAACGCAACATCCGCCTTGCGGGCCATGTGGCCCGCCTCTAAGGGCTTGCCGGGAATCAACACGTCGGTTTGATCTTGGTTTTGTCGGGGTCGAGGAACCTGGCGACGTCTTCCCGTGTGCGGAATCGGGCTGTTG
>NZ_JBIATE010000081.1:0-2381 GCF_042891445.1 Streptomyces sp. NPDC001890 | reverse complement strand
CCCCGGATCATCAACCGCAACAGGAGGGGGAAGTCATGCCGGACCCGAAGGCCGGAGGCCCCGTTGCGGAGCCACGAAAACGGTAACGGGGGGGGGCGCCGCGCAGCATGCGCAGTTGCAGATCGCCCAATGGGGCGGACGGCTCGATGCTCAGCTCACCGGCCAGCAGCCGGTGCACTTCCCGGTAGGCGTCGAGCGCCTCCGCCTGCCGACCCGACCGGTACAGCGCCAGCATCAGCTGACCCCACAGCCCTCCCGAAGCGGGTGCTCACGCACCGACTGCCGCAGCTCCGGCACCAGCGCGGCGTACCGGCCGCAGGCCAGGTCGGCCTCGACGCGGGACTGAAGGATGTCGAGCCGCTGCTCGGCCAGCCGCGCGGCCTCCGCCTCCACCAGCTGCCCGGTCGGCACATCGGCGAGCGCGGGTCCGCGCCACAGCGCGAGCGCCTGGGCGAGCAGGCCCGCCGCCCGTTCCGCATCGCCGCCCGCGAGCGCCGAGCGGCCCGAATCGCCGAGCCGGGTGAAGGCGGCGGCGTCCACGTCGCCCTCGTCGGCCAGCACCATCTGGTAGCCGGGCGGCCGGGTGACCAGCAACCGGCCTTGACGGTCCCCGAGTTCACGGCGCAGCCGCAGCACGTACTGCTGACTGCTGAATCAGATTGGTGGCGGCCTTGGGCTCGCGCTCACCCCACAGCTCCGCCCCAGCCGGTCCGCCGGCACGGGGACATCGCGCTGCACCAGCAAGGTGGCGAGCAGTGTGCGGGGCTTGGCGGCGGAGATCCCCCGCCAGTGGGTGCCGTCGAACACTTCGAGCGGCCCGAGGATCCGAAAACGCATCGCACCCCCCGTGCCCTGGACCTGTGGCAGGTGATCCTGCCACCGGCGGGAGTACGTGACCAGCCCCTTTCCGATGCGTGGTCCGGCGAACGCCCCCCCGCACAGGCAGGTCGCGGAAGACATGGGCAGGGGCCCGGACGGCTGTCCGGGCCCCTGCCGTACGCGGAACGTCGCTCAGTCGCCGGTGTTGGTGGCCCAGACGGGCCGGTTCGCGCTGTCGTAGACGACGACGTTGCCGTCGTCCTGGACGGCGAGGTACCGGCCCTTGTGCCAGGTGCCGGCGGCCCAGAGCGGATCACCGGCCCGGTTGTAGACGACAAGGTTGCCGTCCTCCTGCATGACCAGGCGGTCGGCGTTGGGGTAGACGTTCGGGGCCTGCCAGACGGGACGGCCGTCCTTGTAGACGACGACGTTGCCGTCGCTCTGGACACGCAGGATGGTACGGCCGTTGCCGGAGGTCCAGGCCTGGTTCCTGAAGAGCGTGGCGGGCGGGTAGAAGTGGGCGTCGCCGCGCAGCGCGTGGGTCTGCGTGCTCCGGACGGCATGGCCGGTTCCCACGGCGTCAGCGGCGGGAACGGCGGCCAGGACGGGCAGGGCTGCGAGGGCGAGCGCGGGAAGGCCGCGTCGCACGAGGTTCTTGATCACAATCCCGGATTTAGGCAGCACGTATGTGCCCGCGCCAGCCCCGCTGCCACGAACCCACCCGGACGGCCCAGCGACTTCATTGCTGAAACGACACTGCTTACGCCGGACGCGCGGCGCCCGCACCTGTCGAGCCGGCCATGAAGGAGAGCTGGACAATGGAGCCCATGAACGCGTTGCCCATGCTGTCCGCCACCGAGATCATCACGGATCGCCTCCGGCTGCGAAAAGCGCACGACGCCGACATCGACGGCCTCATCGAGCTCCAGACCGATCCGCGGCTTCGTGCGCACCTCGGTGGCCCGCGGCCCCGCGGCGTCGTCGAGCAGTACTTCGACACGTATGGCATCGGTGCCATCGCGGACAGGCCCGGTACCTACGTCATCGCCGACAAGGAAACGGACCGGTTCATCGGGACACTCGCGCTCGACCGCCGCTCCGCCGACCTTCCCGGACACGTCACCGAGGAGGGCGGGGAGCTGGAGCTGAGCTACCTGCTCCGGCACGGCAGTTGGGGCGCGGGTCTGGCATTCGAGGCCGCCACGGCCGTGTTGCGCGCCGCCGCCGGCGAGCTGCCCGACCAGCCGGTCCTGGTGGTGACCCAGACGGCCAACGAGCGTTCCCTCAAGCTCGCCACCCGTCTCGGCTTCCAGCGCATGGGCACCTTCGAGGCGCATGACGCGGAGCAGACCCTTGCTGCGGTCGACCTGCACTCGTTCAAGGCCCGGTCTCCTCTGTCCGGCCCACGCTGAAAGCAGGAGCAGGAGCAGGAGCAGGAGCAGGAGCAGGAGCAGGAGCAGGAACCAGTAAGACCGTGTCCTATGTGGTGATCGCTCGTTGGGCTGTTCATGGGGCGGGATACGTGGAGTTGGATTGTTCCGGACGGGCTGTGGGAGATCGCG
>NZ_JBIATE010000080.1:0-2441 GCF_042891445.1 Streptomyces sp. NPDC001890 | reverse complement strand
CAAACTTGGCTGCAGTGGGCCCCTTCGGTCAATGAGTGGAATCACCACGCCGACGACGAGGCGCACTGCCTCGTCGCCACACCCGCCGGCCAGCCCGTTTCACCCTCCAGCAGAGGATGAAAGAGACTCACTCGAGGCTCATGCGGCGACTTGGCACCGGAATACGACACCTCCTCACCTTATTCTCATTGCCTGTCAGCCGTCGGGGGGTGTGCGGTCGCTCTGGACTACCCGCAGGGATCGGCTGAGCCGGGCTGCCTTCCGGATGCTTCCGAGACCCACGTCCGCCAGACGTGCTGCGTGATCGGCACCTCGGGGCGATCGAGAAGCCAGAGGACGTAGTCGGCATGAAGTCGTGCCCATGGGTTGGCCGACGCGGCGGCCGTACCGAGCCTGTGGCGGAGATCCTCGCCGTCGACTGCTCGTGCGACGCGAGCGTACTCACGGTCCTTGCAGCGGTGGGCCCGCTGGACGACGATCTCGACGAGGTCGGTGAGCTTCGCCCTGGTCGGCTGGTCGTGGTCGGCGACGGCCAGGCTGCGGATGAGCCGCTGTTTTGTGCTCCACGCCTTTGCATGCTCTGTCCATTCGCGGGGAAACCGCGCTTCCCACTCCAGGAAGAGAAGCGCATAGGGCAGACCCGGCCCGAGAGCCCCCTCCTCCCACAGCCCGTCGGGAAGGGAACGGCTACGGACGTCGTACACCTGGAAGGCCGGACGGCGGTCCTCGACCGCCTGGCCACCCGCTGGTGGTGGGGGCCAGTTCTCCCGCTTGGCACCCACCAGCCTGTACGAACCAGACGGTCCCTCTTTACGACGGAGGCTCCCCAGAACCACCCTCTGCCGACCGCCACCGGGACAGCGCACCACGAACAGCACGAGTGTCAGAGTGTTCGTTGCCGAGGATTCGCTCGTACTCGGCGAGGACGTGTTCGAGCAGGTTGATGGCTTCGTTGGTGCGTCCGGCCTGTCGGTAGGAGGTGGCGAGGTTGGCGCGGGTGGTCGGGGTGTCGGGGTGTTCGTTGCCGAGGATTCGCTCGTACTCGGCGAGGACGTGTTCGAGCAGGTTGATGGCGTCGTTGGTGCGTCCGGCCTGTCGGTAGGAGGTGGCGAGGTTGGCGCGGGTGGTCAGGGTGTCGGGGTGTTCGTTGCCGAGGAGTCGTTCGCGTTCGGCGAGGACGTGTTCGAGCAGGTTGATGGCGTCGTTGGTGCGTCCGGCCTGTCGGTAGGAGGTGGCGAGGTTGGCGCGGGTGGTCAGGGTGCTGGGGTGTTCGTTGCCGAGGAGTCGTTCGCGTTCGGCGAGGACGTGTTCGAGCAGGTTGATGGCATTGCTGGTGCGTCCGGCCTGCCAGTAGGAGGCGGCGAGGTTGGCGCGGGCGGTCAGGGTGTCGCGGTGTTCGTTGCCCAACAGCCGCTCGTACTCAGCGAGGACGTGCTCTTCGATTTCGATGGCTTCGTTGGTGCGTCCGGCCTGCCAGTAGGAGGTGGCGAGGTTGGCGCGGGCGTTCAGGGTGTCGCGGTGTTCGTTGCCCAACAGCCGCTCACCTTCGGCGACCATGTGTTCCCAGTACGTCGAGGAGGCGCTGTGTAGGTGAGCATTGAGGAGGCTTGTTCCCGCGCGATAGAGCACGGGGTGGGCCTGGGAAGGCCATAGAGAGTCGCTGGCGTGGGTGGTGAGGGAGTCCGTGTTGGCGCGTAGTGTGCTGGCCAGTTCGCGTTGGGCGTGGTCGGGGTCTGGCCATATCTCGACCAGGGCATCGGCGGCTGTGACTGCGATCGCCGGCTGCTGTTCTTGACGGATGGTCTCGCGTACGGCTCGGGCGGTGAGCGCGTGGATACGCACTGCGCGGAGGCTGTCGGTGGAGTCGTACGTGATCAGTCCGTACCGGTCGAGGAGCCGCAGCGCTGCGGCTGCCTCGTCACCCGTGACGGCCCGTGCCGCGCTTGTGCGCCGGCGGCGCAGGCTGAGGTTCCGTCGGGCCGGGACGGCGGCGGGCTGGTGGTGGGTGAGGTAGGTGAGGAAGGCGTTGGTGGTCCATAGGTCGGCGGGTTGTCCGGCGGGGTCGAGGTGGGCGGTGATGCGGAGGGCGGTGCGGGCCAGGGGTCCGTGGGGGTCCTGGTCGGTGGCGTCGAGGGCGAGGAGCAGGGTGGTGGTGACCTGCAGTCCGTAGCGTTCGGCGTCGGCCCAGTGAGGCAGTACCTCGTCCAGGTGCGTGGCGCGGTCGGTGAACTGTTCCAGGTAGGTGCTGCAGGAGGTGTTCTCGCGAAGCATGTAGGCGGCGGCGTGTCCCAGTGCCAGGGGCAGGTGTCCGAGTGCTTCGGCGAGGGCCGGGGCCCGGTGGTCGATCAGGTGGGCTTTGTGGTCGTGGGTGAGGCGGGTGGTGAGGTAGCCGGTTGCTTCGGCCGGGGTGTAGACGTCGACGTCGATGCGGGCCCGGCCGC
>NZ_JBIATE010000079.1:0-3203 GCF_042891445.1 Streptomyces sp. NPDC001890 | reverse complement strand
ACCGCCGTCACCCACACCCACACCCGCGCCACCCCCGCCGAAGCCACCAAGCTCACCGACCCTCCCGTAACAGACCACACGGACACAGCAGTTCAAGACTGAAGAGCCGAGAAGCCGACGCACCGTCAGCTCTACTGAAACCGTAACGGCCCAGCACACCTTCGCTCCAACCAAGCACGAAACTTGGCGCGACCACGGCTGGCGTGGGCCGACCACAGACACGACCACCGCAGGCCAGGGCCAGCACGTTGCTCCTGGACCACGATCCCGGCCGCAGCAGCGACACTCTGCTTGGAGCCCGGCGGCCGGATCGAGCGGTGATGCGGTGCCCGTACGATGGCCGGCGTGACCGTCCGCCGTGCCCTGGGCGCAGGCCCCCAGGCTCCCGCGCCCAGCATCCGCGCCGCCCAGGCCGACCCACTCGACGCTCTCCCCGGAGAGCGCCTTTCCGACCTCGACGACCTACGAGCCCGAGGCGTCCTCGGCACACGCCCGGCCGCGCCACCGTCCCCGCGGCGAACCCTTGGAACCGGTGGCCATACCGACGAGGAACTGCCCCACCACCCAGCCTGACACCCCCTCGGCGCTGGTGCGGTACCCCGTGGCGCTGCTCACCGCGCACTGAAAGGCCCCTCGAATTCGCCCCTCTCCTTGGAGGGGCCTTTCGGGGTTCTCGAATGGAGTCCGCCTTACCCTTCCGCCTGATGTAGGGGCGGCCCGGCTACGACTTGGGGAAGTGCGCGTGCCGGTCGTACTCGGGGTGTCCGGGGTGGCAGACCTCCACGATCTGCTCGCTTGGGATATCGGCGGAGTAGTGGATGGTGACGCCGTTGCCGTTCAGACCGAGGCGGACGCCGAGAAAGTCGAAGATGAGTTCCCGTCCGGAGCCAGCTGCGGGCGGCGTAGAGACATCGATCCCTGCGATGATCAGCGAAGGGCGACCGAGCCGGCGGACGTGCTCGAACTCGGCATCCGTCCAGCCCGGCCCGAACTGCCGGACCTCGCCGCCCCAGTTCGACAGGAGTCCGCAAGGCCAGGGATTCGTGAGCGGCTGCCGGGAGCTGACCACGCTCACCTCGCCAAACCGCTGCTTCGCCACCAGCGGCCGCTCGTAGGACAATGCGGTCGACTGCCGCAGCACAGCCAGATCCTGTTCAGCGATGAACCCCGCCCTGACTGCCCGTTCTACCCGCTTGGTCAGCGATTCCTCGGTCAAGGCAAGAAGGCCGAGCGCCCGCACGTCCTTGATCTCGTAGTCGAGGAGTCGGGTCGCGTGGTAAGTGCGTAGCAGGTGCCGGCGAGCATTTCACGGACTTGGACGTCGTACTCGGCGAGTTCACAGGCTTCGTTGTGTAGGTCGCTCCCAGCGTCGAGTCCCTCGGGAACTGCATAGATGAGTTCGGCGATCAGCTCGGCAAGGTTGGCCGGCCAGGTGGTGGGGTCGTCGAGGTCGACGGTGTCGGGTGTGGGCACCCGACAGGCATACCGGATCGGAGTAGTTCCGTACACCCAGATATCAACTCGGTGGGTTGTTGTTCTGCCGCACCCGCCTTGGCTTCGGCGAATGCCCGGCAGAACGCGGCAACCAAGGGGCGTTCATATTCTTGCCAGCCGCCCCGCGCGGCTACGAGCACCGCCTACCAGGACACCCGGCGGCCCGCCGCGATTCACGGAGATTCGGACGCGGTCACGAAGTGACGAGCCTTGGACAGCGGGTGTCCGCCCAGCGGCTTTTCAACGACGTCCGTGCGGCCGTCTCGGCCCTTCGCGGCAGTTGGCCCCTGGCCCGGGATGCGTTCGCAGAGTTCGGGTCGATGGACGCGGTCGCGGTCGCCGACACCTAAACTCTCGCGCGGATCGCGGGCCACCTGGACCCTGAGCTACCTGGGGAGCCGCCCGAGCTGAAGCTTCAGCAGGAGGTACTCGACACGGTACGCGGGACGAAGGAATTCCCTGACCGTCCCGCTTAGCGGCCGACGACAGCGCCCTCATGAGAGGGCTGTGAGCAACTACTTCTACTTGCATCCGGACACGTAAGCTCCACCATTCTGCTTACGTTCCGAGTCCGTCGGGAGCGTCGCTGAACCCGGGGCCGAAAGATCCGAGCAAGGGACGACGGATGGGGGCGCCGCCTGGGCGACCATGACTCCCAACCTGATGCATGAGCCAAATGGCGTCGCCGCTTCGGCCGCATCTGCGGCCACATCCGCGATGACCTGCCACTTGTCGCCAGTATTCTTGTCCTCCACGACGTGAGTACCGCTCGTCCAGCCGGCGGCGCCTCCTTTCGCCATGTCTAGGACCAAGTCGACGGTCTTACCCCCCTTTTTCGTCGTCACGTTCCACACCACCTTGAGGCCCTTGCCCAAGGGAATGAACTCCGCGGCGCACGAGTTTTGCTGCTCCTGCATCGCAGTCGGAGGTTTCTCCTTCTCTGTGCTGCACGGTTTGGGTGTGCCAACGGGGTTTGGGTTTTGGGGTGTGCCAACGGGACAAGGCACGGGAGCCTGGTCAACGACCTGGTGCGGGTTTCCACTGCCGACCGGGTTGCCAACCTCGATGGGATTTGGATTGCCGCCGGTCTGGGTGACAAGCTCAATGGGACTCGGGTTCCTGCCGCCTGTCGGGTTGCCCTGCTGGATGGTGTTCGTGCCGCCACCGCTGGTTTCCGTGACCTGGTGGTCGATGTTCTGGTCGCTGGTTTCTGTGACCTGGTGGTCGATGTTCTGGTCGCTGGGTTGGTCGATGGTCTGGTCGGTGTCGCCGCTGCCGCCGCCCTGGTCCCCACCGCTGCCTTGGTCGGTGTCGCCGCTGCCGCCGCCCTGGTCCCCACCGCCGCCCTGGTCGCCGCCCTGCGTGGGCGCTCCGGCCGATACCTCAGTGGGGGGCTGGGAGGCTGCCACGGCGGTGGTGGCTCCCGTGGAGGCGAGGAGCCCACTGATGAGGCAGGATGCGCAAATGAGCGTGGGAATTTTCCGCCGGACGCTGACAGTCATGACGATTTCCTTGTACGCATAGGTGATTGCGCTTCATGCGATGGGCCTGGCCTCTCGGGCGGGGCGTCAGCTCATTGAACAGGTGACAACTCATGACGCCTGAACTGAACTTAGCTTGGCGTTTATCCTCGGCGGGCTTCGTGTTCCTTGATGGTCTCGGCGCGTTTGACGGTCTTGCCGACGTCGTGGCGCTTGGCGCGGTGTTTG
>NZ_JBIATE010000078.1:0-3222 GCF_042891445.1 Streptomyces sp. NPDC001890 | reverse complement strand
ACGCCCGAGTGCTCCTTCTCGAACGCCTTGACCAGGCCGTCCCAGTACGCCTTGTTCTTGGCCTCGTCGAAGATGACCGGGTAGGTCCACATGGTGACGGTGTTGTCGTCGCTGCCGCTGCCGGAACAGCCGGCCAGCACACCGGCGGCGAGCGCGGTGGCCAGCACGGGGGCGGCGACGGCGCGGACTCTGGAACGGCGGGTGAGGAGACGGGACATGGTGTGGTCCTCCGAGGACGTGAGGGTGGGGCCGGGAAGAAGGGGAGTCACTGGGCCGGGCAGAGGGGGAGCCGCTGCGCCGGGGCGAGGGGGGTCACCGCGCCGGGACCGTCTGGACGGTGCCGGTGTGGCGGGCGCGTTCGGCGGCGAACGCCGCGAGATGACTGCCGAGCGAGGTGGCGGGACCGGAGCGGACCGCCCCGGCGTCACCCGTGGCGACGGCGGTGACGAACGCCTCGACGAGCGCGGCGTCCCCGCCGCCGTGCCCGTCCGCCGCGTTCGAACCGGAGGCGCCGAGTTCATGGACGGTGGTCTCGCCGGTACGGAAGTCCTGCACCGTGACCTGCTCGCCGTCGCCGATCAGCCAGCCGTGCGAGCCGAAGATCCGGGTCTGGCGGTGCGTCTGCTCGGTGAACGCCACCATCTGGAAGGTCGCGGTCACCCCGTCCGTCAGCTGCATGGCGAGGACCTGGTGGTCGACCACGTCGTTGTCGCTCCGGTAGGCGCAGACGCCGTACGGGCCCTCGCGCAGCGCCCGTACGAGACCGGCCTCGTCGGTCGCCTCGGTGACATGGGTGACCGGCCAGACCGCGCCCTTCTCGCGCAGCGTCGGCATGTAGAGCTTCAGCGCGCTGTACGGGCAGCCGGTCTCGACCGCACAGTCGAGACAGCGCTCGGCGGACCCGGCCGGGGCGTTCTCGGGCCGGAAGTGCTTCAGCGAGCCGAAACTGGAGACCCGCTCGATCCGGCCGCCCATCACGTACGTGATCCAGTCCAGGTCGTGGCAGGACTTGGCGAGCAGCATCGGCGAGGAGTCCTTCTCGCTGCGCCACGGCCCACGCACATAGCTGTGGGCGTAGTGCCACCAGCCGACCGGCTCCAGATGGTCGAGGGAGACCAGCTGACCGAGCACGCCGGAGTCCACGACCTCCTTCACCAGGTCGGTGTACGGGGTGTACCGCATGACGTGGCACACCGCGAACAGGACCCCGGACCGCTCCACGCCCTCGACGATCCGCCGGGTCTCCTCCTCGGTCGGGGCGAGGGGCTTCTCGGCGAGGATCGCGTAACCGGCCTCGGCCAGCGCCAGCACCGGCTCCACATGGAAACGGTCCTGGGTGGCGACGACGACGGCGTCGGCGATGCGGTTCTCGACCAGCGGCCGCCAGTCGTCGAACTCGACGGGTGCGCCGGCCGCGGCCCGCGCCGCGGGGCGCGGGTCGGCTACGGCGACGAGTTCGGCGCGCTCGGGGTGCGCCTTGATCCACTCGGCGTACGTCAGACCGCGGTTGCCGGCGCCGACGAGCGCGACCCGTACGGGCCGGCCGGTGATCGGGGTATGCGTGGACACGGGAATCCCTGGTGCTCGATGAACGGGGTGGTCAGATGCGCAGCGTGGCCGCGGTGTGGGCGACGCGGTCGCCCTCGTCCGGCAGCGCGGTGCGCTCGGTGCCGTCCTCGACGCAGCCGGTGTGCAGCAGATGGCTGTCGCCGGTGAACGCCGCGGGCCGCAGTTCGAGCCGGCCGCCGGTGAAGGTGGAGCCGGTGTTCCGGTAGCGGTTGGGGCCCTCGGTGACCAGCACATGGGCGGTGCCCTCGGGCGCGCTCGAGTCGAGGCCGGACAGCTGCCAGTCGACGGTCCGTCCGGAGCCGGTGCGGGCGAGCAGCGCGCCGTCCTTGTTGGTGCCGCTCAGCCGGGTGCCGTCGACGCGCAGCCGCTGGTCCTTCGCCGAGGTCAGCTTCAGCCCGGTGTCGCGGAGTTCGCCGCCGAGCACGGTGATGCCGGCGTGCGCGAGCGAGACGGGGGCGGTGTCCTTGGAGCCGGTCAGCGTGCACTGGTCCAGGGTGAGCTGGCCGGTGCCGTTGAACACCGCGCCGTCGACGCCCTTGAGGACGCTGCGCTGGACGGTGAGCGGGGCGGTGACGTTGGCCTGGGTGATCTCGGCGCCCGCCGCGAACGCGAACGAGGAGTCGGCGATCACATTGGGCCGGGCGGAGAGGTCCGAGGCCCGGGAGACGATCAGCGGACCGGTGGCCGTACAGCCGCGCATCTGTACACCGTCGGCGTTGACCCAGAGCATTCCGGAGCCGGCCAGCGACTTCTTGCCGATGACCAGGACGTCCTCCAGGGTCAGATCGGTGATCTTGACCCGGGCCACGAACCAGGAGCAGGCGTGCCGGCGTACGGTGATCCGCTTGGCCCTGCCGCCCCAGGCCGCGCCGGAGTTGGCGAAGGTCATCAGCCCGGAGTTGCCGGTGTAGACGAGGTCGTGCTCGAACTGGCCGTGCGTCACGAACGGGCCCTCGTCGTCACCGTCGCCGTGGCAGTTGGTGACGTAGCAGTAGGCGGAGGCCGTGAAGTCGTTGAGGTGGCGGGCGTTGGAGGTGTGACAGTCCTCGACGTGCCCGTACAGGCAGTAGATCTGCTGGGTGAGGTAGCCCGCGCCGCCGTAGGTGACGGACTTCGGGTTGGTCAGCGAGCACTGCTCGGTGCGGTAGTACGTGCACCAGCGGCGCATCACGACCGGCCAGAACGTGCCGATGGCCTCGATCCCGGAGACGTCGCAGCGCACCGCGTACTCGTACGCGACCGGGTGCGAGCCGGTCATCTCGTCCTCGCCCCAGCCCTCGAAGACCATGTTGCGGACGTGGGCGCGGTCGACGGGCTCGACGCGGGTCCAGGTCAGGGTGCGGCCCGCGGCCAGGTCCCAGCCGATCTGGTAGTTGACCCGGATGCGCGTCGCGTCGACGACATCGGTGACCTGGACGAGCCGCTGGATCTCCTTCTCGTACTTCCCCGCCAGGGCGTTGATCTCCACGGCCCACCACTGGCCCACGGCGAACTTCGAGGAGTCACCGACCTCGAAGAGGTCCGAGAGGTCCGGCATCGCCTCGCTCAGGGAGTGCTTGACGGTGGTGTCGGTGACGGTGCCGCGGAAGGAGAGGACGGCGCCGAAGGGGTTGTCGTGGGTGTTCTTCTCGATGCCTTCGGTGCGTATGCGGT
>NZ_JBIATE010000077.1:0-3537 GCF_042891445.1 Streptomyces sp. NPDC001890 | reverse complement strand
GTTGTTGGCGGTGGTGGCGCCGTGGGTGAGGACGATGAGGTGGGTGGTGTCGGGGTGGTCCTCGTCGAGCCAGGTCTGGAGGCGGGTGAGGGTGTTGGTGACTCGGGTGTGGACGTCGGTGATCTGGTCGACGCCGGTGTCGGGGCCGGGTACTTCGAGAACGTCGAGCTTCTCCGCAGGGTCGGTGGCCGGGGTGGTCGGGGCCGGGACCCATTCGAGCTGGAAGAGGGAGTCGAAGCCCTTGCGAGGCGAGGCTCCGTCGATTTGTTCGGCTGTGACGGGACGGAGGGTGAGGGCGTCGATGTGTCCGACGGGGGTTCCGGTGCCGTCGGCGAGGTCGAGGGTGATGGTGGCGTTTTGGTGGTGGGTGATGCGGACGCGTAGGACGGGGGAGCCGATGGCGGTGAGGCTGACGCCGGTCCAGGCGAAGGGGAGGCCGGGGCCGTCGAGTCCGGTGGGTCCGCCGGTGGCTGCGATGGCGTGGAGGGTGGCGTCGAGGAGTGCGGGGTGGAGGGCGAATCGGCCTGCCTCGTCCCAGAGGTCCTGGTCGAGTGCGACTTCGGCGTAGATCTCGTCGCCGCGTCGCCATGCTGCTCGTAGGCCCTGGAAGACGGGGCCGTAGGTGAAGCCGGCGGTGGCCAGGTTTTCGTACAGGCCGTCGGTGTCGACGGGGGTCGCGTCGTGTGGGGGCCATGGGGTGAGGGGGGTGCCGGGGGTGGCGGGTTCGGGGGAGAGGGAGCCTGTGGCGTGGAGGGTCCAGGTGTTTGTCTCGGTGCTGGAGTGGATGGTGACCGGGCGGTGGTTGTCGGTTTCGGCGGCGCCGACGACGACCTGGAGGGCGATTGTGCCGTTTTCCGGGAAGACCAGCGGGGCCTGGATGGTCAGCTCGTCCAGTACGTCGCAGCCGATGCGCTCGCCTGCGTGGAGTGCGAGTTCGACGAACGCGGTGCCGGGCAGCAGGACGGAGCCGAAGACCGTGTGGTCGGCGAGCCACGGGTGCGAATCCAGCGACAACCGGCTGGTGAAGAGGGAGACGTCCTCGCCCGCGACGCCGACCGAGCCGGCCAGCAGCGGGTGCTCGGCAGCCTCAAGACCGGCCGAGGCCAGGCTCGTACGGCTGCTGCCGCCCAGCGCCGACGCCAGCCAGAAACGCTCGTGCTCGAACGCGTACGTCGGAAGATCCACCCGACGTGCCCCCGTACCGGCGAATATGGCCGACCAGTCCACGGACTCACCCGAGACATGAGCCTCCGCGAGGGCGACCAGCTCGGCATCCTGCGCGTCCCGGTCGGGGAACACGAACACGCGGCCTGCCGAGGGCTCCGCCCCCGCGACTGTCTCCAGCGCGGTCAGGAAGTCCGCGCGCTCGGCCGCCACGATCACGACCCGGTGTTCGAACCGGGAACGCGTCAGTGAAAGGGAGTGACCGATGTCGAGGAGTGACGGAACGGAGTCCGCCCGCAACTGCGCCAGCAGCCGTTCCGCCTGACCCGCCAATGCGTGTTCCGACTTGGCGGACAGCACCCACGGGATTGCCGGCAGCACGACCTCCGGCTCCGGCTCCTCGGCCGACGCAGGCTCCTCCTCCCGCGGCTGTTCCAGGATGATGTGGGCGTTGGTGCCGCTGATGCCGAACGAGGAGACGGCGGCCCGGCGCGGACGATCGCCGGTCTCGGGCCATGCGCGGCTCTCGGTGAGGAGCTCCACCGCACCCGCCGACCAGTCGACGTGGGTGGACGGCTCGTCCACGTGCAGGGTCTGGGGCATGACGCCGTGGCGCATGGCCATGACCATCTTGATGATGCCGGCGACTCCGGCGGCGGCCTGGGTGTGGCCGAGGTTGGACTTGACGGAGCCGAGCCAGAGCGGCCGGTCCTCCGTGCGTTCCTGGCCGTAGGTGGCGATGAGGGCCTGGGCCTCGATCGGGTCGCCCAGGGAGGTGCCGGTGCCGTGGGCCTCGACGATGTCGACCTGGTCGGCCGAGACGCGCGCGTTGGCGAGGGCCTGGCGGATGACGCGCTGCTGCGACGGACCGTTCGGGGCGGTCAGACCGTTCGACGCACCGTCCTGGTTGACGGCGGAACCGGCGACGACCGCGAGCACCTGGTGGCCCTTGCGTCGGGCCTCGGAGAGCCGCTCTACCAGCAGAACCCCGACACCCTCGCCCCAGCCCGTACCGTCCGCATCGTCCGAGAACGACTTGCACCGGCCGTCGGAGGCGAGGCCCCGCTGGCGGCTGAACTCGGCGAACGTCGTCGGCGTCGACATGACCGTCACACCGCCCGCGAGCGCCATCTCGCACTCGCCCGAGCGCAGCGCCTGGATCGCCCAGTGCAGCGCGACGAGGGACGACGAACAGGCCGTGTCGATGGTGACGGCCGGGCCCTCCAGGCCCAGCGCGTACGCGACACGCCCCGAGAGCACGCTTCCGGACGTGCCCAGCCCCAGGAAGGCGTCGACCCCGGCGGGAATCGACTCCGCCCCTGAGCCGTAGTCGTGATACATCAGCCCCGCGAAGACGCCGGTCCGGCTGCCCCGGAGTGCGTCCGGGTCGATCCCGGCCCGCTCCAGCGCCTCCCAGGAGGCTTCGAGCAGCAGCCGCTGCTGGGGGTCCATCGCCAGGGCCTCACGCGGCGAGATCCCGAAGAATCCGGCGTCGAACATCCCCGCGTCGTGCAGGAAACCGCCTTCAAGCGTGAGCGAACGGCCCTCCGCGTCGTCGGCCACGGCGTCCGCGTACAGCCGCGAGAGGTCCCAGCCACGGTCGGTCGGGAACGGTGCGATGCCGTCACCACCCGAGGCGACCAGGCTCCACAGGTCCTCGGGGCCGGTCACGCCACCGGGGTAGCGGCAGCTCATGCCGACGATCGCGATCGGATCGTCGGCCCCTGCGGCCGTGGCCACGATGGCGCCCGCGCCCTGCGTCCCGACCTCACCGACCAGCTCCGTGGTCAGGAATTCGGCGAGGACGGTGGCGGAGGGGTAGTCGAAGACGAGGGTGGCGGGCAGGCGGAGGCCGGTGACCTTGCCGAGGCGGTTGCGGAGTTCGACGGCGGTGAGGGAGTCGAAGCCCAGCTCGGTGAAGGCACGCTGGGCGGGAACCGCGTCGCCGGAGGCGTGGCCGAGTACGGTCGCGACCTCGCCCCGTACGACATCCAGCACCAACTGAAGACGCTCTTCTGCCGAGCGGCCCGCCAGCCGGCCGGCCAGGCCGCCCGCAGCGGAGCCGTCCTGTGTCACAGCGCGCCGCTGCGGTACTCGCACCAGGCCGCGCAGCAGATGCGGGACCTCCGCGCCCTGCGCCGCCGACTTGCGGACGACGGACAGGTCGATACGGACCGGAACCAGTGCGGCGGCATCGGCCGCCATGCCTGCGTCGAAGAGCTCCAGACCCTCCTCGTTCGACAGCGGTGGCACACCCGCGCGCCGCATGCGTGCGATGTCGGCCGCGTCGAGTCGTCCTGCCATGCCGCCTTCGGCCCAGGGGCCCCAGGCGAGGGAGGTGGCGGGCAGGCCCTGGGCGTGGCGGTGCTGGGC
>NZ_JBIATE010000076.1:0-4767 GCF_042891445.1 Streptomyces sp. NPDC001890 | reverse complement strand
TGTACCGCTTCGTGTACTTGCTTCCCACCTGGTGCTACTTCCTCTGGAACCTCACGTCCCAGTCTCCAGGTGTCCACGATCAAGGGGAAGGTTCAAACGCGCCCGCGAAAACTCTTCGGACGCCGGGCCTTTCGCCTCGGGTCTTGCCACTGCCCGCATTTATCACGAACGCCACGGCCACCTGAGCTCCTCCGAGACCTCCGTCGGCGCAGACGCCAAAGCCCTCAGCAACTGGCTCACCAGACAGCGCCGCGCGCGCCGCGACGGCAACCTGAGCGACGAGCGGATCGAGGCGCTCGACGAACTCGGCATGGAGTGGGATCCCCGCGCCGCCCGCTGGCAGCAAGCCCTCCAGGCCGCACACCGCTACCACGCCACCCACGGCCACCTGCGGCCCCCGGCCGGCACCGTCATCGACGGCACCGACCTGACCGTATGGCTGTCCCGGCAGCGCACCGCCCACCGGCGCGGCACCCTCGCCCCCGACCGCATCGCAGCACTGGACGAGCTCGGCATCGACTGGACCCCCGGCCGCGGCATGGCCGACGTACGGACCCAAGACGCGTGGCAGAACCGGCTCGACGACGCCCGCACTTACCACGCCGCCCACGGCCACCTCGACCCACCCGCACCCACCGTCGTCAACGGCCGCCGCCTTGACGCCTGGCTCAATGTCCAGCGCACCCGCCGCAACCAGGGGCGCCTCACACCCCAGCAGACCGCCGCTCTCGACGAGCTGGCAATCCGCTGGTGAGGAGGCCGGACAGCGAACCAGATCAATATGGCTGCGCTGGCCGGGTCCGGGCTGATCGGAGGACAGCCCCGGGCGGGTTCGCGTGATGTCGCTCGTCCCAATCCCTGAAGTGCGGTGCTGTCGGAGTCCTTGGTGGCTTCACTCGAAGATCATCAGTAAACGTTCAACCGCCGGGTCAGAGGGTTACCGAGTCACCAGGGGATCACGGCCAGGGCTTCCACCTCCAGCATGAGCTCCGGCCGGTACAGGGCGGCCACCTGTACTGCGGTACTGGCCGGCGCACGCGCGGTGTCGATGTGCGCGTCGCGGGCGGCCCGCACCTCCGGCAGTATGGCGACGTCGGTTACGTAGAAGGTGAATTTCGCGACCTCCGCGAACGTAGCGCCGCCGGCCGCCAGACAGCGCCGCAGGTTCTCGAAGACCTGACGGGCCTGGGCGGCGGCGTCGTTCTTCCCGACCACATTTCCCTGTTCGTCCAGTGCGACCTGTCCGGAGATGACAACCAGTCGTCCTTCGCCCACAACCACATGGCTGTAGCCGTTTCCTGGAGCGACCCCGTCGGGCTGGATGTGGGTGAGCATGGTCTCTTCTGACTCATCCGACACAGGTGTCCTCCTTGAACGGCAGTTAACGGGGCAACGGTATAGGGCACCAACTACTGCCATGTCGCCGCCCGTTGAGCCGTGGCCGCAACCTGTACCGCGTCTTGGCCACCTGCACCGACGGAAGCCCGATGAGAGGTGATCTTCGAGTGAAGCCGCCCGTGCCTCAGGCATCGCCGCAGCTCAGGAGTTGTGGCGAGCGACATCGCGCGATGAACCTCAGTAAGTAGTCCGACTCCTCAGGGAACTGGTCCACAGGTACTCCCGATGGTGAAGCGAACTTTGATCGCGTGCCATTCAATGCTGATCACTTTCGGTCTTCTTGATCGTCTTCACCGCTTTCGGCGCGCTACTGGGGGAGGGTGAGGGTGCAGTCGCGAGAGATTGCGCCGACGATTTTTGGAAGGTCCCTGATCTCCGATTTGATTGAGAATGCGGAAAATCGGCCTACCGTTCTCGCGTGGGGCGCGGGGCGGGTGGGGCAGCTCGGCAACGGCACCCTGAGCGACAGCCTCAGTCCGTCCTCGGTCACCAGTCTCTTCCGCGGCGACGTCGACCAGGTCTCGGCCGGTGGCACCTCGTCCGCCGACTCGTTCGCCCTCACCCGTACCGACAAGACGGTCAAGTCCTGGGGCTCCAACGCCTATGGCCAGCTCGGCATCGGCAGCAACACCAGCCAGGCCGTGCCCACCACGGTCCCCCGCCTGGCCAACATCAAGGACATCGCGGCGGGCGGAAGGCACGCCCTCGCCCTCGACATCGGCGGCCAGGTCTACTCCTGGGGCGACAACGCGTACGGCCAGCTCGGCAACAACCGCACCGGCGACAGCCGTACGGTCCCCGACCGCGTCCAGGGCATGCCCAAGGTCAAGCAGATCTCGGCCGGCGCCGACTTCAGCCTCGCACTCCTGGAGAACGGCAAGGTGTACGCCTGGGGCCGCGGTATCCACGGCCAGCTCGGCAACGGCACCCGCGCCACCAGCTCCGTACCCCGGCAGGTCCAGGGCCTGGAGAACATTGTGTGGATCGCCGCCGGCGGCCACCACGCCCTCGCGCTGACCGCCGACGGCACGGTCAAGTCCTGGGGCTACAACCTCTACGGCCAGCTCGGCAACTCCTCCACCAAGTCCGCCACGCTCCCCGTCGACGTCGACCTGCTGGAGAACATCACCTCCATCACAGTCGGCGCCTGGACCAACTTCGCAACCGACGGGAACGGGGCCGTCTGGGGTTGGGGCAACGACCAGTACTCCCAGATCCGTGGAGATGCCGGCGATGGAGTCACCTCCCGCACGAACCTGAACGCGCCCGTCGAGGTCAAACACCTCGCAGGAGCCCAGGTGCTGGCGGCAGGAGCCCGGCACAGCCTCGCCGTCTTCGCCGACCGGGTCATCGCCTGGGGCCACGACAATGAAGGCCAGATCGGCGACGGTGACATCACCGAGAACCCGACTCCGGTCGACATCTCCCTGCCCCATACCGGCTACAAGACCGTAGCCGCCTCTCTCGGCGGCAACACCAGCTACCTCTACTGAACCGGCTCACCCAGCCGCTTCCGCATCACCACGGCCCCGACCGGCATCCCGGTCGGGGCCGACCCGTCCACCGAATGATCAACCTTCGACGGCACAACCCACCAGTCACCAATCTTCGGTGACAACACTCAACCTTCACCGGCACAGGACACCTTAATGCGCCGTTTTGTGAGGTTTCGGCACGTCATTCGCATCCGATATTCGAACAGAAGTACTATTCGGGCGTGCCGAAAACCTTCCCCTTCCCGCAAGATCTGCGCGATGCCCAGATCGCTCTTCACGAGACCCGCGCCGCCTGCGAGCAGTACGCCAGCGACCTGCCGTGGTCGGCCGAGCCGATGCCCGGCTGGGAGAGCGACAAGCAGCTCCACAGCAACTACGTCTCCTCGAAGCCGGACAGCCCGGGATACACCGAGGACCAGGCCGCGGAAGTCACCCGCTTCCGCGCCCGGCTTCTGGAGCTCAGCACCACCGTGTCCACCCACCCCTTCTGGGACTCCGTGGAAGCCGGCGACCGTGTCGGGGCCCGCATGGCGCTCAAGCACGCCCACGAGCCGGCCGGGGACGAGGCGTAGCCGTGTCCGGCCCCGGCGGGATATCCGACCTGGACAAGAACCGGGCCTTGGTCGAGTGGCTGGAGTGGCAGCTGCGTCAGGTCCGGGGCCGGATCCGGGAGCTTGAGGTCCGGGAGGAGCAGGAGCGGCGGCGTCGGGAGCGGGCGCACGCCGCGCTGCGGTGGAAGATCCAGCCGCAGCGGTCGTCGTCGGCGGCTCTGGTGCACCGCGGGGACTGTGGCCTGTATCCGGTCGAGGGCGGATTCCTCACCCGCGAGGAAGCAGTGATCGCCTTGGCGGAGCCGGACATCGAGGCATGCCAGATCTGCAAGCCCCAGACGGGGCTCGTCGACGGGTAGGGCCGTACGGACCGCCCGACGCGCCTCGCAGGCGCCGGGCTCGCAGGATCGGTTCCGTGGAATTCCCGACCAAGGCGGCACTGGCCCAAACCGTCCCGGTCCTGCCCCAGGGACCGGGCTGGTGGTACGAGCCCCCACCGGACCGTGCTGCGCCGTACCGAAGAGACCGTCGTGCTGTACGCCCGGTCCGGCAGAGTCGTCACCCAGCACTGGATGGACCTGGCCGTCGCCGGCATGACACTGCGCCCCGGCACGGTCCTGGACGGCGAGGCCGTGATCTGGCGGAACGGACGGCTCGACTTCGCTGCCGCGCAGTCACGGGCCGCGTCATCCACGACCCGGGCCCGCGCCCTGGCAGCCCGGTACCCGGCCTCCTACATCTGCTGGGATGTCCTGCAGCACCCGGACGGCGACTGCCGACACCTGCCGTACACCGAGCGCCGCGCCTTCCTTCTAGGCCTCCTCGCCGATGTCGGGCCGCCGCTCCAGGTCACCCCGGCCACCGACGACCGGGACGTCGCCGTGCTCTGGTACGACGCCCTGCGCGAGCAGGGCATCGAAGGAATCGTCTGCAAACGCGGCAGTGCCGGCTATTCATCGGGACAGCGCCGGTGGTTGAAGGTTCGGCACGCGGACACGGTCGACGCCCTGGTGCTGGGGTTCACCGGCCCCCGGCTCAGACCACACCATCTGGTCCTGGCGATGGGGGACGAGGGCGGGCCGGCCAGAGTGTCCGCACGCCTGGAGCCTGTCCTCGCTGCTCGGGTTGGTGAGGCCCTGAGCGACATGGCGATGGTGGGGGAGCGGCGGGCGGAGGGTGAGCCGTGCTTGTGTTCGATTTCTAGCGCACGTCCAACCGCACCCCAGATGAGCTTGACGTTTAACGTCGCAGGTCACCCGACCTGCTGACCTGCGGTTCTTTCCGGGACAGCGGAGGCGGCCGTTCTCCACGCTTCGAGATGT
>NZ_JBIATE010000075.1:3589-5004 GCF_042891445.1 Streptomyces sp. NPDC001890 | reverse complement strand
AACACAGTGGACGCGAGCAACTGAGGACAAGCCCTCGGCCTATTAGTACCAGTCAGCTCCACCCGTTACCGGGCTTCCACATCTGGCCTATCAACCCAGTCGTCTACTGGGAGCCTTAACCAATCAAGTTGGTGGGAATACTCATCTCGAAGCAGGCTTCCCGCTTAGATGCTTTCAGCGGTTATCCTTTCCGAACGTAGCCAACCAGCCATGCCCTTGGCAGAACAACTGGCACACCAGAGGTTCGTCCGTCCCGGTCCTCTCGTACTAGGGACAGCCCTTCTCAATATTCCTACGCGCACAGCGGATAGGGACCGAACTGTCTCACGACGTTCTAAACCCAGCTCGCGTACCGCTTTAATGGGCGAACAGCCCAACCCTTGGGACCGACTCCAGCCCCAGGATGCGACGAGCCGACATCGAGGTGCCAAACCATCCCGTCGATATGGACTCTTGGGGAAGATCAGCCTGTTATCCCCGGGGTACCTTTTATCCGTTGAGCGACAGCGCTTCCACAAGCCACTGCCGGATCACTAGTCCCGACTTTCGTCCCTGCTCGACCCGTCGGTCTCACAGTCAAGCTCCCTTGTGCACTTACACTCAACACCTGATTGCCAACCAGGCTGAGGGAACCTTTGGGCGCCTCCGTTACTCTTTAGGAGGCAACCGCCCCAGTTAAACTACCCATCAGACACTGTCCCTGATCCGGATCACGGACCCAGGTTAGACATCCAGCACGACCAGAGTGGTATTTCAACGACGACTCCACAACCACTGGCGTGGCCGCTTCAAAGTCTCCCACCTATCCTACACAAGCCGAACCGAACACCAATATCAAACTGTAGTAAAGGTCCCGGGGTCTTTCCGTCCTGCTGCGCGAAACGAGCATCTTTACTCGTAGTGCAATTTCACCGGGCCTATGGTTGAGACAGTCGAGAAGTCGTTACGCCATTCGTGCAGGTCGGAACTTACCCGACAAGGAATTTCGCTACCTTAGGATGGTTATAGTTACCACCGCCGTTTACTGGCGCTTAAGTTCTCAGCTTCGCCAACCCGAAAGTCAGCTAACCGGTCCCCTTAACGTTCCAGCACCGGGCAGGCGTCAGTCCGTATACATCGCCTTACGGCTTCGCACGGACCTGTGTTTTTAGTAAACAGTCGCTTCTCGCTGGTCTCTGCGGCCACCCCCAGCTCATGGAGCAAATCCAATCACCAGTGATGGCCCCCCTTCTCCCGAAGTTACGGGGGCATTTTGCCGAGTTCCTTAACCATAGTTCACCCGAACGCCTCGGTATTCTCTACCTGACCACCTGAGTCGGTTTAGGGTACGGGCCGCCATGAAACTCGCTAGAGGCTTTTCTCGACAGCATAGGATCATCCACTTCACCACAATCGGCTCGGCATCAGGTCTCAGC
>NZ_JBIATE010000075.1:0-3493 GCF_042891445.1 Streptomyces sp. NPDC001890 | reverse complement strand
TAAGGCTTCACGCTGGAATGACACGACTTCGGCGGTACGCTTGAGCCCCGCTACATTGTCGGCGCGGAATCACTTGACCAGTGAGCTATTACGCACTCTTTCAAGGGTGGCTGCTTCTAAGCCAACCTCCTGGTTGTCTCTGCGACTCCACATCCTTTCCCACTTAGCGTACGCTTAGGGGCCTTAGTCGATGCTCTGGGCTGTTTCCCTCTCGACCATGGAGCTTATCCCCCACAGTCTCACTGCCGCGCTCTCACTTACCGGCATTCGGAGTTTGGCTAAGGTCAGTAACCCGGTAGGGCCCATCGCCTATCCAGTGCTCTACCTCCGGCAAGAAACACACGACGCTGCACCTAAATGCATTTCGGGGAGAACCAGCTATCACGGAGTTTGATTGGCCTTTCACCCCTAACCACAGGTCATCCCCCAGGTTTTCAACCCTGGTGGGTTCGGTCCTCCACGAAGTCTTACCTCCGCTTCAACCTGCCCATGGCTAGATCACTCCGCTTCGGGTCTTGAGCGTGCTACTCAACCGCCCTATTCGGACTCGCTTTCGCTACGGCTTCCCCACACGGGTTAACCTCGCAACACACCGCAAACTCGCAGGCTCATTCTTCAAAAGGCACGCAGTCACGACATACAAGCAAGCTTGCATGCGACGCTCCCACGGCTTGTAGGCACACGGTTTCAGGTACTATTTCACTCCGCTCCCGCGGTACTTTTCACCATTCCCTCACGGTACTATCCGCTATCGGTCACCAGGGAATATTTAGGCTTAGCGGGTGGTCCCGCCAGATTCACACGGGATTTCTCGGGCCCCGTGCTACTTGGGTGTCTCTCAAACGAGCCGTCAATGTTTCAGCTACGGGGGTCTTACCCTCTACGCCGGACCTTTCGCATGTCCTTCGCCTACATCAACGGTTTCTGACTCGTCCCACGGCCGGCAGACCGTGGAAGAGAGATCCCACAACCCCGCATGCGCAACCCCTGCCGGGTATCACACGCATACGGTTTGGCCTCATCCAGTTTCGCTCGCCACTACTCCCGGAATCACGGTTGTTTTCTCTTCCTGAGGGTACTGAGATGTTTCACTTCCCCTCGTTCCCTCCACACTGCCTATGTGTTCAGCAGCGGGTGACAGCCCATGACGACTGCCGGGTTTCCCCATTCGGACACCCCCGGATCAAAGCTCGGTTGACAGCTCCCCGGGGCCTATCGTGGCCTCCCACGTCCTTCATCGGTTCCTGGTGCCAAGGCATCCACCGTGCGCCCTTAAAAACTTGGCCACAGATGCTCGCGTCCACTGTGCAGTTCTCAAACAACGACCAGCCACCCATCACCCCGCTCCGAAGAACAGGTTCACTGGGGCCGGCAACTGAAGGCGACCATCACGGCCGTACCCTCAGATACCCAACAACGTGCCCGACCCGACCTGCCATCCCCCACGTTCCACGCCGAAGCAGTACTAGTGAAAAACAACCTGTCGTGCCGAATAGTCAACGTTCCACCCATGAGCAACCACCGTCGAACATTTGCCGACGTAGTGGCCTCTGACCAGGCAAGCCCGGTAAGAAGTGCTCCTTAGAAAGGAGGTGATCCAGCCGCACCTTCCGGTACGGCTACCTTGTTACGACTTCGTCCCAATCGCCAGTCCCACCTTCGACAGCTCCCTCCCACAAGGGGTTGGGCCACCGGCTTCGGGTGTTACCGACTTTCGTGACGTGACGGGCGGTGTGTACAAGGCCCGGGAACGTATTCACCGCAGCAATGCTGATCTGCGATTACTAGCAACTCCGACTTCATGGGGTCGAGTTGCAGACCCCAATCCGAACTGAGACCGGCTTTTTGAGATTCGCTCCGCCTCGCGGCATCGCAGCTCATTGTACCGGCCATTGTAGCACGTGTGCAGCCCAAGACATAAGGGGCATGATGACTTGACGTCGTCCCCACCTTCCTCCGAGTTGACCCCGGCAGTCTCCTGTGAGTCCCCATCACCCCGAAGGGCATGCTGGCAACACAGAACAAGGGTTGCGCTCGTTGCGGGACTTAACCCAACATCTCACGACACGAGCTGACGACAGCCATGCACCACCTGTACACCGACCACAAGGGGGGCACCATCTCTGATGCTTTCCGGTGTATGTCAAGCCTTGGTAAGGTTCTTCGCGTTGCGTCGAATTAAGCCACATGCTCCGCTGCTTGTGCGGGCCCCCGTCAATTCCTTTGAGTTTTAGCCTTGCGGCCGTACTCCCCAGGCGGGGAACTTAATGCGTTAGCTGCGGCACCGACGACGTGGAATGTCGCCAACACCTAGTTCCCAACGTTTACGGCGTGGACTACCAGGGTATCTAATCCTGTTCGCTCCCCACGCTTTCGCTCCTCAGCGTCAGTAATGGCCCAGAGATCCGCCTTCGCCACCGGTGTTCCTCCTGATATCTGCGCATTTCACCGCTACACCAGGAATTCCGATCTCCCCTACCACACTCTAGCCTGCCCGTATCGACTGCAGACCCGGGGTTAAGCCCCGGGCTTTCACAACCGACGCAACAAGCCGCCTACGAGCTCTTTACGCCCAATAATTCCGGACAACGCTTGCGCCCTACGTATTACCGCGGCTGCTGGCACGTAGTTAGCCGGCGCTTCTTCTGCAGGTACCGTCACTTTCGCTTCTTCCCTGCTGAAAGAGGTTTACAACCCGAAGGCCGTCATCCCTCACGCGGCGTCGCTGCATCAGGCTTTCGCCCATTGTGCAATATTCCCCACTGCTGCCTCCCGTAGGAGTCTGGGCCGTGTCTCAGTCCCAGTGTGGCCGGTCGCCCTCTCAGGCCGGCTACCCGTCGTCGCCTTGGTAGGCCATCACCCCACCAACAAGCTGATAGGCCGCGGGCTCATCCTTCACCGCCGGAGCTTTCAACCCCGTCCCATGCGGGACAGAGTGTTATCCGGTATTAGACCCCGTTTCCAGGGCTTGTCCCAGAGTGAAGGGCAGATTGCCCACGTGTTACTCACCCGTTCGCCACTAATCCACCCCGAAGGGCTTCATCGTTCGACTTGCATGTGTTAAGCACGCCGCCAGCGTTCGTCCTGAGCCAGGATCAAACTCTCCGTGAATGTTTTCCCGTGATCGGGACAACACAACACGAGAGCGGAACGACCGGACGGAATAAGACCGGTCGTTCACAGCGTCCTCGCTGTGTAAATTGCCCACCAGGTCAGTGACCTCGTGGGACTTTCAAAGGAACCTCCAACCTGCCGTGGCAGGCCGGGGTATCAACATATCTGGCGTTGACTTTTGGCACGCTGTTGAGTTCTCAAGGAACGGACGCTTCCTTTGTACTCACCCGCAGAACACTCTCTGGGGCTTTCCTCCGGGCTTTTCCCTTCGGTCTTGCGTTTCCGACTCTATCAGACTCTTTCGTGTCCGATTCCCGGTCGAAGCGGGATCCTGCTTTTCGCTTTCCAGTTCTTCGCTTTCGCGTTTCCCTTTCCGGCG
>NZ_JBIATE010000074.1:0-5930 GCF_042891445.1 Streptomyces sp. NPDC001890 | reverse complement strand
CAAACTTGGCTGCAGTGGGCCCCTTCGGTCAATGAGTGGAATCACCACGCCGACGACGAGGCGCACTGCCTCGTCGCCACACCCGCCGGCCAGCCTGGTGTTCGTCATCGTTTTGTCGGTGGGTTGGTGGGGTGTCCGGGCTGGTGGTGTGGGGTGCTGGGTTCTGACAGTGGATTCCGATGAGTGAATGTCGTTTTTGCGTGGTGTGGTGGTCGGTTTGCTGCTGATCGCTATGACGCCGCCAGAACGTCGCCCGGCACCTCCTGCGACGCCTGAACGCCGACGGCGGGACGCGGGTGGAGATCCACCCGCTCAACCAGTCACAGGTGCCGCGCCCGCTCCAGCGGCTGGTGGAGTACCGCCCGATGAACGTCCGCCGCTGGGACCGCATAGTCGAGACCTGGGCAGTCGGCGATCACCAGGGCCTGGACGACGCGTGGGAGGACGTCATCGTCGATCTGGGGTCGCAGTGGGGCCAGTACGAGTACGTCACCAGCATCGGCTTCGCCGCATAGAGCACCCCTGTACGCCGATTTGAGCGCCTGTCAGCCGCCCCGGGCCTCCCAAAAAGCCCGGGGTGGCCCGAGTTCGCGGCGCAGGAAGGCGCACGGTGAGTATGTCGATGACGGGCAGCAACGCCTGTCGGTGAGTTCCAGCAACGACTGGGTGGGGCCAGCGTCTGGAATCTCGGCGTGTTTCAGCAACACCGCCGGGGCCGCGGGAGCACCCGACGAAAGTGCTGCTGCCGCACCGATGGGATGGGTGGCATCGTGATCACGATGCCACCCATCCCGTGTTGTCAATCGTCGCGGCGGCTAGACAGCTTCAGGCGGTGGTCCGCAGGCGGAAGACAGCCCAGACACAAGTAGCCCGCGTCTCTACACCCGTTTCGCCCCCGAACCCTGCGGCAGCGAGCCATCCGCTCTGTCGTGGGGAGAGCCGATACGGTCCATCTGCCTCCAGGCCGGGAAGACCACCGGGCACAGCGTGGCAAGCAGATACGCACCGCCCACCGCCAGCAGTGCCCAGGGCAGGCCGGCCGAATCCACGAGGAAGCCCGCAGCCAGCCCGCCCAGCGGAGTGACCATCTGGACCGAGGCCGTTGTCGCGCTCAGCACGCGGCTGCGCAGTTCCTCCGGCACCAACCCCTTCCCTGACCACCGCCCACCCCTGCCGCGCCCCCCAGCACCACCCTCGACCAACTGCGCCTGGCCCTGGCCTTGGTTCTGGTTCTGGTTTGTGATGGTGTCGGAGGCGAACTCCTCCAGGACGGCGCGCCGGTGGGCGGGCGGGTGTTCGCCGTACAACCAGTCCGCCCATACCCGCACCGGATCCGGGTAGCGCCTGGGGTTGTCTTCCCAGAGCTTCCTGGCCGCGTCGACGACACCTGTGGCCATGGCTTCGGCTTCACTGACCCGGCTGTGGAACGTCAGGACCTTCCGCAGGTTCTCCTCGGAGGCTGCGACGACGGCGCGGGGCTGATGTTCGGACCCTGGAGCCCCGACGGTTCACGGCCGGGGGGCTCGGCTGTCCTATGGAGCCGGGCTGATGTTGCCGTTGGTGTCCATGTCGAAGATGCCCTGGGTCTTGCCGTCGACCTTCAGGTGCTTGAGCCAGTGCTTTGAGAGGTTGTGTACGTTCTTGTGCTGCATCTCCCACACCACCGAATGCCCGGCACAGTCCAGCTTGACCATCAGCTTGTGGTCGCCCGCGATGGCGTTGTAGAGGGCGGGGACCGAGAAGTTGAGTTCCGGATCTTCGCTGGACGTGTTTGCCTGCTTGTCGTACTCCCCGTACGCGATGAGGACCGGCACGCTGCCGCCAAGGACGCCGCCCTGGGCCGCGGTGGTCTTGTTCCAGCCCCACCGGACGAAGTTTCTGATGCGGTTGCGCCCTTCACCCTCCGGCCCCCACGTGCTGCCAACCGGATCGTTTTGCATGATCGCGTCCCACACCACGTGCTCCATCGCGGGTTCGCGCTGGCCCGCACAGAACGCCTCATTGCCCCACCCATTCCAGGTTCCCAATTTCGTGCTCACGAACATCGGGAAGCCGGGCTGCGGCAGAGGGTCGGGGGCGTTCGACGTGCCGTCGGACGGGAAGATCGGCGCCAGCAGGAACAGGCTCGACACCTTACCGGGGTTCTTGACCGCGTACGGCCCCATCGTGAACGCGGCCGCAGACCAGCCGATGAAGGCGACCTTCTCCACCTTGCGCTCGCGGATGATCCACTCCACGACGGTGTTCAGCTCGTCCCGGTCGCTGTTCGAGTTGGTCAGCTGGAACGGATAGTTCGGCGGGCCTGGCGTGAAACCTGGAGGTCTCGGCTTCAGAAGGTTCTGCTGGGCGGGGTTGACGTTGCGAGGGTCGTCCATCTTCGGCCGCGGCGACAGCCCCGAGCCCTGGAGGTCCATCATGAAGACGTCGTAACCGGCCTTCGCCAGCGCATCCGCCCAGCTGTACGACTTGTACTCGAGATCAAAGCCTGCGAGCACCGGAACGCTCCGGCCGTGGAGCATCAGGACGGCCGTACGCTCGTCGAGGTGGCCAGGGGGCGTGCCGTCACGCTCCCGCACGAAGAGCTCGATCTGCTCCCCCTTGTTCGCGGGGACGGTGGACTTGTGGGGTATTGCGTGGTTGTGCACTTCGACGGGCATGAGGATCCGTTCTGTTAGCTCGGCCGAGGCGTCGTTGCCCTGCCCAGACCACGCTCGAGGCGCGGGACCATCCGCGCCAAAATAAGGGGGCCAGCCGCGTGACGTGCATTTTCTCCGTGCAGGCGGCGGCCTGTAAGTGAGCTATGGGCTCGCAGAGAATCAGCATGCTGATTTGATCTCCGTGGACCTGCTGTTCGTGAGGAACGCGGTGACGTCGGCGGGGGTGCGGAACCTGGCTGTCGAGGGTGACATGGTGTGGCCGTGCTCGGCCAGGAGGGGCTGGACTTGGTGAACGGCCCTGGTGAGGGTGCTGATGTTGACTCCGAAGAGCTGGGCGAGCAGGTCTCGGGTGCCGTTGGTCGGCGGTGACCGCGGCCAAGTCAACGCCGGGCTCCAGCCGGATCGCGTCCAGCAGCGCGGTCCACGAGGTCCGGCCGGTCTCCAGCGCGGCGACGATCGAGTACGGCCAGCCGGGCACCATCTGGTGCTTGCCCAGGCCCCGGCCGAAGGTATGGCAGAAGGAGCGGTCTGAGGAGGTGTCGGCGTCCGGACGCAACCAAGGGGAGACGTCTACCGCCAGCACCAGCCGACCGTCACCGGCTCGGGGAAGCGGGACACTGGTAAGTGCCCGTCGCAGCCGGGCGACATCGTCCGACCGTGGTTGATCCCGGAGTACAAGGCCCCGTGCCCGCGCCGATGCTCGGGAGCGAGCGCCAGGTCCACGAGGGTGCGGACCGGACCGTCGGTGCACAGCAGCGCGTCGCGCAGCTCGAACAGGGCGTCGCTCTGCGCGGTCAGGCATGTGTATAGCTCCGACCGGAACTCCGCCATCACCGTGAACGCGTCTCGTTGAACCTCATGCTCGACCAGTCCCACGATCCTGGCCTCCGTGCTGCGTTGTCGCTCAGCACAGGATCGGCCCGCGGACCCTCACACATCTGGTGAACTGGCGAAACGCCGAACAAGTTCGATCCCCGTTCGACGGCGGACCTTAACCTCGGGCTTTCACGAGCCAGCCTCTCCGGGGCTTGATCGAGCGAATGGGTAGCGGCTCTGACCTGCAACGATGGGGCTTGTCTGGGTCTTGTCGGCTGCCAGGAAGGAAGCACTCTCCAGGTGAAGAAGCGCGGGCGGGCGTGCCCGTCTGTCCGCTGTAAAAGCGCTGGTCGCGGGTGCGGGTTGTGCGGGACCCTGGGTAAATGCCTCGACGCCTCATGTTCGTGCAGATGAAGTCTGGTTATGACACCGACCGTGGACCCTCGTGGATCGGGTGGGTGGACTTCTCGAAGACTTGGAGCACTGCGTATTTTCAGGGAAGGACATTGCGCCGGGCAGGCGGGATGTTCGACGCGAACTTCTACGACACGCAGAGCAATGAGGAGTTCTGGGTCTCCGGACCGAAGCGGGACCGCTCCGACACCCGCTATGGCCCGTCCAACCCGGAAGTCGAGCCGGATGCCGTTGAGACCTATCACGCGTTCCTGGATGGCGCGGCCCTGCCAGGGCGGGAGAAGGGCTGACCCGGGCTCCCCGCGAGTGAGCTTGTCCGGGTCTTGATCAATCAAACGGAGAGTGCATCTGACCTGGGACGATAGGGCTTGTCTAGGGTCCATTCGCCGCAGGGAAGAAGCACTCTCCAGGTGAAGAAGCGTAGTGGGTTCTATCCGCGCGTCCGCGTCCGGGGCGGTGGGGGTGGTGCTGTCTCACAGGCCGGTGGGGTGCTGCTGGTGGAGACGGTCCGCCGGATTGGCCTGGACACAGCATTGTCGACGGCGCTGGAGCCGTGGCGCAGGCCGCGGGCGGTGCACGATCCCGGCAAGGTCCTGCTGGACCTCGCACTGGCGGTCGCGCTGGGCGGGGACTGTTTGTCCGACGTGGCCATGCTGCGGGCCGAGCCCGACTTGTTCGGCCTGGTCGCCTCCGATCCCACCGTCTCCCGTCTGGTCGACACGCTTGCCGCGGCCGGCCCCCGGGCCCTGGCCGCCGTGCGGCAGGCCCGCGCCGAAGTCCGCGAGCGAGTCTGGAGTTTGGCTGGTGGCGCGGCGCCGAATGCGGCCGATGAGGTGGTCGTGGACATCGACGGCGTGCTGGTCCAGGCCCACTCAGAGAAGCAGGACGCCGCCGCCACGTGGAAGAAGACCTTCGGCCACCACCCGCTGTTCGCGTTTGTCGACCACGGCCCAGGTGGCTCCGGCGAACCGGTCGCGGGCCTGCTGCGACCGGGTAACGCGGGCAGCAACACCGCGAGCGACCACATCGCCGTCGCCCAGCAGGCGCTGGCCCAGCTTCCGAAGAAGTACCGGCGTGGACGGCGGACCCTGATCCGCACCGACTCCGCCGGTGGCACCCACGACTTCCTGAACTGGCTCACGCAGCGGGGACGGTGGCTGTCCTACTCGGTCGGGATGGTCATCACCGATGCCATCCATCAGACCGTCCTGCTCGTCCCCGCGTCCGGCTGGACGCCCGCGACCGAACCCGACGGCAACATACGCGACGGCGCGTGGGTCGCCGAACTCGCCGGCGATGTCCTCAAAGGCTGGCCGAAGGGCAATGCGGCTGATCGTCCGAAAAGAACGGCCGCTCCCCGGCGCCCAGTCGCGCATCACCGACGCCGACGGCATGCGGATCACCTGCTTCGCCACCAACGCCACCGGTGCCCCGATCGCGGCCCTGGAGTTGCGGCACCGCCAACGCGCACGCGCCGAGGACCGCATCCGAGCTGCCCGCGACACCGGGCTGCGGAACCTGCCCCTGCACGACGCCTCCCAGAACCGTGTCTGGCTGGAGATCGTCCAACTCGCCCTGGACCTGCTGGCCTGGATGCCGATGCTTGCCCTCACCGGCGAGGCGCGGCGCTGGGAGCCCAAGCGCCTGAGACTGCGGCTGTTCTCCACCGCCGCCCAGCTCGTCACCACCGGCCGCCGCCTCTGGCTCCGCCTGGCCCGCCACTGGTCCTGGACCCAGGTGATCACCACCGCATTCGAGCGACTGCAAGCACTTCCGGTCCCTGGCTGACCAGCAACGACGTCCTACCTCGACGAGACAATCCCCGCCGGAGCCGTGGAACCCGGCGCCCACCCGACGCGAGAGCCGGGCCGTCAGCCTGCCCGCCACCAGCCCGAACAGCCGAAACGGCCCGCCAGGCAAACCGACGGACCGTCACGAAACTTTGAGGCTAAGGGCTGTCCCGTAAATGATCTCTGAGCGGCCTCGGGCATGGTGGGCTGCCGTTACGGCTGGGTGGTTTACCTGGCGAGGGCGAGGTTGTGC
>NZ_JBIATE010000073.1:0-6010 GCF_042891445.1 Streptomyces sp. NPDC001890 | reverse complement strand
ACGGGGCGGGGGACGAAGCGGGGGACGAAGCATTGACGGACATGACGGAGGCGCTCCTCGCGTTGTCGATGCGTGCGATGCGTGCAATGCATGGGATGCGTGCTCGGTGCGTGCTCGGTGGGAACCGGCTGCCGGTCGGTCGCGGTCAGATCGTGTTGCGGTACGGCGGCATGAAGCGCATCCGCGGCATCTGGTCGGCCAGCACTCCCCCGTCGACGACGATGCGCGCCCCGGTGAGGTACGCCCCGGCGTCCGAGGCGAGCAGCAGCAGCGCGCCCACGCATTCGTCGGGCCGCGCGTACCTGCCGAGCGGGATGCGCTCGCGGTATGCGGATTCGAAGGCCTCCCGGTCGAAGGGGAATTCGCCGTCGATGGGGGTCTCGACCATGCCGGGGGCGAGGGTGTTGGCGGTGATGCCGTGCGGGGCGAGTTCGACCGCCAGGGTCTCGGTGAGCAGTTGGGCGGCGGCCTTGGAGGCGTTGTAGTGGGCCAGGCCGGCCTCCGCCACCAGGGCGTTCTTCGAGGTGATGGTGATGATGCGGCCCGCGACCGAGTCCGCCGTCATGTGTTCGGCGATGCGCTGGCTGAGGAAGAAGACGGCGTCGACGTTGACCCGCATGATGTGCGACCAGCTCGCGGGGGTGATCTCGTTGAAGCGTTCCAGCGCCGCCGTGCCGGCGTTGTTGACCAGGATGTGCAGCGGGCCCGCCTCGGCGCGTACGGCGTCGACGAAGCCGGGCAGCGCGTCGATGTCCGCGAGGTCCTGGCCGTACGTCCGGCAGCCGCGGCCGAGTGCCCCGATCTCCGCGGCGGTCTCGGCGAGGCCCTCGGCGCCGGGCAGGTCGACGAGGACCAGATCGGCGCCCGCCTCCGCCAGGCCCACGGCGAAGGACCGGCCCAGGCCCCGGGCTGCCCCGGTCACGACCGCGGTGCGGCCGGTCAGATCGAAGCGGTCGGTTCCGCGGGGCGGGACGGCTGCGGTCATGGCGGGGTTCCTCCAGGAGGAGCGGTACGGAGAGGGGTGGGTCGGGTCCGGCCCTGATCGCCGGAGAGGTCCGGGCCGCCGCGCAGGGACACTTGGGTGGTGGCGCGGCGGCCCGGCTGCCGGTCGGTACCGGGCGACAGGGGGATGACCCCGGCGCCGTACCGGCAGGTTCGGAGGAACGGCCGGATCAGCCGTTCAGGCCCAGCAGGTCCAGCGACGGACGGTGGATGATCTCCTCCACCGCGTCCGCGTCGAGCGGCGGCAGCCCGGGGATGCCGGGGATGCGGGCGATCTCCCGCAGCCCCTTCACCGAGTCGTCGACCGTCGTGAACGGGTAGTCGCTGCCGAACAGCACCTTGTGGAAGACGCCGTAGTCCTGGACCAGCCGGAGGCTGTGCCAGAGCTGGAAGGGCCGGTAGTGCAGGGCGCTGAGGTCGGCGTACACGTGCGGGTGCTTGCGGATGACCGCGATGCACTCGCCCTCGAAGGGGTGACCGAGGTGGGCGAGGACCATCCGCAGTTCCGGGTGGCGGATGGCGACCGCGTCCAGGTGGCGGGGCATCGCCCACTCCAGCGGTGCGCTCGACACGAAGGTGGTGCCGGTGTGCACCAGGAGCGGGAGGCCGTGCCGTTCGGCGTACGTGTACAGCTCGTCGTACTCCTCGGCGGCCGGGTCGAAACCCGCGTACATCGGCATCAGCTTGATGCCGCGCAGGCCCAGTTCCTGGTGGCCGTAGCGGAGTTCGTCCTGCCAGCCGGGCTGGGTGGGGTCGAGCGAGAGGTAGCCGATGAGCCGGTCGGGGTGCGCTCCGGCGTACGAGGCGACGGCCGCGTCGTCGACCCAGAGGCCGCTGCGCCGCGCCTTGCCGCCGACGACGATCGTGCGGGTGCCCTCGGGGGCGGTGGCGGCGTACTCCTCCCACTTCACCGTGAGGTCGACCTCGCCCGCGTGGGCGCGGGCGGAGTCGGATCTGAACGGGTCGGTGAAGTCGTGGCTGTGCCGGAAGAGATGGGAGTGGACGTCGACGATCATGTCCGGTTCCGCTTCTCCCAGCCGTCCGCGAACATGTTCCAGAAGCGGTGGCTGGGCGGGTGCTCCTCGAAGACCTCGTCGACGAGCTCGACACCGAGGCCCGGGGCGGTCGGCAGGCCGATGCGGCCGTCGACGATCGGGAGGGTGCCCTTGAGGGCGTCGAAGACGTAGTCCTCCAGGAGCCCGTCGAAGGTTTCGAGGATCTTGAAGTTGGGGATTCCGAGCGTCGCGTGCACCGAGACGGTGGTGCAGAGCGGCGAGTTCGAGTTGTGCGGGGCGACGAGCATGCCATGGGTATCGGCGATCGCGGCGAGTTTCCTGACCTCGGTGAAGCCGCCGGCCATGGAGAGGTCGGGCTGGATGATGTCGACCGCGTTCGTGGCGAAGAGCTGCTTGTACTCGTAGCGGTTGTGGAAGTGCTCACCGCCGGAGATCGGGAACGCGGCCCGCTGCCGCAGTTCCGCGTACCGCTCGATGTGGGTCCACGGCATCGGCTCCTCGAACCAGCCGATGTCGAAGGGCTCCAGCTCCCGCACCAGCCGGGCCGCGGTCGGCATGGCGAACCGGGCGTGGCCCTCGATGAAGAGGTCGACATCCGGTCCGATGGCCTCGCGGACGGCGGCCACGAGGTCGACGGAGCGGCGCAGTTCGGGGCGCTCCAGCTCGTGCAGGCCGGGGCCGAACGGGTCGAACTTGAGGGCGGTGAAGCCCTTCGCCACGGTCTCCTTGGCCTTGGCCGCGAAGGTCTCGGGCTCACGCTCGCCGGTGTACCAGCCGTTGGCGTACACGCGTACGTCGTCGCGGCAGGCGCCGCCGGTCAGCCGGTAGGCGGGGACGCCGAGCGCCTTGCCCATCAGGTCGTACATGGCCTGGTCGAGGCCGGACAGGGCGACGCCGCCCATGTCGCCGCCGCGCAGGAAGTCGCCCTGGTAGACGCGGAGCCAGAGCTCCTCGATGTCGAAGGGGTCGGCGCCGATGAGGTGGCGCCGGGCGATCGCCTCGGTGAGCTCGCAGACCTCGCGGACGCGGTAGGGGTGGGTGATCTCGCCGATGCCGGAGAGGCCCTCGTCGGTGTGGACCCGGACGTAGCCGAAGTCGCGCCAGGAGGTGCCGAGCATCAGGGTCTCGACGCGGGTGATCCGGCCTGCGGGGCCCGCCGGGCGGGTGCGGTTGACGGTCAGCATCAGCGGGTCGCTCCGCCCATGGTGGAGGTGTTCTCCAGGTCGCGGGCGCCGCCCTCGGCGAGCACCGCCTTGACCGCGGCCTCGGTGCCCTCGATGAGGCGGTCCACGTCGGCGTCGGTGTGGGCGTAGCTGATGTGGCTGCGCTTGAGGTTGAGCGGCAGCTCGAACAGGCCGTGGTCCAGGAGTTTGCGGCGGTAGCCGACGAACAGCGAGGCGTCGTTGTTCAGCAGGTCGGCGTAGGTGCGGGGGGTCTCGCCCGGCATGAAGTAGGTGACGAAGACGGAGCCGTAGCCGGTGACGACGGCGGGGACCCCGAGGCGCTCGTACAGTCCGGTCAGTTCGGTGCGGACGCGCTCGCCGAGCCGGAAGACGTGCTCGTGGACGGGCTCCTCGCGGAGCTTGCGCAGGGTGGCGAGGGCCGCGGCGACGACGGACGGGTGGCCGTTGTACGTGCCGGCGAAGAAGGCGGGGGCGCCGGGGCGGGTGGAGAAGAGGTCCATCAGGTCGGCGCGGCCGCCGATCGCGCCGACGGGGGCGCCGTTGGCGATGGCCTTGCCGAGGGTGGTGAGGTCGGGGGTGACGCCGGAGATCTTCTGCCAGCCGCCGATGTCGTGGCGGAAGCCGGTGATGACCTCGTCGAAGATCAGGACGCTGCCGGCCTTGGTGGTCTCCTCGCGCAGCGTGGTGAGGAACTCCTGGTACGGCAGGAGCGCGCCGACGTTGTGCGGGACCGGCTCGACGATCACGGCGGCGATGTCGGAGCCGTGCTCGGCGAAGGTGCGGCGGACGGCCTCGCTGTCGTTGAACGGCAGGACGAGGGTGGCTTGGAGGACCTCGGGCAGGATGCCGGTGGAGATCGGGTCGTGGCCGCCGACCTTCTCGGGTGCGGAGATGACATTGAGGCTGACCGCGTCGTGCCAGCCGTGGTAGCAGCCCTGGAACTTGACGACGAGGCGGCGGCCGGTGGCGGCGCGGGAGACGCGCAGCGCGTGGAAGGTGGCCTCGCTGCCGGTGCTGGTGAGCAGCACCTTCTCGATCGAGGGGATCAGCTCGGTGAGCTGTTCGGCGAGGAGGACCTCGCCCTCGGTGACGCCGACGCCCATGTGGCCGAGGGTGGCACCGGCCGCCGCGGTGGCGCGGGCCACGTCGAGGTCGTTGTGGCCGAGCAGGGGCGGTCCGAACGCCGAGTGGAAGTCGGTGTACTCGCGTCCGTCGGCGGTACGGAACCGTGCGCCGTCCGTCCCCGTGACGACCAGGTCGGTCAGTCCGGGAACACTGCGCTGACCGCTGTTCACGCCGCCGGGTACGACCTGGCGGGCGCGCTCGGCGAGTCGGGCTCCGGATTCGTTGCCCACCGGGCCTGAACTCATATCGCTTGCTCCTTGCGTCGAGAGTCGTCGGTCTTCACAGGCCCTGCCCGGCCCGTGAATCCCTGGCGCCATCCGCCCGGCAGTCGCCGCAGGAAAGGGATGATCCGTGGTGCTTGAGGTGGTGCTTGAGGTGGTGCTCGGGGTGATGCTTCGGGTGGTGCGTTTCGCTTTTCCAGAACGCTGTTCTGTAGGGCAGAACAGTGCCTGGATATTACGTCCGGCTTCGGGGCGGGTCAAGACCTTTCCGGACCCAGGAAGGCCCGTTTCCGCGCCTTCTTCACAGAGAACGCACCTTCCGAGCCTCCCCGAGGGACTACGCTGTTCTGCTATGACGAACAGTGCTGCCCCAGAAGAACCGAAGTACTGGGTCAAGAGCGTGGCCAGGGCAGCGGACATCCTTGAGGCGCTCGCCGCCCCCGCGCAGGGGAACGGCCTGAGCGTCACGGAGGTCGGCCAGGCCTGCTCCATCTCCAAGAGCGCCGCCTTCGGCATGCTCCAGACCCTGCGTGCCTACGGCCTCGTCTCCGACGACGGCGAGGGCATGAACCGCCGCTACCGGCTCGGCATGAGCCTGGCCAGGCTCGGCGACCGGGCCCGCTCCCAGGTGTCCCTGCGCGGCGTCGCCCACCCGGTGCTGCGCGAGCTGACCCGGACCACCGGAATGGCGTCCAGGCTCGCCGTCCCCGAGGACGGCCACGCGGTCGTCGTGGACCAGGTCGAGCTCGACCAGCGCGTCCGGCTCGATCTGCGGATGGGGCAGCGCGAGCTGCCGCACTGCACGGGCCTGGGCAAGGCGCTGCTCTCCGCCGTGCCGCAGAGCGAGGCGGCCGCGGTCGTCGAGCGGTTCGGGCTGCCCCGGCGCACCTCCCGCACGATCACCGACCCGGCGACCTTCCTGTCGCATCTGCGCGACATAGCCCGGGTCGGCTACGCCCTGGACGACGAGGAGGACGCCGAGGGCATCATCTGCATCGGCGCGCCGGTCTTCGACGACCGTTCGGTGTGCGCCGGGGCCGTCTCCATCACCGGCCTGAAGCTCGGCCTGCCGGCCTGGCGCTACCAGGAACTGGGCGGCCAGGTGCGGGACGCGGCCCGCCGGATCAGCGTCTCGCTCGGCTGGGTCGACGACGCGGACGAGGCCGCGCCCGACACCGACACGTCGCACTCCGACGGAATCAGGTCTTGACCAAGACGGATTCGGGTCTTGACCAAACGGCTTAACCCGCCGTAGGTTCCCTGCCAACCGCGGTGACACTTCATGGTCACCGGCGATTTACCCTTTCCGGCCTGGTTTCCGGCGCCTGCCCATCGCGCTGTGGACACTCGACGGCCGGACCTTTTCAGCCATCCGCCTCATGGCAGTCCCCCGCAGGAACGCTCCCTCACTTATCGCACTTCTCGGAAGGCGAAGTCCGCATGAGCGTTCCGCACCACCACA
>NZ_JBIATE010000072.1:0-6367 GCF_042891445.1 Streptomyces sp. NPDC001890 | reverse complement strand
GCGATCGACGGCTCGCACGTCAGGGCCCTCAAAGGGGGGCTCACACCGGACCTTCGCCGGTCGACCGGGCACGCCCCGGCAGTAAACACCACATCATCGTCGACCGGCACGGAACCCCGCTCGCCGTCGCTCTGACCAGCGGGAACCGCCACGACGTCACTCAGCTCATTCCACTGCTGGACGCCATACCGTACATGCGGTTTTCCTCAGGAGGTCGAGGGCGAGCCCACCACCGGCCGTTATGCCTTCTTCGCCGGCTACGACCTGTCCGACGTCCATGGCTACACGCTGGCGGAGGATGAGGTGTGGTTGGTCGAAGACTCCGTCGTGCGCGAACATGTGGGCAGCTTCACGGAGTGGCTGCTGGGCGAGCTGAGTGAGCTGGAACGGCATATCGCCGACCCTGGTTTCGGGGAGGAAACGGACCGCGACGATGCGGGCGACCCGCACCGCCTGTTCGGTTACTCGCTGGAGTACGACTTGTTCGAACGGTCCCCGTACAGCGCGGCCGATCTGGAGCTGAACTGGGTCGAGAAGCAGGCCGGCAGCCCCTACTCCTACGGTCTGATCGACGCGGAGGGGCGGTGGCGCATACCGATGGGCCAACGGTTCATCTGTGTGCGGCCGTTCCGCGACGGAACCGCCGAGGTGATCTTGAACACTGAGGGCAGCTCCTACAGCGGCCCCTGGACGCGGATCGACACCGAGGGCCGGCCCGTCGGCCAGTAGCGGAGGCGCAAGAATGGGTGACTGGGGAATCGCGACATGGTGGGGCACCGGCTCCCCGCCACGGCTGCCCGACCGGCTCGGCGGGGACGACCGCTGGGCGGTGCGCCTGGGCAGGGTGGGCGACCGCGGCCTGTGGCAGATGGACACGCTCAGCAAGTGGGGTGTGCGTTCCCCCACCCTGAGGGGGCATTCCCAGGTGGTGGGTGTGCTTCCCGTAGCAGATGAGGTGTTCACACGGGGGCAGGGCTCGCTGGTCGCAGGGTTCAATTACCTGGTGGAGAGGGCGGTGCCGCGGCGTACGGCTGGTCGCCGCGGGCAGGCCCCGGACCTGCTCGCCGGGGCGGCCGACCTGCTTGGCGCGGGTTCGGCAGCCGTCGTGGAGGACGAAGGCCACCCGATGCTGTGCTTGTCCCAGCCCGTGGTCGTACCCGCCCCGGTGGTGGAGTGGCTGCTGGACCAGCTCCACCGTCAGCCCGAGTCGGCCCGCGCGCTGTTCGAGGCGCTGGCGCTCGCGGCGCCGCGCGGCCCGCACAGCACGCGATTCCTGATCGGGCTGTGGACGGCCGAGTACGGCTATCTGCACACCGGCGAGCTCACCCTCGACCTGTTGTCACACGCCTACGACTGCTCCGGCGCGGCGCAGATCGAACTGACCGGGATCCACCAGCGGCTGCACAGCGAAACCAGGTCCGGTCCCTGGGCCCACTCGAATTACTTCCAGTTCACCCCGGCCGCCACTCCGACACGGTCGTGGCCGCTGTCACCCGGACCGCGTGTAGGGAGCCACTGACCGGCTGGCACCCAGCAGCCCGTCGGCGTACGCCTCGGCCAGCTCGTCGTCCGCGGACTGCCCCAGTGCCCTCCGGACGCGTTCGATCAGGCGGCGCACGCGGCGGATCTCTTCTTCGGAGGGCATGGCCCGGGTACAGGCCCAGTCGTTGGCTTCGGAGGCGGACATCAGGCGTTCGCGGCTGCGGAGCAGGTCGGCTAGGCAGTTTCGTTTGGATCATGAAGAGAGTGCAAGCTCGACACCGCGACAGCGGTCGCCGACAAGTCCAACGCGGACCCGTTCTACCAGCAGGCGCGTACGGAGTGTGGCGGGTACGACACCTGCGTCACCGACCGCACCGACAAGCTGCGTAAGCAGAACGCGAAGGCGATCGCGGAGTCGACGAAGAAGGCGAAGGAGTCCAACGCGGACCCGCTGTACCAGCAGGCGCGTACGGAGTGCGGCGGGTACGACTCTGCATGGTCAGCAACCGCCACAGGGTCAGAGGTCAGCTGGCAGGAGGCCGAGGTGGTCGTGCCATGCCCGACGGCCGGTGGGCGTCACGGCGAGGGCGCGGGTGGTGCCGATGCGCGTGATCCATCCGGTGGCAAGTGCGTGGGCGCACAGGGCGGCGCCCACGGCGCCGGCCAGGTGGGGACGGCGCTCTGTCCAGTCAAGGCAGGCTCGTACTGGCGGTCGGCTTGAGCCGGTGGGCACCGTGATACCGGTCTCGGCCAGCCAGAGGGCGCCCTTGCCGGTCAGGGCCGGCTCGGGCCCCCACTCCAGCAGTTCGCGCTCGACCATCGCGTCGGTGATCGCCAGCGCGACGGCCCCGGCCAGGTGGTCGTAGCACAGCCGCGCTCGGGCCAGTGCCTGCTGTCGGCCGGAGGCTGACAGCGAACGTGGCCGGGTACTGCGCTGTGGGGCCAGCGCGGCAAGGCCCTCGATCAGTTCGACTACTCTGCGGTCGGCCACCCGTACGTATCGGTGGCGTCCGTGCCGCTCCTCGACAAGGAGTCCGCCGTTCACAAGCAGGTTCAGGTGCGAGGTCGCGGTGGACGGCGCGATGCCGGCATAACGAGCGAGCTCGTTCGCCGTCCAGGCCCGGCCGTCGAGCAGCGCCAGGCAGAAGGCGGCCCGGGTGCCGTCGGCCAGCAGCCTGGCCACACCCGCCAGGTCCACTCCCACATCCTGACCTGCGCGCTGAATGTCCACGGTGCCCATTGTCACCGACGTCGCTTCGACGGCCGTCGAAGCGTCCCGGTCTTAGCGTCGGCACGTGCCCGGGGCTCACGGCCCCTGCACCTGCATCCGCCCGCGAGGCCGCACCGCCTCCACCCACGTACTGGAGCACCCATGACTGCGTCATCCCCTCCCGGACTCCCAATGGACCTCGTGGTCACCGACGCCCCCGTCCCGGCAGACATCGCGGCCATCTCCGATGCGCTGGACCGCTTCAACATCGAGAACACGGGAATCGCCGACCGCACTCCGCTCGCCGTCCTGGTCCGTGATCCCGCAACGCACCAGACGGTCGGTGGACTGACCGGGCGCACCTCGCTCGGGCTGTTCTTCATCGACCTCTTCTACCTGCCGCCTCAGCTGCGTGGCAGCGGGCTGGGAAGAGAGATCCTTCGGCAGGCCGAGGACGAGGCCCACGCCCGTGGCTGCCGCACCGCCGTGCTCTACACGATCACCTTCCAGGCCCCCGGCTTCTACCAGAAACAAGGGTGGACGCGCCTGGGAGAGGTCCCCTGCGATCCACCGGGCACCAGCCGCATCTTCATGACCAAGGAACTTGCCGCACCGACCGGCAGACCAGTTCAGCCCTGGTGAGGTCGCCGTGCTCGCTGCCTCGTCATCTTTCCCGCCCGTTTGGCACGCGCCGGCGATCCCAGCGCCGACCGCGTCCGGGGCGTCACGGTCTGGGACAGTGATGACGTCCGGGCTGCTCGACGCGCTGGCCCGGGTGCCTGATCCGCGTAATCCGCGCGGGGTGCGGTTCCGGCCGGCGACGTTGCTCGCGGTCGGCGTGTGTGCCCTCACCAGCGCCGGTCACAACTCCGTGACCGCGATTGCCGAGTGGGTGTGCCGCTGTGACCAGGATGTCCTGGCCCGGCCGGGCTGTCCCTTCGATCCCTTCACCGGCCGTGGCGGACTCCTTCGAAGCGGCCGTACTCTTTCTCCGCACTGCAGGTTGCGGCTGCCTGCTTGAAGAAGTTCTATCTGCACCAGTGCGCCGTCAAGCAGGGTCAACGACGAGCTGCGGGCTGCGCTGGAGGCGCGGCGGCTGCCGGCCCGGGCCAGCAGCCGCGATAGGGCTCTGCTGGGTCACGTGCGGACGTCGCCGACACGAGCGTCGACGATGTCCGCGCTGCCCACAAGGCCGACCCCGCACCACACCCATACGACAACGTCGGCTTTCAAGACCACAACCAGGTCTTGAAAGCCGACGTCACGCGCGGGACCGAATTGACCAACAGCGTCCCGGGGGTGGTGCGGCCCCGGTGCGAGGAGTAGCAGCCCAGGTTGTCCGGTCACAGACCGCAGACTGCACCTTCCCTATCGACGGGCCTGGCGGGGCACCCCCGCGACCCGCGACGGGGGTTGACCACGACCGACCCGGCCTGCCCGCAGGCACCCTCGGCCAGGGAAGTGCTCCGCACACGGCGAGAACGCGGCGGCCAGGTCGCCCCCCGCTACGCCACAGGCCGGCAGCCCGGTGGCGGCTCTCAGAATCCCGGCGGCCGGCGGAACCCGCCGATCACCTTCGAAAGGCACCGCACGAACTGGACCGCGGTGCGGTCGTGCAGGTAGGGAGCGATCACCTGGATGCCGACCGGAAGCCCGTCCCGGGTCGCCCCGACAGGTGCCACCGCCGCGGGCAGATGGTTGAGCGACGACGGCGCCATCCACGTGAGCATCTCGCGATACGGCCGGTCGGCGCCGTCGACCCGCAGAGTTCGGACCGACCAGCCGGGGTCGGGTCGGTGATCGTGGGGGAAGGCGGCCGTCGGGCTCACCGGGCAGATGAGCACGTCGACGTCGCGGAAGAACTCGGCCCAGCGGCGGCGGGAGTGCTGCCGACGTTCGTCGAGGTCGTGCCAGTCACGGAAGCGGAGCGTCAGGTCCGAGGCGAACCCGCCCGCGTCCCCTTCCGCCGCGGCGAGCTCCACGAGCCCGGCATACGACTCGTCCGGCTCGACCAGCCCGCTCTGCGCCATCAGCAACGGCTGGTAGAGGGCCATCGTCTCTTCGAGCCCGACCGGTCCCTCGCTCTCGACCACGACGGCGCCCTCGGCCCGTACCGCCTCCAGCGTGGCCTGCATGATCGCGGCCAGCTCGCTGTCGACGGGGCAGAACGGGTCGTCCAGCCATGCCGCGACGCGAAAGTCCCGCAGGGTGCTCAACCTGGCGGGGGGCAGCTCCAGCCGCCATCCCGGGGCGCGGTCGTGGTCCGCTCCCGCGAGGACGTCGAGGCCCAGGTCGAGGTCGGCGGCGTGCCTGCCGAGCGGGCCGAGTACCGCCATGTCGAAATCCGCCAGCGTCCCAGGAGCATGTCCCGAGACGCTCCCGTACCTCGGCACGATCCCGAACGACGGGCGCAGCCCGTAGATGCCGCAGAAGTGGGCAGGCACCCGGATCGAGCCTGCCGTGTCGCCGCCGAGCTCCAGGCCGGTCAGCCCTGCGGCGACTGCCGCGGCGGACCCGCCGGACGAACCGCCGGGTCCGCGGGTCGGGTCCCACGGATTGTTCGTGGTCCCGTAGATCTCGTTGTAGGTCTGCCAGTCCCGGGCATCTGGCGGCATGTTGGACTTGCCGAACACGATCGCTCCCGCGTTCTTGAGCCGCGCAACCGACTCGGCGTCGCTCGTCGAGACATGATGCCCCCAGCGGGACGACCCCCCGGTGGTCCGCATGCCCGCAACCTCAAGACTGTCCTTGATCGTCACGGGGACACCGTGCAGGCGGCCGAGCGGCTCGCCACGGGAGACCGCGCGGTCGGCCGCCAGTGCCGCGGCTCTCGCACCCTCCTCGTCCCGGGCGACGACGGCGTTCACCTTCGGATCGAGCCGCTCCACCCGGGCGAGGTAGTGGTCGAGAAGCTCGACACTCGACACCTCCTTCGCCGCGACTGCAGCAGCGAGCTGACCTGCGGAGCGAAATGCTAGATCGGTCATGCAATCTCCAGAAAAGGCCAGACCCGCGGCGATCACATCGCTGTGGTCGACGCAAAATCCCAGTTCAGGGCGGGTCTAAGTCGACCTTAGCGGACGCGGGGGACCATGTCGGGGTGTGGCCTTTCTCACTTTCAGCAGCGGCTTTGTCCAGCACTCTGGGCAGCGACTGGAGGCCGACGGGCTCGGGACTAGGGCCTGTTGCGAAAGTAGATCTTGTACGTAGATGATCACGGCTTGTGGGGCGTGGTGATCTGACAAACGGCCAGTGGGCCCGGCTGCAGCCGTTGTTGCCGCAAGGAGTCAAGCCGGGCCGTCCGCCGGTGTGGACGCGACGGCAACTGATTGACGGCATACGGTGGCGTACCCGGACCGGTGCCCCCTGGCGGGACGTGCCCGAACGCTACGGGCCCTGGGGCCGGGTCTATGGCCTGTTCCGTCGCTGGCAGCGCGATGGCACTTGGGCCAGGATCGTCACCCAGTTCCAAGCCGAGGCCGACACGAGGGGCCTGATCACCTGGGAGGTGAACGTCGACTCCATGGTCTGCCGGGCCCACCAGCACGCTGCCGGTGCGTCGAAAAGGGGGATCTTCAGAATGAAGCTTCCCCGTGATCTTGGACACTCGATCTTTATGCCGCGAGGTCGTGTTGGTGCCGCTGTCGGGTCTCGGCTGGGGTGAGGTAGCCAAAG
>NZ_JBIATE010000071.1:0-6369 GCF_042891445.1 Streptomyces sp. NPDC001890 | reverse complement strand
CAGGCGGGGAGCGCGGCGCGGGCGGCCCGTACCGCGGCGTCGACGTCCTCGGCGGTGCCGGCCGGGACGTGGGCGATGATCCGCTCGTCCGCCGGATTCACCACCGCGATGGTGTCCCGTCCCGCGGCGGGCCGCCAGGCCCCGTCGATGTACATGCCGTCGTGGGCCTTCATCACTATTCCTCCCGGAAAAGGGTCACGGACGAGACCGTCCGCGATGGTCAGGGGTCGGGTGTGCCGCTGCCCGGTGGCCAACGGTAAGCCCGGCGGTTGCGCGTCGTGGGCGGGGTGGGGCGGGTTGTTGCTGACGGGTGGTGATGTTGTCGCCGTGCCCGCCGGGCGCCGCGTGGAGACCCGCTCCGCCCCGCCCCTCGCGCACGCGGCACAGCATCCGCGTTCACTCGTGGGTCAGTGGCTGTGCCGGGCGATCGCGCGCAGGAAGGCGATGGTCTCCTCCTCGCCGCTGGTGGCTTCGTCCGTGGACGTCCCGTACAGGCGGCTGGCGGAGAGCTTCACGATGGTGGTTCGGCTGACCGGATCGACGTAGACGAACTGGTTGTAGACGCCGACCGCGCTGAACTCGCCGCGGTCTCCCGCCGGAAGCCACCACTGATAGCCGTACCCCACTCCATCGGCTTGCTGGCCGCCGACGAGGGGGCGGCCGGGTTGCAGGTGCGGCGCGGTCACGGTGACCGAGTCACGCACCCACTGTGCGGGCACGATCTGCCGGCCCTGCCACACACCACCGTTGCGGTACAGCTCTCCGATCCTGGCGAAGTCGCGGGCGGTCAGGTTGAGCCCTCCGAAGGCGAGTTCCGTCCCGGCGGGGTCCACCAGCCAGTAGCCCGCCGATGTCATGCCGAGCGGCTCGCACAGCTTCTCGCACATGTAGTCGGCGACCGGGCGGCCGGTGGCCCGGGCCAGCAGGGCGCCGAGTATCTGCGTCTCACCGGAGTTGTAGCGGCAGACGGTGCCGGGCCCGCTCTCGCGCACCATGCGGGCGACGAAGTCGTCGAGCGTGCCGCCGATGCCCGCCGTCGCGGCGGTGAGCTGGTAGATGTCGGAGGCCGGGTCGTTGTAGTCCTCGTTCCACCGGGCGCCGGAGGACATCTGGAGCACGTCCTTGATGGACACACCGTCGTACGCGGATCCGGGCCGTACCGGCACGTAGGAGCTGATGGGCTCGTCGATGCCCGTGATGTGCCCCTCGGCGACCGCTATACCGACGAGCGCGGAGATGAAGCTCTTGGCGACCGACATGGACAGCCACTGCACGTCCGGACCGCCGGTCAGGAAGTAGCTCTCGTGCCTGATGATCCCGTCGACGAGCACGAGCAGTGCGGACGTGTCGGTGCGGGCCAGGAACTCCTTGGTCACCCGTGCGGTGCCGTTGTAGTCGAAGCTCTCCGGCAGCGGAGCCGCCTCACCGTGCGGCCAGGGATAAGGGTGTGCGGAAGGCGCCATCTCGCGGGTGTCGAGGAGGTCCTTCATCCGGCAGAAGTGCTCGTGCTGCGGCACCCCGGTGAAAAGGCCGAGGTCGACCAGGGTCATGCCCTTGTGATCAGTCATTGCCGTCCTTCGAGTGTGAATGGGGGATCCGGAAGGAGATGGGCGTAAGCGAACCGGCACCGCTGCCGGGGCGGGCTCGCCCTGGGACCGGAGTGACTGGTCGCGATGAACAGAAATTAGCAGTACCAACCGGTTAGGGCAACCGAGTGGTACTGTTAAATCTCCATCAACGCATGAACAGGACAGGGCGACGATGAGTTCATCCCACGTCGACGGGCGCACTCTCCGCTTCCAGCACCGGCGGCCTGAGTTGCTGGCCGCAGCAGCCGAGTACATCCTCGAACACGGCATCAGCGGCCTGTCCCTGCGTCCCGTGGCACAGGCGCTCGGCGTCACCCACGCGACACTGCTACGACACTTCTCCTCGAAGGACGAGCTGCTCCTGGCCGTCGCGGAGAAGGTCCGCACGGATCTGGCCGCGTGGCTGACGTCGGACGCGGAACTCCATGAGGCACACTCGACGGCCGAACTCGTCAGGGCGCTGTGGCGTCGACTGTGCGAACCGCAGGAGCAGCGCCAGTTCCTCCTGCTCTTCGAATTCGTCGGCCATCACGGGGAAGGGTTCGGGGAAGACGAGGAACTCTCCCGGTCGATCATCCACGACTGGATCGAGATCATCGCCAGCAGGCTTGTCGCGGACGGCTGGCCGCCGGAGGACGCCTCCGCTCTGTCCACCCTTGTCCTCGCACAGGTGCGGGGCCTGCAGCTCGATCTCCTCGTCTCCGGTGACCGCGCACGAGCGGACCGCGCCATCGACTTCGCCGTACGCCTCCTCGACCGCTCCCCCCGGGCCGGCGGTGCAGACGAGCACGGGTAGACAGCCACGTTCCGGCTCCTTTGCCTGATGCCGGCCCGACGACCACGGCTGGCTCAAGCCAACGGCAGCAACTCGACCACAGCAGTTGCCGAGAGAGCTCCTTACACGATCTCGCTGACGTTTCCCGGCCGGCCGTGACCGGTCAGGTGACTCGCCCGCTCGCTGGAGTGCGAGTACTCGGCCGTGGATCGTGGACGACGCCTCGTGGGCGCACGTCAACGACGTTCCCCACAGACCCTCGCTCCGGTCGACGGCATCCCGCCCGTCGCCAGCCACCCCGGCCGGCCGCGCCACAGGCCCGAAGCCCTGCTCAGCGACAAGGGCTACGACTCCCACCCCAACCGTGACCGAACATCAAGGGCACCGGCAAGCTCCGCTACGTCGTCGTGCAGACCTTGAACCACCCTGCTCCACAACTTCAAACGCCTCGCCGTCCGGCCTGCCAAACGAGCGGCCCTATCTCACATTCGGTGTTGACGGAGCGTGTCGCTATCCGAGGAGAACGCGGTGGCGAAGAAGGGTGAAGCCTGCTCGTCCGCGCATCTGGCGCGCGATCCGCTTGGCCTTGGCGTTGAGCCCTCGGTCGTGGACCTGGACGATCCAGAGCTCAAGGGTGTCGGCATCTCCAGGGTGAGGCTTCAGCCTCGCGGGCCTGCCGGGCATGGACAACCCACCGCTGGGACAAACGCCCTCTCCACCGCCTATGGGCCGGGTCAGCGGCGGGCCAGCACCGCCACCTCATGACCGAACCCCACCACCAGCCGGCCATCCGGCGCCACCGCAACTGCGTTCACCGGTGCAGGAAACACCAGGTCCCGCCCGATCGGTCGGCCGGTGGCGAGGTCCCACACCCGCACCTGTCGGTCGGCGCCGCCGGTGACGGCTACCGAGCGGCCCTCGACCACCCCCGTCGCCATCGTCAGCACCGTGCCGGTATGACCGGTCAGCGGCTCACCAATCTGCTGTCCAGTAGTCAGATCCCACATGCGTACCGTGGCATCGTCGCTGCCGGTAACGGCGACAGGCCGACCCCCCACCAACGCCGTCCCCACCGCACACACATCGCCGGTATGGCCGATCAGGGACTCCCCTATCTGCCCGGTGGCCAGGTCCCAGACCCACGCCAACCCACCAAGCCCGCCGGCGACGGCATGGGAACAGCTGTCCACGACGACCGTCGCCACCGCGCACGTCCAAAGGGTAAGGCTGTCCAGCTCACCTACCTGGCTCCCGGTGGCCAGGTCCCACTCCCCCACACGGCCATCGCTGTCACAGGTGATGGCGCGGGAGCTACCGTCGCCCACCACCATCGTCGCCACCGCCGTCATCCAGCCGTGGTCACTGTCCAAGGGCTCACCGATCTGCCGGCCGGTGGCCAGGTCCCACACCCGTACTGTCCCTTCGGTCTCATCATTGCTGGCGATGACGGCGACCGGGCGGCCGTCCACCACGGCCATCGCCAGCGCCCGCACCCCTTGGGCAAGACCGGTCAGATGTTCACCAACCGGCTGGCCGGTGACCAGGTCCCACACCCGCACCGTCTCGTCGTCCCGGCTGCCGGTGACAGCGACCGCACTGCCTCCCACCACGGTCGTCGCCATCGACTCCACATCGCCGGTATGGCCGGGCAGGACAACATGCCGGTACCGGTGCTCAACCGCGGTACCGGTGGCCCACTCCACCCCCCACTGCGCGGCGGGTTCGCCCTTCACCGAAACGGCGGTTATCCGCGCCGCCAGCTCCCGGTCCCCATATCGGGCTGCGTCCAGCGCCAGCAACTGCCTGCGAACCCCCGCAGTGACGTCCCGGTGCAGGTGCACCGAGGCCCGGTACACCGCCGCCAATCGCGCCGGAGGCACCGAGGCTCCATCCATCAGTCGCAGCACTTGACCAGGGTCGGCCTTCACCAAGAACCCCGGGTCCGCCAACCGCCCATCCACGCCCGCAAGCACGGCCCGGGCTCCGTCAACACTCAGATCATCGGACATCCCTGCATCCAACCAGCCCCCACCGACACACCACGCCCAACCAAGCACACCTCACCACACGATTACATAGCCAACTACGTAGCGTCACCACCGAAGCCCCCGCAGCCACAGCGGACAGGAGCCAAGCCACTCCAGACCCACATCCGCCCCCGCCTCACCTATCCGCGCGGGTTCTTTAACCGCGCGGTCCGAACGAGTCTTCGTACTTGATCACTCAGACTAGTAACTGCCGTACATGCGGGTGGCCTTCGGCTGAGCATGTGATCCGACCAAGGAACACACAAGCTCAGCACGAAGGCCGTGGGAATGAGTCTGTCGCATCATGCTGTCCGGCAGGATCCGTTCGCGGGACTGTCACACTTCCGGGGTGCGTTCTACTCCTGTCTGACCAGGCGTGCGGATGCGCTGTTCGAACTCGCGGACGCAGTATTGTGCGTGGATGGGCCGGTCCGGTCGCTGGTGGAACTGTCGCTGGTCGGTGAACACCGTCGCGGGCACGGCGGCCTCTACGACGCCCTGTCCGCGGGGCGGGTCGATGTCGCCCGGCTGCGACGGACCCTGGCCACGGTGCCGCTGCCACGGGCGGCGGATGGTCGGCTGGTGCTGGCCGCCGACCTCACCTGCTGGCTGCGGCCCAGCGCCCACACCTCACCGCAACGGATCCTGTGCCACACCTACGGACGGGGCAAGGGCCAGCACATTCCCGTGCCCGGTTGGCCATACTCGGTGATCTGCGCCCTGGAAACCGGTCGCAGTTCCTGGACAGCACCGCTGGACGCACTACGCCTGGCACCGGGCGACGATGCCGCCACCGCCCGGCAGATGCGCGAGCTTGTCAAGCGGCTGATCACGGCCGGGCAGTGGAAGGACGGCGACCCGGACATTCTTGTCGTCGTGGACGCCGGCTACGACGTGCCCCGCCTGGCCTTCCTGCTGAAGGATCTGCCGGTGCAGGTCCTGGGCCGGATGCGCTCGGACCGTGTCCTGCGACGTGCAGTACCAAACCGCGAGCCCGGTGTCCGAGGCCGCCCGCCCCGCCACGGCGGCGAGTTCGTCTTCGGCGACCCGGCCACCTGGGACACTCCCGATGCCCAGACGCTGAGCGCAACCCACCTCTACGGCAAAGCGATTGCACGGGCATGGGACCGCCTCCACCCGAGACTGACCCACCGCTCGGCCTGGACCGCCGAGCTCGATGCCCTGCCGGTCATCGAGGGGACCGTCATCCTTCTGCAGGTCGAGCACCTGCCCAGCGGCGCGACACCGAAGCCGGTCTGGCTGTGGTGGTCAGGCACCGATGCCACCGAAACCGACGTCGACCTGCTCTGGCAGGCATTCCTGCGACGCTTCGACATCGAGCACACCTTCCGGCTCTTCAAACAGACCCTCGGCTGGACCTGCCCGAAGATCCGCACCCCCGAAGCCGCAGACCGCTGGACCTGGCTACTGAGGTTTTCGGGTTGTCGTCGGGGAGTGACGATTCATGATCCCTGCGGTATGCCGGTGGGATGAGGTATCCGGAGGGTGGGGGCCTGACCGCTGAGCGTCGGGCGTTTCGTGAGGGGATCCGGCTTCAGGCCGGCGAGAGGTTCGCCGCGAGTGAGAAGACCGCAGTGATCGCGAGGGACCTGCGGGTGAGTGTGCGGTCTGTGGAACGCTGGCGCCGTGCCTGGCGCGAGAGCGGACTGGAGGGTCTGCGCTCTGCAGGTCCGGCGAACTCCCCGACCATCAGCGATTCCCAATTTGCCGTACTCGAGGAAGAACTCGGGAAGGGACCTGCAGCTCACGGCTTCGAAGACGAACGCTGGACTCTGGCCCGGGCCCAGGCGGTGATCCGCCGGCGGCTGCTGGTGAGCCTGTCGGTGGCGACGGTGTGGCGGCTGCTCAAACGGCACGGCTGGTCCTGGCAGGCACCAGCCCGCAGAGCACTCGAGCGTGACGAGCACGCGGTGGAGCTGTGGAAGAAGGAGGTGTGGCCGCGGGTAAAAGCCTAGCG
>NZ_JBIATE010000070.1:940-7214 GCF_042891445.1 Streptomyces sp. NPDC001890 | reverse complement strand
TCACACCAGCCGAGTTTGAACAGCAACTGATCACGTCACGTACGCTGTCACTCGTCGCGTGAAACCCGGTGTCCACTCCCGGGGATCAACCTCACAACACCCATTCAACCCGCCCCGCTACCAGGCGACACCGGACGGGGTGAGGGAGAACATGGCGAACTCTGGCCGCAGAGCCAACACCTCCAACGTCAGCATCACCCAGCACACCAATCAAGGTGATCCCACCGTCACAGCGGTCTTCGGCACCGGCAACGCCACGACGAACCAGTCACGCCAAGGCGAGGTCCGGGACGTCCACCAGCAGGTGGTGGAGCGGCTGCGCGCGGAGGCCACCCAGGCCCCGACGGCCGATGCGGATACCGCCGCGAGCCACGCGGACAACCTGGAAGCCGCCCTCAACGCCGGAGACGAGGACGCCCGCGACGTGGCGCTGGGCCGTATCCAGCGCTTTCTCCAGACGGCAGGCAGCGGATTCCAGGCCACACAGCAACTGCTCACCCTCCTGGGCCTGCCCGGCTCCTGAAAGGTCATCGGTGGTGGTTGTCGAAGGGCAGCAGCAGCCGGGTGGGCGGCGGCATCGGGCGGCACCGGCGACCTACGCCGCCGACCTGCGCCGGGTCGTCATCACCAGGCCCCTGAGCCGACTGGCGTTCCCCGAACAACTGCTGGACTTCGGCTTCTACGGCATTGGCGTCGTCCTGCAGCACCCCGACGGCGACCTGGAAACGCTGGTGGAACCGCGGCCCTGGCGTCCGAAGCGGCACACCCCGAACGCCTGGTGGTTCGAGGAGCGGGCCTACGAACAATTCCTCAAGCAGTCACCCAGCCAGGCACCCGAGCTCTCGCCCTCCTCCTGACCCGGCAGATCGTCGTACGTGAGATCAGGTCTGGCACTGCGCCGTCGCGGCGCTGCTCCAGTTTGGCGGTGCTCGCCGCCCGGGTCCGCGACGCGCACGCCGCCCGCGTCCGGGCGCCACTCGGCTACGGCTCGTGGGAGTCGTACTGCAATACGGAGTTCGGCATCAGCCGCGCCCAGGCGTACCGGCTCCTCGATGTCGCCCGCGCCCTGGCCGCGATCCACGGTGCGGTCACCGTCGGCACCGAACTGTCTCGCACGCTTTTCCAGCCTGTGCCGTAGCTGTTCGGGATGTTCGTGGTGTCTGTGACCACGGACATCCCGTGCTCGTTTGCCGACCGGCGTCGTGGTGTTCGCCATGTCCAGGCAGGTCGGTACGGAGGCAACGTGGCACGCAGGCTGTCAATCGGTCAGCTCAGGGTGCAGGAGATCATCCACCGGGATGGACGGCGGTCGTACACGATCGTCCAGCCTGCCGGCGGCGTACATGCGGGGGCCGAGCGGTTCCTGTCGCAGTACGCGGGCACTGGGTCGGACCGGCCGTACGCCTACCTGCTCGTCGACCACCTGCGGTGGCTGGAGCACGAGGGCCTGGCCCCGGAGAGCGTCGGCTTCCGGGACCTGGAGCGGTACATGGGTGCGGTCGGTGCGAAGGTCGCCGCACCGCTGAGGTCGCCGTGGCGGGTGGGCAAGCGTCCGTACGGCAACAGCGCGCTGTCCTCGGCGGCGTCGTGCCTGAAGGGCTTCTATCTGCGTCAGGCCGAGCTGGGCATCAACACCGAGCTGGCCGAGACGCTCGACAAGCGACGGATGCCGACCAGGCAGGACCGGGACCGAGCCCTGCTCGGGCACATCACGAAGGACATGGCCGCGAACCCGCTGGCACGCAGGAGTTGGGGAAAGTGTTTACCCCCGAAAGACTGGTACTCGCACGTAAACGACGGCGAATGACGCTCGCGGCACTATCCCGCGAATCGGGCTTCTCTGCCCAGAGCATCACCGCATTCGAGAATGCGCGCAAGGTCCCGTCCGAGGAAACACTTTCCTCGCTCGCCGAAGCCCTTCACTTTCCCCTGCAGTTCTTCCACGCGCCGCCGGCACCCGACATGGTTCCCGGCGCCGTCAGTTTCCGCGCCCCCTCGAAGATGAGCGCCGCCGAGCGTGACAGCGCCCTCAGTTGCGGCTCCATCGCCGCCACCTTGAACCACTGGCTTGAGGACCACTTCAACCTCCCCAGGCCCGACGTGCCCTCCTACGGCGAGCTGTCCCCCGAGATGGCCGCCGAGCAGGTACGCGCCGACTGGGGGATGGGAGAGGCACCAGCGCCCAACATGGTTCATCTCCTTGAGGCCCACGGCGTGCGGGTCTTCTCCCTCGCACCGGACTGCCTGGACGCCGACGCCTTCTCCACCATCCGGCACGGCACCCCCTACATCCTGCTCAACACCCGCAAGACCGGCGAGCGAGGCCGCTTCGACGCCGCGCACGAGCTGGGCCACCTTGTCCTGCACAGTGGCTACGAGTCGCCCCGCGGCCCTGCCGCCGAAGCCGCTGCCGATGCCTTCGCCTCTGCCTTCCTCATGCCGAAAGCCGGCATCCTTGCCCAGCAGGTCAGCAACGCCTCGGTCGAGCGGATCCTGAGCGCCAAAGGACGGTGGAACGTATCTGCAATGGCATTTACCTACCGCCTGAGAAGCCTGCAGCTCCTTTCCGAGTGGCGCTTCCAGCAGACCGCGAAACAGCTCGCCCAACTTGGATACAGGAAAGGTGAACCCGGATCATCCATGGTCCGCGAGAGCAGCAGAATCATTTCGAAAGTACTCGAAGTGCTGCGCGCAGACGGAATCCCCCTGACTGATCTGGCGAACGCATTGCACATCTTCCCTGAAGAACTCAACCACTACCTGTTCGGCCTCGCACCCATCGGATACAGAGGCGGAGAGCAAAAGACAGCTCCCATCCGGCCCGCACTTTCCCTTGTCCGGTAGGCAGATTATGGGCGTCGTGGGTTGTTCAGTGATGTGACGTCACCCCAGCGCCTACGACGGTGGCGGCCTGACGAACTCATTGAGGATGTGGCGAGGGAGATGGGTACGACGCCGGAGGCGATCGATGCCCTTCTGGGATGGACTGAGACGAGCCGGTCGGACGACAGTGACGGTTACGAGGCCCACCACGCCGACTGACCTGGCTGGTACTTCCGATGTCGGGCGCCGGCCAACGGCCGGCGCCCTTTCTCAAGCACATCGGTCCTCAGCCCGTTCGGGACAGGGGCCAATCACGGCGGCGGCGGAATCGGTCGGTCTTGGATCCCTACATCAGACGTGGCCAGGAGCCGCGTAGGTGATGCCGACGTCTCCGGCGGAGGTCGCGGCGAGGGCTACGACCTTCCAGATCGCGTTGGGAACGCCAGCCCGGGGGCCGTCACAGGCCTCGTTGAGAAGATCCACGGTCAATGCCACGGATCTGCCGTCCGGCCCCTTGGCGGAAAACTTGGCTTCCTGTGCTACCCAGGGGTCCCCGTGGGCTGAGGCGAACTCCACCAGGGCGTGGTACACCGCGAAGTCCTTGCCGTTTCGGGTGAGGGTGAGAGTGCCCGGCTGAAGGTCGACGCCGACGTGGACCTGGGTGTCCTCCTGCACGACGACGGGTTCGCCGGTGGCGCTCAGGTCCATGCTGCTCTCCAAGGGGAAGGGGAGTTCATCTGCTGAGCATCGCAGTTGATTGCCCGTTGGGGGAGGGCGTCCATTAATTGAAGAGCTCGACAGGATCGCATGCGAACCGTGACGGCGGGGCCGGGAAGGTCCTCGACCTCCCGGCCCCGCCGGCAATAGAGGTCGGGGCTCAGAGGCGCCCGCCGCACTACATCGGTTCGACAAGGGCGGCCCGCCATTCAGGCTGCGGGTCCGCTCCCAGGCTCGTCCAGTACTCCGTCCCACGGACGACCTGCCCGTCACGGACAGTCCAGAACGATGCCGCACGGAAGACGCCAAGACTGTCGTGTGGCACTTCGACCTCGGAGACGACTTCGTCTCCCTCGGCCACCACCTTGAGCACCCGAATCGACCAGCCCTCCGGATATTCACGGTTCACTGCGACGAAGTTTTCCCGGCCGATGATGCGTTCGAGGCTGATCGGCCACTCGACAACGACATCCTCCGCGATCAACTCGGCGACGCCTGCCCAGTCCCGAGCCTGGATCCGGTCCCACAGTGTCTCAATCACCTTTGAAGATTCCATCGACGGAGCCTCCCACAGCGGTCTGACAGAAGCCGGACCAACGGCGAGTCGATCGTTCCCGAGGTCGTTCTGTATCCGGTCGAGGGTGGATTCCTCACCCGTGAGGAAGCAATGATCGCTTTGGCGGAGCCGGACATCGAGGCATGTCAGATCTGCAAACCTGAGACGGGGCTGGTCGACGGGTAGGCCCGTAGACCCGCGCCGCCTGGGAGCAGTACGCCAGGAACCTGCCGTGGTCGGCTGAGCCGATGCCCGGCTGGGAGAGCGACAAGCAGCTCCACAGCAACTACATCTCCTCGAAGCCGGACAGCCCGGGATACACCGAGGACCGGGCCGCGGAAGTCACCCGCTTCCGCGCCCGGCTCCTGGAGCTCAGCACCACCGTGTCCACCCATCCCTTCTGGGACTCCGTCGAAGCTGGCGACCGTGTCGAGGCCCGGATGGCGCTCAAGCACGCCCACGAGCCGGCCGAGGCGTAGCCATGTCTGTGCCCGGAGCCATATCGGACCTGGACAAGAACAGGGCCCTGGCCGACTGGCTGGAGTGGCAGCTGCGTCAGGTCCGGGGCCGGATCCGGGAACTGGAGATCAAGGAGCAGCAGGAACACCGTGCCCGGGAGCGGGCGTACGCCGCGCTGCGGTGGAAGATCCAGCCGCAGCGGTCGTCGTCGGCGGCTCTGGTGCACCGCGGGGACTGTGCCCTGTATCCGGTCGAGGGTGGATTCCTCATCCGCGAGGAAGCAATGATCGCTTTGGCGGAGCCTGACATCGAGGCGTGCCAGATCTGCAAGCCCGAGACGGGGCTGGTCGACGGGTAGGGCCGTACGGACCGCCCGACGCGCCTCGCGGGCGCCGGGCTCGCAGGATCGGTTCCGTGGAGTTCCCGACCAAGGTGGCACTGGCCCAGGCCGTCCCGGTCCTGCCCCAGGGGCCGGGCTGGTGGTACGAACCCAAGTACGACGGCCACCGGACTGTGCTGCGCCGTACAGATGAGACCGTCGTGCTGTATGCCCGGTCGGGCAGAGTCGTCACCCAGCACTGGATGGACCTGGCCGTCGTCGGCATGACACTGCGCCCAGGCATGGTCCTGGACGGCGAGGCCGTGATTTGGCGGGACGGCCGGCTCGACTTCGCGGCCGCGCAGTCACGGGCCGCGTCATCCACGACCCGGGCCCGCGCCCTGGCAGCCCGGTACCCGGCCTCCTACGTCTGCTGGGACGTCCTGCAGCACCCGGACCCGCAGATCGGCGACTGCCGCAGCCTGCCGTACACCGAACGCCGCGCCTTCCTCCAGGCGCGCGGACACTCAGGCCGCGCCGGCCAGGGTGTCCGCGCGCCTGGAGCCTGTCCTCGCGGCTCGTCTCGGTGAGGCCTTGAGCGGCGCGGTGGTGGTGGGGGAGCGGCGTGCGGCGGGCGAGCCGTACACGCGGGTGGAGACGGATCTGGTCGTGGAGGTGCTGGCCGGGTCCGACCCGGCACGGCACCCTCACCGTGACCCGGATGCGGTGAGGGTGCCCGTGCCTGACTGCTGGCCAGGGGACGACGCCGAGGCAACCGTTGTCCGAGGATGCTGGCCCGGTTGGCGAGTGGGGGTGCAGGGGCTGCCGATCAGTCCAGGTCGGCGCTGGCCAGGGTGACCGCGAGCGCGATGTGGGGGACAGCGCTCAGGCAGAGCTCCGCCACCGCGCCCGGATCGGCCGGAACAGTTGGAGGCCCGGCCACAGACTCGAACACGGCCGTCCGCCCGCCGCCGGTGGATCGCACGGACACCCCCACCTGGCGCCACCGTCTGCACGAACCGAACGGCCCCGTTTACAACGGGGACTCCCCAAGACCATCCCCCGCTGACCGCCACCGGGACAACACATCACGAGCAGAACGAGTATCGGGGTGTTCGTTGCCGAGGAGTCGCTCGCGGTCGGCGAGGAGGGGTTCTTCGATTGCGATGGCGTCGTTGGTGCGTCCGGCCTGCCGGTAGGAGGCGGCGAGGTTGGCGCGGGCGTTCAGGGTGTGGGGGTGTTCGTCGCCGAGCAGTCGCTTGTACTCGGCGAGGAGGGGTTCTTCGATTGCGATGGCGTCGTCGGTGCGTCCGGCCTGCCGGTAGGAGGCGGCGAGGTTGGCGCGGGCGTTCAGGGTGTCGGGGTGTTCGTCGCCGAGCAGTCGCTCGTACTCGGCGAGG
>NZ_JBIATE010000070.1:0-842 GCF_042891445.1 Streptomyces sp. NPDC001890 | reverse complement strand
GGAGGGGTTCTTCGATTGCGATGGCGTCGTCGGTGCGTCCGGCCTGCCGGTAGGAGGCGGCGAGGCTGGCGCGGGCGGTCAGGGTGTCGGGGTGTTCGTTGCCCAGGATTCGCTCGCGGTTGGCGAGGACGTGTTCGAGGAGGTTGATGGCGTCGTTGGTGCGTCCGGCCTGCTGGTAGGAGGTGGCGAGGTTGGCGCGGGTGGTCAGGGTGTCGGGGTGTTCGTTGCCCAGGATTCGCTCGCGTTGGGCGAGGACGTGCTCTTTGATTTCGATGGCGTCGTTGGTGCGTCCGGCCTGCTGGTAGGAGGTGGCGAGGTTGGCGCGGGTGGTCAGGGTGTCGGGGTGTTCGTCGCCGAGCAGTCGTTCGCAGTCGGCGAGGACGTGCTCTTTGATTTCGATGGCGTCGTTGGTGCGTCCGGCCTGCTGGTAGGAGGCGGCGAGGTTGGCGCGGGCGGTCAGGGTGACGCGGTGTTCGTTGCCCAACAGCCGCTCACCTTCGGCGACCATGTGTTCCCAGTACGTCGAGGAGGCGCTGTGCAGGTGAGCGTTGAGGAGGCTTGTTCCCGCACGGAAGAGCACAGGGTGGGCGTTGGGCGTCCATAGGGAATCTCCGGCATGGGTGGTGAGGGAGTCCGTGTTAGCGCGTAGCGTGCTGGCCAGTTCGCGCTGGGCGTGGTCAGAGTTTGGCCATATCTCGACGAGGGCATCGGCAGCGATGACGGCGGTCGCCGGCTGCTGGTCCTGAGGGATGGTCTCGCGTACGGCTCGGGCGGTGAGCGCGTGGATACGCACTGCGCGGAGGCTGTCGGTGGAGTCGTACGTGATCAGTCCGTACCGGTCG
>NZ_JBIATE010000069.1:0-7706 GCF_042891445.1 Streptomyces sp. NPDC001890 | reverse complement strand
GCACAACCTCGCCCTCGCCAGGTAAACCACCCAGCCGTAACGGCAGCCCACCATGCCCGAGGCCGCTCAGAGATCATTTACGGGACAGCCCTTAGGCCTCGCCGCCACCCTCTGCTGCTACAAGCGACTGGTCCGACTCACCACATAGGACACGGTCTTAGCCGGGGCGATCTCAGCTGAGGAAGTCCTTCCAGAACGGCACGGATGCCTGCGGAGCCCAGGGCGCGTCCTCGTCGACCTCGCCGAACTCACGGTCGATGTAGTCGGCCAGATCGTGGCCGTAGTAGATGATGTCGGTTCCCCACGCTGACAGGACCGGATGCCCCGGAGTGTCGCGACCTGCGGGTATGAAGCGGTGTGCGTACACGGGAACGAGTTGTGGCGCTCGTGCAAGTACCGCTCGGGCTACCCTCACGGCCTCTTCCTTGGAGGTGGGACGTGCCCCCAGGGCCGGATGCCAGCTGCCATGAGCGACGTCGCCCAGCACTTCTCGTACCGGCCACTCCAGTCGATGGCGCAGGTCGTCTTCATCAGCGTGCCGCCAGTCGGGCCAGGGCTGCTGCCACGTTGCGCCTTCCTCGGGAGGTGAGGCGACCGGCAGCCCTGCTGCCAGGAAGGCACGATGGTCCGGGGAGAACTCGAACTCGTAGGTCGCCTCGATCCGGCTGAACTCTTCCTCCGTGAGCCCTGGAGCTATCTCACAGCAGTCCGCCTCTGCCAAACGTCGCGCGGCCTCCGCACCCAACCAAGCACCATCAAAGTCGATCACTCCGGCACCGTACACACACTACGCACATGGCATCGCATCTTTTCGCGTGGGAGTTCTCGCTTCTGTGTCCGGGATGGTTCTCAGTCTGGTGTCCGGGCTTGGGGGCTGTTTGGGCCGGGCCGATTCGGGTGTTTCTACGGGGTGTTGAGCAGTGGTGGCCGGGCGCTGCTGCTGGACAAGCAGTGAGGATTGGCTGGTCATTGAGTGAGGAATACCTGGTCAGCGGGGCGGGAGTTCCAAGAGGGGGTGGGTCCGGTATCGGCTGGTCACGGGTGTCCCGGCTGCTTGACGTCGCCCACGCCCTGGGGCCATCCAGGCCGCAGGAATCCTGCATGTGAGACACCGACGTGTCGACCCGCGGCCGTGCTCGACTGCGGGCCTGTCCCAGCGCGCCCTGATTGCCGTCTCCGCGGCTTCCGGCGACGTCGCCGACCTGATGATGCGCCCACCGCCTCTCCATGCTCGCTCACAGCGGCCTTCAGGCCCTTGACCCGGCCGCCGTGCACGTGGTGGTCCGCCAAGCCGTCCGCGACATCCGCACCGCCCCGCCTCCGGACGAACCGCCGGCGGACCCGCGGTCGCCGCCTCGCTCCAGGCCGTCGACGGCCTCGCCGCCCGCCGCTACGCCCGCACTCCTCAGACCGCCGCGCGCTCCACGGCACTGTCCTTTGACCTTCCTGATTGAATTTGAGCAGGTGTGCGTGCTGATTCCACAAAGGAGTCTGGTTGGATTTGACGCATGCTCAGAGCGCGGAATAGCGGAGCCTTGGAGAGTTTTCCGGATTGATTTGCCGTCAGTATTCGGGTTTAACGAGGTGAGATTTTCGAGTGTCGCCGCTCAGTGGATCTGTGTAGTTGTCACGTCTGTGGCCTGGTGTTGTGCAGGTTGATTGAGCGGGTGAGTGGCCTGTTGGTTCACTGATTCTGCGTGGTGTGCGTGGTGTGTCGGGCATGTGATCTGCTGGGTTGTTGGCTTGGGGCCTGACTGTGCAGGTTGTTTGGGTGGTGCGCAGTTTCGCTGGTCCTTGGTATGTGGCAGGGCTTCGGCTGGCTGTGCAGGTCACCGGGGTTGAGATTGTGGGTGCTGGGCGAGGTGGCGGTTGTATGCCTCGCGGGCGGCGAACGTCTCATGTTTCATCGGCGTGGCCAGTTCGGTCTCTGTGAGCCAGTCGTGCCAGGCGATCTCGGTGGGATCGGGTGTGAGGGGGCTGGTCACCACGGTTGGTTTCGTGGAGGCCGAGCCAGTACGGGCTGATCATCCCTGTGTACGTGAACTTGAAAACGAAGACGGGACGGTCGTGGACGCCCAGTTCTTCGTCTACGCGTAAGAGGTCCGGTCACCGCTTCCAGCGGACGAGCCGAGCAGTCCCTTTACCCGCAGAAGCGCTCCGCCGGATCTGCGGCGGTGGCTGGTAGCCGAGTGCGGTGAGTTCGATGGTGCAGGGGTGCAGGGACACGCGTTCGGAGTGGTGGCGGTAGGCGGTCTGGCTGTTGTGGTCGCGTGGGGCGGTCCCGATGAAGTGGGAGAGGTCGTCGGGGTAGTGCTGCGGCCCTTCCAGCCAGTCACGGTCCAGTACCTGTGCGATCGCGGTCTGGAGGGGGTGGCGCTGGCCGGGGTGGGTGCGCAGGTAGCGGGCGGCGGGGCGGTGTTCGAACAGGCGGGCCAGGGCGATGGTTTCGGGATAGGTGATGGCCTCGCGGGCCAGGACTGCCCATAGCGGCGCGTCGTGGGTGCCGTGGGGAGCAAGGCGTTCGGCGCGTTCGTGCCATACATGTTCGGCTGGGGGTGCGTGGCGGCGCCAGTGTTCGGTGATCCGTGCCGCCTGCGCGATGGCGTCGTCGGCATCGGGTCCCCACCGACGTACCAGCCGGTGGTGGGCGTAGCAAGCGTGCACGATCTCGGGGGCCCGGTGGAGCAGTACATGGGTGTGGGGGACGGAGGCACCGTGCAGGGTGTGCGGGCCCAGCGCCCAGGTCTGGTGCCGCGCGCACACGAGCCGGTGGTGGGGCAGGTAGCGCCACACAGGCTGGTCCTGTCCGGTGCGGGCGATGGTGCAGTGCGGGCATCCGATGACGGCCGGCAGGTTAGAGGGACGAAGGGCGCCGCCCGGGTGTGCTCCGGCGGTGGTGCGGCGGCCGCAGCCGCCCTCGTGATCTTTCCAGCAGGGCAGGGCACGGGCGAGTTGCTCGCCCGGAATGCCGGTGTACTGGCTGATGCGTTCCCGTGCCGCGGCATTGAGGTAGAGCTCGGTGGGGGAGTGCGGCCCATGGCGATCTTCGCGGGGGTAGATCTTGGGCCGGTAGATCCGCAGTGAGCTCAACAGCTCCCGCATCGTGAGGTGGTGCGCCCCAGCGAGCCGGCCGATGTACGAGGCGTTCGTCTCGAAGGCGAGCGGCCTCACCCTGAACAACGCCCGGGGCGATGGCTCAGGCAGTGCGCGCGGCATGTCAGCGCCGCCTGCCGGGCCGGGACGCTTCCTCGGCCAGCTCGTCGAGATCGATCTCATCGAGCAGCGCCTTGGTGATCTTCTCGCTGCCATCCAGAATCGCGGCGATCGCTGCTTCCCGCACCAGGGCGGACAGGCTGCCGATCCGCCCGCCGGTGCGCAGGTGCAGATACGCGGCGTGCCGCACCAGCGCCCCTGTGCGGTGGGCATTCAGGCGCAACGCCTCGTCCATGCCTTTGATCAGCCCTTCCCACGCCACGCGCTGCGCAAGACTGCCGTGGCCCAGAGGCGGATTGCGGACGGTCTTGAACCGGCCCGCGAGCTGCGCGCCGCGGGGCCCGGTCAACAGCGGTGAGGAGTCGAGCGCGACGCCGGCGAAGACAAACGTCGCGGGGATGCGTTCACTGAGGTGCTTCATCTGGTCGGACGTCTCGGCGCCGTTGCGAGTGCGGGTGTTGAGGAGGTGGACGTCGTCGACCAGGACGAGCCGAGTACCGAGCTGGTACAGGGCGGCGCAGACGATGTCGGTGATGCGAGCCTGGTTCATGGTCGTGGTCAGGGGCAGGTCGAGGAACCGGGCTAGTTCCGACACCAGCATCTTCGGTGTCGCGGCCGGCGGCACCGACAGGAAAACGACGGGCAGGTGCTCGACGCGCCCGCTGTGCCGGTCCCGTTCGGCAAGATGGAAGGACCTGCCGAGCTGCTGCAGGGTAGTGGTCTTGCCCGTGGTAGGCGGACCGGAGACCAGCAGCCCACGCCGCGCGGTGCCGTTGTGCCGCCGGTTGAGAATCACCAGCCGGCGCAGCGTGAGGGAGACCTTGGCCATGGTCGGGGTGGACAGGACTACGAACCGGGAGTGATAGTCCAGGCGTTCCTCCTCGCTCCACGGACCGGGCCCGGGCAGACACGGCGGGTCGGTATCAATGAACCGTATCCACTGGTGCCAGGTGCTTGGCGACGAGTACGGATCGTCGTGCGCTTCTGGAACGTTGAGCGCTACCACTGCTGTGACTCCTGGTGGGCGTCGAAGATGTTCCAGGCTCCGACCGGCTCAGCGGCGTCGGCCAGGGCTTCGGTGCCGTCGTCGGCGCCCGTTCCGTCCAACCGCACGCCACCATGGGCTACTTCATCGAGAACGGCCGGGATCCTGTCGACCTCACCCGACGGGCACCGTCGCCGTTGCCCGGCTCTCCGGTGTGGGCGCGGCGCAGGAGCTCATCCAGCCGGCGGGCGAGGTGTTCCTCGTGCTCGGCCCGGTCCGCGCACCGTGTGGTCACACGGCGCAGGTGCCGCCAGACAGCGTCGGTGAACGGCCTCGACACCAGCCCTTGATGGATCCACCCGACCTGCTCCCAGCCGCCGGGCAGCCGTACCCAGCAGTGCCACGGCTCATACGGGTTGTGGTGGACCTCCCACTTGCCGTCCGTGGCGGTGGAGCGGTGCCGGTGCCCGTTCAGCGCGGGCCCGTCGTAGGTGCGGTGTTCGAACCGGATGCCCTCGTCCCCGATCACGCACCGCCTTGAGGGCAGCAACTCGATCCAGTCGGCCCCGCTCAACGGGACGGGGACATACCCCGTGATGCCGGTCAGCGCGGCCCACATCTCGTTCGGGGTGATCGTCAGGCGCGGCATGAGCGGGTGGCGCAGCCGCTCATGCCGCCGCTCCTGCCAGCCGCAGACGATCCACTCGTCCAGCAGATCCTGCAGCTGCGACAGCGTCCAGCACGCCTCGTCCTCCACACGACTGCCGCGCGCTGCAACGCTGTTGCCGGTGTACCCGGCGACGTACTGGGCGAACAGAGTGCCGATCGAGCCAAAGCCCCGCTCCACATGGCCCTTGGCGTGCCCGGACGCCGGGGGACAGGGCTGGACCGAGATCCCCAGGTGCTCTGCGGCCGCCAGAAAGCAGCGGGAGACGAACACCCTGCCCTGGTCGATGACAACAGTGGACGGCCAGATCACCGGCCGGGCCGCCGCACCCTGCATCCGCTCATCGATGGAGACAAGCCGCTGGTAGGGGATGACCGAGGCAGCCATGGACAGGTACTCGGGCCAGCCGGGCCGCATCGGCTGCGGCACCAGCGTCTGCGCCAGCAATACGGCCGCATCCACCGCCTTGGTGCCCTTCGGCCGCAGCACGGCCGCGGTGATACTGCGCGTGGCCACGTCCACCGCCATCGTCAGCTCCGGCCGCCGCGCCTGTCCGTCCTCGCACACGACCATCACGTCCAACAGAGTGCTGTCCATCATCACCAGCTCCCCGGGCCGCGCCGCGACGGTCGGCGTGAACACCGGCACAGGACGGGATGCCCGACGCCGCTGACCAGCCGCCGTCAGCGCCAGCCCCTCCCGCTCGGCCACCGCCCGAACCAGCCGGTTGAACGTGGCCACCGGCGGCACCACCACCACCGCCCCCGGCCCGTGCTCGTCCTCCAACACCCAGGCCACCTGCCGCCGCAGCCGGCTCAGCGTCCCACTGGAACGTCCCTGCTGCTCCGTCAGTGCCCGCACGATCGCGGCCACCACCCGCGGATCAGCCCGCCCGAACACCGGTCGCTCCCGCGTGAGGCGACCATCGACCAGCCCCCACACCCCCTGCTCGCGGTAGCGGGCCCGCATCCTGCGCACCGTGGCCACACTGACCGGGTCCCCGGCCGCAGTCAGCTCGGCTGCCTTGGCCGCCTCCCGCTCGGCCAGCCCGTACACGGCCGGGTCGTACCCAGCCCGAGGCGCACCCTGACGGCACCGACCGGGATACCCGCTCTCGACCTCCCACACGTGCCGCTCCCAGGCCAGGGCTTTCTCCCGCACCGCCGCATCAAGCCCGTCCAACGGCCCGTGGACCGGCGCCCGCCGCGACTGCGGCTGGTCCAGCACGGCGAAGTCCAGCGCGCCCAGCACCTGGGTGAGCAGCAGCACCTGCACACCCGCCCCCTCCTCGGCGACCAGCCGACACCGCGGCCCGTCCAGCCCCGCCAGGACATGCACGCCGTCCTCGAACCGAATCCGATCCCCGACCTCGACCACACCTGTCGGCCTCTTCACCGCCCCGCCCCCTTCTGCCGCCCGACCGGCACCGCATTCACCACAGACTCCTCACCCAGAGGACGGCCCCAGTCCGTCCTCAACAGGCCGTGCCACAACCCGTGATAGACAGCCGGCAGTGTTGCGAGGGGATCCCCAAGCCGCCCCGCCCCCTCGACCAACGCAACCGGCTCGACGAACGCACCACGCAGCCGCACAGGAGAAATCCCGACCGCGCAACGGGAATGCCGGTACCCCGACAGCCACCGCACATTGGCCGCGACCACCGGATCAGCAACACCCGCGAACCGGTGCTCCCACCCCACCTCCCGCACACATGCCCCCACCACCCGCGCCCTGCCCAACAGCCGCTCGGAAGGCCCGCCCCGCCCGGGGCAATCCACCAAGTGCATACCGCCCCCGACCACAGCCACGGCCAGATCAGGAGCATGGGCCACGACCCCGCCCCGCTGCTCCCACACGAACTCCACCGGCCGGCAGGCCAGGCCGACCACCCGCGGATCCTGATCGAGCATCATGACCGCGTCCCGCATCGCCGCGCTGCCGTACCCGACCAGACGGCCCGTCGTCGCCGACCACCACCACCCTGGGGCGAGTCGCCGCTCCCGCCGCAGTGGGTAGCTGCGCACGACTGGGCAGTCCAAGAGACGAAGCTCCTCGACTGCCACTCGCCACGGCCTTTGCACCACAACCCCGTCCGGCCCTACGAACCGGACGCTCACATGACGAGGGTGCACCCCGTCCCCCTTCACCGACCTCTGCGGAAAAGCCGCCTTACCCCAGTGAAGACAGACCGACCCATCTGCACATTGCGCAGATGCAACGAGCCACACGATGCAGTGAAACACCCGCCGACCATCCTGAACGCCGAGCCTGACTCTGCTACTCCTCGCCAGAGTCACGCACCCGCCGATACCCGCTGCGACACGAACTCCTCCTCCGGGCCTGGGTCGCTGACCTCTGGGGAGTTTCCCGGGGCCCACTGAACGCTGGACGGCGACGCACATCTGCACGGCGTGGCCGACAACGACGAGGACGCCGCAGTCTGGGCCGACTGTCTCGGCATCGACCTCTCCCGTACCGGGACGGACACCCTCAGCGGGCACCGGGACCACACCCCGACGGTGCTTGCGGACCAGTGACCCCTGACCAGCAAGCAGCAGCCGAAAGGTACCCATCGGGCCCTGGACCGCCAGGCGGGGTCGCGGTCCTCGCTGAACCGCAGCACCCCGGCCGCCGCCCGCTCACCCGCACCCCCTTCGTCTCCCCCTCCAGGACACTCGCCGTCGCACTCCTGGTCGGTTACAGGGGGGTGAGGAGCATGAGGACCTCGTCGTGGTCCTTGCCGTCTGCGAGGCGGAGGGCGCCGGGCCAGCGGCCTGTCTCTTTCCAGCCCAGCCGCCCGTAGAAGGTTTCCAGGCCGATGCCGCCGCGGGCGGCGAGGTG
>NZ_JBIATE010000068.1:0-7972 GCF_042891445.1 Streptomyces sp. NPDC001890 | reverse complement strand
ACGTCGGGAGCGGCAGCCTTGGGCATACTCGGGGATCAGCCCACGAAGTCGTGCCAGGCATGCCGAGTCGAAAGATCCGCCGGACAGGCCCTAGGGCTCACGGCGGCCACCTTGCCTGGCCTGGCCGCAGTGTTGGCGCTGCTGTTCACCTGGAGGGAAGTACGGGTCGCCGAACAGGGACAGCTCACCAGCCGTTTCAACGACGCGATCACCAACCTGGGGTCGCAGTCGTTGGACGTGCGCTTCGGGGGGATCTACGCGCTGGAGCGCATCATGCAGGACTCACCTCGCGATCAGCCTAGGATCATCTCGGTCCTGTCGGCGTACATACGAAGCCACGCACCCGTACCAGCCGACGGCTTCGCGAAGGAGCCCAAGGACCTTGCGGTGACACTCAAACGCCGCCCGTCCACCGACGTGGCGGCCGTGATGAATGTGCTGGCCCACCGCCCACCTGGCCACGACGGAGGTGCGCAGCTCGACTGGAACCGAACGGACCTACGGGGCCTGACACTGTTCGCCTGGGACATCAAGGACATCGCGGAAATCCCCAAGGGCGGCGAACTTCCCAGCACACGTTCCTCGTTCAGCTACGCGGTCATGGAGGGTGCAGACCTGCGGCATGCAGTGCTCGCGGGAGTAGATCTGCGCAACGCGTTCGCCAGCGAGGCCAACATGAGCGGAGCGACATTCCTGCGCGCAAGCCTGACCCATTCCCAACTGTACGGAGCAGACCTGACCGGCGCGGCACTTGTTGAGACGGACCTGACCGGTGCAGACCTCAGCAGCGCGAACTTGCACGAGACCGAGCTGGGGCGAAGACCGGACGCGCCAGTCGGCACCGAATCGTCCAATCTCACCAATGCTGTTCTCTGGGACGCGGATCTCACAGGTGCAAGCCTTCACGGAACGAACCTGACCGGGGCGATCCTGGTTGATGCCAACCTGAAGGGCGCGTCCCTGCCCCGGGCGAAGCTGCACGGCGCGAAGCTCAGCGCAGCTGACAAGTCCCTACAATTCAAGATCACCTCTGGCCTCGTCACGGACAGCGCGAATCTGGCGAACGCCGACCTGAGCGGTGCCGACCTAACAGACGCAGACCTGCGCGGTGTGAACCTGACCGGAGCAAACCTCACCAACGCCGACCTGCGAGGGGCACGGCTGACCGGAGCCAAGCTCACCAGAGCCAAGACCCACGGGACGCGCGGATTACCACCCTCGACCTCCCCGGGCTGATATTGCAAACCGAGACAGATCACACCCCTCGATCGAAGCAAACGTCGCCGCTCAGAGGTCGTTTTCACCTTGGATGCCCGCTTATTAGCGGATCCTCAGCCAGGTGTTCACCGCGGCGATCACGGACCATGAGTGCCAGCCGACGGGCGTACTCGACCGTCGTCGCCAGCGCGGGATTCCGCTCGCACAGTTCGTCGAGATCCTTTCGTTCAACGTCTGTGAGGCGCTCGGGCCGGCGCTGTCACGTTGTTGGGTGTGTGAGTGCCTGACGGTGCGTGAGGGCGTGGCGGGGTCGGGTTTTGGGCCGGTACTCAGGCTGCGGCGGGCTGGCCGGCAGCGCCGGTGACCTGGTCCCAGATGGCGAAGCGGATGGTCATCTCGGCTCGGTAGCCGGGAGCGGTCATCAGGTGGCGACGGGGTCGGAAGTGCGGTGAGATGCCGCTGAACGCGGCCAGGAACCGCTGGGCTGCGCCGACGCTGCGGAAGCCTTTCATGGCGCGTTCGCGTTGCCGGGTCGGCTGGTGGCTGTTCTCCGCCCGGTTGTTCAGGCCCTTGTGGGAACGGTGCTCGACCGAGGGCATCAGCTCCCGGTGGGCGGTGCCGTAGGAGCGGAGCTTGTCGGTGACCATGACTCTGGGTACCCGCTGCTGCTTCTTCATGAGCTTGGCCAGGAACCGCTTGGCGGCCTTTGCGTTCCGCCTCGACTGGACCATGATGTCCAGGATGTTGCCGTCCTGGTCGACGGCCCGCCACAGATACTGCCGCACACCGTTGATCTTGACGAACACTTCGTCGAGATGCCACTTGTCGCCAGGCCGGGGCCGTCGGCGGCGCAGTCCGTTGGCGTAGGCCTGGCCGAACTTGGCGCACCAACGGCGCACGGTCTCGTGGGAGACGAGGACGCCGCGCTGGAGCATGAGCTCTTCGACCTCGCGGAACGACAGCGGGAAGCGGTGGTACAGCCACACGCAGTGGGAGATGATCTCGGCCGGGTACCGGTGCCCCTTGTACGACGGCGACGTTCTGTCCACGGACGCCCCCTCCCCGCATGACCAACCAGAAGATCATCCCACCTGGTCAGCCAACGTGACAGTCCCCGATGATTACATCCATGCGGCTGAGTGCGGATGCGCCAAGCCTTGTTGGGCCTGTGCAGTGAACTCCGCCAGGGATGCTCTGTACGAAGCCAGAGCATCCTCGAATTCCTGCCTTATGAGAGCTCGGCGATGCGGCGGTGACAGGCGCCCGGCGTTCCAGGCCGCGAGAGCTCGCCAAGTCGCGTCGTAAGCAAGCCGTACCGCCTCTGCCTTGTCTTCCTCGCCCGGCGGCACAGTGAGTTGATACGCGGTCTTCAGCATGATGACCTCTTCTGTCCGCTGCCTCAGCTCGCCCAGGGCTTCTTGAAGCTTTGCCTCGTCGGCGTCCACGAGATGCGGAGGTCTCTCGTGGTCATACTGACTCAGTCTCCATGTTGAGACGAACTGCAGAAGCGCCTTGTAGTACAGCCCTATGAGTGCCCCGCACGCGTCTCGGCGAGCCTGCCACTGCATGTCCAGTCGCTGCCCTGCGAGTTGCAGCCTGACTCCTTCGACTGTGCCTTTCGCCTGCGCTTTGCCGGCCAAGAAGCCGCCGACGGCACCCAGAACTGCACCCCCCGTCCCGATAACCGCACCGACCACCGTCGCCCACCCTGCATCCATAGGGCCGGATTCTTTCAGCAGTCATCCAGCGGTCGCCGAGTGCGAGCTGCATGATGGCGGGAGTGAGAGGGGCCACTGCTATGACCAGGCCATTTGCCCTGTACTCAAACTTCAGTGGCACGAACTCACGTCAGTCAAAGAGGGATGGCAACGCGCAAGCTTCGCTGGCACAGGACCCTATTGGCGCCCGTTTTGTACGGTTTCGGCGCGTCGTTCGCATCCGATATTCGAACAGACGTACGCTTGGGGCGTGCCGAAAACCTTCCCCTTCCCGCAAGACCTCCTCGAGGCCCAGGTCACCCTCCGCGAGACCCGTGCCGCGTACGAGGAGTACGCCAGGACCTTGCCGTGGTCGGCAGAGCCGATGCCCGGGTGGGAGGGAGACAAGCAGCTGCACTCCTCCTACCGGTCCCACAAGGAGGACTCTCCCGGGTACACGGAGGAGCAGGCCCCAGAGACTGTCCGCTTCAGGGCACGGCTGCTGGAGCTCAGCATCACCGTGTCCACGCACCCCTTCTGGGATTCCGTCGAAGCCGGCGACCGTGTCGAGGCCCGAATGGCGCTCAAGCACGCCCACGAGCCGGCCGAGGCGTAGCCATGTCCGGCGGCATATCCGACCTGGACAAGAACCGGACGCTGGAGCAGTTGCTGCAGTGGCAGCTGCGTCAGGTCCGGGGCCGGATCCGGGAACTGGAGATCAAGGAGCAGCAGGAGCGGCGGCGACGGGAGCAGGCGCACGCCGCGCTGCGGTGGAAGATCCAGCCACAGCGGTCGTCGTCGGCGGCGCTGGTGCACCGCGGGGACTGTGCCCTGTATCCGGCCGAGGGCGGATTCCTCACTCGCGAGGAAGCAATGATCGCTTTGGCGGAGCCGGACATCGAGGCATGCCAGATCTGCAAACCTGAGACGGGGCTCGTCGACGGGTAGGCCCGTACGGACCGCCCGACGCGCCTCGGCGGAGCCGGGCTCGCAGGATCGGTTCCGTGGAGTTCCCGACCAAGGTGGCACTGGCCCAAACCGTCCCGGTCCTGCCCCAGGGACCGGGCTGGTGGTACGAGCCCAAGCTCGACGGCCACCGGACCGTGCTGCGCCGTACCGATGAGACCGTCGTGCCGTACGCCCGGTTCGGCAGAGTCGTCACCCAGCACTGGACGGACCTGGCCGTCGCCGGCATGACACTGCGCCCCGGCACGGTCCTGGACGGCGTTATGCGACCTGCATGGGTGTCTCAGATGCTCGGTGTCTCAGGCGGCTGGTCCCCGGCGGGGCAACATCAGTGGCGAGCCGCCCTGGCGTCGGTGGAACCTCCGCGCAGATCAAGGTGTTGATCGTCGGCTAGATACGGAGTCCAGAAGGCGTCCTAATCGGGATGCTTGCACCAGGGCGTGGCGCCATTCACGAGCCGTGGTGCGTGGTGAGCAGTCGCGTCGCTGCGCCCCGGTCAGTGGCACGGCCGGGAGGAACATCTGGGTGTGCCATGTGAGATCGAGTGCGTCTGGCTTCCGCCAGCTTGGAAGGTGACCGGCACTCCATGCCTCCCAGCACCCCCAGGTGGAGTAAATGAGAACATTTGCACCGATTTCTATGGATATGCTCTGAGGAAACCCGCTGGTCAGAGCGGGACCACGTTCCCTCGAAGGAGGCTGTTGTGGCGGAGCCGATTACCAAGTTCGACCCGAATGGCAAGGCCGCGGTCCTCAGCTACAACGTTCCTGAGCCGACCTCTTACAGCGGGCGCAACATCATCGCCTTGGATGTGAGCAACCCCAAGGAGTGGTTCCTCGACTCTGCGTTCAAAGCCCCAGAACGCACACCAGCCCAGACGTTGCGACAGCTCACTGCCGTAGACGTAGCCGCCATGCTCCGTACGGGAGACCTCAAGACCTTCCCTGGGATCAAAGATCCAGCCGCCACCCATGCGGGGTTGTTTGCCTCCCACAGCGCCGTCGCAGGCAGCGCGGGCGCCCTGGATACGGCCACCACCAGCGTTCTGGCCAAAGCACTGCGCAATGCTGCAGTGGAACCGGATCTGGCGCCTCTTACTGAAACAGTGGATCCGGAGTCCCCTGCACCGCCTCCCCCCAATGGTCCAGCCCTGGAGAGCCTCGCAGATACACCTGGTACCACCCCTAGTGCGGTGACACACCTAGCCCAAGCGGTCCGTGGGTCCATCCTCTCCCGGGCTACGCTGGCTGATCACCGGGTGCGGCCGCAGATCACCGATCTCGACATCGCGCATGTCACCGAGATGTTGCACTCAGGCAAGCGGCTGAGTGTGCACCGCACACTGTGGGGGGAGTACACACACGCCTTCCTCTCAGACCCCTTCGGGGCGCCGGCAGCCGATGGGCTGCTACCTGAGGGGAAACCGCAGATCTCGCTGGTGGAGACGTACCGGCTGTCTACCTTCCTTGGACAGTACGGTGCTGGCCGGACTTTGAAGACCTTCACCCTGTTGCCGGGTGAGAAGACCACGATCAGCATCAAAACTTTCCGCAAGAGCGAGACCACGAGCAAGTCGGCCTCCAGCGTGCTCGACTCGTTCACTAAGGAAAGCGCCGACGACTTCGAGAACACCGTCCAGCAGGAGAACTCTGACAAAAAAGCGCAACAAAAAAGCCTTGAGTGGCACGTTGAGGCTGAGGCAGCTGGCTCCTGGGGATTTGCCAGCGCCAAGGTAAGCGGCGGTGTGAAAGGCACTTCCGCGTCTCAGCGTGAGCAGTTCTCCAAAAACGTGAGCACTGCGGTCAACAAGCACGCTTCCAAGGCTTCAGCAAAGCGTGATGTCCAAGTCAACACCTCCCATGAAGTGAAAGAGCAAAGCGGCGAAGAGACTTCGATCACCCGCCAGCTTGAGAACATCAATGTCGGACGAACTCTAAACTTCGTCTTCCGTCAGATGAATCAGGAGCACATCACCATCCTGCACTTGGTCGATATGCGCGTGGCCTTCTGGAACGGATACGGCGAATCGGTACAAGAGGTTCCGCTGTCCGGGCTGAATGACCTACTTGACACCTACGTAAAGCCCGACAAGAAGAACAGTATGCGCCAGATGGTCCTTGATCAGATGTCTGCGATCTTCGACTATGAGGACAAGCTGGTGGAGCCATCCATGGTGGAGACACGCCAGATCGGTTCGGGCGCATCCGCCGAAACCTATCTGCGGTGGCGGAAAAAGACCTCCACCTATCGTGACGAGACCGGAAATGAGATCACCGTTCCCGGAGTCATCGTCAACGTAGATAAAGTAGTTCTACGAACCGAAGGTGTCCTAGTTGACGCCCTCCTCGGTCAAGGCGATGCTCTCGACACCTACTCGGCAGGTCTCCAGACTCAGGCAGTCCGCGAGCGCACCCTCGACAACGACCGCGAAGTACTCGGCCAGAAACTCGTCACGGACAGCGAAACCCAGAAGGCCAAGATTTACCAGAGCCTGTTCGCCACCTCAGTCGGCCTCCCCGGCAAGATCTCCGTCTCCGCCTCAGACACCGGAACCACCGTCTCGAGCACCACCCCAAGCGCCACCCGGGCGACAGACGGTGCCGCACCTATGGGTACGTAGGGCAGCCACTGGGCACCAGACTGCGGCTCCCAACCCGGAAACGAGTAGAGGCTCTCAACTCCCGTTGGGCGCGGCAGCGCGACGACACTCGGGCTCGCCGCAACGGCCACTTTTGCGATGTCCCACGCCTGCGTAACGCCCGGGCCACGGTCGCTCAACATGACCGTATGCGCGAAAGCGGCCCTGCTGTAGTGCAGGACCTTGACAGAGGCCGCCACACAACCCAGTCGACCGAAGGGACTCCCATGATCACCACTGCCTTTGGCGGCCCTACCAGGGCAACGGCATGAGTACCCCTGTACCCGGCGGTTTCCGAGCACTCCCCATGGCGCCTCTGTTCGATTTCCGAGCCCTGCCGGCATCAGCGCTGAACAAGGGTGCTTCGGCTACCGGCTCGCCACCTGCCACGCGCGTTAAGCCGCAGGGCGCTGCATCAGACGATGAACTGAGCGCCTTCAGCGTCGACGAGGTCGCTCGCTGGTACAGGCGTTTGGCGCTGCATATTCAAAGCCGGCCAGGGCAGGCTGACTCACTGTCTGCCCTGATGATGCTCCACTGGCTCGACGGGAAAGGAAAACCACTCACTTTTCCCTCGACTAAACTTGAGAAATTTCCGCGCGTCAAGGATGAACTGAAGGAAGTCCGTGCAGTCTTCCTCACGGAAAAGAAGGCAAAATTGAAGGGGGGTGAAAAATGGGCTGGCATCCTTCCGAGAATCCAAAAGCTCTCCGGTTTCGACCCCTGGGATGGCACGAGCCCGGTCAGGATGACATACACCCCACCGTCAGTGGAGATCCCCCTTTCCGTGCAGGGAAAGGCAGCCATGGGCCTTGCGGATCCTGACGAGCTGGACCTACTCATGTCTCTTCACAGCTTCGGCCTGAACTCAGCGGTTATCGTCATGGTCACGCAAAAGCCCGGCACCCAGTTGTACAACGTAGAATTCGCCCACTGGGGTTCCATGGCCTTCGATCGGTACGACTGGGACCCGACCAAGCACATCACCGTGCCCAACCCCGACTTCGGAAACCCCAGTCGGCTGGATGCGCCGGTTGCGCCCCACAAAGCAACCATCACGGTCTACCACTCCAACGCCAAACGCGTAGAGGCTGCGGGGCTGGCCGATCCTTATGACGCCGCCTCCAAGGTCTGGGTCGTCAACGACCCAGACCTTGTCGGTGGGACGACCGAGGTCGATGCGAGCCGGAAGCTGAAGTGACGGGAAGTCTCCTCAGGAACTCCCTCTGGACCGTTGACGTTCAAGCAAACTGGGAGGGAGGGGCCGGACGACGAAGTTCAGCGCCTTCAATGTCGACGGCACGCTAATTCCGGCGGTGACTGCTCATACCGAGCGAGGTCCTCGTCACGCTGGTTCCCCTAAGAGCTGTCCCGTAAATGATCTTCAGTGAGCGAGGCTCGGTTCAGGCTTGTCGGGCGCTCTGCTTGTCAGCTGCGCCGCTTCAGGCCCGGG
>NZ_JBIATE010000067.1:0-8137 GCF_042891445.1 Streptomyces sp. NPDC001890 | reverse complement strand
GACGAGGCCGAGGCGGTGGCGTTCGCCCGCCGGATGGACACCGGGCAGGTCGACATCAACGGCGGCCGGTTCAACCCGCTCGCCCCGTTCGGCGGTTACAAGCAGTCCGGCGTCGGCCGCGAACTCGGCTCCCACGGGCTCGCGGAGTACCTCCAGACCAAGTCCCTCCAGTTCTGACCGCTCCGCCCATCGCCGCCCCTCAAGGAGCCTGTCCGTGGTCCGCGCCGCCGTACTGCCCGCCGTCTCAGCTCCCCTGGAGAGCACCGGCATCGAACTCCCCGAGCCCGGCCCCAGCCGGGTGCGGGAGCAGGAGACCGATCCGGCACCGGGATTGCCCGGGTTCAACCCACTGCGTTGGCCGCCCTGCGAGTGCCCGCGGTGCCGTTCCGACGAGGGCGACGGAGCTGCGGAATCCGTGTTGATACGGCAGCTCCGAGCCAGGGTCACCGAGGAGAACGGGCTGCGCAGCTCCCTGCGGCGTACGTGGTGAGGACCCCGGCGCGCCCCGGCCGCGAAGCGGCGAACGGGCCTCTCGTCACACTTCCGCTCCGCCGTCCGTCAGTGCAGTGAGGGCGCGGCGGGAACGCCGCCGCGACAGCCGCCGCGACCGTGACGGACAGCGAAGGAGAGACATCATGCAGGCACGTATCGAGAACCCGGCCGAGATCCTTCCCGAGGCCCTGCCGCCCGTACTGGGCCTGGTCAAGGCCATCAGCAAGGGCGGGGTGCCGGAGACCATGCTCGAACTGGTCGGTCTTCGGGTGAGCCAGATCAACGGCTGCACCTTCTGCGTCGACGGGCACGTGCGCAACGCCAGGAAGGCCGGGGAGAGCGACGAGCGGCTGTTCGCGGTGTCGGCCTGGCACGACGCGCCGTACTTCACCGACGCCGAGCGGGCCGCGCTGGCGCTCGCGGAGCACGCGACCCGGCTCAGCGACCGTTCCGATCCCGTGCCCGACACCATCTGGGACGAGGCCGCCCGCCACTTCAGCGAGAAGCAGCTCTCCGCGCTGGTCCTCGCGATCGGTCTGACGAACCTGTTCAACCGCATCAACGTCACCACCCAGCAGCCCCCGGGCAAGACCTGGTGAGCCCCGCGCCGGTCACACCCCCGGGCGATAGCCTGGGGGTGCGGCAGGCGCGGACGCGCGGGCTGTCCGGGCTCAGGCAGATGCAGAGCTCGCCGGACGTATCGCTGAGATCCACCGGCAATCGGGCCGTACCTACGGGGTCCCGCACGTCACAGCCGAGCTGAAAAAACGCCGGAAGGCGGGTCGATCTCAAACGCTCCGTCTTCGACAAATTCCTGCAACTCCTACGATTCGGCTGCTTCTACCAGGCCATGGCGGATGACACGCGCTCGACCACCGCGATCCGGACCTGGCAGGATGAGCGGATACGCCTGGGAACCTTGCCTGGCTGAAGTAGAACGCGATCGATGGGACCAAAGCGGCCATCCAGATCACCCAGCGGTGGTACGTCGAACGAGCCCACGTCTGGCAGAACGTCTCCCCCCGTTCCGTCCGCTGCTACGGAAGGCGCGCCACCTTCATCGAGGCCTTCTTAGACCTAGCCGACAGTGATTACCGTCTGTAGTCTGATCCGTGAACCACCCACCGCTGGGACACACGTCTCCACCGTCGGCCATGACACCAGTCTATTTGCTCGAGTTGTTACTGACTTCGGCCTTTCAGGGGGATGGTGGCGAGGGCGAGTCCGATTCCGGTGGGGAAGCTGTCGGCCAGCGAAGCGGACTGTCTTGTGCCGGTGAGGCTGGCGGCGCTGCGCCAGCCTTTGAACCGCCGTTTCCTGTCAGGCTGCTCCGAGTTCATGCTCGGCCCGCTGCCGCAGCTGCTTTTTGTCCGGCTTACCGGCATCGGTCAGGGGCAGTGCGTCGATGAAGTTGATGGAAGCCGGTTCGTACATCGCGCCACGTTCGTCGCGGACCAGGTCACGCAGCTGCTGTTCATCGATTCCGCTGCCGGGAACCGGGACGACGACGGCGTGCACTCGCTCCGTGCGATCACCATCACGGACACCGAAGACGGCGCTCTGAAGGACGTGCGGGTGGGAGTTGAGCGTGTCCTCCAGCTCGGTGGTGTACACATGGCCGCCGACCACAATGATCATGTCCTTGAGCCGGTCGATGACCGTCAAGTAGCCTTCAGCGTCGAGGAATCCGATGTCGCCGGTGTGCAGCCAGCCGTCCCGAAGCACCTCGGCGGTCAGTTCGGGCTGCTTCCAGTACTCCTTCATGAGCGTGGCGGAGCGAACGCAGATCTCGCCGTGCTCGCCCGTTGGCAGGTCACGTCCGGCCTCGTCACGGATCACCACCTCAACCCCGGGCAGCACTCTTCCCGCCGAGCGCAACCGGTCCGGCCGCCCCGGATCGTGGTCCTCGGGCAACAGCGCACTGATTCCGCCCGCCTCGTTCTGGCCGTAGAACTGGCGCAGCACAGGGCCGAAGCGCCGTATGGCGTCGGCTATGCGGGCGGGCGAGGACTGGCAACCCCCGTAGGCGATGTAGCGCAGTGTGGAGGTGTCACGGACGTCCGAATCGGGGTGGTCCATCAGCTGGTAGAGCAAGGGCGGTAGGAGGAAGAGGTGGCTGATGCGCTGTTGTTCGATGGCGAGGAGAACGTCGGCGGGATCGAATTCGTCGAGCAGGACGACGCGGCCGCCGGCCCGGAGAACGGCGTCAGTGATCATTCCGGCGGCGTGGGCGAGGGTGGTGGACACCAGCAGTTGGGGCGGCTCCTCTGCGGGGTCGGTCGTGAACGGTCGCACCTGCTCATAAGTGGTGCAGATGCCTTTGGGGTGGCCGGTGGTGCCGCCCGTGTGGCGAATGGTGCACACATCGCGCGGCCGCGCCCGGCTCTGCAGCGGCTGGGGGGAGTGCTCGGCCGCCAGCTCCAGCAGGTCCGCTCCCACCTTCGTGGGGCCGAGCACGAGAACGGTCGACACCGGGGTCGACTCGGATATCTCCGTGGCCCGTTGCAGGTATCGGGGATCGACGATCAGGGTACGGGTCTCGATATCGCGGACGATGGCGGCCTGGGACTCGGCTGAGAGCTTGTTGTAAAGGTGATTGACCCGGCAGCCGATCAGGTTGGCTGCGTAGCGCGCCGCGATCGTTTCCGGCAGGTTGCCGCACAGCAGCGTGACGGTGTCTGCGCGGTCGATGCCCTGGGCGCGCAGCGCTCGTGCCATCCGGTAGACGAGATCGCGGAACTCGCCTGCGGTGACCCGACGCTCCTGGTGTAAAAGGATTTCGCGCCCCGCGTTGCTCGCTAACGCGTCGAGGTTTTCCTCGACGTATGTACGAAAGGTCCGGGTAGTTGTTGACATGTTCAATTCCTCCTGGCGGGCGACACATAGTCCAGCGAGCCGCCTCAGCGGTACTTTTGGTTGCCAGAGGCAACTAAAAGTAGAATAGCTTTTTCTGATTGACGTCTCCAAGTGAGGCTCAATCATCCGATTGTCGACGGCGGCGCAATTCGGTTGAAACGCATGAACTGGGCATTTCGTGGCCCTAGTTGTTCTGTCCCGGGAGGTTGTGGACGGGTGATGCAGGTCTCGGCTGAGGGGCCTTGAATGGGCGAGGGCCTTCCGGATTTGGTGTGGATTGCGACGTCTACACCGACCGAAAGGCCATCGTGCCCCACCGTAATGCACCGCTGACCGAGACCGGCCGTCTGCGTCTGGCCCGCTGCGTCGTCGAGGACGGCTGGCCCTTGCGCCGGGCCGCCGAGCGCTTCCAGATCTCACCGACAACGGCCCAACGATGGGCAGACCGCTATCGGCTGTTCGGCGAGGCGGGCATGGCGGACCGGTCGAGCCGTCCACACAACAGCCCCCGCCGGACGCCGACGCGGACCGAATGACGGATCATCAAGGTCCGACTCGCACGCCGGTGGGGACCCACCCGCATCGCCCATCTGTTGGGCCTGGTGCCCTCGACCGTGCACCGCATGCCGACCCGCTTCGGCCTGGCCCGCCTGACCCACCTCGACCGGGCAACCGGCCGTGTCATACGCCGCTACGAATGCGACCGGCCCGGCGAACCGGTGCACGTGGACATCAAGAAACTCGGCAACATCCCCGACGGCGGCGGCCACAAGACACTGAGCCGCCAAGCAGGCAGGAAGACCTGATCCGGGGCCGGCTACAGCTACATCCATACCGCCGTCGACGACCACTCCCGCCTCGCCTGCAGCGAAATCCACTGCGACGAGAAGAAGGAGACCGCCACCGCGTTCTGGCAACGGGCGCAGACCTTCTTCGCCTCGTGCGGGATCACCGTCGAACGCGTGCTCACTGACAACGGCGCCTGCTACAAGTCCCACACCTGGCGCGACGCGCTGGCAGCCGCCGGGATCACCCACAAGCGAACGACGTCGGCCTCGATGTCGCCCATGACCAGTATCTCGCCGCTGGTGAGGACCCCCCGGGTCGTCACTGCGCCGCCGATCGCCACCACCGAGTCGGGGCCGCAGTTGGCGAGCACGCCGTCGACCATCACCGATCCGGTGACCACGAAGGGCGCGCCCACGCCGAGGTCGCCCTTGACCACCAGGTCGCCGTGGTGGAAGAGCGGGGTGTCCACTTGCTGGTCGCCGATCAGGGTGCGGGTCGTTCGGGTGTCGCCGAGTGTCTTGGCGCACATCTCCGGGACGTACCCGAGCAGGTCGGGGTTGAGGGTGACGCGCAGCTGGGCGACGAACTCCTGGTAGCTGTCGAGGTCCCTCTCCACGAGATCGGCGAGCCAGCCGCTGTCGCTGTTGTCGGATTTGAGCGCGGCGGCCCGTTCGGCCCGCATCACCTCGACGGTCCGCCGGATCGCGGCCATGTCGATGGGCAGCGGGGTGTCGCCGTTCTTGTTGTGTGCCATGACGTTCGCTTTGTCTGCGGTCAGGGAACGGGCCGGTGTGGCCCGTCCGTCGGGGGCACCCGCACCAGCGGGGTGCGAGCGGCGAAGACGAGAGCCGCAGGCTACCGGCCCACCGAGAGCCGAGGCCGTCCGGTGGGTTCGCGGCGGCGGCATGCAGGTGGCCGGGAGCGCTCTCGGCAGCTCCAGAAAACACACGCCGTCCCGCGCGGGCATCAGTAGAAACCCTCAACGCGGCACGCAAGCCTGGCCGTTCAGGTCCACCGGCAACTAGCGTCAACGGCGTGACCGGAACGCCAGAGGTGAATGACCATCACGTTAATCACCGCATCCGTCCGGCAAAGGAGGCCAGCAGCGATGGCCTCCGGCAGAACTAGTTAACGTTTCCCTACTCGAAATGCAGGAGAAATTGATGCTCAAGCGAACCATGGTGACCCTCGCGACAGCCGTCCTCGGGTTGTCCGCTCTGGCTGCTGTCCCCGCTCAAGCAGCCCCTGTGGCCCAGGCCGATCCGCCCACCGGCTGCGTCACCTGGATCGAGTGGGCCCATGAGGGCCCCAACGTCCACTGGTACGGAGGGGGCAAGGTGCAGTGCGACACCGGCACCTACCAGGCCAAGGTGGTCTGCTACTCCGGGCAGCACGGCCTGGGGTACGTCCTCTACAGCAGCAACACCGTCGAGGCACCCGACGTGGCTGCGGTCACCTGCAACCCCGGCCACGTCGCGCAGAGCGTCCACGTCGTACCTGCGTAGCGGCATCCCGGGCCTGCCGCCGCCGACGCGGCGGCGGGGCCGCGGGTTGGGTTCCGGAACCCTGCCGAGCACCCCCTGGGGCCGAGAGAGAGGGGCCGGGGAATGAAATCAGGGACGGAACGAAGGCTTGAGCGCGGTGGTCGGGCAATTCGAGACCGACAGTGTGCGGCGCGGCAGGACCGCTCTGGCCGCAGAGGGGGTCAGGCCGTGCCGCACCCGGTCGGGCCGGCGCGTCCCGCCGGGCCCGTTCGTCCTCGTCCTTGATGAGCCCGGCCGCGCGGGCGGCCGTCTTGATGATGGTCCGCACGGTCCGGGCTGATCAGCGTGCTCTCCTTCGGGCCGAGTGAGATCGACGGCACCGAGCGCCCGTGAAGGGCATCTTCGGGTGCCCCGCAAGCATGCCGAGCCCCTGGGGAGGCGAAGGATGGTCCGGGAGGCCGTCAGAACGGTGCTGACGGGCCGGTGGTGGTGAAGCTCGGCACATGGCTCGACAACGTCCAAACGGGCCGCGAAACTGTCCGAACAGCGCCGTGCGGACCTTGATGAACTCGGCATGCGCTGGTAGACAGCTGAGACGCAGAACGTTGAGAGGGCCCGGATCCCCATCGGATCCGGGCCCTCTCATCTCTCGTGCGCCGCGCCGCGGCGAACGCCGGGGCGGCGCCCTGGCCGGTCGTGGTCCTCGGAGGTTCAGTAGAAGTACGGAAATGCCGCACGTGGGAGAGAAGCCGCCGACTACCCCGGCATAGCGTGCCAGGCATGAGCACAGTGTTGATGTACGCCCGGTTCGCTCCGGAGCAGTTGGCCCGGTACGCCAGCGACTGGTACGCGGTGGTCGAGTGGTACGGGGAGTGGGACGAAAGCGACGTCCCGATCGTGTCCGTACCGCAGAAGTCGATCGCCCTGTTCGAGTTCGTGCTGGCGGACGCGGGCACACCGGTCACGTTGTACACGCTGGGCATCCACGAGGGAACCATCCGGCAGCCGGACGACGTCGAGCCGTGGCTTCTGTCCGATGTCGGAGAGTTTTTCGAGCCCTGGTCTGTCACTCCTGCGGGCGTGACGGCGCTGGCCGCCGCCCTGGGCGGGAACCCCTTCGACTTCCTGGTCGCCAGGGCCGATTCCGTCAAGATGGCCGCGGCCGGGGTGGCCCTAGTGCCGGACCGGGGCCGGCGCAAGGGCTTCGACAAGTCGCACTACGAGGAGCTCGCCTGATTCCTCGCCGACGCCGCGGCGGCCGGCGAGGGGCTGATCGTCTTCTACGTGGACTGATCGGTTTCTACGACGGCCGGTCGACGGACCGTCCCTGGGTGTCGATACCCGTCCACCGGCCACCGTAGGAGCCGTCCTCGGTGTTCAGGATCACCTCGGCGGTTCCGTCGCGGAACGGCCGCACACAGATGAACCGTTGGCCCATCGGTATGCGCCACCGCCCCTCCGTGTCGATCAGGCCGTAGGAGAAAGGATCGTAGGACTGGTCCTCGACCCAGTTCAGCTCCAGGTCCGCCGCGCTGTACGGAGGGCGGAAGAGGACGACTTCGAGCGAGTAGTCGAGCAGCCGGTGCGGGTCGGCCGAGAGTTGCTGCCCGGCCACACTGTCTGTCGTAAAGCAACATATCCGGGTTCGTACAGAATGTGAGTGGCGACGTGTCTTTCGAGCAGTGGGCACAGAGTTGGGAATCAGTACCGATGGCGGAGGCGACGGAGCGCTACGACATCGGCGAAGCCAGCAACGGCCTGCTGGATGACCTGGATGACTTCTTCGGGGAAGAGCCGGAGTGCTTCTTTGTGCACCGGGGTGATGTAACCGTGGAAGGGCCTCTGGTGATGGGGAACGGCCCGGACGAAGCAGTGGACACGGTTTATGTCATCGACGGCGACTTGACCGTCAACGGTCCGATGCGCTTCTTGAACATGGACGTCTACACGCCGCTCTATGTCACCGGCTCGGTCACCGCTCGGGACCTTTTCCTCGAGGACTGCAATCTGATCATCGGTGGCTCGCTCACCGTCGGGGGACTGTTGATGACGGAACTCACCGATGGCGGGATGTTCGTCGTGCGCGGTGTCACATCTGCGGGCGCGTGGCTCGAATGGTCAGACAGCGGCGAAGTTACAATCGCCCATGACCTGAAGACCCGCCGGCTGCGCGCCTCCGATGGTTTCTACCACGAGCAGGCTGAAGCCGAAGATGCAGCCGAGGTCCTGTTGCCCCGGTTCTTCGACGGTGACGAGGACGTCTCGGATCAGCTGTGGGAAGCCGCACTCGAAGGACAGCCCATTTGGCGAGTCTGCGGTGGCAGATGAGGGTGCAGGCGATGCTGGTGAAGGCGAGGAAGTGCTCGGCCTTGCGTTCGTAGCGGCGGTGGAGTCGGCGGCAGCCGGCTAGCCAGGCCATGGTGAACCTTCCCCTTGATCGTGGACACCTGGAGACTGGGACGTGAGGTTCCAGAGGAAGTAGCACCAGGTGGGAAGCAAGTACACGAAGCGGTACA
>NZ_JBIATE010000066.1:0-8712 GCF_042891445.1 Streptomyces sp. NPDC001890 | reverse complement strand
ACATGATCAGACGAAGGCCGCCCCCACGTCCGGCGAACCCCCAGGTGAGCGACCCAGTTCGAGACACCGTTCGAGGCCGGAAGATAAAGAGCAAGTGAGCGCGCTGCGGCAGGCGAACGGACCGGAGTCAACGTGTCCCCGAAGGCGCCACGACCCACTCGACGGTAATCCCGCCCCCGGGGCGGGACAGCGTCGCGCGCTCACGGTCATCGCCTCCGGTCCTTCCGATTCGCGTTCGAGCTCGCTCCGAAGAGCTTCGTGGCGTGCTTGATATCAGCGGGCTCGTGACGCCATGTCCCTGCCACGCTGCCGATCACTACCCGCCGGCAACCCCGCGGAGATCGCATCGCCCTGGCCCTATAGGCTCCGCCGCATGTCAACATCTGGAAGGCCGCACATGATGGTGCGGGGGGAACACCTGCGCCAGGCCGTCGCCTACTGCGTCGACGTCCTCGAAGGCGTCCCGGCTGCTCAGTGGCAGGATCGAGCCGGCGGCTTGGAGTGGACGTGCTGGGAGACTCTCGAGCACCTCGCGGATGATCTGCTCACCTATGCGCTGAGGTTCGGGCTCTCGCAGCCCAATGCCGTGCCTCGTGTCCCGCTGCGCATTTCCAGCGACCGGCCGGCGGGCCCGGCCAATGTCATCTTCGGCGACCGTGAGGCAGGATCTGAAGGTCTCCTGACCGTCGTGGAGGCCTGCGGCGGACTTCTCGCGACCGCCGTCGACACTGCCGACCCGGCAACCTTGGCCCCGCACGTCTTCGGCGCCTCCGACCCGGAGGGCTTCGCCGCCATGGGCATCGTCGAGACGTTGGTCCACACCTACGACATCGCCCAGGACAAGACACCTGTGAGGGAGCCCCTGCAGGACCTGAGCGGCCGAGCCCTGACGCGGCTGTTCCCCGACGTGCCTGTCATCGACACTCCGTGGTCGACCCTTCTGTGGGCCACCGGGCGCATCGAAGGTCTTGATCTCCCCCGCCGGACGAACTGGCGCTGGTACGGCGAGCCTCTCCGTCACGCCTGACCCATGGGACCGCGTACAACTGCGGTACCCGAAGCGCTCCTATTGAACATGGTGCCGCGGTCGGGCAGGGCCGCGGCCGGCAAGCGCGCGATCACCGACGGCAGCACATGCGCCCTGCACTCCGCTCCCGGTTTCGCCGGCGAGTCCCTGATGAGGATGAGTGTCTTGCCGGCACGACCCTCAACCACGACACCCTGCGGCCGCGCTTCAGCGAACGGTACGCCGGACGGCCCGTGGGGCCTGCGGCGTCATCGGCAGGGAGGTGTTCACGAGGCAAGACCTGCGGCACGGGCCCCGGCGCCGCGGTCCAGGAGCGGCACCACGCCTCACGTGAACGCCGCCCGCAACTCCTCGGCCGTCTCCCGGAGCAGGGCCAGGAAGGCCGTCGCCGCCGCCGTCGGCGACCCCGGCGCGGCCGCGCAGATCCGCCGGTACGGTACGTCCTCCGGGTGGATCGTGACGAGCGCGACGTCCGGACGTACCGACGTTGCCGCGAGCGCCGGTACGAGGGTGGCGCCGAGCCCCGCCGCGACCGCGCCCAGCTTGGCGATCCAGTCGTGCGCCAGCAGCCCGGTCCGCGGGCGGAGCCCGGCCGCGAGGGCGGGCCGGAAGAGGGTGTCCTCCAGCCGCTCGTTGCCGACGATCCACTCCTCCCCGGACAGGTCCGCGAGCCGCACGTCCCGCCGTCCCGCGAACGGGTGACCACGCTCCAGCGCCACCAGCACCGGCTCGTCCAAGAGGTGATGGAGCGTCACCCCTGCTGGTGGGGCGACGCCCACCGCGGGGCTGACGACCGCCAGGTCCTCCTCGCCGGCGGCCACCAGCCCCAGGTGCTTCACCGACGGCCCCTCCACCCGGGTCACCACGACCCCCGGATGCCGCTTCCGGAACGCCGCCTGGGCACGCGGCACGAGGGCGGCGCTCGCGCTGGAGAAAGCGCCCAGCCGCAGCATCCCGCCGTCCAGGGTGCGCAGCGCGTTCAGCTCGGCGCGGGCGGCGGCCAGCCGGTCCCGCACCGCTTCGGCGTGTGGCAGCAGCACCTGGCCCGCCTCGGTGAGCCGCACCCCGCGCGGCAGCCGCTCGAACAGCTCTGCCCCCCACTCCTCCTCCAGGGAGCGCACCTGGCGGGAGACGGCGGACTGGGTGTAGCCGAGGGATCGGGCCGCGGAGGTGAAGGACCCGGACCGGGCGACGGCGAGGAACGCCTCATACAAACCATGCGTGACCAGCATGGACACCATGCTAAACATTCGCTTGTCGCATGGAAGGGCTGGACCTAGCGTCGACGCCATGGAAACCAACCGACAGAACGCGCCGACCACCCCGCAGACCCCGGACGCCGCCCCGCGGCGGATCGCCTTCCTCGGCCTCGGCGCCATGGGCCTGCCCATGGCCCGCCGCCTCCTCGACGCCGGACACCCGCTCACCGTCTGGAACCGCACCCCGGCCAAGGCCGCGCCGCTCGTCGACGCCGGTGCCGCGCTCGCCGCGAGCCCAGCCGAGGCCGTCCAGGACGCCGAAGTCGTGATCACCATGCTGGCCGACCCCGCCGCCGCTCACGCCGTCGCCGACGCACTGATCCCGGCATTGCGCCCCGGCACCACATGGATCGACACCTCGACCATCGGCCCGGACGCCACCCGGGAGCTCGCCGCCCGGCTCCCTGCGGGGGTGCCCCTGATCGACGCGCCCGTCATGGGCAGCGTCGACCGTGCCGCCTCCGGTGAACTGCTGATCCTCGCGGGCGGCGACACCGCCCCGGTCGCGGACGTCCTCGCCCGGCTCGGCTCCGTCACCGCCTGCGGCGGCCCCGGCGACGGCGCCGCCCTCAAGCTGGTCCTCATCAACGCGGCCGTCGGAGGAGTCGCCCTGGTCGCCGAGAGCCTCGCCCTCGCCGCGGCGCTCGGCCTGCCCCGCGACCTCGCCCTGCGCACCCTCGGCGCGGGCCCCCTTGCCGGCGCGGTCAGCCGGGCCACAGCCGCCACCGACGCCCACTTCCCTGTGGCCCTCGCCGCCAAGGACGTCGCCCTGGCCACCGAGGTGACGAAACTGCCCCTCCTGGAAGCAGTCCACCGCGTTCTCCTGGAGGACCCGTCCCTGCTCGCCGAGGACCTGGCCGTCGTCGCCGGCTAAGACCGTGTCCTATGTGGTGATCGCTCGTTGGGCTGTTCATGGGGCGGGATACGTGGAGTTGGATTGTTCCGGACGGGCTGTGCGAGATCGCGAAGCCGTTGATCCCACTGTCAAAGGTGCGTCCGCAGGGCGGCGGGACGCAGGACACGCCTGATGAGACGCTGTTCGCCGCGATCGTCTACGTGCTGGTGAGCGGGTGTGCCTGGCGGGCTCTGCCGCCATGTTTCGGGGTCTCGAAGTCGACTGCCCACCGGCGCTTCGTCATCTGGTCCAGGGCCGGTGTCTGGGGCCGGTTGCACGAGGCGGTGCTCGACCGCATCGACGAGTGCGGCCTGCTCGACCTGACCCGCGTGGTCCTCGACTCCGCCCACGTACGGGCCAAAAAAGGGGCGAACTCACAGGTCCCAGCCCCGTGGACCGGGGTAAACCGGGTTCCAAGATGCACGTCCTGTCGGACGCGAACGGACTGCCCCTCGTCGTCGGCATCTCCGCCGCCAACACCCACGACAGCCACGGCCTGAAGCCCATGGTGGCCGGTCTCCAAACGAGACACGACCCCCACCGCGGCTGGCACTACAAACCCCGCAAGCTCCACGCCGACAAGGCATATGACATCCCCGACCTGCGGAGATGGCTCCGCGGCAAACGTATCGGCGTCCGCATCGCCCGCAAAGGAATCGAATCCAGCGAACGGCTCGGACGCCGCAGATGGGTCATCGAACGCACCATGTCGTGGCTGACCGGCTACCGCCGACTCAACCACCGCTACGAACGCCACCCCCGCAACTACCTGGCCTTCCTCGGCCTCGCCGCCACCCTCTGCTGCTACAAACGACTGGTCCGACTCACCACATAGGACACGGTCTTAGCGGTCGAGTCGTCGCGGGGCTCCGGGCGGCCAAGTCGTTTGAGCCATCAGGCGGCGACAAGCGCACAGCCATACCCGGAACCCCCTGGGCTTCCCTGATCCTACGAATGATCAGATCCGACCCGCTTGAAAGGTAGGACAAGATCAGCGCCGGTACTGGAACCCGCTTCGCCTGGACAGCATCGCCCATGTCTCGGAGCCGGTCGCGCTGAAACTGTTCGACATCGGCGTCAACATGGGCAATGGGACGGCGGCGAAGTTCCTGCAGCGGGTGCTCAACGTCCTGAACCGGCAGCAGGCCGACTATCCGGACATGACCGTGGACGGCGCGATCGGACCGAAGACGGTCACGGCATTCACGACCTTCATGGGCAAGCGCAAGGCGGAAGGTGAAACGGCGCTCCTCAAGGCGTTCTCCAGCCTGCAGGGCGCACGATACATCGAGCTGGCCGAGAACCGGGAGCAGAACGAGGCATTTGTCTTCAGCTGGCTCGTAAACCGAGTGTGACGGAAGTTTCAAACTGACGCGCCAGCGAGGGCAGACCCGTGTCTTGACGCAGGCCAGCCCTCGCCGGCGGAAACAGCCGTACGACCTCCACCAGCGGGCGACCGAAAGCCGATCTGTACGATCGCGCTGATCAACTCCGAGCCCGACGCAGGAGACATGGCCCGAAGTGAACAGCCTGGCCGGGCACGCCGACCACAGCTTTCCACACCGCCCAGGCCGACCTGATCGGAACGCGCATGGCGGCCCCTCCTGCCCCCGCAGCGGACCCTCGGGACCGGTGGCCGAGCCGACAAAGACCCTTACAGCTGCCGCAGAGCTGCAGCGACCGGCACCCGGCCGCAGAAAGCAGGCTCGGCGACGCGGCGGCCGCCCGCTGCCCCGTTTCCCTACTTCTCACGAAGGAGCGCCGGGGCCATTGACCCGGAGATGCGTGAGCCGGAGCACGATATTTGTCAGCGCAAGACGATGAGTTTTCGGTGCGGGTCAGATCAGGTCTACACATCCTGAGTGACCCTGGAACATAGATGGGAGCAACATGAGCAGCCACGGATCTGCTGGCGGCACCAGCACCTCGAAGCCGGAACTCGTGAGCCTGGCCCCGGCGACAACAGCGATTGTTCGTGGCGTCGTCTCGATGGCCAGCTTGAGGGACTCTACGACGCCTCCTTCAGTGCTTTGGCGCAGACCATCTCAGCGCAGCGGATCACCATGCTGAGCCCCGCCTTCGGCCTCTACCACGGATCGCCGGGAGAGACCCTGGACCTGGAGGTCGGGTTCGTAACAGACCGGGCGGTCCAGCCAGAGGCCGGGGTCATGGTTGGTTCACTTCCCGGAGGTCGCGCGGCTGACACACTTCGGACCGTTCGACGCTTTCGAATCCTCCTGGGAACGGCTGCACTCCTGGATGCAGAGGCGAGCGCTACCCGTAGGACAGGGCAGAGGGGAGATCTACATCACGCAGCCCTCCCCGGACATGGACCCACGCGACCTGCGCACCGAACTCTCCAGGAGAGGAAACAAGCAGCTCAAACGGGCCTTCTTCCTCTCCGCCTTCGCCGCCCTGGCCGACCCGGCATCACGGGCCTACTACGACAAGAAGATCAGCCAGGGCAAACACCACACCCAAGCCCTGCTCTGTCTCGCCCGACGACGAGCCGACGTTCTGTTCGCCATGCTCAGAGACGGCACCTTCTACGAACCCCGGACACCCGGAGCGAGTTGAGGGCAACCGGCCCTGCCTGCGAACCAAGATCATGCAGGCCCATGGCGGCAGCCCTACATATCGTGAACCTCCACGGAGAACCCTTCCGCAAGGACGGAGTTCAGGTGCTCCGCATGCGCACCCAGCCATTGGCGCGCGTCAGAGAACTGCGCCGTCAGTTCGACGAGCACATAGTCCTCGGCGCCGTCAGTCGGCCCGCCACAGACACAGCAACGGAGACGCTGACTCACCGCACCCGTCCACTCCGCTCCGTTCCCGCCCACTGCCACCGTCTCATCATCAACATGCACGGGCACATCGTTGCAGCCGCCCTAAAACAGCACCCATCCACCTTGACCAACGAGATAGGGGCCCCGGGTGGCCTACTTGGCGGCCCAGCAGCTCAAGTTGTTCCGGTTCCCCTCCGCCGCCCGGCGCAACGCGTCCGGCGATCCCAGCAGACCGTACGGCAGATACCCGGACCGGACACCGAGTTCCCATCCATGGACCTGCACGGCGAGGCAGGCCAGGGCGAGGGTGCCGAGGGGGAGAAGGGACCGGGGCGCGGGATCGTCGGCATCGGCCTCGACGTTCTCCCGGTACGCGACCAGCCGGGCGACGAGGGCGTCCTCGAAGGCGTGCTGGTCGTCGTCGAGGAGTACGCGGAGTAGCCGCTGGTCCGCGCTCAGCGCGTCGCCGACCTCGTCGAGCCGCCGGGCGGCCTCCGCGCGTTCCCCGGCGTCCGGCTTGCGCAGCGGAACCGTAGGCCAGTCGCGGGGCAGATGCCCGGCCGCCTCGGTGAGATAGGGGCACAGGGCGTCCATGGCGGCGAGGTCGGCGGGGTCGGAGACGGAGGTGTATTGGTTGTAGGGCACGCCGTCACGGATGGCGGGCGCGTAGTCGCCGCGCAGCAGCAGCCCGGTGACCCGCTCCCAGTCCCACACAAGCCCGCTGACGACACACATCTCGAACATGTCGAGCCAGGTCCGTGCGGTGGGCGCCTCCCTGACGACGTCCCGGAAGGTGATGGGCCCGTCCCCGAACTCGTCGTCGTCCGGGTCCGTGCTGATCCGCTCCCCGACGAGGGGGAACCGGATTTCCTGGTCCCCGCTCGGGAAGCACATGATGCTCAGCGCTCCGTGCACACACTCCGCAGCGGTGACGGCGACCGTGCCGGCCGCAGCGTCGAGCCCCGGCTCCGTCACCGTTCGCGCGGCGACATGGTCGAGCAGTTCGTCCGCCATGGCCCGGATCAGCGTCGGTGAGATGCTGCCGTACCGCAGCGAGTGCCACCGCGTGTAGGCCCGCCCGCCGATGTCGTCGAGCGCCTCGGCCAAGCGCCGTTCGCCGACCTGATGACATGTCGCATTCCGCACGTACCCCGTCCCTTCATGAACTCCACGACTGGACGAAGCACGCTATCAACGGGCACGAATAGTAGGGCTTGGTCATGTGCGGTCCGTGATGGCGTGTCTTCTTGATCGGTCGTTTCGTTGACCGTGTGTGCTGAGTGAGGAGTTGGCTGCGGTCCGGTGTGATCTGGAGGACTTTGCGGCGGAGATGTTCGAGCCGTTCGCGCGGGCGGATCAGCGGCGGTGGGGCGGGGTCTATCTACGGGGTCTGTTGCTGGACGGCGGGCGCAAGTCGGTGGAGCCGATGGCCGGCCGCCTGGGCGAGGACGGGAACCGGCAGGCCCTGGCCCACTTCGTCACTTCCAGCCCGTGGGATGCGGCGCATGTGCGGGCCCGTCTGGCCTGGCGCATGCAGCCGGTTATCAAGCCCACCGCGTTGATCAGCGATGACACCGGGTTCCTCAAGGACGGGGATGCATCGGCGTGCGTGACCCGGCAGTACACCGGCACCGCGGGCAAGGCCACCAACTGCCAGGCCGGGGTCTCGCTGCACCTGGCTTCCAACGGCGCCTCCGCGGCCGTGAACTGGCGTCTGTTCCTGCCCGGGAGCTGGGATCCCGCCTCGCCCAAGGCCGACCCGGCCAAGGTAGCCCGCCGCGACAAGTGCGCCATCCCTGCCCAGGTGGGCCATGTCGAGAAGTGGCAGCTGGCCCTCGACATGATCGACGAGACGCGGTCCTGGGGCATCGAGGTGCCCCAGGTCATCGCCGACGGAGGCTACGGGGACACCGCAGCCTTCCGGCTCGGCCTGGAAGAACGCAGCCTCGAGTACGTGGTGGGCATCTCGACCACGACCACCGCGCACCCCGAGGACGCACAGCCCTGCACCCCGGCCTGCTCCGGCCGCGGCCCACGGCCGGTTCCTGCCTACCCCGAGGCGGCCCAGCGGGTGAGGAGCCTGGTCATCGCGGCCGGTAGGAACTCCGCGCGGCCGGTGCAGTGGAGGGAGGGATCGCGGCCGGGCAGCGGCCGCAGCGGGTACAAACGCATGTACTCGCGCTTCGTGGCCCTGCGGATCCGGCCCGCCGGACGCGAGATCCGCAAGGCCACGGCCGGCACCGGGCTTCCGGTCCGCTGGCTGCTGGCCGAATGGCCCGCCGACCAGGACGAGCCCGTACAGTTCTGGCTCTCCAACCTGCCCGGGACCACCCCGCTGCCCGTCCTCGTGCGCACCGCGAAGCTCCGCTGGCGCATCGAGAACGACTACCGCGAGATGAAACAGGCCCTGGGCCTGGCCCACTTCGAAGGCCGGACCTGGCCAGGCTGGCACCACCACGTCACCCTCGTCTCGGTCGCCCACGCCTTCTGCGCCCTTCAGCGACTGACCCGATCCCCAAAAGAGACGGCGTCGGCCTGAGCCTCTACCGAGTTGTCCGCGAGCTGCAGCTACTCATCGCGACCTGGACCGGCGCCTGCCCCACCTGTCACCGCGACATGCCAGACCCCGCACCAACATGACCAAGCACTACTAGGGCCTGTCCGGCGGATCTTTCGACTCGGCATGCCTGGCACGACTTCGTGGGCTGATCCCCGAGTATGCCCAAGGCTGCCGCTCCCGACGTT
>NZ_JBIATE010000065.1:0-9906 GCF_042891445.1 Streptomyces sp. NPDC001890 | reverse complement strand
GCCCACTCGTCGTCCGTCAGATCTCCCCGCCCCACCAACAGAACGATGCTCCATGAGGCAGGGCGCGTCACCAAGATCCGCCGGACAGGCCCTAGTCTCCTTGGGTGCCTCCCGACGGATCGCACCAACGCCGCCATGTGCCTAGTGCTCGACGGCCGCGCCTGGACGGCAGCCGGCATGACCCGGCTTGCCGGGGTGGCGCCGTCCAACGCGAACAGCCACCGCGACCGGCTGGTGGCCTGCTCGGCGAACACCGCGCGGGCCGGCAAAGCGGGCCGACAACGTATCGGCAGCGTATCGAAAACTGCATACGCGTCGGCAACACCCCGTTCCCTTGAATGGATGCATGACCTACAGCGAACCAGTGGGAATCACCGTTTTCGGATGCGGGCGGGACGAAGCCGCACGGTTCCGGGAGCTGGCGCCCCGATTCGGAGTGACGCCGACAATCACAGAATCCGCGGTGTCGGAGAACAACGTCCACCTGGCATCCGGAAACCGGTGCATCAGCGTCGGACACAAGACCAGGATCACCCCGGCGACAATTCGTGCGCTGAGCCGAGTCGGCGTCTCCTACATCTCCACAAGAAGCATCGGGTACGACCATATCGACGTGGATTATGCGAGCCGTTTCGGCATTTCTGTCGGGAACGTCTATTATTCCCCCGACAGTGTCGCCGACTACACGGTGATGATGCTGCTGATGGCGGTGCGCCACGCCAAGTCGACTGTCCGCCGTGCGGATGTGCACGACTACCGGCTGCACGACGTACGGGGGAAAGATCTGCGCGACCTGACCGTCGGCGTGGTCGGAACGGGGCGCATCGGCACGGCCGTCATGGAAAGGCTCCGCGTCTTCGGATGCCGGATATTAGCGTACGGAAATCGTGCCGGTGAATCCGGTGATCGCGACGACGAGGTGTCGCTCGATGAATTGCTGAGGTCGAGCGACGTTGTCACGCTCCATGCGCCGCTCAACGCCGAGACGCACCACCTCCTCGACCGTGAACGCATCCAGCGGATGAAACCCGGCGCGTTCGTGGTCAATACCGGGCGCGGTGCCCTCATCGACACCACCGCGCTGGTCGCGGCGCTGGAGGACGGGTGCCTGGGCGGTGTCGCCCTCGACGTCGTCGAGGGCGAGGAAGGCGTGTTCTACGCCGACCGACGGAACGCACCCATCGACAGCAAGCCACTGCTTCGGCTGCAGGAAATGCCGAATGCGTTCATCAGTCCGCACACCGCGTATTACACGGACCGCGCCCTGAGCGACATGGTCGAGAACTCGATCACCAACTGCCTGGAATTCGAAAGCAGGAATCAGCATGTCTGAGGCCAAACTTCAGGTCGGAATCCTCTTCGGCGGCTGCTCGGAGGAATACCCCATCTCTATCAAGTCCGCGCAGGAGATCGCGCGAAACCTCGACCCGGATAAATACGAGCCGTACTTCATCGGGATCACGCGCAACGGTGCCTGGAAACTCTGCGAGGGCCCCGCCGCGGACTGGGAGAGCGGCGCATACCGGACCGCCGTGCTGTCCCCGGACCGCGGCGTGCGCGGACTGCTCGTCCTCGATCAGGGGAAGTACGAGACGATCGGCCTGGATGTCGTGGTGCCCGTCCTGCACGGCAAGCTCGGGGAGGACGGCGCGGTCCAGGGCCTGCTCGAGCTGTCCGGAATCCCGTACGTGGGCTGCGACGTCCAGAGTTCCGTGCTGGGCATGGACAAGTCCCTCGCCTATGTCGTCGCCGCCGGCGCCGGAATTGCCACGCCGAATTTCTGGACGGTCGCGGCGGGCGAGAGCATCGACGCCGATCGGCTCACCTATCCCATCTTCGTGAAGCCGGCCCGCTCGGGATCGTCCTTCGGGGTCAGCAAGGTGGCGAACGCGGAAGAACTGCCGGCTGCGCTGGACGTCGCCCGGCGGTACGACACGAAAGTCCTGGTCGAGGAGGCGGTCGTCGGCAGCGAGGTTGGATGCGCCATCCTGGGCGGCGGAACGGACCTGACCGCGGGAGAAGTCGACCGCATCGCCCTGTCCCACGGATTTTTCCGGATTCACCAGGAGGACGAACCCGAGACCGGCTCCGACAATTCGACGCCGATCGTCCCCGCTGATATTCCGGCTGAATCCCGGGCACGCGTCCAGGAAGTGGCGAAGGCCGTCTACCGCGCCCTGGGTTGCGGCGGACTCGCCCGCGTGGACCTGTTCCTCAAGGACGACGGACAGGTCGTTCTCAACGAGGTCAATACATTCCCCGGCATGACCTCCTACAGCCGATATCCGAGGATGATGGCCGCCGCCGGGGTTCCGCTGCCCGAAGTGATCGACCGCCTGGTGACCGGGACGCTCGCCCGGCCCCTGACTCCGACGGAGCAGGCCGATGCGTAACGACTTCGTCTTCATAGACGAGTTCATACCCGGGATCCGCTGGGACGCCAAGTACGCCACCTGGGACAACTTCACCGGAAAACCGGTCAACGGATACCTGGCCAATCGCATCGTCGGCACCAGGGCCTTGTGTGCGGCACTGCAGAGCGCGCGAGAAGAGGCGGCCTCGCACGGATTCGACCTCCTTCTCTGGGATGGCTACCGCCCGCAACGTGCCGTGGACTCTTTCCTGCGCTGGTCGGAGCAGCCGGAGGACGGCCGCACCAAACACCGCCACTACCCCAATATCGACCGGCCCGAGATGTTCGAGAACGGATACGTGGCCGCCAAGTCGGGCCACAGCCGCGGCAGTACCGTCGACCTGACGCTGTACCACCTGGACAGCGGCGACCTCGCTGCCATGGACGGCGACCACGACCTGATGGACTCGATCTCGCACCACGGAGCGGAAGGAATCTCGCGCGCCGCGGCGGACAACCGCAGGCGTCTTCGCTCCATCATGGAGACCAGCGGATTCAGCTCCTACGCGTGCGAATGGTGGCATTACACGCTCAAGGACGAGCCCTACCCGGACACCTATTTCGACTTTCCCATCACACAGGTGAGTCTGGGATGAATACGACGAGGCTCCGGTGGTCCGGCCGGAGCCTCGGCGTCCCCGGACGCCGAACGGAGAAAGCGAGCCCCCCAGAGCCACCACCTATCGCTGGCATATTGAGAATCGCATACGCGCCGGCAACATCCCGCCGCCTTCACTGGAGCCATGACTCAGAGCCAGCCATCCCCCGCCCCGCACCTCCTCTCCCTCGCCGAGATCGCCGCGCTCGCCGGCGGCCGGGTCTCAGGTGACGCGACTGTCACAGTGAGTGCGCCAGCCGTACTCGACAGCAGGCACGGCGAACCGGGCGGTCTCTTCGTCGCCATGGTCGGTGAGCGCGTCGACGGCCACGACTACGCTGCCCACACCCGTGCGACCGCCGTGCTCGGTTCACGGCCGACACCCCTCCCCACAGTCGTCGTCGATGACGTACCGGCCGCACTGCAGACACTCGCCGCCCACGCCGTGGCCCGGCTGCGCGAGCGGCTGACCGTCGTCGCGGTGACGGGCTCGCAGGGCAAGACCAGCACCAAGGACCTGCTGTCTGTGGTCCTTTCGGGCGCCGGGCCGACCGTCGCCACACACGGTTCGTACAACAACGAACTCGGCGTGCCCCTGACCATGCTGCGCGTCGACGCGCACACCCGCTTCCTCGCCCTCGAAATGGGCGCCCGCCACCTCGGCGACATAGCCCACCTCACCGGCTTGGTCGCACCCGACATCGCGGTCGTACTCAACGTCGGCCAGGCCCACATCGGGGAGTTCGGCTCGCGCGAGGCCATCGCAAGGACCAAGGGCGAACTCGTGCGCGGCCTCGCACCCGGCGCCACCGCCGTCCTCAACGCCGACGACCCCCGCGTCGTCGCGATGCGCGCGCTGACCGACGGGCCGGTCCTGACCTTCGGCCGCGCCGAACACGCCGACGTGCGTGTCCAGGACCTGGTCCTCGACCGCCTGGGCCGGGCGACCTTCACGCTGCGCACCTCCGGCGCCTCGGCCCGTGTCGCGCTGCCATTCGTGGGCGCCCACCAGGCACTCAACGCGGCGGCCGCCGCCGCGGCGGGACTCGTGGCTGGCATCCCCCTGCTCACCTCGGCGGTGGCCCTCAGCACCGCCTCACTGTCCAGGTGGCGCATGGAGCGCCGCACCCTGGCCTGCGGCGCGACCCTGCTCAACGACTCCTACAACGCCAACCCCGACTCCACCCGAGCCGCCCTGGACACGCTCGCCGCGATCGCGGGCCGGCGCCGTATCGCCGTACTCGGCGCGATGCTCGAACTTGGCGCCGACAGCGAGACCGAACACCGAGCAGTGGGCGAGTACGCAGCCGCGCGCGCCGACCTGGTGGCCGTCATCGGCGAAACCGCCCGTCCCGTCGCCGACGCCGCGGGGGAGCGGGCGGTCGCGTTCACCGACAACCAAGCAGCCGCCGCCTGGCTGTGCGAGAGCCTCACAGGCGGCGACGTCGTCCTCGTCAAGGCATCGCGCGGCGCCCGCCTCGACGAGGTGGCTGCCGCACTCGGGTAACCGTGCGGCGCGGGCTCAGCGACTGCGCCGACGCATGTACAGGTCGAAGGCGCGGTAGACCAGCGGTCGCAGCGGCAGATCCCATTCCCCGACGTACCGCACCGCCCGCCCCCCGGTGCCGACCTTGAACCGGATCAGGCCCACATGCGGATCAGCGGCGTCGAGCGTCGGCGTGATGCCCCGCAGGTCGTACACGTCGCAGCCCGCCGCCAGGGCGTCACGGATCATCGCCCACTGGCACGCGTTGGAACCCCGCACCTCACGTTTGGCCGTCGAGGAGGCACCGTACGAGTACCAGGCGTGTCCGCCGACCCGCACCAGGATCGTCGCGGCCACCAACTCGCCCTCGTGGCGTGCCAGATAGAGCGCGATCCGCCCGGGATCCTCGGCGCTCAACTCCGCGAACATCGTCTCGAAGTACGCCAGTTGCCGCGGCGTGAATCCATCGCGCGTGGCGGTGTCCACGTAGAGCTCGTGGAACGCCGCGAGGTCCGACGCGGCACCGACCGTGACCTCGACCCCCGCCTTCGCGGCCTTCTTGATGTTGCGGCGCCACTGCTGGTTCATGGCCTTCAGGACGTCGTCCTCGGACCTTCCCACCAGCGGCACCTCATACGTGAACTGCGGCTGCCCAGCCCCGAACCCGTCCTCAGGGCTCTGCGGCAGCCAGCCGGCCGCCCGGAGCCGTCGGCTCACCTCGGCACCAGTCGGATCAACGTGCCCGTCGGGGAGTCTGGTGAGCCGACGCACCCCCGGATCGGCCACGCCGTCCTTGACCTGCGCCGCATCCCAGGTGTGCGTCCGCACCGGCGGGCACAGCCGGATCGCGAACGCGCCACGGGCCTTGAGATATGCCGCCAGCGGGTCGAGCCACGCACCGATGTCCCCGGACCAGTCGATGTCAGGACCCCACGGCACATACGCAAGCGTGAACCGCGACAGCCCCGGCACCGGCCGGTGAAGGACAAGCCCCGCCCCCACAAGCCGCCCGCCGTCGAACCAACCGAGCGACTCACTGCGCCACTCCGTCTTCACCCGCCCCCATGCCGGGGTCTGCACAAAGTTCACCGACCGCCGCGCCCGCACGAAGGCCAGGTGCTCGGCGTCGCTGATCGGCGCGACGGTCAGCGTCACAGGGAGGGACAGGGGTGCTGGTTCGCGGTAGGACATGACGCCAGTCAATTCGGCCCTGTGTTGCCGGTGCGTATCCGCTTTTCGATACGCTGACGATATGCGCCGCTCGGGCGCTCCGCGCCTGTCACAGATCGTGCTGCTCACCGGTCCGGCGCCACAGCCGCGCGCACCGAACCGCCCAGGCCGGACACGGCCCCGGCCACCGCGTGCCTGGCACCCGACCCCGCCGACCGGCTCACCGCGAAGGAGCTGACCGCCGCATGGTGACCCTGCGCGCACTGACCTCCGACGACGCCCCCGCCCTCACCCGCGTCTACAGCGGCGCATCCATCCGGCACACCACCGGCAAGGCCCTCACCCTCGACCAGGCCCAGGAGAAGGTCCGCGCAGCCCTCGCCCGAGCCGCCGAAACCCCGCGTGCACAGTGGTCCTGGGGCATCCTCGCCGCGGACGGGATGATCGGCCTGATCGCCCTGCGCCGACGATCCCCGTCCATGGGCACCATCAGCTACATCCTCCGCGAGGACACCTGGGGCAACGGCTACGCCACCCACGCCGCCCAACAGGTCGCCGCCCTCGCCTTCACCACCGCCGGACTGACCCGGCTGGAGGCCATGCACCACCCCGACAACCCGGCCTCCGGCCGCGTCCTGGCCAAGGCCGGATTCTTCCGCGTCGGCACATCCGACCGGTACACCGAGGACGGGTCCACCGTTCCGTACGAACTGTACGCGCTGGAGACCGACGGCATCTGAACCAGCGCAGGCGCAGGGCCACAACGGCATGCCCCCCGATCGACCGATGACGGCCCATAAGGCCCGCCACCGCAGGTACGGTCAGCTTCACGGCGCCAAGACGGCACACACCACCGAACCCAGGGGGCCAATGAGCGTGGAGAGCGAACCGCAGAGCATCCCGTAGGAGGCCGTGACACAGCTGATCAGCGACGACGTCTTCTCCCTGGCAAAAGGGGCGACACGAAAGACCCCAGGCACCACACCGCCGGCACGGACAACTCCGCCGCCATCAGACACCCGCACCCCTCCAGCTGTTACCAGGGCACCCAGACTGGCCCGAGCGGCATCAGGACGTCCGGCGAAACAGCGAAGAACAGCCCCGTCCGGTCAAAGGACGGTTCCCGCATGCCCACCCCTACCAGCGCATGCCGAGGTGGTCGAGGTCGGCTTGGCGTTCCGCACTGAGCTTGGCCGCCCTTTTACGGACGTTGTCGAGCCAGGTGCCGAGCTTGACCCCCACGGGCTCTCCAGTACCTGCCTGACGGCTTCCCGGCCCCGCAATACCCTCCGCTGCTCCTTCCAGGTGCTCGGTGTGTTTGCGGGGTACCCGCAAGTGCCCCTCGCGGGCGTGGAACTGCTGTGCCGCACGCAGGTTGAGTGCCCACATATCGTCCTGCGTCCGTTTCACCAGCCGTTCTGTCTCCTCGGCGGGTTCGATTCCGAGGACGTTGTCCAGGAGCCATTGCTGTGCGGGCAGCAACTCCTCCCACCCGTGCCGCTGCGCCGCAACCCACCTCCCGAGGTCTTCGCCCTGCACGATCACTTTGCCGACCACCACCGGCAGGGCCCCGCCGTTCTGGAGGAGGTTCTGGACGAGCCGGAAGCAGCGTTGCCACCCGGTGTCCCATACCGGGCACCATCCCGGGTCGATGTCCTCCAGCGCCGCGTGCCGCGCCTCGGTCAACGTACCCGCACTGCTCTCGACAGCCAGGCCGGCCTGCCGCCGCTGCGCATTGGCATCCGTGGTCCGGGCGGCGTATCGCTGGTTCTTGACCCAGGTCCCGACCGGGTATCCGCCCCAGACCGCGGTCGCGGGCGGCAACAAATGCCCGTGCACCGTGGCCCAGGCGCGGGCGGCGGTGAGGCCTTCCTCGAAAGCGACGTCCTGGTGCGACCACACCATCCCCAGCCCGTCGAGCTGTTCCACCCGCCCCGCATCAAGACGCCCCGCCTTGTGGGATTTCCGCTGGTCGGCGAGCCATGTCCCGAGCGGGAACCCGGCCGGCACCCAGTCGTCCGGGGTGATGTAGTCGTACGGCACCCGCAACTGCTGCGCCCCGGTCTCCTTCACATACCGCACGCATGCCTGGATACCGCGCCGCCAGAACGTGTTTTCCGGCTCGATGACCCGCAGCTTCACGAACTGCGCCAGCAGCGCCGGGTCACGGGGTGTGCTGAACTTCAGCAGCTCCCGCGCGGGCGCACTCGGCACCCGCTCACCCACCGGCAAGGCCCACTCGCCTTCCCGCTCAGCTTCCGCCTCGCCCTCCTCGGCTCCTTCCGGGTGCCAATTCCCGCTTCGGATACGGGGATCGGCGAGGTGCTCGATCGTGTCGGTGTCGTGCGCCCGCAACGCCGAGAGGACCTTCGCGAGGGCTCCGTAGGCATCCGAGGTCAGCATTTCGTCCGGACTTTCACCCGGAGCGAGAAATACGGGAACAATCAGAGAAGCAATCTTCCCTGCCCCCGGCTTAATCCGCAGAGCCCGTCCGACCATTTGCACGATATCGACCATCGACCCCCGCGCATCACAGAATGCGACGGAATCACAATTCGCGGTATCGACACCCTCGCCCAGCACCTTCACCGAGCTCAACACCCGCAACGCCGCCGGCACCAGACCCCGCCCACCAACACCACCCTCCACCAGCTGCGCCTGGTCCTCGATGACGTCGGAGGCGAACTCCTTCAGTACGGCGCGGCGGTGGGCTGGGGGGTGTTCGCCGTACAGCCAGTCGGCCCGTACCCGCCCTGGCTCCGGGTAGCGTCGCGGATCGTCTTCCCACAGCTTCCTGGCCGCGTCCACTACACCTGTGGCCATGGCTTCGGCTTCACTGACCCGGCTGTGGAACGTCAGGACCTTGCGCAGGTTCTCTTCGGCGGCCGCGGTCACGAGCCCGGTCTGCAGCGCCGCGAGCCGTGCTCCGCGTGCGGCGTCCGACCCGTACCCGGCCTCCTGGCGCAGCTGATGGAACTCGGGATCGCTGATGTCGACGCACACCACCTGATACGGCGCTACCAGGCCCCGGCTTACTGCTTCGGAGAGTGTCAGTTTGTACGCGACCGGTCCGAACACGGGTGATGCCGGGTCCATGCTCGCGATCAGCCGCGGCTCCCTGCCCTCACCACCCTGAGCGTGCTCGGGAGCTTCCCAGATCCGGGCCGTCGCCGTCATGTACAACCGCCGGGTCGCCGGCATCTTCGCCTGGTCGTGCACCGCAGCCCACGGCTTCCCGGCGTACCCGCTCGTTCGGTGCGCCTCGTCGAGGACCATCAGGTCAAACGCACCCAGGCCGACAGCATGGGCGTTCTGGAGGATGCCGAGGCCGACGGCGGCGTACGTGGCGAATACCGTGACCCGCTCCAGACCTCTTACCCAGGAGACGAGTTCGCCAGGGTCGGTCGTGCAAGGCACACCGTCGGAGTCGTCGGCCCGGAGTGAGCAGACCCCGATCATTGCCCCTGTACGGCCTCCTTCCCGCCATGCGGCCGCGGTCTGGGTCAGTAGATCCAGCGTCGGGACCAGGACCAGGACATGCCGCGCGCCGAGTTTCTCGGCGGCCGCGACGGCGATCAGGGTCTTCCCGGAGCCGGTCGCGGCGATGACCTGGGTCCGCAGCCCGTCGGCCGACAGGTGTCCGCTCGCAGGTGTCTGAAGCGCTCTCAGGACTGCGTCGACTGCCTCTACCTGATGCGGAAACAACTCCTTCAGCGTCACCAGAAATTTCCTCTCCTCGACCGCTTCAGATATATTTCCAAGCCAGAATGACTCGGATCCATGTGCAGCAACATGCATTTTCAGCGACAACCAAGACACAGACAATCGACCCCAGGGACAGCAGCAGGGCCTAGGCTCACACTCCTTAATCTAGCTGGACATCAAGAGTGACGCATATCGACTGCAGAAGTGTTTGCGAACCGCCAGCTGTCATCTGCGCAGGGCCGCTCCTGTCAACCCCCGAACCCTCTTGACAGGGACTCAAGGGAACCAGGGATCGGGTAGGAAGCCCCGGTCTTTACGACCCGTCACCGCACTCCCAGCAATCCCACCCCAACACCTAGCCAGCCAAGGGCCGTGCGGAGCATGGCCCGCCGCCCGGATCGCGGAGCGATCCGGGCGCAGTCAACGAAGTTGACTGCCCGGGCCACGGAGTGGACCGGCAACCCCGGACGAAGTCCGGGAACAACGCACGGAGTGCGTTGTCGCCTTCCGCCGCGTAGCGGCGGCGCGTCGTGT
>NZ_JBIATE010000064.1:0-10665 GCF_042891445.1 Streptomyces sp. NPDC001890 | reverse complement strand
ACCCGTTAGGCGACCCGTTAGGCGACCCGTTAGGCGACCCGTTACGCAACCGTCGCCGCCCGCCTGAAAACCCCCGGCCGTCCCCGGCCACCATCGCGAAACTGGGGTCAGTAAGCACTATCTTGCTGCGTCTTCCTGCCGCCCGTGCGTCCCCGTGAGGGGACGTACCTTTGTCCACCCGCTGAGCCCCTCCGCCCCGGCCGTCGCCGGAGTGCAAGAGGTGTGCCGTTCGTCGGGGTTGGCGTTCGTCGTCGTGCAGCTGCTCGTGCTCCTGGTGCTCGTCGTGCTCCTGGTCATGCTCGTCGTCCTGGTGCTCGTCGTGCTCGGCTTCGCCGCCGCCTGCGGCGTGACCGGATCGGTCACACCTCAGGCATTGCGAATGTCCTCGGAGCCGGTCCCGGCACGACGAAGCCCCGCCCGGTGATCGGGCGGGGCTTCGTCGCGGTGCGGGTCAGACGGCCGCGAGGAACAGTGCCGCGACGACGAGCGCCAGGACGTGCGCGGTCTGGTCGACGTGGGCGGCGCCGCCGTGCTGAGCCCAACCGGCCTGCCGGGCGAATGCCATCCATCGGGCGACGGGCCACCTGCGGTCGATGACCGAGTGAGTGCCCGCGATCCAGACGAGAGCCAAAAGCGCCGGCAGAACCGGGATGGTGAGGCCGAGCACGAGTGCGCCGACGCCGAGCATCACGGCGACGGCCGCGAAGTGGGTCGCGGCGTGGGCGAGGTTGGCCCGCCATCCGGCCGCGCCGTGGGCCGCCTTGCATCCGGCCTGGTGGTCCGTCTGCAGCGGGTAATCCGCGGCAAGGTGGGCGGCGTACATCAGGATGAACAGCTCTGCGAACATGACGGTCTCCTGGGCGGTCTCGTGGCTGGTCGGGAGAAGCAGGGGCGGCCGGTCGCCTGGCAGTGAGTCGGCCGCCCCTGGTGCGTCTACTTGTCGTCGGAGTGGACGACGATCCGGCCGCCGAACACGCCGCCCTGGATGCCGTAGTTCTCGCCGCCGTAGACGCCGCCGTTGATGGTCGCGCCGGTCGGCTCCACGTTCTGGTTCTGGTTGTTGGCCGCGTCGTCGTCGCTGATGGTCACGTTGCCGAAGGTCGCCATTGGTCTGTCTCCTCTGGGTTGGTGGGGTCGGGCGGTGGTGGGTGGGTGGGTCAGTTGCCCGCGTGGCGGCGGCCGGACTCGTACATGCGCCGCACGCTGCTCTGCCGGTCCGGGTCGTCCAGGACGACGGCGGCGATGCGCCGCCAGGACAGGCCGTGGATGTCGCGGAGCTGGACGACCTGGGAGGCGGCCCGGCGCTCCAGCAGGCGGGCCAGCGCTGCGGTCTGCTGAGCGGCGGTCAGGACCTGCTCGGGGGTGCCGTGCAGCACCGGCTGGCCGAGCGCCTCCAGGGCGTAGGCCAGCTGGTCGCTCTCGACGACCTTGGCGATGTGGCCCTGGGGGTCGTCGTCGGCGGTCCAGGTGATTTCGGCGGTGTATCCGGCGGTCTTGGTGACGGTGACGGACATGGTGGGCCTCCCCGAATCGGTGGTGTGCGCTTTGTGCACAGCAAGAGATTGGCACAGGGTGTGCGCAATGCGCAAGGGGGTCCGTCGGGCCGTGATGCAAAGGTGTGGGGATTCCGCGGGGCGGACCGGCCGAGCAAAAGTGCCAGAGGTGCGCTGTCGTCGGCGGCCGGGCTCGCCGTGACGTGTCCGTGGTGCGTCCGGGACCTGCCGGCGCTTTGGCTCGACGTGTCTCCGACGTGTCGGCGTCGTGGTCCTGGTGCTCGTCGTCGTGTCGGTGACGTGGCATCACCGACAGCCCGGGACGCATCGGCGGACGGGTCGGACCTGGACTGACGCGTCGGACGCATCAGATCGGCCCCCCGGGGTCCACGTAGGTTCGGGCCCATGACGACTCATGAGGCGCCCCAAGAGGGCGAGAAGCTGTGTGCCTGGTGCGGCACGGCGATCCAGCAGCCCGGCATCGGCCGGAGCCGGGACTACTGCCGCCGGTCGTGCCGACAGCGGGCGTACGAGGCACGGAAGCAGCGTGAGGTGGTGGTGGCCGCCGTGGCGGCGGCCATCGCGCGCCGAGATTCGTCACGTGTCGACTCCGGCGGTGCGGACGGGTCGTCACGTGACGAATCGGGGGGTGACTTCCTGCTCGCGCCGCCCCGGCAGCCGGGGCCGTGATCCAGGAGTGATGGCGGCACGTCTCATGGGACGGCGCGTTGAGATCCGCCTGCCGTGCGGTTCGGCCGGCGGATCGGGCCGCGGCTGCCTGCCGGGTCGGACCGGTCCCCTTGGTCGTCGCGCTCCGAGCCCCGGCGAGACCGTGCGGACGCGGAGCGCTATCCGGCCCCGGCCGCATCGCGGCAGCAGAAGCTCCCCGCCCGCCCATTCCCGGACCGGGGTGGGCGCCTGACGCTCCTGCAGGGGTGACGGCGCGGGTACGGCGGCCGACCCCGCGATCGTCCGGCAGACGGCCGCGTGACGCCGCGAGGCCACCCCTCCCTTCCCGCTGGCCGTCTTTCACAGCCCCACGCTCGTCGCAGCCGCCCGGGGGTGGGCCACGGAGGATTACGGGCACTGGGCGCCCCTGTGCGGCCCGCTGACGGCCGATCAGCGCCCGTACGGGCCTCGGGTGCCGAAATCCCCGGACGGGGCCGCAGGCAGCCGCCTAGGGTCGCCACATGATCAGCTGGCGGGGGTTGCGGGACCGGAGGGCGGCCCGGAGGGGCGCAGAACACGAGGGGCGCCGGGTCGTGGTGGCGGCGGACTGGGCGATCACGCTTGCGGTCCGGCGGGCGGCCGGTGGCCCGGTCCGGGTGACCCCGGAGGACGTCCGGGCGTGGGCGGCGGAGCACTTCCTGCTCGACGTCCCGGAGCCGCTCGCGGCGGACGTCCTGGCGGCCCGTCTGGAGCTGCGCGGGCACGGCTGATTCAGCGCCGGATTTTGGGCCCGCCTCGCGCGCGTACGCGTAGGGACCCCCTCAGCTTTTCGGGGTCAACTTGGAAACCCGCAGGTCACACGCGGTTGCACGCGCGGTTGAGGGGCAACTCGCGGCCTAGACGCAACCCGTGGGAGCAACCGGGACGTACAGGACATGATCACCCGGCATGCGCGCGATGGGGTTGCGGTCCTAGTGTTGGCTATGTAATCCTCAATCCAGCGATGGCAATGTCATCGCATCGAAGGGAACGTAATCATGACTGAACACGAGGGGGAGATGACCTTGGAAGCGACGCTGAACGAGACGATCAAGCTCCTGATGACCCGCACGGGCCGCCGTCAGGTCGACGTGGCTGAGGTCGTGGGGATCACTCGCGGCTCGCTCTCCCAGCGCCTGCTCGGCAATTCGAACTGGAAGCTGAACGATCTCCCGCCGGTCGCCGAGTACTTCGGCGTCACGGTCGCGGAGCTGCTGTCCGGCTACGCGGCGATCGCTCAGGCGAAGCGTCTGCCGCCCGCCAAGGGCTCGGACGGTCAGACCAAGCTCTGACCAGCAGAAAGGCGCCGGACCACTCGCGGTAGTCCGACGCCCAGCACATCCCGGACCGACTCTCACGAAGGACCGAAGATGAACAAGCTCAATCTTGCCCGACTCACACCGATGGTCAGCGCCGTGTCCGCCAAGGTCGCGCCGGTCAAGACGATGGCGTCGGCCACACGGACGCGCGCCGTGAACGCAGCCGACGCGCTCTCGCCGCTGTGCGTCCCGCTCGCGTCCCGCTGGGACGAGGAGGTCAGCCGCCGGACGAAGCTCCGGACGCCGGAGCACCTCAAGGCGCTGATCGCTGCCCAGCGCGAGCACGGCTCCGCCCGCGTCGTCGAGCGCCAGGCGGCGGCCCAGCGCCGCATCGCCAAGAAGGACTCGAAGAACCCGTTCGCCTCCGTGCGCCGAGCGGCCCGCACCGCCGACAAGGCCGCCAAGGCCCACAGGAGGGGCGCCAAGGCTGACCTGAAAGCGGCGCGGGCGAACTACCCGATGACCCTGAATCAGGTCGCCGTCCGTGCGCACGCCGCGCACCTGGTCCCGGCCGGGGTCGCGTCATACGTGATGAGCACCCCGCAGGACTGGACGACGTGGCCCGCTGCGACGTCCACCGTGGTGGTGGCCGCGCAGGTGGCCGCGCTGTGGCTGGGCCGCCGCTCGGTGACGGTCGACGTGCCGGACGAACTGTCGGCCGAGGAACGGCGCCTGGCCGAGCGGCTCGACCCGTCGTACTGGGTCCAGCACGCCGATGCGCGGGGGCTGTCGGGCACGGTGCCGACCCCGGTGGAGGTCACTCCGGCCGGTCTGGTCTCGCACGTGCGGCTCGACGATAAGTGGACCCCGCAGGGGTTCAGGGCCAAGTCGGCAGAGGTCAGGGCTCTGCTGGGCGCCCGGACGGACCTGCGGGTGGAGATCAAGCCGGGCACCCACGGGGACCGGGCGACGATCACGCTGCGGACCCGCAACGCGGCTGAGGACGCCGACCTGTCCGGCTGGACTCCGGGCGCCCCGTGGGGTGTCGACACGGTGACCGGCGAGCCGGTGAACATGCCGCTCGGGCGGCGGGTCATGGTCGCGGGCACGTCCGGCGCGGGCAAGAGCTGGTCGACGCGGGCACTCCTCGCGGAGGCCTCGGAGACGGCCGATCACCGGCTGGTGGTCATCGACCCGAAGCGGGTGGAGGCGATCAACTGGGAGCACCGGGCGCGCACGGCGGTGACCCCGGAAGACGTCCTGGACGTCACGGATGAGCTGTACGCGGAGATGGTCGAGCGCGAACAGCTGATTCCCCGGGGCCAGGACGTGATCAAGATCAGCCCGGAGAGGCCCCGGATCACGGTGTTCGTGGACGAGGGCGCCGAGGTCATCTCCATGTCCAAGATGAAGCGGGAGAAGGGCACCAAGGACGAGCCCGGCGACCCGGACTGGGGCCGGATCATCGAGAACCTGCGGTCGATCGCCCGGCGGGCCCGCGCGGGCGAAATCATCCTGATCTGGGCGACGCAGAAGCCGACGATGTCGGGTGAGGGCCACGGGATCGATTCACAGATCGCGGGTCAGATCACCTACCGGGCCTCGCTCGCCCTGTCGTCCGCGAGCGAGTCGCAGGTGGTGTTCGGGCAGGACGCCCACGAGAAGGGGTGGCACGCCCACGAACTGCCCATGCCGGGGTACGCGCTGCTGCGGTCGCACCCGAAGGCGCCGCCGCACCAGATCCGTACGCGGGCCATGTCGCCCCAGGACGTGATCGCGCTCCCCGACCGCCCGGTCTGGCGACGCGGCGCGGCGGCCCCGGCGAAAGCGCCGGCGCCCGCGTCGGCCAAGCAGCCCGCGCTCCGACTGGTCAAGGCCGAGCCCGCGGCTGAGGTCCCGACCCCGCGCCCGGCCGATGCCGCGCCGGTCGCCAACCGGGACAAGGTCGTTGAGGCGGTCCGCGACGGCGCCCGCACCGGGCGGGACATCGCCGACCGGACGGGCCTGAACAAGGGCACCGTGTCGAAGCTGGTCAAGGCCCTGACGGAGTCCGGCGATCTGGTCAAGGACCCCGACCACGGCCTGGTCCTCGGTGGCGCCGAGGAGGTGTCGGCATGAGCTGGAGGGACCGCCTCACCGCCGCACTGACCGGCTCCGAGCCCGAGCCCCAGTGCCCCCCGGACTGCGTGAAGTGCGCCGAGTCCGCGTCGATCGACCCCGACTACACCCCGGAGACGGAGGAGAACCGATGAGCACCGACCTCACCCAGGCCGTCGCCGACGTCCGGCAGGCGGAGGCCCAGGCCGCGCAGATCGCGCAGATCCTCGCCGTCGTCCAGGCCGCCCAGGCGGTAACCCCCGCCGCACCGGCCCCGGCCGCGTGCAGCTGCTCGCACTCGCACAAGCCCGGCCTGTCCGCCGGGAAGACGGCCGCCCTGGTCGTGGGCGGCGTCGCCTGCGCCTGTGCCCTGACCGGGATGTTCCTCGCGGTCGCCCTCGTGGCGGTCGCGGTGATGGTCGCGGCGCCCGTTGCTCTGATGCTCGTTCGTGAGATCCGGAAGGGGTCCAAGTGATGTCGAAGCTCAAGAGGTTCCTGACCCTGGCCCCGGCCGTCGCCATGACGGTGATCTCCATGGCGCTCACCCTGGCCGTGGTCATGATGTGGCTGGACGGCATGCCGACCGCCGTGCGCCTGGTCGTCGGGCTCGGGCTGGACGGTGGGTGGCTCGCGACCCTGGCGTATGAGCGGCGCCTGGCCGCGCAGGGCGACCACTCGACGCCGGTAACGGCGGTCGGGTGGGGCTTCGGTCTCGTGGCGACCGGCGTCCTGGTCGCCCACGCGCTCGGTGAGGCCGACCCGGCGTCGTGGCTGGCTGTCTCGTGGCTGCCGATCGCGGCCAAGGCGCTGTGGCTCGTGCATGGGCTGTGGGAGCGGACCGCGCTCACCCCGAAGGCGCTCGACTCGATCCGCGACATTCAGCAGCAGGCCCGCGACAGGGCGGCCGTGGCCCGTGCTCAGCTTCGGGCCGAGGCCGGTACGGAGGAGACCCGGCTGACGGCCGTGACGGAGGCCGGGGCCCGCGTCGCACGCGTCCAGTCCAGGACCGCCCAGAAGCTCGCCGGGGCGTGGTCGGAGCTGGAGGGCACGCGGCAGGGCGACGGCACCGCACAGGCTCTGACCTGCGTCACAGAGCGCGTCACGCCCGGCGTCACAGGCGTCACGGAACCCCGCTGGGAACTCCCCGTGTGGGGCCAGTTCGAGCCCGTGGCCGCCATCGAGGCCGCGCCCGCGCTGTCCGACGAAGAGCTGGACCGGATCGTCACCGAGTTCCTGTCCGAGGCCCCGGCGCTCCCGTACCGGGGGATGGCGGAGCGCTTCCGGGCGGCGGGGCACGCGGCCGGTGAGACCCGGCTGCGGGCCGCGTGGAAGCGGGCCACCACGGCGGCCGGGGCGGGGGCCTGACATGGCGATCGCCTACCTGCTCTCGCTCCTGGTCGCGGTCGTCGTCCTGGCGGTGTCCCTCCGGCCCCGGCCGGTCCCGACTCCCCCGCCGACCGATCCGCCGGCGCTTTTCCCGGCGGCCGGACTCCCGCCCGGAGCTGAGGCCGAGGTGCGGGTGATCCTGGTCGCCGCCGCCCAGCTCGCCGCCCGACTCGCCCCCGCCGCCTGACCACTGAGGCCCCGTCCGGACATCCGGGCGGGGTCTCTTGCATGATGAGATTGCCATCACTGCGATGGCTATGCCATCATTGAGATGTCAGCAGGACGGCACACCACCAAGGGGAGATCGACATGTGGCAGACCCTCATCGCAGTACTCGGCACGCTCGCCGGAGTCGGCATCACCAGCGCCTACCAGGCCCGCACCGCCCGCACCGCCCGCGCCGACGCCCGCCGGGCCGAGGGTTTGACCGCCATCACCGCCCTGGTGGAGGCGCTGTCCGACCACCGCCGGACCATGTGGCTCCGGGAAGACCTGCGCCTCTCCGGCGAGGACTGGGCCGCCGCCCGCACCGAGTCCCACGCCACCCGGTCCGCGATCACCGCCCCGCTCCTGCGAGTCCAGCTCCTGCTGCCCGACGTCGCCGACGCCGCCCGCGAGGCCGCGGCTGCCACCTACGCCCTCCGCGACGCCCAGAACCGCGACATGCTCCGGTACCACCGCGAGGCCGCGATCCTCACGACCGACGCCCTGGTAGCTGCCGCCGGACGCCAGATCTCCATCTGACCGACCCTCACCCGGCGGGCGCCACCCGGCGCCCGCCCCCACCCGAAAGGACCCCGCCATGGACGCCACCAACCCCCCGCCCGGCGAGTGCCGCCAGTGCTGGCACCACGCGTACGCTCCCCGCGAAGCGCACGGGCACCTCGCCCCGCGCGAGGACTGCCCGGCCTGCGTCGACCACATGCTCCACGGCCACCCCGCCCACATGGTCGTGAGCCGATGACCACCCCGGCCGACATGTCGCACGCCATGCTGATCGCGATCCTGATGCACCACGGCGGCTCGATGGAGCTCCCCGCCGGCGCTTTCGCCCCGGACGCGATCGGCGGACTCGACGGCAGCTTCCACGCCGTAGCCATGGAGCCGCAGCCCGGCACCGGCACCATCCGCATCAGCGTCCGCCCCCGCCCCGACGTCGACGGCGGCGCCATCATCAGGGAGACCCCGTGATCATCGGCCGACACACCGACCGCCGGGGCCGTTCCACCGGGGAGCGCGTCGCCGCCATCCACCGGGGCGGGCCCACCGTCACCGACGCTCAGCGCACCGCCGCCACCCGGCTCCTGGACGCACTCCTGGACGCCGCCGCCGAACACGGCGCCACCCTCGACGACTTCGACGGCACCATCGACCTGCCTGGCGGCTGCCTGGACGTCGTCCTCTACGGCCGCCCCAGCGCCGCCTGACCAGCACGCAGAAGCCCCGCCGGATCATCCGGCGGGGCTTCTTACGGCCCCTCAAACCACAGGGGCCCCAGACGCGCTCACGGCGCGTCAGACAGACCAGGGGCAGCAATCCGGCACATCAGTGCCAGGATCATCACCAGGCCGTACTGGCCCTAAAACTGGCACGGCCCCGGGTGTAGGAGCCCGAGGCCGCCGCCCCCAAACCGGCGTCAGCTGCCGAGTGAGGACGTTTGCTCGTGACGAGCGTACGAGAGATCAGCGCCGCTGTTCCACAGCGCCCCGCCCGTTCGCGGGCGCTCTGCCGCCGGAAGGCGTGCGGCAAGAAGTTCACCCGGTCCCGGTCGGGGCAAATGTACTGTTCTGCGACCTGTCGCAAGGGTGACGCGAAATCCACCCCGAAAACGGGGTCTGACCTGCAAGAACAGGGCTCCGAAAGTGTCCAGGATTTCCTCGGTAGTAAGGGAAAGAAGTTTCCGGGCTCGGCGGACCCGGCGAGGGACGCCGCCGATCGGGGAGAGCGCGAGAGGGGTGGCCCCTCTCGCAAGGAGACGGCGGACGCCGACTCTGCCGTCGTGGAACGGCGGCGCCGGGAGCGAGAGCGGCGGAACTACTCCGGCCTGTACTTCCAGTGGGACTACTCGAAGCTGAAGTCGATCCGCGGCTGCCGCCGGTCGGCCCGCGACGAGTCGGCGGGCGTCACCCTGACCGTGTCGCCGGACGGCCAGCAGGTCGGCCGGAAGGGCCTGAACCGGTGTGCCTCGGTGTGGGCCTGCCCGGTGTGCGAGGCGGTGATCCGGGGCCAGCGGGCCACGGACGCGGACACCGCGATCACCGAGCACGTCCGGCGCGGCGGCATGGTCCTCTTCGTGACCTTCACCGTGCGGCACTGGTCGAACCACGACCTGGAGGACCTGATCCGGGTTCAGGTCCGGGAGGTCTGGAAGGGCCTGTTGCAGGGCCGGAAGTGGGCCCGGTCGAACGCGGGAAACCTCCGTAACCGGCTCGGGGTCGTCGGCACGATCCGCGTGATCGAGGTGACCGTCGGCCAGGTCAATGGCTGGCACCCGCACCTGCACGTCGCCGTGTTCCTCGGTGGCCGCCAGGACCCGAAGCCCAAGCGCGGGTCCGGCGAGAAGTGGGATCCGGCCGTGCGGAAGTACTTCCGGCCCGACGCCAAGGATCTCGACGCGTTCGAGAAGGAGTGGGAAGCCGCGTGGATCGACGGAGTCACCGCCGCGAACCCGGACTTCCGCCCCTCGAAGCGGGACGGCGTCGACTTCAAGCGGGTGTACACGGTCAAGGACGCGGCGGCAATCGGGAAGTACATCAGCAAGGTGCAGGGCACCGACGTGAACTCGGACTGGTCCGTCGGCGCCGAGCTGGCGCGCGGCGACGTGAAGCAGGCTCGCGGCGGCAACATGAAGGCGATGGACATCCTGTTCCGTCTTGCCGCGCTGCGGGGTGGACAGGTCGCCGACGAACTCCCCGGGTGGGGCTCCATCGAGCAGCTGGTAGCGCTGTGGGCTGAGTACGAACTCACGACCAAGGGCGGCCAGAACATGGCGTGGTCGGAAGGCCTCAAGCGCGCGTACGACATCGGCACCGACGACAACCAGGACGCGGCCGACCGTCAGGCGGTCGACGCCGAGGACGCCGGTACGGCGCTTGACCACCTAGTCCACCTGTCGGCCCGAACGCAGCTTGAGATCGGGCGGAAGCGGATCATCGTCGAAGTGGGCGAGGCGGCGCGGAACGCGGCCCGGCGGGGCGAGTCCCCGGCGCCAGCGGTCCGTGCGCTGCTCGACTCGGTGGGCATCGACAGCAAGGGCGTGCGGGAGATCTCGCACGAAGACGACGCGGCCAAGTGGAAGGCGGCGGAGGAGGACGCGGGAGGCCGCGCGGCGGAGTCCGAGGACGCTCGGGCAAAGCGCAGGCTCCAGGAGTCCACGGATCTCCTCACCGCCAGAACTGACCGCAAGAGGCTGGTCTGGCGCCCCCAGGAGTGACGCCGAGCGGGTCCGCCTGCCGTGCAGTTCGGCCGGCGGATCCGCCCGCGGCTGCGAATCGGCCCCGGCCGGGGTGGAGTAGTGACCTCTCCCCTGTCCAGGGAGAGGTGTCGGCGCTGGGTCAGCGCTGACCCACCGGGGCTGATCTGCGGAGACGGCCGAGGACCCAAATCGGCAACGCAACCCGTTAGGCGACCCGTTAGGCGACCCGTTAGGCGACCCGTTAGGCGACCCGTTACGCAACCGTCGCCGCCCGCCTGAAAACCCCCGGCCGTCCCCGGCCACCATC
>NZ_JBIATE010000063.1:0-12392 GCF_042891445.1 Streptomyces sp. NPDC001890 | reverse complement strand
TCCTCCGGATACGGAGACTTACGTCCCACCTGGACATCCCTCCCTGGACCATCAAGATCCATTGTCAGGGTGTCCACTCCAAAGGATCAGCCTCAGTCCGCCGTGTTCATGTTTGCTGTTGCCTCCGTGTCGGTCTCTGTCTGGACAGCCCGGCACTGGCCGACTCGCACCAGCTTGCTTGGTCCGCCGATGGTGGGTGGGCTTTGAGGGTTGACTGTGTCCGGGTTCTAGGCCGCGGCCTCCTCCATCAACTTCTGGAAGGCCGGCGTACCCAGCAGTTCCGCGTTGGCCGGGTTGTCCAGCATCGCCCGGAATTCGGCGGTGTCCAGCACCTCCTGGAACGCGTCGTCCACTCGGTGGTCCTTGTAGATCTGTTGAACGGTCAGGTCGGGATAGGCGCTGACGAAGACCCCCGCGGGCTCCTGGTGGGCGACGAACCAGTCCTTCGCCCCTGGGTCGGTGACGCCGGGGAAGCCTTCGCTGTGCGAGAAGACCTTGTCGAAGCGGGCGCCGACTATGGTCTGGGCGAAGTCGTCGATGTAGGTGTCCCAGGAGCCGTCGAAAACGCTGGCAAACATGAACCGGGTGTCGTTGTCGAAGATCACGTGCCGTGCGTCATGCAGGGTGCCGATCTGACGCACCGCCGCGTGGACCCTCTCGTCATCCGCCGCGTCGGCGAGCGTGGCGAGATCCTCACGCAGCGCATCCGCATGGCCCGGCTTGATCTTGGTGAAGACGGTGAACTCGCTACAGACTCCATCCGACCTGCCCGGGCGCTCGGGGTGAGCCGACTGGGCTGCGCCTGTCGTCGCAGTCATCGTGATGTCCTCCTGCTGCGGTCGGTGCGAGGGTCGCCAGGCACCCGAACATGAGGCGCCATCGCCCTCACCTCTTCTATCCTGACCGCATACGCATCGCGTCGCACCCCTGGCCCGGGGCGTTGGGGATACCAGGGGACGGTATGTTGCGGGGCCTTGGCGCTGCGGTCCAGCCCGGGTTGCTGTTCCCTCACACTGACCGGCTACGGTCCGTTCCCGATTCGCCGTCCGGACGCCTCGCTCGCCGCCCGTCACCGTCCCGTCCAAGGATGCTGGCCTGCTGTCGAGGCCGATGGGGCACCACCACGGAAACGAGCAGGCCAAGGCCCTTGAGCGCCAAGAAACTCCCGAGGACAGATCCGCAAGGGCGCAGGACCATGGAGTAGGGACCTGCGGAAATCGTCGTCGCGTTCTGGGCTGCTGCTTTCGCTTGGTCGGCAGGTGGCAGCGCCGTAGCCGATCACGTAGCCTGCGGCGCTGTTTCGGTTGCCCCGTGAGCGGGGTCGAGGGGCGAAACGCTCAGCGGTCCGGAACACCGGGCCGAGCAGCGGACAGCAGCGGATGGTCCCGGCCGCTGAGGATCCTTCTCCGGAGAGGTGGCGACCCAGTTCCGGGGCCCTTACGACACTCCCCGGATGCGTCCATGGCAGTCCTGTGGGCACGCATGCAGACGGTCGGGGCATGCACCCCCCACCTGGCCGGTCACCATCCGGACCCCCACCTGGAGGCAATCATGGGCACGGTTCTCGGTGACGTACTGGGTTTCGCGGCCGGCGTGGCGGTCAGCCCGCTCCCGATCATCGCGATCATCCTTGTCCTCGCCACACCTCGGGGACGTCTCAACGGACCGCTCTTCACCGTCGGCTGGATCCTGGGACTGACGGCACTGGGCACGGTGATGCTGGTGATCGCCTCCCCCGCAGGCGCCTCCGCCCACAACCACCCGGCCACCTGGGTAGGGGCTCTCAAGCTCGCTCTGGGCGTATTCCTCGCCCTCTTCGGCGCCCGGCAGTGGCACCGCCGCCCCAGGGAACCCTCGCAGGCCCAGCTGCCGAAGTGGATGGGCGCGATCGACCGCCTCACACCGGTCAAAGTCCTCGGACTCGGAACGGCCCTGGCCGCACTCAATGCAAAGAACGCCCCGCTGACCATCGCCGCGGGCGCCACGATCGGCTCAGCAGGACTGCCGGTCGGGCAGCAGATCGCATCGCTGGCAGTTTTCGTCCTGATCGCCACCCTCGGCCTGCTGGCCCCCCTGGGAGTCTTCCTGCTCGGAGGACAACGAGCAAAAACAACGCTCGGCGGCTGGAAGGACTGGGCAGCCCAGCACAACGTCGCCGTCATGGCAGTCCTGTTCTTCGTCCTCGGGCTGAAGCTGCTCGGAGACGGCATCTCCATCCTCGCCTCCTGACAGACATACCCACGTGCGGCAAGGCAGTCCCATCACAGACGTACAACAGAGTGCACGATCAGCGACAGCACGGGTGGTTGCACAGGGTTCGTAAGGACTGTGAATCACCATCCTCGGCATCACCCGGTCGAGTCGCTACCACTGGTCGGGTCCTCCAGACCGACCAACTCGACCGGCTGGCAGTGGCCCACCCGCGTGTTCGCAGCGGCCGGGAGAACACCAACCACCGGGACCAGGAGCACGACCGTGAGGACGCCGTGGACGTCCTGGAGGGCGGGGGTGCGGGTGAGCGGGGCGGCTGCCGGGGTGCTGCGGTTCGGAAAGGAACGCGGCCCGGCCGCCGTGCTGGCCCAGTTCGTACGGCTGCGGGTCATTGATCCGGAGGGGCCCTACTGGCGGTGTGGCATCGAGGCGGCCGGCCGGTGGCTGCGCGAGAACGGAAACGGCGTGCTCCGGGTGCCGTACACGGTCGTCACGCCCGAGGACTGGGGCGGGGTCGGCGGGTATCCGCTCGGGCGGTGGATCGCCGACCAGCGCCGCTCGTACGCGGCCGGGCCCCTGGAAGCCGGGCGGGAGGTCGAGCTGGAGCAGCTCGGGATGGTGTGGTCCGAGCAGGACGCGGCCTGGGCGGACGGGATCGCCGTCGCCCAGCAGTACGCCGCCACCCACAGCCACTTCCTCCCGCCGACGACCGCGGTGTGGGACGCGCATCCGATCGGGGTGTGGGCAAAAAACGCGAGGGCGGCAGCACACAGGGCGCGGGAGAACGAGGAGCTCCGGGCGGCCGGCCGCCCCGTGCCCTCAGCGGCTGGGGCGATGACCCAGGCGCGGCGGAATGAGCTGGACGCGGTCGATCCGGGGTGGTGTCCTGCCTGGAACACCGGGTGGCATCGGTGCTACCGGCCCGTCCAGGACCACGTCCAGGCCGGCGGAACCCTCCGCACGGTCGACGGCGATGTCGTCGCTGAGGACGACGACCTCGGACGGTGGGTGAACGCGCAGCGGTTCGGGTGGGAGCAGCTGCTGCCGGTACAGCAGTGGCTGTTGGAGAACACCCTCAAGGTCACACCGGCCGGGGAAGAGGAGCGGCCGGTGAAGCGCACGCAGGACACCATGTGGGCCCTCAACCTCACGGCAGCACGGCAGTTCCACGCCCGCGAAGGACCGCGCGCACCGCCCCTACTTGGTCGTATGCGTGGGGTAGACCTCGACGTCGGTGTAGGCGCCCTTGATGTCCCCCGCGCCCGCGGGCCACTTCAGGGTCACGGTGTGGGTCTCGTTCGGGGGCGTCACCAGAATGTTGGTCGGGGACGCGAGGCTGTTGCCGGTGTTGTCGATGTCGTAGGCGAGGTTGAAGACAGCGGCGTCACCGGGCTTCAGGGTGGTGATACGCGGCTGGGCTTGGCCGCGCTCGATGGGGTTCGAGGTGTTGTCGGCGTCCTTGATGTCGACGCCCGCGAAGCCTGTCGCCGAGCAGGTGGTCGAACCCCGGTTGATCATGGTGATGTCGATCCTGCCGGAGTCCTTGTCGGGCGCGGCGTCCGTGGCGTCGATGGCCAGGTCCTCCGTCTTGCAGAACGTGACCTTGTCGTCGGTCTTCGTCGCGCTGTTCGCGGCTGCTTCGGCCTCGGTGTCCTCGCCGGAGCCCGACTTCGCGTTACCGGCCCCCGAGCCGCCGGAGCCTGAGCTACCCTCCGGTTTCGAGCCACTGTCCGAGGACGAAGAAGACGAGGACGAGGAGCCCTTGGAGGACGAGTCCTTCCCGGAGCTGTCGCTGCCACAGGCGGTGAGCGAGAGGGTGGCGGCAACGCCGATGGCGGCGAGAGCGGTGATGCGGGTGTACTTCACGGTGTTCCCCCAGGAGTAACGCGGTGCATGCGGTCGGAAATATTTGTATCCCGCACCGAGTCACAGGCGGTCCTCCACGACGTCCTCGTTCCGTCACAGTCGTATTGACCTCACACTCCGCCAAGGCGCCGCCGTACGGCCACCAGTGCAAGCTCTCACGCCCCTGACCAGGTAGTCCTCACCCAGTAGTGACCAGCTCATCCTCACGGCTTGTCCAACAGCAGCGCTCGGCCATCGACGCTCAAGACTCCATGAAGCAAACCGAATCAGCCCGGTCCGCAGCACCCAAGGCCGGACACCGAACCGAGAACCCCCCAGGCAAGGGAGCGAAGACTCCCAGGGGAAACTCGCGACGCTGATCGTGCCGGTACTCCTCGGGCTGGGCGAAAGCGGCGATGAAATGGGACGTCGGACGCCTGCACGACCCTCTCGACGGACCTCGTGGCCTTGCGGGCGCATGACACGGACACCATCGGGGCGCTTGTGTCCGCAGGGCCGGGAGGACACCGACCAGCAGGACCAGGAGCGCGACGGGGAGCACGCCGTGGACGTCCTGGGCGGTGTGGGGACGGGGCGGTGAGCGGAGCGGCGGGCGGAGTGCTGCTGTTCAGCGAGGAACGCGACCCGGCTGTGCCGGCCCGGTTCGTGCGGCTGCGGGTCATCGACCCTGAGGGCGCCTACTGGCGGCGTGGGGTCGAGGCGGCCGGGCGGTGGTTGCGCAAGACGGGGAACACCGTACTGCGGGTGCCGTACATGGTCGTCGCACTGGAGGGCTGGGGTGGGGGCGGCGGGTATCCGTTCGGGCGGTGGATCGCCGACCAGCGCCGCTCATACACGGCCGGGACACTGGAGGCCAGGCGGGTCACCGAGCTGGAGAAGCTCGGGATGGTGTGGTCCGATCAGGTGACGGCCGTGTCAGGCGGGCGGGAGCAGGAACTCGTGCAGGGACCGCCGCACCTTGTCCAGGGACTCCTTGAGTTCCTCGGGGTCGTCGTGGCGTAGGGACCAGGTGACGCCCCGCAGTTCACGTCGGACTCCGGCGAGCCTGCTCTCTTCGTGCAGGACCTCGTAGTCACAGGAGTTCCGGGCCGCGTAGGCACTCATCATCTCCTCGGCGAAGTCGCGGCCCAGGTACCAGACGCCGCACAGATCGACCGCCCGCGGGCCGACCCTCGCCTCGTCCCAGTCCAGGACGCCTGACAGCCTCCCGGAAGTGTGCAGGAGGTTGCCGGGCCAGACATCGCCGTGGATCGGCACGACCTCGGCACCGGCGAGCCACCGCCGATAGGCTGTGACCCATCGTTCGAACACCTGCCGCTCGCGACCGGCAAGCCGGTCCGCGGTGGCTGCGGCCGTCTCGGTATCGAGGGCGTCGATCGCCTGTCCTGCCCCGTCCGCCCCGAGGATGCCCAGCAGCGGTTCGTCGCCGCAGTTGTGCAGCGCCGAGACGAAAGCTGTCAGGTCGCCGGTGAACGCTTCACGATCCGCGCGAGCGACGTCGTCGTCCACGACAGTGCCTGGCAGCCGCCTGAGAAGCACGGCGCCGAAGGGCAGCCGCGGCCCGGTCGGAAGCATTCCGAGCACCTCGGGGACGGCCAGCGGCAGGGGCGGCAGTCGCCGCAGGACCTCGGCAGTGTGCTTGCTACTGTCCTTGGCCAGGGAAGTGCGCGGCACCCTGATGAGGACGTCGGTGCCGACCCGGAGTACGACGTTCGAGAAGCCCCAGCCGACCATTTCGACGGGATCCCCGCTCCACGGGAACGACAGGTCCTGCAGGCTTGATGCGACGGCTTCGAGCGTCGCGTCAGGGTCGAGGATCATGAGCAGTCCTTGGCTGTTCAACGGCGTCGACGTAGGCCGACAGGTCCAGGAAGCTTCCGAGTACCAGGGTCCGCCCGAAACGGTCGCCACGCCCCGGCCGCTTCGGACGTGCCCCACAGCCCTTTGCGGGGGATTCTCGTGGTCAGACCGCAGCTGCGCCTGAACGGTGGGGCCCAGAAGCCGGTCCAAGACACTCGTCGACAACGCTGTGACGGCGGCCGTGTCGTGCCCGCGAGGACAAGCCGAGCAATTGTCAAAACCTGTGGATCGGGTTTGGTTCAGCGCTCGGCAGCAGCTCGCTCCAGCTGGGCTGTGATTCCGCGACGGTCGATCTGAATCCAGTACTCGACAATCAGGCCGTCCTCGACTCGATAGACCGCACTGGTCATCGCGGTGATCTGCGCACCGGTCGGCGGAAAGTGATCGATGGATCCGACATGTCGTCCGGTCTGCGTCCAACGGGCATAGACGCGATCGCCGTCGGCGATGAGTTCGTCCACGGTTAGCGTGAAGGCGCCATAGGCGTCGAGCATCTCCTGGACGTGCTCGGCGTACTGCTGCGGTGTTCGCTCCACGACCACCGGCGCCTCCGAGACGATCTGGTGGGCCTGGACCCGGCCGGCCATGAAGCGGTCGGCCCGGCCAGGATGCAGCCCCGATCGCACCTGCAGCAGGAACTGGTGAACTGTTTCTTTAGCGCTGGTCATTGGACAATTCTGGCATCCCGTTCATGCCGCGTGAACCTCGGGGCGTTCGACGAGGTGGCCACGTTCGAAGTGGACGCCCGCTCGGACCAGGGCGAAGAGGAGGGGTGCGTTAACCGCTCGCCAGCAAACCTGGACAGATTCGACAAGCTTGAAGACATCGCGCGGGCAGCGACCGTGCTGCCGACGTCCTTGGTGGCCTTGGTTCGCAGACACACCCTTGCGAAGGTCGATTCGACGGGAAGGGACGCCACGCTCACCGAGCCGGACGGGAGAACGGCCGGCCACCCAGGGGCTTGCGCACGCGAGTGTGAATTTAGATGAATGTACCTAATAATGCATGAAATCAGGGTATTCAGCACACTTTCTTATGGTCTGTCGCTTTGCTGCGCGCGGGCCGGACCCGACCAATGTCCGGGGGCCGCGAGGAGACCGTCATGGAGACCTTGAACCTGTCGCAGGTCGGGCAGCGCGCGGGCGCGGGCCGTGCCGCCGTCGTCACCTGGCGGCGCGGGCATCCGGACTTCCCGAGGCCGGCTGACGGCGGCACCGCCGAGGGCCCGCGGTTCCTGGCCGGGAGGCCCATGCCTGGCTGCGCGCCCACGGCAAACTCCCGGGGGTCACCGTCGTGTCCTGCTGCGGCGAGCAGAGCAGCGTCGCGCGGTCGCCACTCGTCCAGGCCGAGGAGGCCAAGCGCCGCCGCGACATCGGCACGGAGATCGGCGCGCTGGTCGGCGGGCACCGTGCCGTATTCCCTACTGCGCCGCTCAGCGTCGGCTGTCCTGCTCAGCTGAGCGTGGTGGCCGAGCCGAACCGTCTGGAACGTGCGGTGACCAACCTGGTCACCGACGCTCCCCAGCACGGAGACGGCACCATCTAGTGCTGCATCAGGCAACGTTCGCCCTGGTGTCCCCCGCCCCTGCACCGTTCTGTGAGCCGGCAGGCTACTGGCCGTTTCCGGGAGTTGGAGGGAGAGGTCGGACGGCTTCGGTCAAGAACCCGATCCCTCATGTATTCCGGTCAGGAAAGACACTGGATCGTTGAGCACGTCCCGCCTTACGGTGACGCCATGAGCGATCACCCGGAAGCTTCTGCCACGCCCGTCGAAGCCTATGAACCCCCCTACTACGTAGCTGTCTTCACTGCGGTGCGAGCCCAGGAGCAAAGCGGCTACAGCGAGACCAACGCCCGCATGGAAGACCTGGTGAAGGACGTCCCGGGGTTCCTGGGGATGGACCACGCGCAGACTCCTGGCGGGCTGGGCATCACCGTCGGGTACTTCCGGGACGCCGACGCTCTCACGGAGTGGCGGACCAACGCCGAGCACCGAGCAGCGCAAAAGCGTGGGCAAGCCGAGTGGTACCAGAGCTACACGTTGCACGTGGCGAAAGTGGAACGGAGCCACGGGTTCATGCGAGCGCAGGTCCTGCGGAGCCCGACAGCAGGCTGACCAGCCGAAGTTGCCTCCTGGTGCGGCAAGCGCCGTCCCGCCAGGCTGCCCGGGTGGCGATACGAATGCAGGTCCGTGAGATCGATGATGACGAGGGCCGGCGGCTGCTGCGGATCATCCGCAGGGGCGCCGGGTCGGTGGTGCCCTGGCGGCGGGCCCAGATGGTGCTGCTGTCCATGCAGGGCATGCCGGTGGCCAGGATCGCCGAGGTGTCGTTCACCAGCGACGACCGTGTCAGAGACGTGATCCACAACTTCAACACGGACGGCTTCGACTCGCTGTATCCGAAGTACAAGGGCGGCCGGCCGAAGACGTTCACACTGCCTGAACGCCGCGAGATCAAGAAGATCGCCAAGTCCAAACCGGCCGAGCACGACCTGCCGTTCTCGACCTGGAGTCTGACCAAACTGGCGGACTTCCTGGTCGCTGAGGGGGTGGTCGACGACATCAGCCACGAGGGCCTGCGCATCCTGCTCCGCGAGGAAGGCGTCTCCTTTCAACGCCTGAAAGACCTGGAAGACCTCCCGCGACCCCGACTACGCCGCCAAGAAGGCCCGCGTCGAGTACCTCTATGCGATCGCCGACGGCGAGGTCATACCCGAGGAAGGCGAGCCTGAAGTCATCTTCTGTATGGACGAGTTCGGACCCCTGAATCTGATGCCGCACCCGGGCCGGCAGTGGGCCGAACGAGGAGGCGAGCACAAGGATCCCGACCGTGAGCCCCGCCGACAGCGCCGGGCGACCTACAACCGCTACGGCAGGGTGCGACACCTGTTAGCCGCCCTGGACCTGGCCAAGGACAAGCTCTACGGCCACATCAAGCCGGTCAAGAAGCGGACGCGGTTCCTGGAGTTCTGCCGCTACCTGCGGACGCTCTACCCGCGAGAGGTCCGGATCGCGATCGTCAGTGACAACTTCTCCCCGCACCTGACCACGAAGAAGTGCCAGCGCGTCGGCACCTGGGCTGCGGCGAACAACGTCGAGATGGTCTACACCCCGACCAACAGCTCCTGGCTCAACCGCATCGAGGCCCAGTTCACGGCCCTGCGCCACTTCACCCTCGACGGCACCGACCACGCCGACCACAAAGAGCAGAGCAGCATGATCCGCCGCTACATCAGCTGGCGAAACCGCCACGCCGACGATCGGCGCCTACGCGCCGTCGTCGACAGGGCAACCGTTGCCTGATGCAGCACTAGTGCTCTGACCGGGAAGGTTCGCCGGGGTGTCGGTTGGAACGGTGGGATGGGCGGCAACGTCCGTTCCGACCGTTGGAGGTGTGGTGGCTGAGCCTGTGCGGGTGCGCAGACCGACCGACCAGGAGGGGCAGAAGTTGCAGCAGATCGTGCGCCGGGGCAGCACGAGTTCGGTGCGCTACCGGCGCGCGATGATGCTGCCGGCGTCGGCGGGCGGGAACCGGGTGCCGGTGATCGCCCGGCTGGTGCAGGCCGACGAGGACACCGTGCGGCCCTCCTTCTCCCGCACGCGATCGCGCAGCCGGTCGTGGAACTCGGCGAGCAGACCGGTCGCCTGCCAGCGGCGGGCGAAAGCGTGCACGCGCCGGTACGGCGGGAAGTCCGCAGGCAGGCTGCCCCACTTGACGCCGTTGTCGACCACATGGCGCACCGCGTCCAGCATGACGCGGTGGCAGTAGCTCTCCGGCCGGCAGCCCCGCCCCGCCCCGCCCCGCCCCTGAAACCATGCCGGGACCGGCAGCAACGGCCGGACGACTTTCCACTCGGCATCGGTCACGTCCGAGCCGTAACACCGCACGCGGTCCGGTCCGTCCGCCGCGTTGCCGAACCTGTGCGCGAGACAGTCACACGACGGAGACGGCAAGTTGGACTCTGCGGGCTCAAGCGCGACAGACTGCAGCAACAGGGCCTCGTGGTGCTCGTTGGCTTCGAAAACCCGAGCTACCGCGAGGCCCTGCCTTCATGCATCAACCACACCCCGATCACCGGATCAAGACCCGTGTTCGACCTACAAACCCGCTGATCGGTAAGCGGATGACGTCTCAGTGCGAGGTCGGGCCTTGACCCCTGATGTTGGACACACGAGACACTGGATCCTGAGGATCTGAGAACGGACATCTCGTGGTCATGAAGAACTACCCGCCGGAGTGCGAAGCGGATGCGGTCGCGCTGTACGAGTCGCGGCCGGAAGCGACGATCAGGTCGGTCGCCGCCGATCTGGGGATCAACCCTGAAACATTGCGGAACTGGGTCAGGGCGGCCGGGGTGAGTCGGCCCCGGGGACGCCGGACGCAGGAACCGGCCCAGCTGGAGGCGGAAAACGCAGCCCTGCGCAAGAAGGTCCGCGAGTTGGAGGAGGAACGCGAGATCCTGCGGAAGGCGGCGAAGTATTTCGCCCGGGAGACGCGCTGGTGAACCGCTTCCAGTGTGTCGCCGACCTCCAGCGCCGCTATGGCGTGAAGCGGCTGTGCAGCATCCTCGGCGTTGCCCGCTCAAGTTTCTACTAGGAGCTGTCCGGGCGATCATGCCATCCCTGTCCTAGGGGATCCGCGCCGTCGCATTCGGGGGTGAGATGGCCGAGTTATAGGGTTCGACGGGGGGTGACCATGACCGATCGAGGCTGGTACGACGGTGAGTACCACGACGCGGCCCAACGAGCCGAAAGGGCAACGCGGTTCGGCTGGGCAGCGATCGCTGGGACGGCAGGCGCACTGGGCTGCGCACTGATCGTCTTGGTTGCGCTCGTCGTCGTCGCAGTCGTGGCGTGTCTATACGTCGTGGTGGCTATGGACTATTAGAACCTCTCTTGCGGATCATGTGACTGCTCCGTGTCCGGGTCGTTGATGTGGGCATGGGGCGGGGCGATCTGAGTGATGCCGAGTGGGAGCGGCTGCGGCCGTTCCTGCCGGTCAGCAACGGGCGTTGTGGCCGGTGGCGGGATCACCGGCAGGTGATCGACGGGATTCTGCACCGGGTTCGGACCGGAGTGCAGTGGCGTGACCTGCCGGAACGTTTCGGCCCGTGGAAGACGGTTTATGAACGGCACCGGCTGTGGTCGGCCGACGGGACGTGGGAACGGCTGCTCCAGCAGGTCCAGGCCGCGGCCGACGCCGCGGGCGAGATCGACTGGGACATCTCGGTGGACTCCACCATCGTCCGGGCGCATCAGCACGCGGCCGGCGCCCGAATCGATCCGCCGCCGGCCCCGGGATCAAAGGGGGCCGCGGGGATGGAACACCAGGACGAGACGCCGTGGCAGGGTCTCGTCGCCCGCCTGGTGGAGGTGGTGCTGGAGGCGAGGGCCTGGGCCGCTCGCGCGGCGGGTTCACCAGCAAGCTCCACCTGAGCGCGGATGGCCGCTGCCGACCACTGTCCCTGATCGTCACTCCAGGTCAGCGGGCAGACTGCACCCAGTTCAAGCCGGTCTTGGAGAAGATCCGGGTGCCCAGATCTGGCCTGGGCAGGCCGCGCAAGAAGCCCGACAGCCTTGCGGCCGACAGGGCTTACAGCAATGGCCTCATCCGTGAGTACCTGCGACGGCGGGGCATCCGCCACACCATCCTGGAGAAGACTGATACCCGGGCCGCCCGCCTGCGCAAAGGTGCACGCGGTGGACGGCCGCCCGGCTTCGACGAGGACCGCTACAAGAAGCGCAACACCGTCGAGCGGGCGATCAACCGTCTGAAGCAGTCCCGAGCGGTCGCGACTCGCTACGACAAGCGCGGTTACGTCTTCCTCGGCACTGCCACCGCCGCGGCCGTCGCGATCTGGCTCCGAACATGAACTGTTACGCGACCCAGCAGTAGACGCTCTGGTTCCGGCGCCGGGCGCTGCTGACGAGAGCAGCCAGATCACCCACGATCGCGTCGGCGATCTCCGTGTCGATGACCTCGCCGTCCTCCGCACGCAGCTGAGTCCACGAGGCGGCGACGTCGCTCAACCTGGAGTGCGTGGCGTCCGCGAGTGCAGTGGACAGGCGCGGTGAGAGCGCGAAGACGACGCAACCGTCGTTGTCCTGGCCGACGACGATGCGAGGCTCACCGGCTTCGACAAGGTCCTCAAAGCTGTCACCGGCCAGAAGGCATTCCCACTCGACCACTGCCTCTTCGGGATCGAAGTTGCCGAAGGAGAGCGACTCGAATGCCCGTCCTGGCCCGGTCCGGAGGGCGAGGCTCGCTGACGTGTCGTCCGACGCCGCAAAGAACTTCACGATGATGCTCACCCAAGCATCATGCCCAACAACCCACAGCCATGATCGGCCGGACAAGTCCTAGGGCCTGTCCGGCGGATCTTGGTGACGCGCCCTGCCTCATGGAGCATCGTTCTGTTGGTGGGGCGGGGAGATCTGACGGACGACGAGTGGGC
>NZ_JBIATE010000062.1:0-12456 GCF_042891445.1 Streptomyces sp. NPDC001890 | reverse complement strand
GTACCGCTTCGTGTACTTGCTTCCCACCTGGTGCTACTTCCTCTGGAACCTCACGTCCCAGTCTCCAGGTGTCCACGATCAAGGGGAAGGTTCAGCGCCACTGGTGGGCGTCGTGGAGGACGAGTACGGGCTGGGTACGGCGGGCGAGTACGCCGTCGACGTGGCGGAGAGCCTCTTCGGTATGCCGGGGCCGGGCCCACCGTTCCTGGTAGAGCCCGGTCCACAACGCGTCCACGAGGGTCTTGGTGGAGTAGGGGGCGACCGCGACGACGTCGACGGTGTCGTGCTCGCCGAGGTCGACGAGCACGGTGCGAACGGCCCGTACGACATCGGCCGCGTCCTCGCCGGTCACCGTCATCAGCGCCCCTGGCCTCGATCACGGAGACCATCTGGTCCCGCAACCCCGGCCCGGCGGGGCTCTCTGCCGAGCGCGTCTCCATGGGGGGTTTCCTTCCTCACGGCATCGGTGCGGCTCCAGCCCACCACACCAGCAGGATCAACTCCCGCAAAAGCAGACCGAGATACTCGTACGTGTGGTAATGGCCCGTGCAGAGGTAGTGGGCGGTAGTCGCTGCCGGGCCCGCGGACCTCCAACTCAGCGTGGTGGCCGGCGGCGCGTACGGCGGTGGCCGGCTCCAGCTTGAGTAGGGTGGTGCACGAGGCGCTGGGGGGAGGCCGCACAGGAGCTCTTCACCGACCTGATTGAATCTGTTCGGCCTCGACCTCCAGCTGTAGACGGCCCTCGGTCAACGCCGGTCGGGCCACCGGCCGACGCGGCAGCGCACCGCTGCCGCGGACTTCCGTTCGCTGTCCCGCACCAGAAAGCAGACCTCGCCCGTGTTCCAGGAGACCCCGATCTACACCCGCCTTGTCGTTGAGCAGGGCGATGTCCCCGCCCAGGTCCGCGGCGCGGGCACCCTGCCATCCATACCCCCAGCCTCTACCGACCGGCACAGGCGCGCACAGCGGACTACTCCACGCCAGACACGAGCAGCCCACCCAGCGGTGACCTGACACCTACCAGGCGCCTTCGTAGCGGTGACCATCCCGACTGCGGTTGTCTCTGCGCCTGTGATGGCCACTGATGGACCGGATACGCGGCCGGTCTCGGGGAACATGCCAGATGCTGCGCGGTGAAGTGCCAATGCGGCGCCACTACCGAGCCACCTTCGGGTCGCTGATCCAGGTGCAGTAGCAGCTGGTAGGGATGCTGTTCCTCACCTGAGAATCGGGCCGCCGCTGGCCCCCATCGACCGGCGAAGCGGTTATATCGACGGTTTGCGCGCCATCGCCCGCAGCAGGGGCTTCAGAAGGATCAACAGGTCAGTGGCAAGAGCCCTTGCTGAACGTCGCGTGGGAGAGGTAGTACGCGAGCATCTCCGGGTCGGGGGGCGGCCGGTCCTCGGCCCCTGGGAAGACTACGGGGGGCTGCTCGTCCAGGGTCAGCGTGATGCGGACGCAGTACTCCGCCTCGGTGTCCTCAGTGCTGACCGTGTAGCCTCCGCCCTCCTCTTCACGCGTGTCGACGCCGTGCCCTGGCCCGATGCCGCCCTCCTGGATCGCCTCCGCGATCAGGTAGCCGTGGTTGCCCTCCAGGCTTGTGTAGTGCCGTTTGCCGCCTAGATCTCGGACGCCTTTGCGGACGGCGTCGCGGAGTTCGCCCTCACTCCACGTCGACTCGGCCTGCATACCGAACAGTACGCCGAGCGCGACAAGCGGCGTGAGGACGATGAGTGCGAGACCAACAGGGTTGCGGTGGTTGTAGACGTACCGGCTGGTTCCCAACTTGCTCCGGATGAAGACGGGTTCTTCGCTCAACGTGCTGCCTGCAAACCGCCGATGTGCGCTGCCCAGGCATCTGCCCGGAGCACGACCCTCGGGGCATCGAGGCTCTGCGGGGGCACGCCCTCAAACGGTCCGTCGAACTCGGCTTCGGCTCGGTTGATGCGGGCCGAGAACCTGCAGTGAGGTGCGGTCGTCATGGCGGCACTGTAGCGGCGAGGGTGATCGCATCGGATATCCCGTCGATATCCGAGACGACGGCACAAGCCCGAAGAGCAGGGTCAGGCCGTGCCCAAGCCGAAGGCCGGCGGATGGTTCTCGCGCCTGCGCCGCTGACCCGGGCAAGCCTCTACCTTGCGCCACGCCCTGCGTCGGGACGGCCGTTGGAGGCCGCAGACGAACCCGGGGGCCCTGCGGTGATGAGACGGCGGCTGGCTCCTCCACTTTCGCCTCCTCCCCAGCAAGCCGCCGTTGCAGACGGCAGCCGTGGAGGTCAGGCCGGTGGTGTATGTGAGCCGTCTTCGGGGTGAGTGAGGAGCGGGCCGGGGCCGGCGGCCCGGCGGCCTGGGACGGCGGGGAGAGGTAGCCGCGGTCCCGGGCTGCTTTGATCCAGTCCTTGATAGTCGGTTCCGGGCGGTTGAACAGGTTAGCCAGGCGCCGATGGAGGCCAGGGCCATTGATGGCTTCACGGAGATAGGCGTGGGCCACGACGTGAAGGAGTTCACCGTCGAGCGGGGGGTGCCCTCGCCGCGCCGGCTGTGCGAGCGCGTTCGCGTTCTCCAGAGCTTGCAGGGACGCCGGTGCGAGGTCTGATCCTGCCGCCCGCGATCGACCCAGGACGGTGACGCCTTCCTCTTTCCATGACTGGTCGGCCAGCTCGGCCTGGGCCCGTGCCACGATCTGACCCAGCGGGATACGGCGCAACACATCACTGGTGATCGGCGCGGACACCGCCACCACCTCATCCTCTTCCAGGGGACCGACGAAGTCTCCCCAGTCGTCCCAGTAACCCCACTCTGGTCGCCAGAGTTCGAGTTCGATCAGCCCGAGGCCGGAGCCCTGGTTCGCCAGGATGCCGTGCACCGTGACCGGTAGATCGGCAGCCTTGTAGAGGAAGTCTGCGACGTAACCAGGGCCGCGCCCTCGCTCTTTAACGAACAGCGTGAGCTCCGGGCCTGGTACGGCGTTCTCGGGGATCTCCGCCAGGTCGGGGTAGTCACCCCAGGGTTCCATCACGGTGGAGATGAGAGACCCTCTCCAGAGGTCCTGCTCCTGGGTGCTGCGTGCACAGTCGTAGGAGTGGTCACGGACACGAGGATGGTCTGGCTTCAGACGGAGTTCGTCCTTGGGAGCATCGGGGTTGACGTAGTCGTCGGCATTGAACTCGGGCTCGGGCATGCGTCCAGGCTAAAGACAACCGGTTCGCGCAGTGGAGGGGAAAAGCGGGTGAGTAGGCGCGCGAGGCAAGTCACCCTTGCAGCGTCCGCAAGTCCGGAGGCCACCCAATGACGCCGCGTGCCGACTCGCCCTGCGAACCGGCACGGGGCGAGCTGGGAGGCGGGAGCAGTGCGCCGATCGTCCTGCATCGGCCTTCAGGCCAGCCTGATCTCGTTGAACTTGTGGATCACGTCGCGGACGGTGTTCTCGTCCGCCTGCACGAGCCGTGCGATCACCGGGACGCTGTTCCCGCCCGCCGAGGCCAGCAGCATCATCGCCCTGCGGAAACGCACTGTGCTGGTGCTGCCCCGTCGCACGATCCGCTGCAGCTTCTGCCCCTCCTGCTCCGTCAACGTACGGCACACGTGGCCGACGCGCCTTGCCCGGCTTCTTCCTACCCATCACGACTCCTCATCTGATGCCTGTACGCGGATGCATCAACACAACGGTCAGGAGCACGTCGAGGTGCTGCGCCATCCGGCTGTGCTCCATGCGGTCCTCACCAGCGGCCGCGGGGGCGGTCAGCACCGAGCTGGACTTCGCGCAGGCACTCACGGCAGTCCGGCAGGCCCTTCACCCGCCGGCCTTCCTCCGCCGACCACCTGAAGCCGCACAGCGATGTGAGCAGGTTCGTGAAGTCGTCGTCGGTGGCGTGGGAACCGTAGCCCGGAACGTTCCATGTGACCGTCGTCCCGCCGTCGTACGGGGCGCCCTCCGGCCATCCGTAGACGTCCTCGGTAGTGGTACAGCGCAGCCGGAGGTCGGGGCCCTCCCAGCGGGTGCCCCGCCGGACCTTGGCTCCGGCGTCGACGGCGTCGGCCAGGCGCTCGAAGGACAGGTCATAGTCGTCCTTGTGCTCCCAGCTGCCCGGCTCCTGCTTGCGGACCAGCGAGCGGAACTCCAGCAGCAGGCGCTCCAGGTCGTGCCGCCCGACTCGGACGGTGTCGTGCTCCGGGGCGTTGATGAGGCTCCCTGAACCTCCCCACCCACGCTTCTGAGCATGGCCAGAGTTGCTCACCTAGATTCCCCACCCCGTGAGCTTCAATGCCGTGAGACAGTATCGTCCGGGAGTCCCGCAATGATGGCTGCGACGGCCTCTGCCGCACTGTCCAGCTCTTGCAGCCGTCCGTCGGAGAATCGCACCTGGTAGCCGCCATTTCTGAGCGGCATGGCCGCCGGCAGGTCATGGCAGATGGGCGGCGCGGCCCGGCGGCTGAAAGTGACCCAGTACATGCTCCGCCCTGGCGACAGGACCCGAAGCCGCTCCTGTTCGAAGGCGGCCTCGACGAACTCGTGGAGTGCAGTGTCCGGCTTGCGCGCAGCGGCCTCGCGTAGCTGGCGCCATCGCACTGGAATAGCCTCTCCACGCTCATGGGCCTCGGCCAGCTCCCAGGTCCGCAGGAAAGGCCACTGGGCGACGATTCCCCGGACCCCGGGATCCTGCAGCCACGAATGCAACGCCCCGACAACCGCGGACAAGTCCGGGGTGCTGCCGGTGGCCATGTGGACATCGTTGGTCCAGCAGTCGACGACGAAGCTGCGCTCGCTCTGTGCCATCAGTACATTCGCCGAGTGGCCGTCGGCTTCCACCCGTACGGCCACCTGGCGCCAGCCTGGTGAGGATGTCAGCTCGACCGCAAGCCGGTAGCCTGCACGATCGGCCTCCGCCTGCAGGGCATTCTGCAAGGATCCCGCCCGGACTACCTCGGGGTAGAGCGTCAGATACTCGTGCATGGGATCGTTCGGCGCTGCGTCGCCAGCGAGTTGTTCAGACATACGAGCGAGTCTGCCAGGCCAGCGCATTGGCATCCCCGCTGCCTACGTCCGTAGACCCTGCCCTGTCCGCTGAACACCAGAACCCGAGTGGGGAGCGAAGAGCGAGACCGGGGAAATTTCGAGATCCGCATCAGCGTAGCCGTACGGGTTGTCGGGGTCGGTCTTCTTGGGCATCACGCTTCTCCTTGCCTGCACGCCGGTCGTGTGGTTGTCAAGTGTGGGCGGCGGCCGGGCGGGGGAGAACCTCACCGTTCTACCCGCGCGGCAAGTTGACGGACAGGGCAGGGGCCACGGCAGAGTGAAGGGTGACGACATGCCCAGGCACGCTCATGCACCGACGAAGACGAAGGCATACGTCTGCCCCGAGTGCGGCGCCAGGACCAAGGCGAGCCTGAGCAGCGGCCGCCTCTACGAGCATCCGGTGCCCGGCCTGCCCGACCCGTGCCCGAAGTCCAGGCAAGTCGTCCTGTCCGGCAAGGAGCTGACGGGCAACTACGAGTGTGCCTGCGGCACCTGGGCCCGCATCATCCATAAGAGGACACTCGCCCAGCACCTCATGCCCGAAGGCGAAAGGTGCCCACTGTCCGGAGAACCGATACAGACCCCCGCCGCCCGCCCCGCCGTGGACGGACTGCTGCGCATCGTGGCGCCCGCACCGGCCCAGGGGTGGCGGGCGCAGCCGGTCCCCAGCACCGGTGGCTCCAGCGTGTACGCGGTCTCCGTCGGCCTGCCCGGCCACGGCCGAAGGCGCCGCTGACGACCCGCCGCGGCGACTCCCAGACGACGTAGCCACGCGCAGGAGTACGAGAGCGGTCTTGCGGGCCGGGCCGGACATGGCTCCGGGCTGCCGATGCGACGAGCGCCGTCAGGCGACGTCTCTGGCTGTTCTGTCCGGAACCGCCTCGGCCGCCGACATTGACGCCCCTTACGCCCGCGCCGCTGCGAAGGTGTCCACCGACGGCACTCTCCTGGGCGGCAAGAACATCGAGTCGGTCACCAAGGGCAGGAGCGTCGGCAACTACTGCGTCAAGGTCACGCCCCGCGCTGTGAGTGACCTCTCCACTGCGGCGATCGTCGCCACTCTCAACGACTTCGGGAAGTTCGGCGCCCGGGGCATCAAGGGCAGCGACGCCGTCGCACGCAAGCTCGACGAGCTGGCGGACGGCATCGTCACCCCGGTGACCGTGAAGCGCGGCCTGATGGCCCGGCTGCACTACTTGACCAGGACCGAGCACAGCCGCAGGGCGGCCAGGGACGCCGGGCTGACGGTGACCGACCGGACACTGCAGGCGTGGCTGGAGGGCAAGCGCCGGCCGTCGAGCGCCAACCTGGAGCGCATCGACGCCGCGTACCGCCAGGTCCGCCGCCACAACGTCGCCCGGCACCTCCTGCGACGCCTGAACTCCGCCGGCGGCACCCGGGTCAAGATCCACCCGCTCAACCAGTCACAGGTGCCGCGGCCGCTCCAGCGGCTGGTGGAGTACCGCACGATGAACGTCCGCCGCTGGGACCGCATAGTCGAGACCTGGGCATCCGGCGACCACCAGGGCCTGGACGACGCCTGGGAAGACGTCATCGTCGACCTCGGATCCCAGTGGGGCCAGTACCAGTACGTCACCAACATCGGCTTCGCCGCCTAGAACGGCCCTGTACGCCTCTCTGAGTGATCATCAGCCGCCCCGGGTCTCCCACTCGGGGCGACTTGTGCGGACAGCTGACACAGGACTGCGGCCGCCGCGCGCCCCGGCCCCCGGCACCTACCGGGCACGCGCCTCCACTCTGCTGCTCAAGTGATGCCTTCGACGGCGACAGTCTGGGGTGCGACGGATACCCCTCGGCGCTGTCCGGCCGGACGTCGGCCTGGTCGTGCTCCGGGGCGCTGGCCCCGGCTCACGGGCGGGGAGTGGGTGACGCCGGTGACGACGGCGCCCCGCCCCCTGCCGGCGCGGGAGTTTGCGGCGCCGGTTGGCTGCCGCCGAGGATGAGCACCAGTGCGGTCAGCACCATGACGCCGCAGCTGATCGCACCGACGACGTCTCCCTTGCCCGTCGCGGCCTGCCGGGTGTGCTTGTAGACGAAGTAACCAACGACGAACGCCACCACCAGGAGGACGCCGCCGACGGGGTCGAAGTAAACGGTCACGGTCGGTCTCCCGCTCGCGGGCCGTTGGGAGTTGTGGTCATGAGTGTTGCGCTCCTCGGGTTCGGGTGGCTGCTGCCTGCGGCCGACAAGAGCCGATTGCCCGGTGGGCGTGTGAACGAGGCCGATGGTCGCAACGAAATGGCCAGTCGGATGAAGGGCTCTCGCGATGGACGCCGGCACTGGTCGGGACGCGACAGTTACCGACGCAAGTCCCGGGCCGCCGGCCTGGTTCTCTCGCCTCCGCACCTGACCGGCAGGCCACGGCGGCCGACCACGCGGCCAGGCCCAAGGTGATCCCTGGGCAGGTCCGCGTGATCGGTGTCGACTCCGGCCACCTGCTGCCCGGCCGGCCGGCACGCCGGCCCAGTGCTGACACCCGCCCCTTGGAGCAGCGTCGGGGAGCGGGCGGATGTGCGTCAGCCGCCGACTTCCGGCTACGGGCGCAGGCCTTCCTCGCGGCCATCTCCAGTTTGGACCGGGATACTCCCGCGGCTTCGGCGTGCACGGTCGCCGCGGCCTCATGCCACTGTGATCCGGATGCGGTGAGGTTACGTACTTCGGTGCCCCCGGCGCGGACAGGCGTCCGCCTCCTTAGCAGTCAATAGGCGTGCTGTGCAGGACAGTTGTGGAGATTCACTCGATCGTGACGAGTAGTCACGTACGCAACATCCGCAGCAACTGTGACATGCGTCACCCGTCGACCCGTCCCCCGTTGATGTCGCATCACGCCAAGGGGATGTCACCGCAGGTCAACGCAACCGCACCATCCGTTACAACATCACGTTCCGCCGACACCTCATACCGGTGCGTGATATTCGTTCGGCCGCGCATGCGTGTTCGGCCGATTCGGCCGGTTGAGTGATCCGTGACGGCACTGCTGGACCGACGACGTACGTGAGGAGTACGGCCACAGCCCCGTGGCCGAGGCCCCGCTCCCGCTGGACTTCGAGGCCCACTACCTCACCAACCAGGAAGCGTTCCACGAGTACGCCCTGGCCATCCTGCATACGAACGACCGGGCGGAGAAGGCGGTCCACCGGGCCTTCCTGGAGATCCTGCGGCACTGGGACGGCTTGCTCACCGAGCCCGATCTCCAGGAACAGATCTGGCAGATCATGCGCCGCGTCGTCATCGGCGAGCTGATCGAGGGCCTGCGCGAAAACCTCACGACGATGGACAGCGGCATCGGCCTGTACCCGGCCCTCGTCAAACTCCCCCGCGCCAGTTCGACGCCATCGTCCTGCGCCACATCGCCAAGTACGACACCAAGGACATCGCCTGGTACATGGGCCTCTCGCCTAGCACCGTCAATCACCACTGCCGCAAGGCCCAGGAACGCCTCACCCCTCTCTACCGCCGCGCCACCCGGCCGATCAAGAAAGAGGAAACCCTGTGAACACCTGGGAGAAGGCATTCGCCGACGCCGACGTCTCCGTCCGCGAGCCCCGCCGGCCCTTCGACGTCGGGATGGGGCTCCGCCGCCTCGCCCAGGACGCCGGCTACATGCCCCCCCGCCCTCAGCCCGGCACCCAAGGGCGCGAGCGCCCGCCGCCGCCTCGGCGCCATGGCCCGCTGGGCCGTCACCCAGGCCGGGGCGGCCACGCACGTGGAAGAACTCACCGCGCTCCTCGGCGACGACGAGAGCGTCGCGCAGTTCGACGGCTGGACCAACGCCGTCGACGTCGACGGCGCCCAGGTCTTCGCATGCATGCTCTACCTCGCCCACCACCCCGAAAGCGCCCGGTTCTGGTGGAGATTCGCGGCCGGCGCCGGCAGCACAGCCGCCGCGTACTGCCTCTACCTGGACCACCTCGGCCTCGGAGAGGACCGCGAAGCCCGGTTCTGGAAGCGACAGGTCACCACCGCCCTCTTCCAACCCGGCCCGGACCAGCCCCTCGAAACAGACCCCGAAGAATTCCTGGAGGCACTGGAGACTGTCACCGGCTACTCCGCCCGCCACAACACCCGCCGCACCGTCCTCACCGGACGACTGGAAGCAGACTTCGAGCGCCTCACCACCCGCCACGACGACGGCCTCGTCTGCCGCCCCGCCCCCCACCTCGCCGAGCGCATCCACGAACTCGCCGTCAGCCAGTAGAAAACGAAAAGCCCGGCCGGGGCCGAAGGTTCCTACGCCCAGCCCCCGCCGGACTCCCTGAAACAGCACCCGAAACAACGCAGCACCTGCCATGCACAGTAGCCGCCACCCCGACACCACGGGGCAGACCCACCGAATCCGCCGCACGAAGCACTGGCTCGCCCGCCGCCACGCCCTGCTCTTCAGCGCTCTCCGCGGCGCCGCCTACGCCACCGGCGCCGGACTCGTCGGCCTCGGCTTCTGGTGGATCCAGCAGCACCTGTAGATCCGCAGGTGCCTGCCGTACCTGGCCACACGACGCCCCGCCTTTGCGCCCGCGTTGACCGCGCGGGCGCACGGGCAGAGCCCGCCGGGGGGAGCGGCGTCGGGGACAGTTGAGCGGCCCCGTGGATCCGTCCACGGGGCCGCTCGATGCGGAGGGCTGGATCGCCTCCGACCTTCCGCTTACCCGTTCGTGGGGAAGGTGAGTGTGGTGGTGCGGCCGGCGCGCAGAGTGTTGCCCTCGACCACCTCGATTCCGCCGTTCGCGCCGTAGGAGACGTCCCAGGTGCCGCGTTCCGGGGTGACGCGGAACGTGGCGGTGCCGGGGACCGGAAGGCCGCGGGTGAGGCCGACGGTCGGGCCGGGTGACGGGGTGATCCCGACGGTCGCGGTGGCCGGTTCGCCGGTGCCCTCGACGCGCAGGGTCGCGAGGTCCTGCGGTGCGGGGTGCTTGACCAGACCGGTCAGGACACGGGAGCCGGCCACGGTGTGGCCGAGGGCGTAGTCGACGTCGCCGATGGTCCAGTAGGCGTCGAACCACTGCTTCACCGAGCCCGGCTCGGCCGCGGGGCCGAGGTGGGCGACGCGGAGTCTGGGCGTGGCGTCGATGCGGTTGAGGAGGCGTTCGGTTCCGTCGTGGGTGACCTTGACGAACAAGCCGCTGTGCAGGAACGTCGCCGACCGGTCCGGCGGGCGCACGTCGACGGGCTTCGCCGCCCGCGCGTCGACGGTGATGGTGATGTCGCGGTCCAGGTCCAGGCGCGGCTGGACGATCCAGTCCGCCGCCCCGTCCGCACCGCCGGTGAGGGAGCTCTCCAGCACGTACCGGCCGCGGGGAAGCTCGACCGTCGTCGTCCCGTCAGGGTCGTGCGGCTGGACGTACTCGTCCACACCCGCACCGGAGATCCCCATCACGGTGGTCTCGTAGGAGCCGGTCGCGTGGCCCGCGCGGTCGAGGTGGTTGATGGTCAGGGTGAACGTCTCGGGCGCCGTGGCCGCCAAGGCCCCCGCCGGAGCGGCGAGGCGGTCAGGGCGAGGGCGGTGCCGATGGCGAGTGTCCGGAGGAAAGAGCTCCGGCTGGTCTGTGAACCTGCGTGAAGTGTGTTCATGCAACTGCACTGCCTCCGATCCGTCTCAGGTTCCCGTGATCCACATCACGGGAACCACAACTGCCCTCCTGGCAGTGCAGAGCGTGGAATCACCAATGAGAGATCGCTTCCGTGGCGGCGACCCCGACGCCTTGGCGGAGCTGTACGACGAGCACGCCCAGGTGCTCTACCGCTACGCGCTGCGCGTCACGGGGAACTGGGCGGACGCCGAGGACGTCGTCTCGGTCACCTTATTGGAAGCCTGGCGCGGCCGGGCGAAGCTGCGCCCCGAAGGCGACAGCCTCCGCCCTTGGCTGCTGGGCATCGCCACCAACGTGATGCGCCGCAACTCCCGCACCCGCCGACTGCGCGACATCGCGCTCGCCAGGATCCCGGAGCCCGGCACGCTGCCGGACTTCGCCGACGACGTAGTCGCACGGATCACCGACACCGACCGACTGCGAGCGGAGCACGCGGCACTCGCACGCCTGCGACGGCGGGACCGCGAGGTCTTCACGCTGGTGGTGTGGGAGGGACTGGACTACACCTCCGCCGCCAAGGCCCTTGGCGTCCCGGTCGGCACCATCCGCTCCCGGCTCTCCCGCGCCCGCGCCCGCCTGCGTGAGCTCCTCACCCCGCAGCGGCGCACGTCTCCGCACCCCGGCAGCTGTTCGGAAGCCCCGGCCGCCGCCGCCCCCGTCCCCCTTGCCGCCCGGTCCCACCGGACGTCCCCGCGTCAGGAGAACCACCGATGAACACCGACCCGAGCCGCCGTACCGCGCACCAGAGCGGCGAGGAGACCGAACGCACGGCCCTCACAAACCTCCTGCCCGCTCCCTCGGTCCCCGATCTCCCGCGCGACCGCGCACTGCTGCTGAAGCAGGCCCTGCTGAACCAGGCCGAACAGCCGGCCCGCTCGAGGCGACCCCGCCCCCGGCTTGTCCGCTTCCTCGTACCGGCCGTCGCTGCCGCACTGGCGGTCGGCACCGTCGTCACGGTCGGCATCACGGACACGCCGGACAGCACCCCCGGCAACCACCAGGCCACCCACCCCATGCGACCGGGCTCCTCGACCGCATCGCCCTCGCCGCGCGGGGAACCGACGCTCCGGCCGTCCGCGCCGACCAGTTCGTGTACGTGCGCAGCTGGGTTGCCTACGCCGGACAGAGCGCTGGCGGAGGCCCGCTGACTCTGCCCCCGGTCCACACCCGCGAGGTGTGGCTGTCCGCCGACGGCAGCCGCCCCGGCCTCATCCGCCAGGAGGGCGAGCCTGACTCCAAGGTGCCGGCCCCCGACCCCACCGACCCCTCGGTCTCGAACCCGTCACACACCTACGTCGACTGCCTGCCCACCGACCCCGACGCCCTTCTGAACCTGATCCGCACACAGACCCGGGGACAGGGCCAGGACCCGGACCAGCGCGCTTTCGAAGCGATCGGTGACCTGCTCTCCGAGACCTGGGCCCCACCGCGGGTGTCTGCCGCGCTCTACCGTGCGGCAGCCCGGATCCCCGGTGTCACGGTGGCCGGAACCGCGAAGGACGCCGCTGGCCGCGAGGGGGTGACCGTCGCCCGTACCTCCTACGGAGAACAGACCCAGTGGATCTTCGATCCCGCCACCCACGTCTTCCTCGGCCGGCGAACCGTCCTCGTCGAGCCCAACGGTGGCAGCCCGGCGGGCACCGTCGTCGCCACGTCCGCAGTCCTCGCCACCGCTGCGGCCGACCACGCCGGTGACGTCCCGTAGGGAGGGCTGTCCCTCGGAACCCTGACCGCCTCTGAGCTTGTTCTTTATCTACCAAGATCTTCCGGGCTTGCCGATGGCCTTGAGGGTCTCGGGGCGTTTGACGGTTTTGCCTACGTCGTAGCGGGG
>NZ_JBIATE010000061.1:0-13007 GCF_042891445.1 Streptomyces sp. NPDC001890 | reverse complement strand
CGCGCCCCTGGGGCGTAGGGCGGCGCTGGAAGAGGCGAGGCACGATGGTGAGCCTGTCGCGTGGCAGGGCGACCTGGGGTCGGTTTGATCACTCCTTGACAGAGTCGGGGATCACTAGGGTTGCGTCCCCGCCTTGCGAGACTCCAGCTTCAGGCGCCTGACGCCCCAGAACCGCTGTACCCCCCGCACCGCGAACACAGATCTGTTCGATGCCGCTATTCGGATGGCAGCGATTCTCGCTCCGTCGATGTCGCGGAGTGCCTCCCGGTGGCGTCGCCGCCGGTTCCGAGGATCCGCCGCGGGGACGGCGGCGCCGCCGGGCGCGACCCGAGCACGCCTCGGGCTCGCAGGTCGTCGAGGTCGGACAGGCGCTCTCCGGGGAGAGCGTCGAGGAGGTCGGCCTGGGCGGCGCGGATGTTGGGCGCGGGAGCCTGGGGGCCGGAGCCAAGGGCACGGCGGACGGTCACGCCGGTCATCGTACGGGCAGCACATCACCGACCCCGCTGGCCGCCGGGTTCCCGCGCAGCGAGCCGCTTCTACGGCGGTGTGCACCGTCTGCCTCCACGACGCCGGGTCGCCTCCGCTCCGGGATGGAATCTGGCGGGGGCAGGGAGCACCAGACTGCCCACCGGGCCTCGGTCCTGGGAAGGGTGGCCAGGGCCGAGGCGGCTGAGGGTCCGGTCAGATCGTGTCCGCGACCTTGATGTAGCCCTGCTGGATGACCCACTTCTGGTTGGTGTGGTCGACGCACTGCCAGATGCGGACGCGGTCACCGTTGTTGCGGGTGTCACCGGCGTCCAGGCACATCTCCCGGCTCTTGCCCATCGTGTCGGCGAGCACGATCTGCGCGTTGCGGACGACCCACTTCTGGTTGGTGTGGTTGACGCACTGCCAGATGCGTACGCGGTCACCGTTGTTGCGGGTGTCACCGGCGTCCAGGCACATCTCCTTGCCGGTACCGATCGTGTCTTCGACCTTGATCTGCCCATTGGCGATCACGAACCGCTGGTTCTTGTGGCCGGCGCACTTCCAGAGGCGTACCTGATCACCGTTGTTGCGGGTGTTGCCCGCGTCCAGGCACACCTCATGGGCAGCCCGGGACGCGGGAGCCGCTACGGAGGACGGCACACCCGCGCCGAGGGCGAGCAGCAGCGCCGCGCCAGTGACGGAGCCGAGACAGCGAGGAGAGAGGAGCGAAGCCATGAGCACAATCCCAATCGTTGATGGGGAAGCGAGAGCACCGTCACGAGACCAGTAGTCGGTGCCCACGCATCCTGGATGCCCCGGTTCGGCCGCCGGTAGCGGATAGCTCCAGACAGGCTCCGTTAGAGCGAAGATGATCACCCGCCCGTGGGAGTCACAGGCAGCTCTCGGTGACGCCTTCTGCAGAGCAGTGCCGTCGACCGTCGTGACAGGGAGGGTGGGCGGCTTCGCGCCCCGGGCGGGCCGTTCCGGCCTGTGCAGGCCCGCTGGCGAACCTGCACATGGCGGGTGTGGACTCGCCCTGCAGTTCGAACAGTTGAGGTGGGTGGCATCCTCCCGTTCCCCTGGCACCGTGCGGCTGGCCGCCCCGTCCCTCGCGATGACCGAAGCACGGCAGGATGAGCTGGACGCAGTCGATCCGGGGTGATGCCCGGCCTGGCACCGGGTGGCAGCAGCGCTGCTACCGCCTCGTCCAGAACCACGTCCAGGCCGGCGGAACCCTCCCACGGCCGACGGCAACGTCGTCGTGCAGGGCGAGAGCCCCTCGGACACCTCCTACCACTGCACCTACGCCGCGACCTGGGTCGCCACGAAACTGCGCTGGAAGCTGTCCGGACGACAAGGAACGGGCCGCACTGGAAAAGCTCGCCGCCGGCTGCTCCAACACCGTCGTGAAGTACGAGGTCGCCGCCTGACCGGTTCCAGCGCCTCCACCCCGGCCGGCGGTGGCCTGCGGCCGCGGCATCCCCGGGGCGCCCTCTGGTGAACAGTCCGTCCCCGCACGGCCTGCGCGGCGGCTGGCCGGTGACCGATGCGGCTATCAGCCGGGCATGACGCCCCTCAACCTCCCGTCATGTGGCCGATTCCCTGCGCAAGCCGTGGGGGCGAGGCCGAGGCCCGTCGATTCCGAGGGCGCATGGGTCTCGGGCAGAGGTTGGGGCGCCGCGGAGGAAGAGGGTCGGGGCAGGGTGTCCTGTCTCTCCTCCCCCGCGGCGGATCAAGGTTCGGACGGTGTCGTCCGGTGCTCAGGTACGGTTCACCGGGCCGGGCTCCCAGCCGGCGCTGCCTGATGTGCCGGCCGGCGGGATCAGACGGTGCAGGTGTCGAGCATCTCGGACAGGGCTGCGGCCTCGGCGGGGTTGGCGGTGAGCTGGTAGGTGGCCTTCACGCTGATCCAGGCGCGGCTGTAGGTACACCAGTACGACTGCAGCGGCGGGCGCCAGTTCCCCGGGTCCTTGTCGCCCTTCGCCCGGTTGCTGCCGGCCGACACCGAGTGGACTTCGATGGTGACGACCTTTCGATCGGCGGCCGGGTGATCTTGGTGATCACTCCATGGATCTCATGCTGTGGGGTGGGGCAGGAGAGCAGCGGCGAGTTCGCGCCATTCGTGCTCGGGCAGAGAGGTGGTGTCGGCGGTGAGCACTTGCAGACAGACGTGGTCTGCTCCTGCATCGTGGTGCTCCTGAACGCGTCGGCGGATTACTTCCACTTCCCCATGGGCGACGATCGCATCGACCAGTCGACGGCTTGGTCCGCCGACGATGTCCTCGTCGTTGAAGCCGAGTCGTCGAACGTTCGCTTCCTGATGCGGTGCCGAGAGGTAGCCGGCGACGTGTGCTGTGGCTACTTGGCGGGCGCGGCTCTGGTCGGTGTCGAGTACTACGGCCTGTTCCACAGCAAGGAAGGCGTTCGGTCCCATGATCTTGCGGGCGTGTTCGGTGTGCTTGGTGGACACGAAGTAGGTGTGCGCGCCCCAAGTGAGTTCGGTAGCTAGTTGGAGCATCTTCGGGCCGAGGGCGGCCAATACGCGGCGCGGAGTCGGGTCCGGTATGGGACCGTGGGCGGGTACTGCGTCCATGGCCTGCAGGTAGGCGCGCATGGTGGTCACCGCTCTGCCGCGGGCGGGTACGGGATAGCCGTCCAGTTCATGGGCGGTGTCGTCGACGCGATGTCCGCCCAGGCCGAGTACGTAGCGTCCGGGGAACGCCTCGCCCAGCGCACGTGTCGCGGTAGCGGTAGCGATCGGGTCCCGGAAGGCGATGTTAGCGATGCCGGAGGCGACAACGATGCGCTGTGTCGCCGACAGCAACAGCCATGCCTGGCCCACCGTGTCGCGGCCGAACGCCTCGCCGAACCAGATGGATCCGTAACCCAACTCCTCGATCTCCGCGGCCGATTCCCGTACCCGCCCGGCAGGCTGCCCCTCGTAGGCGAAGGTCCAGATCCCGACTCGTCCCAGTTCGGGTTGCTCGCTGTCCGTCATCCGCGCTCCTCATGTCATGTATTCCGGAGAGGTTCTCCGTTTGACGGACGCTACTATACGGAGAGGCGCTCCGCTTAACTACCCGGAACTTGACCGAAAGACGGGACGATGACAGGCACACACAGGCACGTCCCAGCGCGACGGCCTCGGCGTACCGATGCGCGACTCAACCGGGAACGTCTCATCGCCACGGCGCAGGAAGTGTTCGCTGAAGCCGGACCGGAGGCGTCTCTCAACGAGGTCGCCCGCCGAGCCGGCGTCGGCCCGGGGACTTTGTACCGTCACTTCCCGAACCGCTCCGCCCTGCTGACCGCAGTTCTCAGGGACCGGATCGAGACGCTGTGCGAGCTGGCCGGGGTGCTGTCCTCCTCGGAATCCGCCGACGACGCCCTGGCGCAATGGCTGCGCGCGTTCCTCGTCCATGCCAGGGGCAACCAGGGGCTGGGGGGCACGTTGATGGTTGAAGAAGAGCCCGTCGCGCTGGGGCTCGACTGTCATCGGCTGATCCTGGACGCGGCAGCCGATCTTCTTGCCCAGGCCCAGCGTCGGGGAACGGCACGCGCCGACCTGACCGCCGACGATCTGGTCCAACTGGTCGTCGGGATTGCGCTGTCCACAGCTCGCAGCCACGACGCGGACCAGCCCGACCGGCTGCTCACTCTGGTGCTTGATGCCACGTACGGGACACCGCTTCAGAGCGAGTGATCGCAGCGATGGTCTCTGCACCCCTGGCAGGCGCTCCCCGCTCACGTCGGCACCGAGGGCAGCACCCGCGCAAGTCTCCAGATACCCGGCCGGCGCTGAGGTCACTGCCCCGCCCGCCGCGTCCCATCCAGGAAGGGCGGCGGAGGCTGCGGCGCGCCGCTCTTCCTCCCGGACGGCCTGACGGGCGAGAACGTCGCAGTCGGCGTATGGGGCGGCGGCGAGGACCAGACCGTGGGAGGCACTCTGTCAGTGGTGCCTGACATCTGCTGTCCTGTCAGATACGCCGCAAGCATGCAGGATCGGCAGGGGACACGGTTCATGCCTTTCACCGCGCTGCACCCTGAACTGGGCCGCCTCGACTCGCCCCTCCCCGGCCTCGGACACGGCCTGGAACGGGGCCGGGTCCACAAGGTCCATCCCCGGGTCCCTCACCTGCCCACACTGTTCCTGGGGCCTGCACCCGAAGGTCTCCCGGTACGGGGTCCGGTTCTTCTGTCACGACCCGGAACGGCCGGGGTCGTATGAGCTCCTGAACGAGTCGTGGGAGCACCACCTGCTCAAGTTGGAGATGGCGGGCGCGATCCGGGTGGCCGGGTGGTTGAGGGCGGTGAGGGTGTGGGCGGTGAGGCGGGCCCAGTTGCGGAAGTTGCCGTGGGCGGCGCGGCTGTCGGCGTAGGTGACGTCCTCGGGGTCGGCGTCGGCCCGGATCGGGTGGCAGAGCGGGACGGCGACGGCTTTGCCGAAGCCAGCGCCTCACCAACCGTGCTGGGCCTCCCCCAGCACGGTGCTGTCGAGAAAAGCGGCGAGGCCTCTGGCTCGTGGAAGATCGCCCCACTTGTCGACGTGCGCGAACACGGTGTGGTGATCGGTCCGCTGCGACCAGTTCAAGTCGTCGCAGTTGAAGAGGACCTCCACGCCGTCGTACTTCGAGATGCCGTACGAATCCGTGTCCGGATCGTCGGGCCACCTGCCGTGCAAGCCGATCGAAGCGATACCTCGGCCCACCGCCGCCACGAACCGGCGCTCCGCGGTGCCCGGTGCGACGTAGTGCAGGACGGACAGAGGGAGTTCCGCCTCCAGCACGGAGTGCTCCGCGGTGCCGATGTCCAAGCCGAAATCCAGGAAGTCACCCGTCGCCGGGTCCATCCGGGCATCCGCGTAGTCGAATCCTGCACCGGGCAGCGCCGCGGCCATCCGCTGCGCGTCCTTCACGGTCAGTAGATCGGCCATCAAGGTCACCTCGTCGCCCCGCTCCTCCAGCAGAGCGTTCAGGCGCAGTGCCTGCGTCCAGGCCTCCTCGGCATCGGTGGTACGGAAGACCGGATACGCCCGCGAGTTTCCCATGCGCGCCACCTTCGCACACCGCAGCCAGACCCTGGCTACAAGATTTGGCGGGAGATCGTCCAGCTCACGAAGAGACATCACACCGATCCCAGCCCAGCTACTCCACCTTGGACATCCTGAAGGGCGGAGAAATGGGGCGGGGGTGCGGGTGAGCGGGGCGGCTGCCGGGGTGCTGCGGTTCGGAAAGGAACGCGGCCCGGCCGCCGTGCTGGCCCAGTTCGTACGGCTGCGGGTCATTGATCCGGAGGGGCCCTACTGGCGGTGTGGCATCGAGGCGGCCGGCCGGTGGCTGCGCGAGAACGGAAACGGCGTGCTCCGGGTGCCGTACACGGTCGTCACGCCCGAGGACTGGGGCGGGGTCGGCGGGTATCCGCTCGGGCGGTGGATCGCCGACCAGCGCCGCTCGTACGCGGCCGGGCCCCTGGAAGCAGGGCGGGTGGTCGAGCTGGAGCAGCTCGGGATGGTGTGGTCCGAGCAGGACGCGGCCTGGGCGGACGGGATCGCCGTCGCCCAGCAGTACGCCGCCACCCACGGCCACTTCCTCCCGCCGACGACCGCGGTGTGGGACGCGCATCCGATCGGGGTGTGGGCAAAAAACGCGAGGGCGGCAGCACACAGGGCGCGGGAGAACGAGGAGCTCCGGGCGGCCGGCCGCCCCGTGCGGTCGTCGGCCGGGGCGATGCCCGAGGCCCGGCAGTCGGCTACCACGACGACACCACCGCCCAGCTCGCCGCCGAGGCAGGAGGAACCTGGCGCCACTATGCCCCGGCGACCACACACGGTGACACCAGCGTCTCAATGACCAAGGAATAGGCATCAGTCGATTACGCGAGGTCGCCAGTTCCGGACCCCTGACCGGCATGCCGCCGGTGCGCATCGCATTTTTTAACGAGCAACACTCGCAGCAGCTAGAAGGGTGAAGAACAAGCTCAGTAGTTCGGCCAGCGGGTGTAGTCGGGTCGTGGCTTCCCGCGGAGCCAGCGCTCGACCGCGCGTCCTATCCGTCCGCGGGGAACCGGCGGCACGGTGGTCTGCACCGGGTGGTCCTCCGGAACAGCTGGCTGCGGGCCCCTGGTGGTTACGGGGTGGCTGGGAGGGATCTCTCGGGGCAGCAGCGTGATGTGCCGGGTCGTGCGGTTGCCGGGTGGCACGTGCGAGCGGGGTGTGAGGGTGTAGCGGCGTCGATCGCGGCGGCTGTGAGCTGGCGTTTGAGCCGGGTCTTACGGCGCTGCCCGCCATGGAACCGGGGCACGCCCTTCTCGACCGTTCGGCTGGTGATCACTGTCCGTCAGACGCCACTGTGGCCCGCAGCCTGGCGCATGACGTACGTTCCGGCGTTATCAACATTTCAGGAGCAAGGCATGTCTCTCTTCATCCCAGACTTCGACGAGACCGTCGTTGTACGCGCTGCTGACGCCGAATTGACAGGCGCGAGTGGCCCGGTGACCAACCAGTTGCTCGTTCGACAGCCCCGCCACGGGCAGTGCACTCTCCAGCATGCGTGTCACCCTCGGCAAGGGCGCGAACGGCGCCCGCCCGCACCACCACGGCAAGTCCGCCGAGATGTTCTACGTCCTTGATGGCACCGCCCAGCTGCTGTCCGGCGATCAAGTAGTCACCGCGGAGCGCGGAGACATGGTCGTCGTACCGCCCGGCACACAGCATGCCTTTGCCGCCGCGCCCGGCGAGATCGCAGACATGCTCGTCATCATCACGCCCGGAGTCGAGCGCTTCGAATACTTTCGCCATCTCGAACGCATCCGCTACGGCAAGGTGCCGCCGGAGAGCCTTCTCGAAGTCCAGGAACTGTACGACTCCTACTTCGGGACCAGCGCGGTCTGGGACGCCGCACGCGGATAACCCGGATACCGCTCACCTTGGTCCACCTGCGCGCCCTGCTCCCCACGCCGCGCTGTATGGAGCGGACCGCGCCACCCGGCGCAAGCCGAGTACGGATCAACGTACCAAGGCTCAGGCGATTCAGTGGCAGCCTCGATCGCCTCGCTGACCGGCGCCCGGCCAGAGGAGTCCGGCCTGGTGTCGGGCATCAACAACGCGGTGTTCCGGATCGGCGCTGCCCTGGGAATCGCGATCGCCTCCTGGGTGGCCCTCGCCTTCACCATCGGCTCCGAAGCGTCCGGCCACAACGACGGCTTCCGGGCGGGTTTCCTGGCCACCGCGATCTTCGCCTCGACCGGCCTCGCCACCGCCCTGCTCCTGTTGCTCCACCGCCCCGCCGAGCGCCGCGCCGCCATGGGGACGGCATCGGAGGACGAGGAGGTGAAGCCGGTGACAGCCGGCCACTGACCGCCGCCCTCCCCTCGCACCAATGTGTGGACCGGCCTGATTGACTATCGCCGGCACCCGGCCTCTGCCTCTCGCCACCTCACCAGCGTGCGCGGGGTAGGGCAGTTGTCGACCAAGCACAGTCACTGTCGCCACGGCCTGGTCCAACCTGGCCTTCCGGATGCCGTCGGACGGGTGCGGAGCGGGGGTGGCCAGATGCCGGGGCGGCTCCTTGCCGAGCCTCGGCCCTGCCCCTGGAGCGGGTCGGCACTGACACGGCCGGATTCGATCTTCCGAAGGGTCTCGGGCGAGATGCGCGAAGCGAGCGTCATGTCCAGCATCGAGCGGCAGCCCCGGGCTCGGCGGAGCAGGGCACCAAGGCGCTGTCCGCGTTCTACCTCGGCGGGGGTGAGCGGCAACCTGACCATACCCCCAATTCTAATACCGGTATAGTTAGACCGGTATAGTTATTGGACACACATGAGAGGTCCCCCATGATTGAGATCCTGAACTCCGCGCGGCTTGAGCGGGCGAGGGACACCGGCGCTCTGGTCGGAGACATCCTGCACACACTGAAGCAGCGCAGCACGGTCGGGACGAACCTGCTGGACATCGACCAGTGGGCAAAGGAGATGATCACTGAGGCAGGAGCGCAGTCCTGCTACGTCGATTACGCGCCTTCCTTCGGGCGCGGCCCGTTCGGTCACTACATCTGCACGGCCGTCAACGACGGAGTGCTCCACGGGCGGCCTCACAACTACGCGCTGACTGATGGGGACCTGCTGACCCTCGACCTGGCGGTCGCCAGGGGCGGGGTGGCCGCGGACGCCGCGATCAGCTTTCTGGTGGGCAAGGCCAGGCCGGCGGAGAGCGTCGCGATGATCGAGACGACCGAACGGGCGCTCGCCGCCGGCATCGCCGCCGCCAAGCCTGGGGCGCGCATCGGTGATCTCTCCCACGCCATCGGCACGGTCCTCAGTGAGGCGGGCTACCCGATCAACACCGAGTTCGGAGGCCATGGCATCGGCTCGACCATGCACCAGGACCCGCACGTCGCGAACACCGGACGGCCCGGCCGCGGATACAAGTTGCGCCCCGGCCTGCTGCTCGCCCTGGAGCCCTGGGTCATGGCCGACACAGCCATGCTCGTCACCGACGCCGACGGTTGGACGCTGCGCAGCGCGACGGGCTGCCGGACCGCACACAGCGAGCACACCATCGCCATCACCGACAACGGAGCCGAAATTCTCACCCTGCCCACGCAGGCACGACCATAAGAGGGCGCTGTAACGAGTGGCCAAGCGGGCCGGGTGCGCTGCCGCCGTCAATCCTCGTCGTCCTCGACAGCCTCTGGGTCCCGGGAGGGGCGCAGGCCCTGACCGGATCCGCTGGCCTTGATGTTGAACAGATAGCGGCCCAGGAAGTTGATGTGCCGGTCCTTGAGCAGGGAGAGGCGGGCCACTGTCCTCGTCCTTGATGTCGTGGCCCTCGGTGCGGAGCTGGGCGACGGCGGCATCCAGGTAGCGGGGGTTCCACAGGACGACAGCGTTGAGGACCAGGCCCAGGCTTGCCAACTGATCATCTTGGCCCTCGCGGTACGCCTGGCGGATCTGGCCGCGGCCTCGTCGCCCTGGTCGAGCCCGGCCACGTCCGGGTCGAGCAGCGGTCGCAGGGCGCCGACGGCCGAGGTGGCCAACCTCATCAACAACGCGGTGGCCGCCATCGGCAGCACGGGCCACGACGGCACCCTGACGGTCCGCACGGCCAGGGAGGGCGACCGACTGCTCATGGAGTTCCGCGACACTGGCCCCGGTGTCGGCGTACAAGTGAACGTGAACGTCCCCGCCCGCGTACGGATGAAAAGGGACGGCGCTGTCACGTTGTTGGGTGTGTGAGTGTCTGATGGGGCGTCGGGGTGTGGTGGGCTTGCGTTTCGGGCCTGGGGTCAGGCCGTGGTGGGCCGGCTTGCAGCGCCGGCGATCTGGTCCCAGATGCCGAAGCGGGTGGTCATCTCGGCGCGGTAGTGGGCGGCGGTCATCAGGTGGCGGCGGGGCCGGAAGTGGGGTGAGATGCCGCTGAACGCGGACAGGAACCGCTGTGCTCCACCGATGCTGCGGAATCCCTTCATCGCGCGTTCGCGCTGGCGGGTGGGCTGGTGGCTGTTCTCGGCCCGGTTGTTCAGGCCCTTGTGGGAACGGTGTTCGACCGAGGGCATCACCTCGCGGTGGGCCGCCCCGTAGGAGCGCAGCTTGTCCGTGACGACTACCCTCGGCACCGAGCAGGTCGTCTTCAGCAGGCGGCGGAAGAAGCGCCTGGCCGCAGCAGTGTCCCGCCGGTTCTGGACCAGGATGTCGAGCACGTTGCCGTCGGCGTCGACGGCTCGCCACAGGTACTTCTGCTCTCCGTTGATTTTGATGAAGACCTCGTCCAGGTGCCACTTGTCGCCGGGCCGGGGTCGCCAGCGGCGCAGGCCGTTGGCGTAGGCCTGGCCGAACTTCGCGCACCAACGCCGGACGGTCTCGTGGGAGACGATCACGCCGCGCTCGAGCATCAGCTCCTCGACCTCGCGGAAACTGAGCGGGAAGCGGAAGTACAGCCACACGCAGTGGGAGATGACGACCCCCGCCGGGTACCGGTGCCGCTTGTACGACGGCGACGCGCTCCCCACGGACGATCCCCCTCCACCATGATCAACTCGAAGATTCTCCCACGCCATTCGCCAACGTGACAGTGCCCGCTGACGGGATCCGGCATTGCGATGACAGCGACGAGACGCAGCTGCTACAGCACCTCAGCCGGGTACCCCGACTTCGTCCGAAAGCAGATCGTCGAAGTGAACACCTGGACGCCCGAGCCGCCAACCGGGAGTTGATGGCGCAGCTCAACCGCGCCCACGAATGATCCAGCACTCGGCTTCTCAGGCAGCGCGGCCCAGCGGGTTGCCTGGGAAGCCGCTGCATATTCGAAGATACGATCGACTCGATCGGCATTCTCCCGACCATTTACTGCCATCCAGGCATTGCCTTGCCCAGGAGACCAGATGCGCCGCATTGCCAACGCCCACCGCTCTTACGCTCATCCCCTGGCCTGGTGGTTTCCGGACGATGGGCGGGAGCTGTTGTTCACGGCGGGTCATGAGGGCGACGGTGAATTGCGCTGCTGGGATACGGTCTCCGGTCTCCGTGTCGTCGACTTCGAGGCAGACGAATGGCTGCTCGTGCACAACGGTGCCCTCGCGCCGCTGCCGGACGGCCGGCTGATTCTGGCGACGTCCGACCCGGACGGGCTGCACCGCTGGGACGCGCACACCGGGCAGTCCCTGGGCCGGAACGAAAGCACCACTATCTGGCACGTCACCAAGGTCGCTGGCGCACCCCGTGTGATCGTGGCATCTGAGGACGAGACCGTGCACCAGTGGAACGCACTCACCGGCGAGGAACTTGCACCGCCCCATCCCGGAGGCGCCGCCGCGGCGGCCCTCCGCCCCGACGGCACCGCGGTACTCGCTACCGGGTCCCACGATGGCGCGCTCCGGCTGGACGAGCTGGGCACTGATTAGAAGAGCCGCACCCCGCTGCCGTCATTGCCAGCCCAAAGTGAAGCGGTCCCTCCACGACGAACGATCACCGACTGAGTCAATCGCCCCAGATCGTCACGCCTCCCAGGTACGTTGAGCCGTCAGCCGAGGGAGAACGCTCGCGAGGGAGTCGCCCCGCAACGCGTGGCTGCGGGGCGCCGAACCACTTTCGCAACGGGTCCTAGTGGGGGTTTAGTCGACCGTCTGCCCGTCGTACATACCGCCCCTGCAGGTCGGGAGCACGGGCGTCGACCGATCGATCGTTCCGCCGCCGTCCGTGCACTCACCCGGGGTGACGCTGGCCGGGGTGACGGCGGTGGCGGTGGCGGTGGCGGCGCCTGTGAGGCCGAGTCCGGCGAGGGCTGCCGTGGCGAAGACTGCGGCGAGGATTCGTCGAATGCGCATTTGGTTCGCCTTTCACAGATTGCCTCGGTTGGGGCACTAACCAGCTTGATCTTCACCCATGTGGGTGGCACGTCATGTTGGGCCATTCGGGTGACAGTGTTGTCGGGTGCAGGCCTGCCGGGCCGGTCAGGAGCGGCCGCAGTTGTCGGAGAGCCCCCGCCCCATTTCTGGTGATCGTTTTCGTTTTGTCGGTGGGTTGGTGGGGTGTCCGGGCTGGTGGTGTGGGGTGCTGGGTTCTGACAGTGGATGCCGATGAGTGACTGTCGTTTTTGCGTGGTGTGGTGGTCGGTTTGCTGCTGATTGCTATGACGCCGCCACAAAGGCGTTCGGCGAGTTTCAGCAACACCGCCGGGGCCGCGGGAGCACCCGACGAAAGTGCTGCTGCACCGACGGGATGGGTGGCATCGTGATCACGATGCCACCCATCCCGTGTTGTCAATCGTCGCGGCGGCTAGGCCGTGTTTTGAAACTCGCTGACTTGCCTGGTTGGCCGTCCGGGGAAGTCGCGGGCGGCCATCCAGATGGTGAGGTCGCGGGCGATGTCGTTGATGCTGGTCGCCGTGGTGACCTCGTGCTCGTTGCGGGTGGTGTCACGGTGGACGATCTCGTAACCGCCTTCGTCCAGGACAGCCACGGAGGCGAACCAGACAGGGTCGTCCTCATCAGGCTGGACGACCACGAACGTGTTGTCGGAGTCGTCGAGGTCGCTGATCATCATGAACAGCGCGTCCTCGGAGGGGTCGTCGATGCGGTCGCCGTTCTCACTGTCGGCGCCGTAGTACTGAGCCCCCATCGTTGCCTTCCCCTCACCGTGTCGGCCTGTTCGCGGTCAGCATGGCATGAAGGACCGACAGCTCAAGCCGGTCGCAGCCATTCGCCGATCGCGGCGATCAGGACGGTGGCTTCGAAGCTGACGGCGAGCTTGTCGAACCGCGTGGCGACCGCCCGGTTGCGCTTGAGTCGATTGATTCCGCACTCGACCGCGTGCCGGGCCTTGTAGTCCTCGCGGTCGAAGACGGGAGGCCGCCCACCGGCCTTCCCGCGCCGTTTGCGGTGGGCGGCCTGGTCGGCAGGCTCCGGGATCGTGGACCGGATCCCGCGCTTTCGAAGGTAGGCCCGGTTGGCGCGGGAGGAGTATGCCTAATGGGAAGCGAAGGTTGGCGGGAGCTGACCTTCAGGGCGCGAGGCGAGCCTTTGAGTATGCCCGGACCTCAGAGTCCTGTT
>NZ_JBIATE010000060.1:0-13018 GCF_042891445.1 Streptomyces sp. NPDC001890 | reverse complement strand
CAAACACCGCGCCAAGCGCCACGACGTCGGCAAGACCGTCAAACGCGCCGAGACCATCAAGGAACACGAAGCCCGCCGAGGATAAACGCCAAGCTCAGACCGTGTCGAACATCCACTGGAACTTGGGGTCGTGGTGCTCCACAGTTTCGACAACGGCGCGCGTACCTTCCTCGAAACCGGCGGCGTCTTCGGCGGTGATGGCCACCTTGGGGTCGTACGGATTCAGAAGCTGATAGTTGTACGCCCAGAGCTGGTTGAGGCTGTCCGGCTGTTCACGCTTTGTGTTCTGGCAGAGCGTCGTTCCCGGAGTGATGCTTCCACCGCCCTCGTACCCGGGGACCTCCAGAACGAGCCCGCTGTGCTTGTTGACGAGGAAGCCGCTGTCGTACGTCCAGAGCTGGCTGTCGTGGTCACTGTCCTTCCTTGTCGCGACGGCGATTTCGCTGCCCTCGGAACCGCTGTTCGCGAGGTCTAGCACCTTCCCGCTGTAAACGTTCCGGATGAAGAAAAGCCCCTCTGGAACATTCATTTTTTCTCCTCATACTGAGCTTCGTTGCAGATGGCACCAGTTTGGGGCGCTCAGGGCCGGAAGCGATGTCAGGGAGGGCGCGAACCACTCGATCGAGTGGGGCATGGCCCGCGCCCTCGGCGCAGGGATGCGCCCGTGCGCCAGCAGGCATTCAGCGCACGCTCCCCGAGCTCGCCGCCCGCTCCGCGTATGGCGCCGGCACCCAGGCGCTCGTGGCCGCTGCCAGGATCGCCCAGTGACCACCCCCGAAAAGCTCGCCCAGGAGGCCGCCCAGCTCCTCGCCCACATCCGTGAGGACACCGCCCGCGCCGATGCCCTTCTCGTCCGGCTCCGCGACGGCGGGATGAGCTGGGGCGACCTCGCCGCCCTGATCGACCCCGACGATCCGCCCGCATGATCCAGCGCCCAGCGCCGCGTCGAGTCCGCCCGCCGGCGCTTCAACGCCGCCTGACAGTCACTGAAAGTCCCCTCCGCACGGAGGGGACTTTCAGTGACTGTCTGGGAGTTCTCGCTTCCGTGTCCGGGATGATTCTCAGTTCGGTGTCCGGTCTTGGGTGCTGTGGAGCGGGCCGATCCGGTTGTTTCTATGGGGTGTTGAGAAGTGGTGGCCGGGCGCTGGTGCTGGACAAGCAGTGAGGATTGGCTGGTCACTGAGTGAGGAATACCTGGTCAGCGGAGCGAGAGATCCAAGAGGGTAGGGTCTTTCTTGATCGTTTTCTGTTGGGGTGGTGCTGCCCCGTTGGTAGTGGTGGGGGAGCTGGGTGGGGTTGGTCGGGGCTGGGACGGATGCTGGCGTTTTGCGGCGGGTGGCGGTGCGGCGGTTGCTGGCGTTGGAGGGCCGGGGTGAGTTGACGCCGGGGCATGTGCGGATGGTTGCCCAGGCGCTGGGGGTGTCGGAGCGGACGGTGCGCCGGTGGCTTACTGCTGCCCGGGGGGAGGGGCGTTTCGGTCCGGCCGGGCGGGAGCGTTTCGCGGTCACGCCCAAGGTTTTGAAGCAGTTGGCGTTTCATCGGGGGAACGTGGCCGCGCTACACCGGGAGCTGGTGGCCGTGGAGGCCGCGGGCGGTGTGGTGGCGCCGTCGCTCGCGACGTTGTACCGGGCTCTGGCCCGGGATGTCTCGAGGGGGCAGCGGGCGGGGATGCGGGGCGGGGAGAATGCCCGCCGGGCCCATGATGTGTTCCTTCAGCGCCCGGCGGGGCACCGCAATGAGGTGTGGGAGACGGACCACGTCCAGGTGAAGGTGGACGTCGATATCGACGGCCGGCCGGGCAGGCCGTGGGTGACCTGGTTCATCGACTGTGCGACGCGGGTCATCTGCGGGTTCGCGGTGACCGCGCAGGTCCCCAGTCGCGAGAGCGTCCTTCTCGCGCTGCGGGACGCGATATCGCGGGAGGGGGAGCACGGTCCGTTCGGTGGTCTGCCAGGAGCGGTACGGGTGGACCGGGGTAAGGACTTCCTCTCCCGGGCGGTGGGGGAGGCGCTGGGGGCGTTCGCGGTGCCGGTGGTCGATCTCCCCGCCTACAGCCCTCATCTGAAGGGCACCGTGGAGGCGTTGAACAAGGCCGTGAAGCAGATGTTCTTCGCCCAGTTGCCCGGCTACACCGCCGCCCCGCGCCTGCCCGGCGGCAAGAGCGCCGGCACCGCGGTGTCCCTGCTGCCGCTGGAAGCGTTCATAGCGCTGCTCGGCCAGTGGGTGAGCTGGTGGAACAACGAACACCCGCTGCGCACGCTGAACGCGCGGACACCCGCCCGTGCGTGGGAGGACGACCTGACCCCGGTAGAGGATGCCGAGCCCGGCGCCTTGCACATGTTCACCCTCGAGGACGACGGCAGGATACGCACGCTCTCGGGCCGCGGTGTGCGCTGGCGCAACCGGCACTACGTCGCCGCGTGGATGACCGGGCACACCTCAGCCAGGGTCCGTCTGCGTTACATGCCCCACCATGACCACGAGATCGACGTGTACGACGCGGCCACTTGGAGCCACTTGGGGACGGCGTACCTGTCGAACCGGGCCAGCCCGCAGCAGATCCGCGAGCTGGGACGTGCCCGGGCCAGGGAGGCCGACCGCCTCAAGCGGCTGCTGAGCGCTGCTGAGAAGAACCGTGCGACCCGGTTCGCCGCAGCCACCCGTGGCACGCCTCCCGAGGTGCTCGGCACGGTGACTGACGCCGAGGCCGAAGCCGGCCTGCGCGCCCTCGGCGCGGCAGACCTCGGTCAGGCCGCGCTCCCCGGTTACTTGCCACCGCCTGCCGGTATACCGGCTTCCTGGACCGAGCCGGCCGCAGATGCCGGGCCGGACAGCGCACAGAGGCCCGGCCGGCCGGTCCGGGAGGGACAAGAACACGAGGAAAGTGTGGCTGCACTGCGATGAATGCCGCACCACGTCCCGCTGCTGCCGCTGCCCGTCCGCGTCGTGGGCCGCTGCCGCCGCCCCGCAAGGACCATTACCTGTCACTGCCGGACGCGAACGTGATGGGCACGGCCGCGATGAAGGAAACACTGGTCAACCTTCAAGAGGTTATCGACGCCCGGGGCATGATGTGCCTGTACGGGGCGGCGGGGCTGGGTAAGACGATGTCGGTCAACGCCTCCTTGCGGGAACTGGCCCCGCGCGCTACGCGCCGTATCGAGTTCCGCGGCCGCCCCACGGTGCTGGACATCCGCCGCAACCTGTTCAACGTGCTTGGCCTGCCCGGCTCGCCGCCCCGGCAGCCCACTGCGTTCGACACACTGTTGAAGGACGTCCTCGCTGAGGAGTTCCGGGTCCTGGTCTGTGATGAGGCCCAGTGGCTGCGAGAGGAGTCCTTCGAGTACTTCCGGCACCTGTTTGACGACCTCTACACCGACATCGCGGTCGTGTTCGTCGGCGGCGGCAACACCTACCAGGTCCTCGCCAGCAAGGACATGCTCGCTTCCCGGGTCCACATCTGGCAGGAGTTCACACCCCTGACCCGTGTGGAGGTTCTGACTACCATCCCCGCCTACCACCCGGTGTGGCAGACAGTGGATCCGGACGACCTGCTGTACACCGACGACATCGCCGCACACGGCGTCTTCCGCACCTGGGCAAAGATCACCTACCACGTGAAGCGGGCTCTGGAGAACAACCCTGACCTCAAGGTCGACCGCAACCTGCTGCGCTGGGTGTTCAGCAAACTCGGCCGCCACAGCAGGCCCTGAAGCGCCGCGCTGCCGCGCTGCCTTGACCGCGATACAAGCGTTGCCGGGCCTGCCGACCCGTGCCGGGAATCGACGCAACGCCAGAATGAAAGCACCCATGAGCGACGATTCACCTGCCGTCACCGTTCTCCTCGACTCCCACGACGAGGCGGCATACACACGCGCGGCTCTCGCCGCGCACCACCCGGCTGCCGGCCACGTCACGGTCCATCCCACCCCAGGCACGACCGGTGACCTGTACTTCGCCCACGACCTCCTGGCCGCCCTCGGTAAACCGCCGCTGCTCCCCGGCTTCCCTGCCAGCTCGGCACCCGTGTGGGAAGCAGTGACAGCGTGGATGGCCGCTTTGCCCATTGCCTACTTGACGGTGCTGCGCGCCCACCTGCTGACACCTCGCCGTATCCAGCGCCTGATTGACCTGCGCGCATTTACGGGTCTGCATCTGGTCCTTGTGTGTCACCGCCCGCGGTTGTCGGCAGCCTTGGACCGTGCCCTCCAGGACGTTGCACACAGCGTCGCAGCGGCCGACGACTTCTACGGTCCCGTCGTGTGCGACGGCCCCCTGCCCCGGCCCGCACCGCCGCGGCGCACCACGGAACGCTGGATCACACTGCCGACTCTTGACCGGCTGGTTTCATCGGACGGTTCTGACCACTGCATCGGCTGCATCCCACCGTTGATCGACTGGAAGTACCGGCCCAGGCCCCGCCCTCGGTCGCCCCAGACCATCGCGGAAGTCACCCGGCGGATCCACGCCGCGACCGCGCACCCCCGACTCGCCGCAGCACTGGCAACTGCTGTCTTCACCGGCGCCGCCGGACAGCAGCTCGACACCGTCCGTGTGAACGACTACGACGACCGCGCCTCCACCCTGGCCCTGCACGATCCCATCCGGCAAGTCGACGGTTGCGCCACCCACCCCGTGCCCGCCTGGGCACAAGCATTCCTATCCGCCGCCGCTCACTTCGCCCGTCTCGCACCCGCTCCTGGCAGAGCCTTGCTCACCCAGCCCGCCGACCACCGCTACCTCCTCCCTCTCGCCGAAGCCGCCAGGCTGCGACCGCCACAGCCCCCGCCGGCTCTCACCGAAGCGGCCCCGGCGTGGAGTGGTTCTACCGTGAACTGCAGGAGGCCGGACTGGGCGACGAGCCGGTCGACCACATCTCACGCCTGTTCTCACCCCCTCGTCCCAGCATGCGGCTATCCAGGCGACGGGCCCCCGGCACACGCCCGAGGCCCACTCGCTGAGCAAGAGACGCCGCACGCTGGCACCGTGCCGATCGCCGGGCAGCAGGCAACCGCAGCGCAGCACTCCCGATTCCGGCTAGCTCCAGCGCATGCCGAGGCGGTCCAGAGCCTCGAACCGTTCCGGTGAAAGCTTCGCTCTGCGGGAGCGCTGGTTGTCGATCCAGAACCCCAACTTGATCTCTGTGCCGTCGGTGATCTCCACGTGCTTGCGCGGGACGTTCAGGTGTCCCTCGCGCTGGGCATAGGCCCGTGCGGCGGCGAGGTTCCGCGCGAACTTGTCCGTGTGGGTGACATGCGTCGTGACCTGTGCGCCGTCGGCGGTGAGGGGCATGCCGAGTTCGTCCAGCAGCCGGCGTTGTTCGGGGTGGAGGCTGTCCCAGTCACTGCGCTGGCGGGCACACCACAGGCCGATGTCTTCCCCGGCCATCGAGTGGCCGAGCGCGAGGTCCGCCGATCCTCCCGCGACCACATGATGGCGCAGCAGGGTGTAGCGGCGCTGCCACACCAACGGCCACACCGGGCACCAGTACGGGTCGACTCCCTCCAAGGCTTTCCTGCGAGTGTCAGCCAGCGCTCCCGGGGCACCAGCCGGCAGCCGCGCTTCCCGCCGCCGGTTGGCCAGCCACGTTCCGATCGGATAGCCGTCCACGGCCGCCTCGTTCGGAGCCGAGAGATGCCCGTGGACCGCGTAGTACGAACTAGCCACCGACAAACCTTCGTTGAACGAGTGATCGGGGTGGCTCCACACCATGCCCATCTGCTCCAGCGCGGCGATACGGACGGGAGTGAGCCTGCCGGCGTTATGGGCGCGCCGCTGCTCCGAGATCCAGACGCCTACCGGGAACCTGCCGTCCTTCGCGTGGTACGGGACGACCAGGTGCCCGTGCAGAGAGTGGAACCGCCGTGCGGCCATCAGGCCGTTCAGCCATATCCGGGATTCGGGCCTGATCACACGCAGATTCACGAATGCCGCGATATCAGCGGGGTCTCGGGCAGATGAGAACAGCAGCGCCAGCCCCTCGATACGAGCCCCACAGGCACCGTTGTCCCCGCTGCCCGGCCAGGTGGCGAGCCGGTCCACCACCTCCGTGTCGTGGGCACGCAGCGCGGTGAGGACTTTGACCAGTGGCAGATATGAACCCGATCCCAGCCAGTCCTCACTGCGCTCGTCGGGGCCGAGGAAGACCGGCACCAGGAGCGAGGCGACCTTGTCCCCGCGCGGACCTTGCCGCAGGGCACGGCCGACGGTCTGGACAGTGTCGACGATCGACTCCCTCGGATCGCTGAAGACCACCGCATCCACCGCCGGTATGTCCACGCCCTCGGCCAGGACTCGGGCACTGGAGAGCACCGAACGCTCCACCACCTGCCCATCCGCCCGGTAGCCCCGAGCGAACTCCCCAAGGACCGCCCGCCGGTGGGCCATCCGGTGACCGCCGTACAGCCAGTCGGCCCAGACCCTTCTCGGATAGACAGCCGGATCCCCTTGGCGAAGGCGCCCGGAAGCCCCCTCCACCGACTCGGCGAACAGCCGTGCATCCGCAACCCGGTGGTGGAAAGTCATCACCCTCTGGAGATGATGCTCTGCTGCCGCCTTGAGCACGGCCGCCTGCAATGCCTCCAGCCGCCGCACCTCCGGGGGCTCCCCATCAGGCACCCCTACCGCCAGTGCCTGGTGGCGGATCTCCAGAACCACGATCTGGTAGCGGGCCAGCAGCCCGCGGTCGATGGCCTCGGCCAGCGTGAGCCGGTACACCACCGGGCCGAAGACCCTCTCGTCGTCCATCGAGGCGACCAGGGACGGCACCCCGGTTGATTCGTCAGCCTTCGCCTTCCACGGCTCGGCCACTCGCGGCGTGGCAGTCAGGTACAACCGACGGTCCGCCGGTACGGCGGCGTCGTCATGGATCGCAGCCCAGGGCTTACCCCACGGCCCCGACGTCCGGTGCGCTTCATCGACCACCACCAGGGCCCACGGGCCAAGCCCGGCCCCGTGAGCCTCCACAAGCACTGGCAACGAGGCATAGGTGGCAAAGACCGTCGCCCGCTGCGCTTGACCGACCCATCCCAGCACTTGCTGCCCATCGGTCGTACAGCGCACCCCGGCGGCATTCATCTCCGGATCGGCCCGCAGCGAGCAGACCGCCACTACCGGGCCAGTACGGCCCGCACCGCGCCAGGCGGCCACCGTCTGCACCAGCAGATCCAGCGTCGGCACCAGCACCAGCACCCGGCCCGAGCGCGCGACCCGCAAAGCGGTGTGCGCGCCCATTAGGGTCTTACCCGTCCCACATGCCGAGACGATCGTCGCCCGCAGCCCCGGCCCCACCACGCCCTCCGCAGACGCTTCCCCTAGAGCGCGTACCGCCGCGTCCACAGCCTCGATCTGATGCGGCCGCAGCGCGCCACTCCCCGCCATTGGCAACTCCGCCACTCGTCAGTAAAAGGGACGCTTCAAATCCGCCCTCCGTACGGGAATCATCCCCTTGTTTCTCCGTTCACTTTGCACCGGTTGTCATAGGGCGCCGATAGCGTGGTCAGCGCGGGCATGCCATGTGGGCAAGCCCGCTCCGGACCGGTGGAAGGACGTGCATATGGCGGATACGAGCAGCATCCTGCGAGCGGCGTGGGTGCCCGACGATGATCCCGAACGGGACTGGGCTGTCGCAGCGGGTCTGGCTGTGGACTGGATCCGGCAGGAGTGTGCGGAGCAAGGTGCCACCGGTGTGCTGGTGCTCAACGCCTTCGGGGTGGAACAGCAGATCCCGGCCCTGCGGCGCTTCGCGGCAGAACACACCATCACCACACCGCGTGCCTCGCGTGAACGCGCCGGGCGCGGTACCGGGCCGGTTTTCGCGTACGTGCCGGACGCGAAGAGCCTCGACTTCGCGATGAACCTGGCCCGGGCGTCGTCGCTGGTTGTGGTGGAGAGCGCCCACGGGTTTCCGCTCAAGGGCTGGGCACGCCAGCTCGGTGCCGTCGATCTCACTCGGCCCGACGCGCAGCCTGAAGCGCTCCCGCCTGAACTGGCGGCAGCGGTCGACCGGCTGGACTTCTACGGGAACAACGGTTTCGGTGACCGCTTCGGCAAGCAGCAGGCCCAGCGCATTCTGCAGGACCTGCGCGGGAAGGGAATCCTGGAACGCGAGGTCATCCTGGGGGCTTTGGCGGCGCGCGGTGCCTCCGACCGGTCGGTCCGTAACCTTGGCCAGCTGATCGACCAGCTGCACCGCCGGTGACCTGCTGAGGCACCGGACCCTGCCGGGCAGCCGCGCGCTCAGAACGGACGCACGCGCAACTGCCCGGCGTGTCACAAGGACCCTGCCCCGCACCCGCTCGGGTGCCGAGCCAAGGGTGGCGTTCCCTCCCATCGGTGCACGGGTTCAGCCGGTGGCGTCGTCGCTCTCCCAGTCGATGGTGCGCCGGTGTTCGGGATGGTTCTTGTCCATCTGGATGGCAGCGTGGATGGGCAGCGGGTGGCGGGTGCGGTGCTCCCAGGCCAGGGCGTGGTTGCACAGCCGCGCGGTGGTCAGGGCGTAGGGAAGTGCATCGTGCCCGTCGGGTCGCTGGATGACGGCGATTTCGGTGGTGGTGAGGTTGTGCCAGGTCTCGGCCTGTTGCTCCTTGTCGTCGCAGCTCCAACGTCCCTGATTTCGGCCGGACTTGGCCGATGGGGTCTTGCCGTCCATCTGGTGGGGTCGCCGGCTCATGAGGAACGTGGTGTCGGTACCGTCGAGCTGGAACAGGGCATTGCTGGTCTTGTCGCCGTCCTTGGTGGTGCCGTCTTCGTCGATCTCGTGGAAGAGCGCCGGCACAGGAATGCTCGGGTCGGCACTGGACGTGGTGCGGATGACCGCGCGAGGCCTGTGCTCGGGCGCCAGCGTGGCACCGGGCAACGCGGGCCTGCCGCCTGCCAGACCGTCGTCGTCGGGAAGCAGGTCGGCGTTCTTGTTCGACAGCAGTGGCCAGACCGGGCGGGTGGAGTCACCGGAGACGTAGAGCACGTAGCCGCACTCCAGGTGCCGGGCCAGCTCGAACAGGGCGTGGTCGATGCGGCGGGGCAGAGTGTCGTCACCGCGGCTGCCCTCAGGAATGGGGCGGCTACGCGACAGAGCCTGGGCTTGGGCATGCGTCCAGGTTAAAGACAACCGGTTCGCGCAGTGGAGGGGAAAGGCGGGTGAGTAGGCGCGCGAGGCAAGTCACGCTTTGCAGCGTCCGCAAGTCCGGAGGCCGCCACTGATGCCCCGGCCGACTCGCCCCGGGGCAAGCTGGGAGGCGTGACCAGTGCGCCGATCGTCGTGCACCGGCCCTCCCGTGCGGGTGGCAGGAGAGTCACTGTGCAAACCTCTTGGGACGCTGGGCCTCTCGCCTCGGGCCCTCAGCGTGCAGCGCACCCGCCACCAGGGGCACCTCACACCCCAACAGACCACCGCTCTCGACGAGCTGGCAATCCGCTGGTGAGCAGGGTGGACGGCGAATGCGTCCGCAAGATTCACGACCGCTGCCTTCGCTGGGCCCGGGCTGGGCGCAGGAGGATGGGCGTTCAGGCTCAGCAGTCCGGCTCGTCGGGGAACTGGTCGTACTTCGTGACGATCGCAGAAGACACGGCGAGAAGCTGGTTGCGGACGAGACCGGCGTCCAGCTTCCTGTCCGCGATCAGTCGAGAAGTTCCAGGACCGCGGCTGTCTCAATCTGCGTTCCCCAGCCGGTCCCCGCACATGGCTTGCGACGCAACAACTGACATCACGGTTCAGGGGATGGAGTTCCCCCAGGTCAGGTGGGGCTGGGGCACTCATGCTGCCTATCCCGAGGCCCGGCCCCTCCCACTGGAAAGGACCCACGGAGCGCAGCCAGTCGCGGGTCCAGGGCCATGGCAAGCGCCGTAGCCGCAGCGGCGTGGCCGTCGGCAACCAGCTCTTCCAGGCGTGTGTCCAGGCACACGGTAATGGCGGCGAAGTCCTCCGGGGTGAGTTGGTCGACAGTGAGCGCCGGGGTGGTGACCATCCCCGTGAAGATCGTTTCCGCGAGCGAGGGCCACTCGGTGCAGGTCACGGCCCCGAATGCCTTCCTGGGATACTTGTTGAAGGCGGTCGCGAGGCACCGATAGACGGTGGCACGGTGTTGTCGGCGCGTATGCGTTTTCTGATACGCGGACGATATGTGCCCGCTCGTAACATCGAGAGTATGCGTGTGTTGATCGTCGAGGACGAACCCTATATGGCAGAAGCTATCCGCGATGGCCTGCGCCTGGAAGCGATCGCGGCCGACCTCGCGGGCGACGGCGACATCGCCCTGGAAATGCTGAGCATCAACAGATACGACATCGCCGTCCTTGACCGCGATATCCCCGGCCCTTCCGGTGATGAGATCGCCAAACGCATCGTCGCCTCGGGCAGCGGCATGCCGATCCTCATGCTGACCGCTGCCGACCGCCTCGACGACAAGGCATCCGGCTTCGGACTCGGCGCCGACGACTACCTCACGAAACCGTTCGAACTGCAGGAACTCGTCCTGAGGCTCCGGGCACTCGACCGCAGGCGTGCCCACAGTCGGCCTCCGGTCCGTGAGATCGCAGGGCTGCGGCTTGATCCGTTCCGACGCGAGGTCTACCGGGACGGCCGCTACGTCGCGCTGACACGCAAGCAGTTCGCCGTACTCGAGGTCCTCATCGCCGCCGAGGGCGGTGTCGTCAGTGCCGAGGAACTTCTGGAGCGCGCGTGGGATGAGAACGCCGATCCGTTCACCAATGCTGTCCGAATCACCGTCTCAGCACTGCGCAAGCGTCTCGGTGAGCCATGGATCATCGCCACGGTCTCCGGCGTCGGCTACCGAATCGACGCACAGCCGCAGGCCGGAGACGTGGGAGAGAACCATGGATAGAGCGCCTGGATTGAGTGTCCGCCTCAAGCTCACCCTCAGCTACGCCGGATTCCTCATGCTCGCCGGTGCGTTGGCGCTCGCCGTCACAGGAGTCTTCCTCCTGCAACAGGGGTGGTTGCAGACCAACGAAGAAGGGGCATGGAAAAGTAACCCGGTCATCGACTTCGTGCAGGGATTCGCACCAACGGCAGCCTCAGTAATGGTGTCCCTCCTCGTATTCGGCCTCCTGGGAGGATGGATCCTCGCCGGTCGTATGCTCGCCCCTCTGGCTCGCATCACCAACGCCACCCGCACGGCCGCTACGGGATCGCTCTCGCACCGTATCCAGATGACGGGCCGCCAGGACGAGTTCCGCGAACTTGCCGACGCCTTCGACGCGATGCTCGCACGGCTTGAAGCACACGTCGCCGAGCAGCAGAGATTCGCCGCAAACGCCTCGCACGAACTACGCACTCCGCTGGCCATCTCGAAGTCACTCCTCGACGTGGCCCGCACCGATCCATCACACGACACCGGCGAAGTCCTCGACCGCCTCCAAGCCGTCAATACCCGAGCGATCGACCTCACTGAAGCGTTGCTCTTGCTCAGCCGAGCCGACCAGCGATCCTTCACCCGAGAACTGGTCGACCTGTCCCTCATGGCGGAAGAAGCCACCGAAACGCTGCTCCCCCTCGCGGAAAAGAACGGCGTTACCATCGAGACCCGCGGCGACATCACCCCCGCGAGCGGATCGCCGGCGCTCCTGCTGCAACTGACCATGAACCTCGTGCACAACGCGATCGTCCACAATCTGTCTGAACAGGGCAGGGTGTGGGTCACTACCGGAGTCCATTCCGGCACCGTGATACTCACGGTCGAAAACACCGGCGAGAAACTGCCTCCACGCCTGGTCTCGACGCTCACCGAACCATTCCAGAGGGGCACCGAGCGCATCCACGCCAACCAGACGGGCGTCGGCCTCGGCTTGGCCATCGTCACAACCATCACTCGGGCACACGACGGCACCCTCACCCTCACCCCGCGCGATACCGGCGGCTTGCGCATCACGGTGGAACTGCCCGCACGCACGTTCCTGCGGTCGTGATACGCGCCCCGCCGATCATGCGGGTGGCGCGGCCGTGTCGACGTACGCCAGGATCTGCCGAATGTCCCACGCGTGCTGCGCGGCATCGTGAGCATTCTTGTTCGCCACGTCCTCAGCGCGCAGGCTGTCCGTGCCGTGGCTGACGTACCCGTTCCAGCCTTCCGGATGCCGCTCGTCGCCCCGGCGTCCCTCGACCTGGTCCATGGTGTCGTCCGGCGTCAGCGACCAGTCGAAACCGCAGCCGCTGGTCGGTGCCTCGGCGACCTCACGCGGTCCGAGCGGCGATCTCCGACAGGAAGCCGTGTCCGACCTCGGCGGAGAGGCCGTGGTAGTAGCGGAAGCTGTAAATCAGCGGGTTCCACACCCCGGGGGGCGGCATGGACGCGCGGCGTCTCACACTCGACACTGAAGCAACCGCCCTCCGCACCCGGCGAGCGCGCAGGCACGCGCCTCCAGCTGTAGGACGTACTCAGTGACGCGTGGCAGGGTCACGAGATCGACGTCGGAAGGGGTGAAGCCTGCGGCGCGAACTTGTCGGGTTCGTGCTGGTACACCGCACGCCTACTCTCCGGCACCGGGTCGACCCCGGTGAGAGGGGCGCGGCGCTCCACCTGCGCCCAGAGGTCCGGCACGGCGACGTTGAGCACCAGCTCGGGCGTACGGCGAGGTTGCACGGCGTGGCTCGCATCGCCAAGGCCAAGGACCACGTTCTGGCCCAGGACCCAAGCGGAGGAGATCGGGGCGATGTTAGCGGTTTCGTCGTCGTTCTCGGTGGTCAACAGGACCACGGGCATGCCGAAGTACAGGATGCTCTCGGCCGGATCGCACGGTGGGCTTCGTGCCTCGTAGGCCAGGACGCTGAGGGCAGGGCCCCTCGGCAGGCGTCGAAGCGCCACCCGCCGACTATGGCCGGGTGACCAGCACCGACACCTTCACGAAGAGCCCGGCCTAGTCTCCTTGGGTGCCTCCCGACGGATCGCACCAACGCCGCCATGTGCCTAGGGCCTGTCCGGCGGATCTTTCGACTCGGCATGCCTGGCACGACTTCGTGGGCTGATCCCCGAGTATGCCCAAGGCTGCCGCTCCCGACGTT
>NZ_JBIATE010000059.1:0-13032 GCF_042891445.1 Streptomyces sp. NPDC001890 | reverse complement strand
CGACATCTCGAAGCGTGGAGAACGGCCGCCTCCGCTGTCCCGGAAAGAACCGCAGGTCAGCAGGTCGGGTGACCTGCGACGTTAAACGTCAAGCTTAGTCGGCCACCCCGTGTCTTATGCAACCAGTCTTCTCCTTGTATTCGTATCCGCAAATGCCGGAGTGTGCCCGATCCTCGGGTTTACCTGCGGTCTCACAACCGGCCGTTGCGGTGACTGCGAGATCTGCTCCTTCGCTTCGACACCGAGATCCGCCGCATCGTCTGCACCACGAACGCGATCGAGTTCGTGAACGCTGGGATTCGGCGGGTGGCGCCAGAAGGTGTTCTCCGGCCCGTTCCGCAAGCCGAAACGATTGTCGCCCGCAGACACGACCCAACCACTCCCTCCGGTCGCATTCAGCACAACCTCGCCATCGCCCGCACACCCCGCCCTCATGCTGGGGCCGCGAACCACATCTCCCCGGCAAGAGGAGCGACACGAAAGACCCCAGGCACCACACTGCCGACACGGACAACCCCGCTACCAACAGACACCCGCATCCCTCCGAGCCGTCCAACGTCGCGGCCGGCGGCGGCTCCTGCCCTCTGCGGTTCCGCTGCATGGGCTGCGACCACTACTCCACCGACATCTCCTACCTCCCCGAGCTCAGCGCCTACCTCGACGGTCTGCTGCGGCAGCGGGAGCGGCTGCGGTCGATGACCGAGGCCGACGACTGGGCCCGAGCCGAGGCCACCCCGTCCGAGGAGGAGATCGCCCGCGTCCGACGGCTGATCCGTCGCGTCACCGAGGAGGTCGACCAGCTCACCGACACCGAACGCGCCGAGATCCAGCAGGCCGCGGCCATGGTCCGCCAGACCCGCCAGGGCTTCCTCGGCATGCCGCGCATCCCCCAGCCCCTGCCCGACCTGCGACCGGAGCGACCCGCATGAGCCCACCCGACCCCGCCGTCCAGGCCATGATGGAAGGCCGCCGAGCCGACACCGGCCGACGCCGCCAGCGCGTCCTCGCCGCCCTGGCCGAGGCCGCGAAGGACGGCTTGGAGATCAGCGTCGCGGCCATCGCTCGCCGCGCGGGCGTCGACCGCACCTTCCTCTACCGCCACCGCGACCTGCTCGGCCAGATCCACGCCCAGGCTGCCGAGCCGCCCACGGTCCCCGGCGGCCGGGGACCGGCCGTCAGCCGGGCCTCGTTGCAGGCCGACCTGGTGGCGGCCGACGCCCGCACCGCCCGCCTCGCCGCCCAGGTCCGGCGCCTCGAAGGCCGTCTCAGCGAGGTTCTGGGCGATCAGGTCTGGCGCGAGTCGGGCATCGGCGGGCCCGACGACACCGAACAGCTCCAGGCCCGGATCATCACCCTCGAACAGCAAGTCGTCGACCTGGAGCTCAAGCTCCAGGATCAGGGCGACGACCTCGCCGCCGCCCGCGCGGCCAACCGCGAGCTGATGGCCCAGCTCAACCGAGGACGCGACACACCCCCGCCTCCCGGATGAAACCACGGACTCTTGAATGCAGGAGGCCACGATGCCGAACAAGCGCCCCCGCGGGCCGCAGCCGCACTGGCGGCCCAAGCGGGAGACACTCCGGGTGCTGACCGCGGTCGACGCCGTCCTCGACCGCTACCGCGACCACCTGCCCGTCTCGCTTCGCCAGCTCTTCTACGTGCTCCTGAGCGACGGCGTGCTGGAGAAGACCGAGCGCGACTACAAACGGATGTGTGAGTACGTCGGCATGGCCCGCCGCTCTGGACGGATCCCCTGGGACGTGATCCGCGACGACACCCAGATCGCCGTGGACGCCCCGCCCTCCTTCACCGGCCCCGAAGACTTCTGGACGGCCGTGGCGGCGGCGGTCGACGAGTACCGGGTCGACCGCCAAGCCGGCCAGCCCGTCCGGCTGGAGCTGTGGTGCGAGACGGCCGGCATGGTCCCTCAACTGGTACGCATCGGCGAGGAGTTCGGCATCTCCTGCTTCTCCGGCGGTGGGTTCGACGGCCTGGCTGGCAAGCACGACGCAGCCGTCCGGGCGATCTCCGGAGGCCGCAGAACCAGGATTTTGCACCTGGGCGACTACGACCAGAGCGGCGTCCACATGTTCAGCTCGCTGGCCGAGGACGTGATCGCGTTCGCGGAGGCCGCAGGTGCTGAGGTGGAGTTCGAGAGGGTCGCGGTCACCCCCGAGCAGATCGTCACCTACAACCTGCCGACCGCCCCGCCGAAGGCGACCGACCGGCGCTCGTTCTCCGGCACGACCACCACCCAGGCCGAGGCACTGCCGCCCGACATCCTGGCCGCGATCGTGCGCGAGGCCATCGAGGCCCACCGCGACCCCGACGTCCATCGGCAGGCGCTCGCCCGCGAGGAAGCCGAGCGGCAGGAAATCGGCCCTCGGTACATCGGAACGAAAACCGGCGCTAAGGCCGGGCCGGTCTCCGGAGGCCGTTGACCTGGGCTGATCGTGGGCTCCAACCTTCGCGGGTCGATGTTGTCGATCTTCGGAGGGCCGTTGTGGCGGTCGAGTTTCTGACGGATGAGCAGGCGTCCCGGTACGGGGCGTTCTACGGCGCCCCGGCGCGGGCGGGGATGGCCCCCAGGCCGACGAGGCGCTGCGCCGGATGCGCGACTGCTCCCCGCGCCCGCGGGGATGGCCCCCCGTTCCCGGCAGCGGGTGCCGGACGTGGTCCGGCACCCGCTGCGCAGCCTGGTGGCGGTCTTCCGCCGCCCGTTGTTCGTCTTCGACGCCTGCCGGGTCGTCACCACGGCCCACCCCTGGGGCGGCGGCGAAGGCCCGGTGCCTGGGCGGCCGGCCGACGCGGGCTACCGGCACGAGGTGTACCGGGACGACCGGAGCGCCCGCCCTGACCTACGGGTCTGGGAGCTCCGGTCGTCCCGGAGCCCGTGGTGGCGGCACGGCCCCGAAGCGTCCGGCCGCCGCGCGGGGGAGTGCCTGCTCGCCGGTCCGCTTCCGTGCGGTCCGACCGGCAGCCGACCGCTTACCTTCAGGGAGCAGGGAGGGTGCGTGGGTCAGCTGCGGGAAAGCCCCCTCCTCGGAAGGCGGCGGTACAGGAGGATCGCGCCTCGGGCCGCCAGGTAGCCGAAGGCGGACAGGACGAGGAGCTGGGGCAGCAAAGCGGTGGCGGCGGACGCCTGGCCGCCGAAGAGCAGGGGGTGAGCAGCGGTGGGGCCGCGAGGACGGTGGCGGCCATCACCGCGTCCCTGGGCCCGTGGGTGCTGCGGGCCAGCGCGGCTCCGGTGGCGAGCGGGGCCCAGAGGCCGAGCCCGGAGGTCGTGAGGACCTCGATCCATTCCTCCCCGCCGCCGGCGGCACCGACGGCCGAGGCCGTGACGACGACGGCGAGCCACAGCCCGGTGCCGGGGCGGCGCTCCCGGTCGGGCGGGGCGAGCAGGAGGATCAGGGTGTTGAGCGTGATCAGCCCCAACCCGCGCGGGCCGAGGCCGAGTTCGGCTGCTGCGGCTCGGTCCAGGCCGAGCGGCCCGGTGTAGGACAGCAGGCAGAACAGTGCCGCCGAAGCGGCGGCCAGCAAGGCCAGGACCCGTGCGGCGGACCAGCGGTCGGCCACCACCGCGCAGGCCGTGAGCGCGGCCGGGACGAGGAACGAGACCGCCGCCAGGAGCGGGCCTCCGTCGGGGAAGCCGCTGGTGGAGGAGCCGTGGGTCTCGGGGCTGACGGCGGTTCGCACGTCGCGCACGACCGAGGCTGCCGCGTAGGTTCCGGCGAGCAGGGCGGCGATCGGCGCCGCGGTGGCGAACGCCCGGCCCGTCGGGCGGTGGGAGACCAGGCCGAGCCGGACCCGGACTCCGTGCCCGGCGACGTCGGCCACCTCGCGCAGCCCTCCGGCCGGACCGGAGAGCGATCCGGCGGCGCGGCGAAGTCGGTCACCTCCGCGAGCGCGCCGGTGCCGTACGAGGACGGGTAGAGCGCGAGGGCCCGCCGGAGAAGCCAGGCGTTCAGGGGGTGCTTCGAGGTCATGCCGAGCCTCCTGCGGAACGGGTCCGGGGTGCCGCCAGGCGGCGGTCCGCCTCGCGCAGGGCGGAGCGCAGGCGGTCGGCCTCGGTCCTGAGCGACTGTTCTCCGTCCGGGGTGAGGGTGAACACGCGTCGGGGGCGTCCGTCCACCGTCTCCTCGCGCTCGACGCGGATCAGCCCCTCAGCCAGCAGGCGGTCAAGGGTGCCGTAGAGGCTGCCTGCGCCCAGTCGCACCCGACCGTCGGAGATCGCGGCGACCTCGTCCCCGAGCGCGTAGCCGTGGCGCGGCCGGTCGGCGAGTGCGGTGAGGAGGAGGAAGGTCGGCTCCTGCATGGAGCGTTTGTTCTTCACCCGGCACACCGTAGTACGGTCACCGTAGTATCTGGCAAGAGGCGCCCCCGTTCTTCTCGGCCGACTGCGGGCCGCCCGCCCGGCGGCCCTCCGCTTCGCCGGGCCCCGCCCGCACCCCGGGCGGCAGCGGCGCGAGGTCCTGGGACACCCTTCCGTCCCGGCTGTGATTCACGTCACTGCCGGCGGCTCGGTGCAGCACCCGGCCCCGTTCCGCCGTCATGGGGGCAGTGATCGGGACGGGACGAGGAGAGGAGGTCGGCGGGTGAGGTTTCGCAGGAGCGGTCCGGGCAACGGATTCACGGAGTTCGTCGCACAGCGGTCGGGAGCGTTGTTCCGCGCCGCGTATGCGCTGACCGGTGACGTGCACGTGGCCGAGGATCTGGTGCAGGAGGCGCTGGAGCGGGCGTGCCGACAGTGGCGGAAGGTCGCGGTGGCGGACTCGCCGGAGGCGTACGTGCGCAAAGTGCTGGTCAACCTGGCCAACGACCGCTGGCGGCGGCTGTCGCGCCGGGGCGAGCGCCCCGGGCTGTCGGGGGTGCCCGAGACGGCCGACCCCCGGGACCGGTTCGGGCAGGTGGATCTGCGCGCGGAACTGATCGAGGCACTGCTCGGGCTGCCGATGGGCATGCGCAGCGTGGTGGTCCTGTACTACCTGCACGATCTGGACGTCCGGCAGATCGCCGGCGTCCTGGACATCTCTTCGAGTGCGGTGAGGTCCCAGCTCGCCCGCGGCCTGGCCAAGCTGCGCGATTCCGTATCGGGCGCCCAGGCGCCGCACACGCCGTCGGCCGCTTTCGGAGGTACGAAGTGAGGAACACGTCGTCCGGACCGGCCCCGTTCGAGCCGGGCCTCGAAGCCGAGCTGCGTGCCGCGGTGGCCTCCTTCGTCGACGGGCCGACGGCGCCGGTCGTCGACGCGGCCGCGATCGAGCGAGCCGTCAGCCGCAGCCGCACCCGCCGGGCGCTCCTCGGCACCGCTGCGGCGTGCTGCGTGCTGGCGTGCGCCACGGTGGGGTTCTTCGCGCTGAAGCCCGTGCCGCCCGCGCCCGGCGCCTCCCCGTCCCTGTCCCCACCGGCGAACGGGGCGTGCACCCCGCTCGCCACCGGCACCCCCAAGAGCGGAAGCGCCGATGCGACTCCGACACAGGAGCAGGAGCAGACCGCGGGAGCGGGCATCGCGCTGCCGGACCTGGCCGGCATGCCGGTCGAACAGGCCGGAAGCCTGCTGCGCGGACTCGGACTGAGCTGCACGATCATGCGGCACACGGACTGGAACGCTCCCGCTGGGCAGGTGATCAGCAGTCAGCCCCGGGGCGGCGCAGAACCGGTGGCACCGGGCTCGTCCGTCCTCCTGCTGGTCTCGACGGGCAAACCCGGCGGAACCTGAGCGACCGGGCCCTTCGGCCCGCGCACCGGCCGAGTGACCCAGGGGCCGGTGCCGGGCAGTCCGTCGACCGCGGCGCACCGGCTGGACGCCCGCCCCTCCGGGCCGCTGCTGGACTTTTCCGAGGGGCGCGTGCGGGGAGGGGAGTGGGGGGGAGGGCTCCTGCCGGTGGGGCGCAGGGCCGTGGCGTCGGCGGAGCATGCGCGCACAGACGCTCCGCCCGTGCGCGCCGACCGCCGACTCCCCGTCCCGGCCGCGCCATGGCCTCGTCACGGTCCAGCGACAACGGCACCGCCGCACCCTCGCTGCTGACACCGTGTCAGTCATGAGACTCCGACTTGGCCCTCGGGGAGTGTCCGAACGGAAATTAGCGGTAGCGGAGCGATCTTGATTCCGGTTCGGTGACGGACCCGTTTTGCCTGGTCAGCGGGCTCTACGTTCCTGGCCATGCCTGTTGAGTACCTGTCTGCTGAGCAAGAGGCCCGCTACGGCCGGTTCGCCACGGAACCCTCACCCGGGGAGCTGGAACAGTTCTTCCGCCTGGGCACCAGAGCCCTGGAGCTCGCTCGGGCGAAGCGCCGTTCGGCTACGAGGTTGGGGTGGGCGGTGCAGTGGGGCACGGTGCGGATGCTCGGCACTTTCCTGACCGAGGACCCCACGGCGGTACCGGCCTCCGTGGTGCGGTTCGTCGCCGAGCAGCTCGGTCTCGACGACGAGCATTTCGCCGAGTACGGGACGCGCGCGCAGACCGTGTACGAACACGCGTGGGAGATCCGCGACACCTACGGCTACCGGGACTTCGCGGCCGGGGAGGCGGAGCTGCGGGAGTTCCTGGCGGCGCGGGTGTGGTCGTCGCTGGAGGGGCCGCGGGCCCTGTTCGACCGGGCGGTGGTGTGGCTGGTGAACAACCGGGTGCTGCTGCCGGGTGTGACGTCGCTGGCCCGGATGGTGGCCGCGCTCCGTCAGGAGGAGAACGACCGGCTGCACGCCGCGCTGTACGAGGTGGTGCCGCACGAGCTGCGGACCGAGATGGTCCGGCTGCTGGAGGTGCCGGAGAAGAAGCGGGTGTCGGAGCTGGAGCGTCTGCGGTTGGGCCCGATGCGGGTGTCTGGCAAGGCTATGGAACTGGCCCTGGAACGCGCCCGCGAGGTGCGGGGCCTGGGGGCCGGCGCGGTGGATGCCGGACGGGTTCCGGCCGCGCGGATGACCGGGCTGGCCCGGTACGGGCTGGCCTCGAAGGCGCCGACGCTGAAGCGGCTGGAGGTCACGCGGCAGACCGCGACGCTGCTGGCGACCGTGCGCCACCTGGAGACCGCGACGGTGGATGACGCGCTCGATCTGCTGCACGCGCTGATGGCCACCAAGTTGCTGGCGAAGGCCGAGCGGATGGGCAACGATGCCAAGCTCAAAGCTCTGCCCCAGTTGCGCAAGGCCGCGAAGAAGGTCGCCGCAGCGGTCGACGTGCTGATGACGACGCCGCCCGCGACCGACACCGGCGAGCTCGTCTCCGTGGTCGACGCGTGGTCCGCAATCGAGCAGGTCGTGCCGCGCGAGCAGCTGGCCGAGGCGCTCGCCACGATCGCCTCGGTGGTCCCGGACATCGACGGGGACGACGACGCGGAATGGCGGGCCGAGCTGGTCGCCCGCTACGGCACGGTGCGTGGCTTCATCCGCCTCCTGGTCGAGGTCATCGACTTCGGTGCTGTGGAAAGCTGGCGCGCCCGTCGTTGAGGCCCTCAAGCGGCTCCCGGATCTGATCGGCCGCAAGAAGGTCGGCGCCGAAGAGGTCGCCGCCGATCTGGTGACGGGCTCCTGGCGGCGGCTGGTGTTCGCCAACCCCAACGTGCCGCACGGCCTGGTCGACAAGGCCGCGTACTCGTTCTGCGTCCTGGAGCATCTGCACCGCTCGCTGCGCCGGCGGGACGTGTTCGCCAAGGACGGCGACCGCTGGGGCGACCCCCGCGCCAAGCTGCTGGCCGGGGAGAAGTGGACAGCCGCCGAGCCCAAGGTGCTCACCGCTCTCGGTCTGGAGAGCGAACCGGCCGGACATCTCGCCGAACTCGCCTCCGCTCTGCATGCCGCGTACGTACAAGTCGCCGCCGGGCTGCCCGGGAACACGGCGCTGGAGGTAGTGGGCGGGAAGCTGAAGCTGGGCAAGCTCGGCAAGGCGGAGGAGCCCAAGCTCATGCCGCCGTTCCGCCAGCTGGTCAACGGGATGTTGCCGAAGGTCGACTTCCCCGAGCTGCTGCTGGAGGTCGCCGAGCTGACGGGGATGGCGGACGCGTTCACGCACATCTCCGGCGCCGACTCCCACATGGAAGGCTTCACCACCAGTTTGTGCGCCGTCCTGCTGACGGAAGCGTGCAACGTCGGGTTCACCCCGGTCATCAAGCCGGACGTCCCGGCGCTCAGCCGGGGCCGTCTGGTCCAGGTCGATCAGGGTTACTTCCGGGCGGAGAACATCTCGGTGGCGAACGGCCTGTTCATCGAGGCCCAGGCAAAGATCGACGTCGTGAGGGCGTGGGGTGGCGGCCTGGTCGCCTCCGCCGACGGGGTCCGCTTCACCGTGCCCGTGCAGACCCTGTACGCGGGTTCGAACCCCCGGTACTTCGGGCTGCGGCACAAGGGCGCCACATGGCTGAACGTGGTAAACGACCAGGTGATGGGGCTGGGCGGGGTGGTCGTGCCGGGCACGCTGCGCGACTCGCTGTTCATCCTGGACGCCATCCACGCCCGCGACGGCGGCCCGAAGCCGGAGACCGTCATCACCGACACCGCGTCGTACTCCGACATCGTCTTCGGCCTGTTCGCGATCTGCGGCTACCAGTTCTCGCCCAGGATCGCCGACATCTCCGACGCCCGGCTGTGGCGGACGAACACCGCGGCCGACTACGGGCCGCTCCAGCCGGTCTCCAACCACACCATCCGCCTGGACCGGATACGCGCACACTGGGGCGACATGCTCCGCGTGGCAGGCTCCCTGACCCTGGGCGAGGTCCGCGGACACGACCTGATCCGCATGCTCTCCCGCGACGGCAAACCGACCGGACTGGGCGACGCTTTCGCCCACTACGGACGGATCTTCAAGACCCTGCACCTTCTCCAGTTCGTCTCCGACGAGGGATACCGGCGCATGATCGGCGCCCAGCTCAACGTCACCGAAGCCCGCCATCGCCTCGCCCGGAAGATCTTCTTCGGACAGCGCGGCGAACTGCGCCAGCACTACCGCGAGGGCATGGAGGACCAGCTCGGCGCCCTCGGACTGGCCCTCAACTGCGTAGTCCTGTTCAACAGCCTTTACATCGACGCCGCCGTCAAACAGCTGGCCGCCGACGGCTTCCCCGTCACCGACGAACTGCTCGCCCGGCTCTCCCCACTCCAGTACGACCACATCAACTTCCTCGGCCGCTACGCCTTCACTCAACCGGCCGCGCCGGGCCTGCGGCAGCTGCGTAACCCGCACACCGATGACGAGAACGACGACGACGAGCAGGACTGAGCGTCACCGACCCGAAGGCTGATCAGAGTGACCACTTTCGTCAACCGCTACGCGGCGGTCACAGCCGGTACGTGGCAGGTGTGTTTGCGCCGATCACGCCCTCAACCGGCTTGTGGTGCGCTTCAGGAGAACTTGTACCCGGCGAAGTCGGCGACGTGAACATACCCGATGCGCTGGTAGAGGGCGTTGCTGGTGGGGTTGTCCGGGTCCGTGAACAGGACGACGTCCGTCGCGCCCGCGGCCAGAGCTGCCCGGCTCGCCTCGACCGTCACGGCGCCCGCGTAGCCGCGGCCCCGGAGGTGGGCCGGGGTGTAGACGGGTTCGATCCGGACCATGCCGCCGATGACCGAGGTCGCGGCCGCCATCGAGACGGGGGTGCCGTCCGGGGTCTCCCAGAAGGTGAAGTGCCGGTCGCCGAAGTGCGAGTCGTCCCAGGAGCCGGCGTCGATCAAGTCGATGGAGGACTGCTCCCCGACATCGACGCAGAACTCACGGCACCAGCACACAACGTGTTCGCGGTCTGTCCCGCCCGTGAGACGGCCCCGTCCCTCCGGGTGCGGCTGCGGCGGGGTGAGTGTGCCGAGACGGTAGAGATGTGTTCGCCAGAAGAGTGCTGGCTCCGCGCCCGTGTGCCGCTGCCAGGAGTCGGCGTATCCGGTGGCGGTGTCGTGGTCCGCGATGACGTTGGCGGGCGAGTGGCCGAGGACGGCCAAGTGGGCGGCGAGGGCGTCGGTCTGCTCGACGGAGAGGGGGGTGAGGCCTAGGCGGCCGCGCGAAGTGAGATAGAAGACCGCGTGGACCTCGCCTCCGGACTCCAGTCGGCCGAAGACGGCGGTGACGGGGCCGTGCGCGTCCGGCCTGCGTATCCGCAGTTTCTCGATGTCCGTAAGCGGCGTGTTGTGCAGGGCGGGGCGCGAGCGCAGGAAGTCCCCGGCTCGGGCGAGGAAGTCGTCAACGTCTTGGGTGAGGTGCCAGTCATCCGGGAGCATGTTTCATGATCCCAGATCTCCTTGACTCGGGGAGCACTGGCTCAATGCCTTTCAGCCACGTGACATAGCTGCCCCGATCAGCCGCAGGCTCTTGTCAGCAAAGGATCGAATGACGACAGGGGCGGCGGGCGTCCAATGAACCCCGACTTTCCGGGGCCTGACGGCGGCTCCGATCCAACGAGATCCGATGGCGGCTGACGACAGGGTTAGATGACACCCGAGGTCCGATGCGGCGGCAGAAGCGGGGAACAGCGTGGCCAATCTCGTCTACAAGCGGGTGTCGACCGACCAGCAGTCGACCGCCCGCCAGGATCTTGTCCTCGCCGAAGCCGGGATCGACGCCCCGCGGGTGTTCGAGGAAGAGGCGGGCACCTCCAGCCGCCTCCACCCGCTCCAGCGCCCGAAGTTCGGCGAACTGCTCACGTACGCCCGGCCGGGCGACACCGTGCACATCTCCGAGATGTTCCGTCTCGTGCGCGGCAACCAGCACATCCTCGATGTCCTCGAAGTCCTCCACCGCGACCAGCTCGCCCTGCGTATCCACGACGGCGCGTTCTCCGCCATGGACCTCACCGCCCGCCACCCGCGCACCGGAGAGCTGCTGTCCACCGTGAAGTTCATGCTCCAGACCCTCGCCGCCGCCGGCGAACTCCAGCGCGACCTCCAACGCGAGCTGACCTACGACGGACTGCGCGCCGCCGAGGCCAAGGGCAACAAGGGCGGACGCCGCCCCGCCGTCGCGGCCACGAAGACCGCTGACGTACGCACCGCGTACCTGGAGGGCCGCTCGATCGCCGCCCTTGCCCGCGACCACGGAGTCAGCCGCGGCGCGATCCGCACGGCCGTCGGCGACCTCCTGCCCGACCACACCGCCATCGAGGAGAATGCCCCCGCCCCGGAATTGCCGGTCACCCTCGACATGCCGGGCAAGGTCGCCGACTACCTCCGGGCCACCGAACTGGAGCCCGCCGAGCGCGCCGCGCTCGATCACGGCGTCACTGTACGGCGCGGCCAGGGCTACACCCTGCGCGTCAGCGCCGTCCCCGCCGTGCACCAACAACTCCTCGCCCGCTGCCAACCGCTCGACGGTGCCCAGGGCGTCCCGGTGATACCGGCACAGCGCAAGGCCCGCCGCGAGTACGGGAACCGCGTGAACGCCCTCACGAGGTCAGCCGGGCCGTGAAGAACGGCTTGGCGTCAACCGCTTCACCAGCCCCAAGTCCCCCGTGCGGTCCTATGGTTGGCTGATGCGCGCACACCCTATTGACCGCCCGGCCGATCTCGACGTCGTACGTGAATCCTACGACCGGGTGGCCGACAACTATGCCCACATGGTCGTGACGACTGGAGTCGGCGACACCCGCAGGGACCCGTGGCTCAAGGCGTCGATCGACGCCTTTGCTGACACCGTGCGCGGGCTCGGGCCTGTCCTCGATGTCGGCTGCGGGCCCGGAACAGTGACCGCCTACCTCGCCGAACGCGGACTCGACGTGTCCGGGGTGGATCTCTCTCCTCGCATGATCGAGAACGCACGCCGCCTTCATCCGGAGTGCCGCTTCGCTGTCGCTTCCGCCACCGAGCTCGACCTCGGTGAAGCGACCCTGGGCGGCGTGCTCGGGTGGTGGTCGCTGTTCAACCTCCCCCGTGACGTCCTTCCCCAGGTCCTCGCCCTGTTCGCACGCGCGTTGAAGCCAGGCGGACACTTCATCACCGGAACACACGTCGGCGACGAGGACGCGGTGCGCACCGAGGCCTACGGAGGCGTACCCGTCCGCTGGACGACCCACAAGTGGCGGCCGGAACAACTCGTCAATCTGATCGAGCAGGCCGGCCTGAACCCGGTCGCCGAATTGCGGCTCCCCCCGACGGGATACAGCGGCCCCGGTCTGGTCGTCATGGCCAAACGCCCGGGCTGACGATCAGGCGTCGAAGTGGCGCAGGGTCTTCGGCCTGGATCCATGACCTGACGCCTACCGCTATTTTCCGTTCGGATACTCCCCGAGGGCCAAATCCGCCAGCGTCTGAACGGGCGGCCCGAACCCGGTCAGCATCCCGCCGAGTGAATCTTCCGTCAGGTTCCGTGCACCACACCTGTTGCGCACGCTATGGTCGTCCCGACCGCTTCTGAGCTGCGAGAACTCGAACCGCACGCTCGCGGCGCCCCGGAGAAACGTCGGGGACTTCGACGCCTCGGGCGCCGACATCGAACGGGACTGGGTGGCCCGAACCGACTGCTGGAGCCACGTAGAACGCGTCCTGCTCACCCACGACCAAGTCCGGGACTACGAGCTACCCGCAGCCGCGGGAAAGGCCGGCGACCCACGTTGGCCGGGGTTCGCCCGCCGATACGGGCTCGCCGCCGACCAGCCGGTGCAGTGGGAGGTTGAGGCTCTCGACCCGACCGAGCTTCAGCGCCTGGTCCTCGCCGCCGCCGCGCCGTACATCGACCGCCGCATTCTCACCGACCGGATCGCGGAGGAAGAACGACAGCGAGGCCAGCTCAGGGCCTTCACCGAGGGATGGCCCCTGAACCGCTCGCCGGACAGTGAGTGACTCCCAAACTCATCGACATTGATTACCTGGATCTTTGAAACCGGCCTTCCTCCTGTTCACGCCGACTCCTGGCCCCCGACCGGCGCGGCCGGCCCGGCCGTGCCGACGATCGACCCTGAGTTGGTGGCGCGCCGCGCGGTCGACTCCATGAAGCTGGTGGGTCCGGCGGTGGCCAGTCCGCGCGCGGCCGGGCGGTACGTGGTTGGGATGCCGATGTGGATGTGGGTGACCCGTTCGACGTCGTCGTACGGGCCGGCGTCCGCGAAGGCGACGGC
>NZ_JBIATE010000058.1:0-13536 GCF_042891445.1 Streptomyces sp. NPDC001890 | reverse complement strand
GACGGTTCGCCGAGTGGACGAAGGCCAGGGTATGGGCCAGGCTCCACCGCCTGGTCCTCGACGAACTCGGTTCCCGCGGCGCTCTGGACTGGTCGCCGAGGACCGGGAACACGCCGAGCAGGCCATCGGGCTGTTCGCCAAGCTCTACCAGGCGAAGTTCCCCAAGGCCGTCGCCAAGGTCACCGACGACCAGGATGAGCTGCTGGCGTTCTACGACTATCCCGCCGAGCACTGGATCCATCTGCGCACGACGAATCCGATCGAGTCGACGTTCGCCACCGTCCGACTGCGGACCAAGGTCACCAAGGGCGCCGGCTCCCGCGCCGCCGGACTCGCCATGGTCTTCAAACTCGTCGAGTCCGCTCAAGCCCGCTGGCGGGCCGTTAACGGCGCCCACTTGGTCCCACTGGTCCGCGCCGGAGCCCGCTTCGAACGCGGACTCCTGGTCGAGCGTCAGGACCAGGCGGCATGAGCAACCAGGTCCCAGACCGGGACGAGCCACCGGAGCACCTCCGGTTCGCCGCATACCTGCAAGCACTCGCGCAGGTGCGGACCAGGAAGAACGCAGCCTGATGACCGAGATTCTCACGGACCCGGACCCGGTGATGGCCCAGTCCGCGGTCGTCCGCCACCTCGACAGGCGGGCTACCGACCTGCTCAAAAGCCCGGAATACGCCACCTGGGCACAGGCCATGGTCAAGGTTCTCGAACCGCACCCCTTCCTGGTCCAGCGGCTCCACGAGTGGTCGCTGTTCAGGGCGGTCGCCTTGGCGCAGCCGTGGCTTCCCGGTGCGCTGACCGACTCATCGGACTGGCTGCAACGCAAGATCGTCGAGAGTCTCGACACCTCCGACGCCCTCGCCGTCCTGGCCGAGACCGGCCGCACCAGACGGGTCCGCAACACCGCCAGAACCACCCTCACCACGCGGAGTAAACGCGCCTGACCGCGCGAAAAAACGGGTGCACAGATCCGGCGACGCGATGCGACACTGCCCCCATGACCAGGCCAGAGCTCTCTGAACTCGACTATCTGCGGGAGGTCGAAAGGCTCGCCAAGGCAGTCACCTCCGCAGCCGCCGGTGAGCAGTGGTACGCCGACGGAACCGAAGGCGAGGGCCCGCTCCAACGCAGTGTCAACGCACTGGGACGGGCGCTGCTGCACTACCACTTCCCCCTGGACGGGTGCCTGGAGGACGAGGCAAAGCGTCCGCAGGTCCCCCTCGCGGCCGTAGCCATCATCCGCCCCGACGCTATGCCCATCGGCACCGACGAGACCTACTCCCACGCCTGTGCTCGACTGGGGGTGGAAGCACGACCCGAAGGGTGGGCACTGTGGGACACCTGGGTCGACGGCAACGCGAAAGTCACCATGGTCGTGTCCGTCGTGGACACTACCGAGGGCCTGCTCACCAACTGGGCCAAGGGCAGAAACCTGCTCCCCGTGATGCCCCTGCCCTCCCAGATTGCCCAGGTCCACGCTGGCTGGACCGGTTGGGCGTCGATCTTCTCCCCTTACGGCAAGAGGAAGCTCGGCCTCAACGGACAGCCGTGATCCACAGGTATTGACTATTGCTCCTTGTTACCAACACGTGAGAGTGCGGCAGACCTGAGAACGAGCTCCGACCACCCACAGCTCGGCGTGTCGCAGACATGCGGGCCGCACCGCACCACCATCTCGGCCCGCGGATAACCTGATGGATGTGTCGGTGCCCCACACGCACATCGCAGGCCGGCTGTGCGACCGGGCCCTCGCCCCGCAACCTCCCGGCCGCCCGGCATGGGGAACTGGCGGTGCGCCTGCGCCCGGAATTCCCGGGCCTCGCCAGTATTGGCCGAAGCAGTCCACCGGTGTTCGGTGCGGCGTAGGTGATAGAACCGAGCATGGACCTGATCGCTTCTGGTGTCGCCTCCGCAGCCATCAAGGCTGCTGGTGGTCCGTTCGGTGCCCTGATAGGCCGTTACCGGCCTACGGGTATCCCCCGGCTCGGCAGCAGGGAGGACCGGGCAGACGCGTACCGCCGGATGCTAGACGCCTCGACCCGCTCCTTCGCCTACAGCTATCAGTTCGCCAACCTGCGCCGCGAAGCCGGACGGGCCTCGTACAAGCTGCTCACTGCGCAGATGCCCACGATGTGGGAGATCGGCAGCGACCTGATCAGTGCGCTCAACGGTGTTCGCCTGTGCGGCAGCGTCCAGGTCATCGACGCCGCGGAGAAACTCGTCACGGCCGCCAGCGACCTGGACCTGAACGAGAGGAAAGCAGACCGCTTCCAGCTCCAGGCCGAGGCAGTGGTTGCCGCCCAGAAGACGTTCCTGGACACCTGCCGAGAAGAGCTCTCCTACAACGCCCGCTGGTACCAAATCCTGCGCAAGCGCAAGGAGAAGCGCTTCCTCCGGCAGCTCGCAGGCGACTGACCACGCCCGCCCCCTCAGCGTCCCAGTCCACAGCGACCGGAGCAGGGATCACACCATCCGTACGGGGAGCGGCTCTGTCGGTCATGATGGGACGCTCCACCGACGAAGGAGCGCCATGCCGACCCCTCTCCCCACCCTGACCCCCGAGCAGCGAGCCGAAGCACTCGCGAAGGCCGGCCGGGTCCGCAAGGAGCGCAGCGAGATGCTCGCGGCGTTGAAGGCTGGACATATTTCGCTTCTCGACGTCCTGGACCGCGGCGACGACACCGCCCGGCAGACACGCGCCCTTCAGCTCCTGCAGTCTCTCCCTGGCGTCGGCCCGGTGAAGGCTCGCCGCCATCTTGTGGACCTCGGCATCTCGGAAACGCGGAGGATCCAGGGTCTCGGCGAACGGCAGCGCGCCCGCCTGATCGAGCTGTTCCCGCCCCAGGCCTGACTGGCTGCTTCTGCGCTTCCTACCCAGAACTCAGTGGTGCAGGAGGTGGGGCTGTGCATGAGGTAGTCGATCGGGAGTGGAGCCCCACAGGAACGCCATCCCGTCGCGGCGGCTTCCCGCTGGTGGCGCAGCCACCGGTGATGCGCCACGCGGCACGCCCGGTCGCGGGACCGCCTGTTGTTGACCGGCACCGAAGAAATTTGCAACGGCTTCGCCCAGTCCACGTCGTCGAAGGCGACCGCGCCATCGCCGGGCACCTGCACGAAGCGCACATCGACATCCCCGTCAGCTGACTAACGCACTGGGGCCCGGGCGGGAAGAAGCCCACGCTCGGGCGCCCGGCACGTTCAGCGCACCCACTCGTACTCGTCGTCCTCCCCGCCGGTATCGCGGTCCTCGTCGCTGAGGAGGTTCGTTCATCTCGTCCTCGGTGAGGAGGGGTTCGCGCGGCTTCCTGCATGGCGCGTACGACGTCGCGGAGGTCGAGAACACCCGCGACGTCGAACTCCTTGATGCTTCCCTTGCCGAGACGGAGCCACAGCGAGTAGGCGCCCACGTCGCGGGCGAGGGCGAACCGGAACCTGTGTCACCACCTGCCCCGGCCCTTGTTCGCCCAGGCCGTCAGGGCGGCCCTCGTGTGCTCGAATCGCCGTTTCACCGGCTCGGTTTCGGGCGGCGAGGGCATGCAGGCACAGCGGTGGCGGGTGGGGGCGTGGTGTCGTCCGCTTCGTGTTCGGGCACCCCTGCCCAACACCCTAAACCCCGACCGCTCGGGCCCATTCAGCAAGGGCTGGAAGCCTCCGCGTGGTCTCCGATCACTGACGAGGTGTCTGGAAGCCATCCGGACAATTCCGTTGGCGGCATAGTCGGCTTCGTGCGGCTCGCCCAAGGCCCGCCGCTCGCCGGCAACGACTGGATGGAGACGCGCTCGGGGCGCATGTCTTCACAAACGGCTCAGCCGCCATGCTGCTGCCTCAGCGACCGCGGCCGCGTCACGGTAGTGGATGAGGTTCCAGCGGTCACTGAAGTCGTCCTTCGTGTGCCATGCGAGGGCCAGTCTGGTCAGGTTGTTCCACTGCCGCTTCCGGGCATCGAGGAGATTCTCGGTGACCGGGGCAACGGCGAACACGGATCGGGTGTCTTCAGCCTGAGCTTCCAGCAGGCGCCGCAGGGTGCTCAGTGCGCGCGACACGTCGCTCCCGCGCGGGGCGTCCTCCTTGGCCTTCTCAAGGCGGGGGGTGAGGTAGCCGACAAGTGCGTCGACGTCGCCAAGGGTGAGATCTTCGGCGGTGAGATTCGAGTACAACGTGGTCGCGGGCACAAGCCGGTCCGTTTCGCTCGGGAGGCCGGTGAACGTCCGGCCTCCTCTCCTGGTTCGTCTCCCCGATCAACGACCAACAAGCCCATCCGACGCGCTCCACCTGCGCCGGGCAGGGCTGCTCCAAGGGACCAGGGGGTCCCACGGTCCTTCCGTAATTCGGCCTGCCTCGGCGCGCTCCTCGGCGTCCGCGTGCTCTCCTTCACCGCCCCGCCCCACGAAGTCGCCCCGGCCGCCCCTCCCCCGCCGGCGAACACTTCGGGGTTGCTCTTGACGAAGTCGATTGCCCTGTCCACACACGCCTCCTGCCATGCGCCAAGAGCCGAATAGTGCACGGTTGGAACATCAGCTCTTCCCCAGTCCTCGACGAACACGGTCGGCCCTCCGGACCCGTCTACGGTCCGGATGCCGTCAAGGACGTGACGTTCACCCGGCGCCGGACCCGGGTGAAGGGGACCTGGATCAACGAACACCTCCCCCTGCACCCCGGCCGGTCACCGGTCTACGCGGTGGACCCGCAGCTGACCCGGACCACCATGGACGCCAACTGGCCGCACACCGCTCTCGAAGCCGAGTTCCGGCGCCGGCTCGCCGACGCCGAGACCGACCGGCGCGCAGAACTCGCGGCGATCGCGGCACGGGCCCAACCCGTCTGCGACACGTGGATCTGCCGGCTCCCGGCACTGGGCAATCTGGCCCCGCACCGGGCCCCGCGGGCTGCCGCCGGGCAGCAGAGCGGCGCTACCGGCCCGGCGGCGCAGCAGCCAGGGTAGTCGGGCAGTTGGCGGCCGGTCGGTTCCCGGGACGGACCGGGCGCGCGGGCGGCGGGCACGGCCGGACGGCGAGGGCGTGCGGGAAGGGTGCGCGGAGGCATGGTCTCGCGCGGCGGTTCACCGTGCGCTGATAGTTGCTGACCAGCCGCTGCGGGTGAAGTGGCAGGTGCCGTCCGGGTCGATGCGTACCGCTGCCCCGGAGATGGGCAGGTCGCCGTCGATGACGAGCCAGGTGCGGATGCGGTCCAGTTCGTCCCACAGTCGGCGGGGGCCGCTCTGGTGGACGGTGGGCAGTTCCCGGGCCCCCGGTGCCGTGGCCCGGGCCCAGGAGCCGTCCGGGTGCAGCATGCAGGCGGTACGGGTGCCGTCCTTGGCCACATCCATGCGGTGCTCGATGCCGGGAACGGTGAGTTCGAGGGTGGAGCGCACGTCCCAGGTGCTGCACACTCGCATCACCGGGTAACGGCCGGTGGTGACGCTCTCGCCGTCCGCCTTGCGCGCGGTGGCCCACCGATCGGTGTTGTCGGGAGCGGGGGGGTAGTCGTCGCCGTGGCGGGTGCTCATGAAGCCGGCGGGCTCCGGGGCGACCCTGCCGGTGGCGCCGCCGTCGGCGGTCTTGTCCGCGACGATGAGCAGCCCGGTTTTGGACAGGGTGGTCACCATCCGCCCGCCGGGGGTGAGCGCCTTGAGCCAGGAGACGGGGATCGCCGGTACCGAAACGGTGGAGACGATGCGGTCGTAGACGCCGGGCAGTTCGCCCGTCACGTCGCAGACCTCCAGGTGCGGCCGGTGCCCCGTCGCGGCCAGGCGGTCCCGCGCGGCGTGGACGAGGTATGGGTCGACGTCCACGCTGAGGCTGATCCTTTGGAGTGGACACCCTGACAATGGATCTTGATGGTCCAGGGAGGGATGTCCAGGTGGGACGTAGGTCTCCGTATCCGGAGGAGTTCAGGAGAGATGCTGTCGCGCTCTATCGCGCCGCGGTCGGGAAGCGGACGTATGCGTCGGTGGCTGCTGATCTCGGTATCACCGCGGAGTCGCTGCGGACGTGGGTGCGCAAGGACGATGCTCAGGCCGTGCCCGAGGGCAGCGATGGCGGCGCGAGCGCGGCGGAAGAGCTGGCCCGGCTGCGGGCGGAGAACGCCCGGCTGCTGAAGGCCGAGCAGGAGTGGCAGCTGGAGCGCGAGATCCTGCGCCGGGCAGCGGCCTATTTCGCCCGGGAGGTGAAGTGAGCCCCCGCCGCTGGGACTTCATCTCCGAGAACTGCGCCGACTTCGGCGTGCAGCGGATCTGCCGGGCGCTCGGGGTGTCCCGCGCCGGCTACTACCGGCACCTGGCCACCGAGCAGGCCCGCGCCGAGCGCCGGGCCGAGGAGAAGCGGACCGTGAGCGAGATCCGCGCCATCCATGCCGAACACCACGGGGCGTATGGGGCTCCGCGCGTCCACGCTGAGCTGCGTGCGAGGGGACGGAGGATCAACCGCAAGCGTGTCACCCGGCTGATGCGGATCAACCACATCGTCGGCCGTCACCTGCGGAGGAAGAAGCGGACGACGATCGCGGACAGGATCGCGCCGCCCGTGCCGGACCTGGTGATGCGCGACTTCACCGCAGACACGTTGAACACCACGTGGTGCGGCGACATCACTTACATAGCCGTCGGCGGGACGTGGCTGTATCTGGCGACGGTGATCGACATCTGTTCGAGGCGGGTGGTGGGCTGGTCAATCGCCGACCACATGCGCACCTCGCTGGTCACCGACGCGATCGAGATGGCCGTGGCCGCCCGCGGAGGCCCGGTCCGCGGCGTCGTATTCCACACCGACAGGGGCGCCCAATACAGCGCGGCCGCCTTCGCCGAGGTCTGCGACCGGCACGGCATCCGGCGCAGCATGGGCCGGGTCGGCTCGAGCTACGACAATGCCCTCGCCGAGTCGTTCTTCCAGGGCCTCAAGCGCGAATTGCTCCACGGGAGGCGTTGGACCTCGAAGGCACAGACTCGGCTGGAGCTGTTCCGCTGGATGTCGTACTACAACCGGCGCCGTCGACATTCCGCGCTCGGCTACCTCACGCCAGCCGAGTTTGAACAGCAACTGATCACGTCACGTACGCTGTCACTCGTCGCGTGAAACCCGGTGTCCACTCCCGGGGATCAACCTCAAAAGTGCCTTCTGAGCTGGGATGATGAGGCTTGTCTAGGGCTTCTGTCACCACAGCAGGAAGGCATTTTCTGCGTGCACACTACCGGGTCGCGTCCCAAGCTTGTCGTATCAGCCGACGGGGGTGGTCAGCCATGCCGGGTCCCGTCTGCTGGCCGATCTCGCCGATGCCACCGGCCTGACCACGGCCTTCACCGACGCGCTGTGCCAACTGCGACCGCGCGGCACCGGTCACACCCCCGGCCGGATCGCAGTGGACTTGGCGGTGATGCTGACCGACAGCGGAGAGGCGATCGCTGACCTGGCCCTGCTGCGTGATCAGGCCGAGGTGTTCGGCTCGGTCGCATCCGCTCCCACCGCATGGCGACTACTGGCGGACATCGATCCGGCCGCACTCGACGATGGCTTCCGGCCTTCCCGGGCCGCCAAGACCGGCGAAAACGCCGGGAGCATGCTGTTCGAGCCACCTGGCGTCGGCGTAAAAGTGAACGTGGCTCTGGCAAGATTTTCGTAGCCGGAGATCATCCCGGTGACATGGTCGGCCGGTCCGCGTAGCGGCGGCGGAGGTGGGCGATCAGGACGACGCGGTGACGGCTCGAACAGCCTGCGGGCATGCCGCCCGGCCCGGGTGTTCGTCGCGGTGTTCTCGGCAGTCCCCTCGATCGGTTCAGGATCGGCCGCACTGGCCGGGGGCAGTGCGGCGGGCAGGCAGCCGCGGTGGGCGGAGGCAATGTCCTGGACGCGGCGGGAGAGGCCCTGCCAGAGGTGGAAGCGGTCGCTGACCTGCACGGCGTCGGGTGCGCCAGCGGTAATGCCCTGCTGGTAGGTGAGGGAACCGTCTCGGCAGGCGACCTCGACACCTGGGTGCTCGCGGAGCCACTGGCCGAGCTGTTCCGCGTCGCGCCCTTCCCAGAGTGTGAGCGGGAGCCGGGTGGTGGCGTCGACCAGGAGGGTGCCGTAGGTGCCGCCGTAGAGCGCGAAGTCATCCACCCCCAGCACCCGGGGTGTCTCCAGTGGCGGAAGCGGCACCCGCATCAGCTGGGACAGAACGGTGCATCGCGAGAGCGTGACGTTCAGGATCCGCAACATCCGGGCACCGCCCCGGCCGGCCAGCACCACACCGACGGCCTCCACTAGGCGCTGCAACTGTGGGGTGCGCCGCTGGTAGCGCACGGTCAGCCCCGGCACTTGCTCAGCGAAGGTCACCTTCGGACAGGCTGCGTTCTCGCAGTACAGGCGCCGTACGGACAAGTCGATGCGCAGAGGCCGGACTCCAACAGTGACGTCGGCGAGGCGCCGTACATAGCGGCTGTGACACCACGCGCTGAGCTGGCCGCATCCCGTACATGCCGCAGGAACACCAGATCTCGTGCGGGCGCGGACCACCACGACAGCATCAGAGACATCGGCCGAGACCACCAGCACATTGGCCAACTGTGGTAAAAGAATTGCCAGTTCAACAGAGCACAGTCAAAGGCTGCCCGCTACACGGACCGGCCGACCCTCGCACCGAGATGATCTCCGGCTACGAAAATCTTGCCAGAGCCACGTTGGCCCGTACGCCGACACCCGACAACCCTGGCTCCCACGATCGGGTGATCCGAACGATTACGGCACGCGGTTCGGAACGAGATCAGCCGGCCGAACGATCGGCGCCCGACTGCCTTCCACCCGTTCCTGAGCGAAGGATCACGCGTTCGCGCAGGAGACGCTTCGCTCCCGTTCGGTCGGCGGGCACGCCCTCGCACACCAAGAGACCGTGACTTTCTGTGTTCATTCATATGCGGAGAGTGTGCTGTCATTGTCCTGCCGGGACCGGACGCGACACCGCATACATAGCCCCGGGCCCGGCCTGCAGTCCGTAAGGAGGGGCTTTGCCCCGCGCTCTCAGGAAGGAAATGCATTGAGTACCACCGAGGAGCAGGCCGCAGAGGCCTTCCAGTCCGGTCTCCCAATCGTCCTGGCGCCCGGCCCGCGCACGACCGACCGCATCCCGCCCCCGCCCAGCGACGTCTGGGACCTCCCCCACGGCACCGCCTGGGTCTACCACGGCGAGGGCAACAGGGGGCTCACCCGCCCGGTCCTGATGGCGGACGGCTTCAGCACCGGCCCCAGCGACCTCAGCTTCACCTGGGAGCAGCTGGAGTACGGCCCGTTTCCGCTCCTGAGCGAGCTCCGCCGCCGGGGCCGCGACGTCGTTCTCGTCGGCTATCACGAGCGCAGCGCGTCGATCCTGGAGAACGCCGAGGCGGTGATGGCGGCCGTCACCGAGGCGGTCGACCGGCGTGTTGGCGACTATCCGCTGGCCGTCGGCGGCTTCAGCATGGGCGGCCTGGTCACCCGGTATGCCCTCGCCAAGATGGAGACGGCAGGCATCGAGCACGAGGCGCAGCTCTACTACTCCTGGGACAGCCCGCACACCGGCGCCTGGATCCCCATCGCCCTCCAGGCGTTCGCGCACTACACCAAGAAGCTCGACCCTCGCTTCTCGGACCAGATCAACAGCCCGGCCGCCCAGGAGCTGCTCTGGCAGCACATCGCGGACTGGAAGGACCAGCCCGCCACCAGTGAGCAGCGCCTGGCGTTCCTGCGCGCGCTGGAGGAAGTCGGCAACTGGCCCCGGGGCAGGGCGACCCGGCTGGTCGCCCTCGCCAACGGTCCCGCCAGCGGTGCCGGCAACGGCGTGCATCCCGGCGCCGAAGCCGTCATCGGCAAGGGGCTGGCCGTCACCGGCACCACCCTGTACACCCAGTCCCAGGGCGACGACCAGCTGGTGGCCAAGCTCAGGACGGTCACCCTCCCCACCCGCGAGATCCGCACCAGCGCACTGCCCGACATCGACGGCGCGCCCGGCGGCACCCTCCACGGTTTCGGTATCCTCGCCGACACGTTGAACGAGCTCCCGCCCGTGCTGGGCTTCGGTGTCGTCAACCCGATCCGCGAGCACTGCTTCGTCCCGGCCGTCAGCGCCATCTCCCTGCGGGAGCCGGCCACCCACGACGACCTCTACAACCCGATCAGCGAGGAGGACCTGGAGGAGACGCCCTTCCACGCCGTCAAGCTCGCCTCGCAGAGCGACACGCACACCCTGGTCACCGAGGAGCTCTCCACCTGGTTCCTGGACCAGCTGCCATAAGAAGGTCCCTCACGCAGCCAGTCCCGCGAGTCTCGCGAAACTGAATCCGCACCTTCGCGAGGCCGAGAAGCGGTTCGCCGCTGACGTCGAGGGTGCCGCCCATCGCGACCGGTGGCACCGCCGTCGCCTTCATCAACGGTGAGGAGTCCGGGCACGTCGTGCGGTGCCCCGTCTGCGCGATGTGGGTCGCCCTGGGCCACGTCCACCGCCGGGGCGCCGTCGAAAACCACGCCGCCCGCCGGCAGAAGGCGTGCTGCACTGGGCACCGGGAGGCCGAGCGGGTCCGTGAAGCCGTCACGCCTCAGCCGTGTGACGGCTTCCGTTCCCCTCTGCAGATAGCTGGCCGGCGCAGTCGCCTTGGTAAAGGTGGTAACAACCACGACGGCTGGTTCGCAGCCTCCCGCACCGAGGCCTCCAACGCTCCGGCCCCCGCCCCAGAAACGGCCGGGCACCAGCCCGGCCCGCGCGCGGCCCCGCCGACCGCAAAAACGACAGTCACTCATCGGCATCCACTGTCAGAACCCGGCACCCCGCACCACCAGCCCGGACACCCCACCAACCCACTGACAAAACGATGACGAACACCCACCGACAAAATGACACCGATCACCACGCAAGACCTGGGGCGGCTGACAGGCGCTCAGAACGCCCTACAGAACGGTTGACGTGTCGTGGTACGTGGCTGATCCGGTGCTGGCGGGTTTGCCGACGCTGGCGGAGTGGGCGCCACGGTACGCGCCTGGGACAGCCGGTGCTGCTGTGGGCCGATGGGTGGTCGGTGGCGGAGGTCAACGCGGCACGTGCCGTCCAGTCAGGGCACGTGCCGCGCCAGCCAGGTCAGACCCGGCGCAGGTTCACGGCCTTGCCGTAACGCTGGCCGAGCCAGATCTTCCCCTCAGCCGAGCTGCCGACCAGCCGGGGGTTGTCGAACCGGGCGGTGAACTCGCCGCCCGGGTTCACCGTGGCGATCACCCGCTCCAGGCACCAGATCTCTTCGGCGTTGCTGGCGGGCTGCTCGTAGCGCACGTAGACCGGGTAGCGTTCCAGGTCGTCGGTGTCCAGGCGCGGGAAACGCGGGTCGTTGCGGCCGGCCTCCCGGACGTTGGCACCCTCCCCGAAGATGTACGTGTAGTTGTCGCCCGGCTCGAAGTCGTTCCGGTCGGAGTCAATACTGAACTCCCGTCCGCCGATGCTGAGGTACACCCAGCCTGAGACACCGGCAGGGCTCGGTGTGCAGCTGCACATCGATCCTCGTGATGTTTGCCATCGATCTCTCCTCCGCCGTTCCTAGCCATCCCCAACTCAGGGCGGGCATGGGAGATTCGACACCCTCCGCACTCACTCGAATGCGAAGAGTGAGGAGGTGTGCTGTCGCACTCACGGTGCCGTCAGACGAGCCACTTCACCCCAGAGTGCGCCGGATCGCCATTGCCCCCATGTACGCCACGCTCACGCCCCCGGTCATCTGTTCCGAGTTCGCCTGCTCTCGCTTACAGAGCGTCACAGATCAGCGGTTCTGAAGCAGCACCTTGGGGGCAACAGCTCGCAATAGGCGAGAGAAGGGGAGGCCAGCACCGTGCACCCCGACAAAGCCTACGGCTCGCGCGCGAACCGCTCCTACCTGCGCAGACGCAGGATCGGATGCACCATCCCGGAGAAAGCCGACCAGGTACGCAACCTCAAGAAACTCGGCTCCCAAGGCGGCCGGCCACCGGCCTTCGACAAGGAGGACTACAAGCAGCGCCACGTGGTGGAGTGCGGGATCAACCGACTGAAACGGCACCGCGCAGTGGCAACGAGATACGACAAGTTAGCCGTGCGCTACGAGGCGACAGTGCTGGTCGCAGCCATCAACGAATGGCTGTGACCGGCACGCCGACCACGTCTCAAGCCCAAACCGCCCTGACCACGGCGTGGCCTGCTGCAGCCGCCCGCCCATAGAACCGTTGCAGGCGCCTGTGATGGTCGAGGAACTCCTGCCTGACCTGCACCTCGTCCCAGCCGGCCCAGACGAGCTTGGCACCGGCGACGTTCCACAGCTCTGCGAACGAGACACGTGCGAGGAAGCCTGCGGCTTGTGACACCCCAGGCGGCTCCAGAATCCCCAGGGGCGGGTTGGAGGGGTCGGCATCAGCGCTGTGCGCCACCGGCCGCCCGCCGTAGATCGGCAGCTCCCAAGAGCGGTCGGCATCCGCATTGAGAACATCGGCAGCGGCATAAAGGTCATTGACAGAGCCCCAGACCTTGTCGATCGACTCGGCGATGCCCGCTGCGTACTCGTCGGGGTGGTTCTCCCAAGCCTCCCCCATGAACGCTGCAAGCCAGGTGTGGTCGTCCCGGATCTCGGATTCCGCAACGGCGCGCATGTGCATGTGGATGCTCACGACAACGAGTCCTCCCAGCTCAGCGGCCCGCCTGCCAGGCCTAGCGGAGAGAAACTACTCCACCGCACTAACGGCGCGATGGCCGGCTCTGCCAGGGCGCCCTCCGAAACCCGAGCCCCGCCTCTCGTCGAAATCGGCCACTGCGCACAGGTACACATCTGTACGGACTTTCGCAACAGGCCTTAGTTGAGGACTTGGACCTCGCCCACCGCGGCGGTGAACGCGGTCTGTCGGATCTCGGTGAACTCGCCGCCGTCGTTGAGGGCGGGGGCCGTCCACGTGACGGTCCAGGTCGCGGTGGCGGTGCCCTTGTAGCGGCCGTCCGGCTGGTCTGCGGCGCTTCGTTCGTAGCGGTGGCCGCAGTCCGGGGACGTGGACTTGCCGCGGTCGGCGCTGTACGGGGTGCCGGGGCCATGGCAGGTGATCGTGGTGCCGTCGCCCATGTCCCACCGGATCGCGGCCACCTTCGCCGTGGCGGTGACGGTGACGCCGCCCGCCGTCGCCTTCGCGGTCGCCGGTCCGTACGACGACGTCGAGCGGGTCACCCACATCCACATCGGCATCCCGACCACGTACCGCCCGGCCGCGCGGGGGCTGGCCACCTTCGGGCCGACCAGCTTCATGGAGTCGACCGCGCGGCGCGCCACCAGCTCGGGATCGATCGTGGGCGCGGCCGGGCCGGCGGCGCCGTTCGGGACGAACGTGACGCCGACTCTGCCGCCCTCGCACCAGACGCGGTAGATGGCGCCGTCCTTGGGCGTCTTGCCGTCCCAGGCCAGGTTCTCCGCCGGGGGCTGTGGGTCCGCCTTCTCGTACGTGCACTCAGCTTGGCGTTTATCCTCGGCGGGCTTCGTGTTCCTTGATGGTCTCGGCGCGTTTGACGGTCTTGCCGACGTCGTGGCGCTTGGCGCGGTGT
>NZ_JBIATE010000057.1:0-16016 GCF_042891445.1 Streptomyces sp. NPDC001890 | reverse complement strand
CGGCACCACCATCAACTGGACAACCCTCTTCACCGACACCAACGCCACCCGCACCCCCCTCCCCACCTACGCCTTCCAACGCACCCACTACTGGCTCAAGGACGAGCCCGAGACCCCCGCCGTCACCACCTCCGTGACCGCCGAACAGTCCACCGCGGAAGCGGAGTTCTGGAAGGCCGTGGCGGACGGCGACGCCGAGGCGCTCGTCCGGCAGCTGGGCGGCGGTGTCGATGCCGGGCCGCTCAGTGCCGTACTGCCGGCGCTGGCCGGGTGGCGGCGGACCGCCACCGCGCTCACCACCCTGGACTCGTGGCGGTACCGGATCACCTGGAAGCCGTCGGTGTCCTCGGGTGTGCCCGCTGCTCTCTCCGGCACGTGGCTGCTGGTCCTGCCCGAGGCGCTGGCCGACGGTGCGCTGGTGGCCGAATGCTCCCGGCAGCTGGCCGAACGTGGCGCCCGGGTGGTGCCGTTGATGATCACCGAGCACCAGAGCGACCGGGCGGGAATCGCCAAGGCGCTGACGGCCCTCGGTGACGGGGACACGCCCGCGTACAGCGGCGCGCTGTCGCTGCTGGCCCTGGACGAGAGTGCCGATCCGGCTCTGGGTTCGGAGCTTCCGGCCGCGACCGCCCGCACGCTCGCCCTCGTACAGGCTCTCGACGACACCGGCGTGCGAGCACCGCTGTGGTGCCTCACCAGTGGCGGCGTCCAGATTGGACAGACCGGTTACAGCGACCCGGCAAGCAGTCCGGTGCAGGCACAGCTGTGGGGCATGGGCCAGGCCATCGCCCTTGAGGCGCCGGGAAGTTGGGGCGGTCTCATCGACCTGCCCGACACGGCGGCGGAAGGGGGCGACGCATCGGTGGCGGAACGGGTGTGCGCCGTGCTGTCCGGCGCTTACGGCGCCGAGGACCAGGTCGCGGTGCGCGGCGAGGGCGTCTTCGCTCGCCGGATCGGCCGGGCTTCGCTCGGCGAGGCCGTACGCCGCTTCGAGCCCCGTGGTTCGGTGCTGGTCACCGGCGGCACAGGTTCCGTCGGCGGGCATGTCGCCCGTTGGCTGGCCGCCGAGGGCGCCGAGCACATCGTGTTGACGAGCCGCCGCGGTCCGGACAGTCCGGGAGCGGCCGAGCTGGTGGAGGAGCTGGCCCTGGCCGGTGCCTCCGCGTCGGTCGTGGCCTGTGACGTGGCCGACCGGGACCAGGTCGACGCGCTCGTCGAGCGGCTGCGGTCGGAGGGCCGCCCGGTGGGCAGCGTCTTCCACACGGCCGGCGTGGACGACACGGCGGCCGTGCAGGACACGGATGCGGCCGCCTACGCGACCGTCCTGTCCGGCAAGGTCAACGGCGCCCTGCACCTCGACGAGGCGCTGGGTGACTCCGTGGACGCGTTCGTCCTCTTCTCATCGATCTCCGGAGTGTGGGGTAATGCCCGGCACTCCGCGTACGCGGCGGCGAACGCGTCCCTCGACGCGCTGGCCCACCGGCGCCGGTCCCTGGGCCGGTCCGCGACATCCGTGTCCTGGGGCTGGTGGGAGGGCGACGGGCTGGCCGGCGGCGCAGGCGTCGGGGGCGCGCTCAGCGGCCTCGGCCTGTCGGCGATGGCACCGGAACTCGCGGTGTCCGCGATGCGGCAGGCCGTCGAGCACGGGGAGACAGCGGTCGTCGTCGCCGACATCGACTGGCGGGACTTCGCCCCGGCGTTCACCGGACTGCGCCCGAGTGCGCTGATCGGTGACCTGCCGGAGGTGCGCGGTGCGGTGCGGGCGGACGACGCCGCGGAGGCGGCGGACGGTCGGGACGCCGGGCAGGACGCGGCGGCCGTGCTGCGTGCCGAACTCGCCGAGCTGCCCGGTCCCGAGCAGGAGTACACGCTGCTCGAACTGGTACGGGATCACGCGGCGGCGGTGCTCGGTCTGGCCGGGCCCTCCGACGTACGGCCCGACAAGCCCTTCCGGACCCTCGGCTTCGACTCGCTGACCGCGGTGGACCTGAGGAACCGGATCACCCGGGCCACGGGGCTGCGGCTGCCCGCCGCGCTGGTCTTCGACCACCCGACCCCTGTGGTGCTCGCCGCTTTCCTGCGGACCAAGTTCGACCTGCCGGTGGCGACCGGCGCCGCGGAGCCGGTGCCTGTTCCGGCGCCCGCCGCGGCAGCAGCTCCGGCCCCGGCCGTGGCAGCGGACGACTCGATTGACGACAGCTCGATTGACGACATGGACGCCGAAAGCCTGATCCAGCTGGCTCTGGGAGACAACGGCTCATGATGACGTGCGAAATGTGGAGTGCATGATGGCTACTTCGGCGGACAAGGTTCTCAAGGCTCTGCGGGCGTCGGTCAAGGAGACCGAGCGGCTGCGGAAGGAGAACGCCCGGATCACCGAGGCGGCCCGGGAGCCCATTGCGATCATCGGTATGAGCTGCCGGTACCCCGGCGGTGTCGCGAGCCCCGAGGACCTGTGGCGGCTGGTGGACGAGGGCCGCGACGCGGTGGGCCCCTTCCCGGCCGACCGGGGGTGGGACATCGACGCCCTGTACGCGACGAGTCCGGCGGGCTCGGGTGCGTACGAGGGCGGATTCGTCCCCGATGCCGCCGAGTTCGACGCCGGATTCTTCGGGATCTCGCCGCGTGAGGCGCTGGCCATGGACCCGCAGCAGCGGCTCCTGCTGGAGGCCGCCTGGGAGGCGGTCGAGCGGGCCGGGGTGGCTCCGTCGGCGCTGCGCGGCACCCGTACCGGTGTGTTCGCCGGTGCGGCGGTGTCCGGGTACGAGAACAAGCTGCAGAACGCGTCCGAGAACGTCGAGGGCTACTTCCTGACCGGTACGGCGGGCAGTGTGGTCTCCGGCCGCATCGCCTACACCCTCGGTCTTGAGGGCCCGGCGGTGACGGTCGACACGGCCTGCTCGTCGTCGCTGGTCGCACTCCACATGGCTGTCCAGGCGCTGCGGTCCGGCGAGTGCGAGCTCGCGCTCGCCGGTGGTGTCGCCGTGATGGCGGTGCCCGAGGCGTACGCCGAGTTCAGCAAGCAGGGCGGGCTCGCCGTCGACGGGCGCTGCAAGTCCTTCGCCGCGGCCGCCGACGGCACCGGGTGGGCCGAGGGCGTCGGCGTGCTGCTCGTCGAGCGGCTTTCCGACGCGGTGCGCAACGGGCACCAGGTCCTGGCCGTCGTACGCGGTACAGGGGTCAACCAGGACGGCGCCTCCAACGGGCTGACCGCCCCGAACGGTACGGCCCAGCAGCGGGTCATCCGCCAGGCCCTGGCCAACGCGGACCTGGCGTCGGCGGAGGTCGACGCGGTCGAGGCGCACGGCACGGGCACCGTGCTGGGCGACCCGATCGAGGCGCAGGCCCTGGTGGACACGTACGGGCAGGAGCGCGCGGCGGGACAGCCGTTGTGGCTCGGCTCGATGAAGTCCAACATGGGTCACGCGCAGGCCGCTTCGGGTGTGGCCGGTGTGATCAAGATGGTCATGGCGATGCGTCACGGTGTGCTGCCGCGCACCCTGCACGTCGACGAGCCGACCCCGCACGTCGACTGGGCGGCGGGCGAGGTGGAGCTGCTCACCGAGGCGCGCGACTGGCCGGAGACCGGCCGCCCGCGCCGGGCCGCCGTGTCGTCCTTCGGTGTGAGCGGCACCAACGCGCACATCATCGTCGAGCAGGCTCCGGCCCCGGCTTCCGACCCGGCTTCCGACCCGGCTTCCGATTCGGCTTCCGATTCGGCTTCCGATTCGACTGAATCGGGTGGGTCGGGTGGGTCGGTCGCCGTGCACCCGTGGCTCGTGTCCGGCGCCTCCGCGCAGGGCCTCGTGGCCCAGGCGGACCGGCTGCTGACGCATCTCACGGCGGACGGTACCGAGGGTGCCGGGCAGCGCGTCCTCGATCTGGGCGACCTGGGCGACCTGGGCTTCTCGCTGGCCACCGGACGCTCGGCGCTGGAGCACCGGGCCGTCGTTCTGGGCGAGGACCGGGACACCCTGCTGGAGGGCCTGCGGGCGCTGGCCCGGGGCGAGAACGCGCCGGGCGCGGTGCGCGGCCTGGCGGTGCCGGGCCGGCTCGGCCTGATGTTCTCCGGGCAGGGTTCGCAGCGGCCCGGCATGGGCCGTGAGCTGTACGAGGCGTACCCGGTGTACGCCGAGGCCTTCGACGCGGTCTGTGCCGAGCTGGACCGGCACCTGGCGGGCCATGTCGACCTGTCCGTGCGCGAGGTCGTCTTCTCGGAGCCGGGCAGCGCCGAGGCGGCACTGCTCGACGCCACCGTGTACACGCAGGCGGGTCTGTTCGCCGTCGAGGTGGCCCTGTTCCGTCTGGTCAGCTCCTGGGGAGTCACCCCGGATCACCTGCTCGGGCACTCGGTCGGCGAGATCACGGCCGCCCATGTGGCGGGTGTGCTCACACTTGAGGACGCGGGTGCGCTGGTCGCCGCCCGCGGCCGGCTCATGCAGGCGCTGGCCGCGGGCGGCGCGATGGTGTCCGTGCAGGCCACCGAGGAAGAGGTGGCCGGGCTTCTCGACGGTCGTGCGGACGTGTCGGTGGCCGCGGTCAACGGGCCGCGCGCCGTGGTGATCTCGGGTGCCGAGGAAGCCGTGGCCGAGATCGCCGCCGCCCTCGGCGAGCAGGGCCGCAAGACGCGGCGGCTGCAGGTCAGCCATGCCTTCCACTCCCCGCTCATGGAGCCCATGCTCGACGAGTTCCGCCGGGTCGCGGAGAACCTGACGTTCCACCCGCCCCGGCTGTCGGTCGTCTCCAACGTGACCGGTCGCATGCTGCGTTCGCAGGAGGTCCGCGACCCCGGTTACTGGGTGCGCCACGTCCGCGAGGCCGTCCGCTTCGCCGACGGCGTGCGCACGCTGGCCGACCAGGGCGTCACCACGTTCCTCGAACTCGGACCGGGCGGCGTCCTGACCGCCATGGGTCAGGCCAGTGTCGCCGACACGGAGACGGCAGAAGGCACAGGAGGTGCTGGAGACTCCGTCTCCTTCGTGGCCGCCCTGCGCAAGGACCGGCCCGAGCCCCACGCGATCACCGCCGCGCTCGCCGCGCTGCACGTCCGGGGCACGGCCGTGGACTGGGCGTCCTTCTACGCCGGAACGGGCAGCCGCCGGGTGGACCTGCCGACGTACGCCTTCCAGCGGCAGCGCTTCTGGCCGACCCCGACCGCCGCGCAGGACGCGGCCGAAGTGCTGGCCACCTTCCGCAACGAGGCCCGTTTCTGGGAAGCGGTGGAACGCGAGGACCTCACCGCCCTCGCCGACGCCATGCGTCCCGTGGACATCAACCCGCTGGCCGCCGCGCTTCCCGCGCTGGCCGCCTGGCGTCGCCGCAACCGCGATCTCGACATCGTCGACGGGCTGCGCCACCGCATCGACTGGAAGCCGGCCACCACGGCCGGCCCCGCTTCCCCGGTGGGCGACTGGCTGGTCCTGACGCCCACCCGGACCGCGTACGGAACACTCGTCGACCGGGTGACGGAGGCGCTCCAAAACCGGGGCGACTCGGTCACCGTGATCGACGTCGACCCCCAGGGCCTGGACCGCGCATCGCTCGCGGACCTCCTGGCCGGGCGGGTGGAGGGCGGCCCGGCCGGCGTGCTCTCGCTGCTGGCGCTCGCCTCGGACGGCCCCAACAACTCTGACGGCTCCGACGACGCGTTCGCGATCGGCGCCGTCCCCGCCGGTACCCGTGCGACCGTGCTCCTCGCCCAGGCGCTCGGTGACGCCGGTCTCGACGCCCCGCTGTGGATCGCCACCCACGGCGCGGTCACCATCGGCCGCTCCGAGTCCCTCCACCAGCCCGCGCAGGCACCCCTGTGGGGCCTCGGCCGGGTCATCGGGCTGGAACACGGCGAGCGCTGGGGCGGTCTGATCGACCTGCCCGCCGAGCTCGACGAGCGCGCCGCCGACCGGCTGTGCGCGGCCCTCGCCGACGGCACCGAGGACCAGATCGCGCTGCGTTCCTCCGGCCTGTTCGTACGCCGTCTCGCCCACGACCCCCGCAGCACCACCCCCGCAGGGCGCCCCGCGTTCGTCCCGCGCGGCACGGCCCTGATCACCGGCGGTACCGGCGCCCTGGGCGCACACACCGCCCGCTGGCTCGCCGCGAACGGCGCCGAGCGGATCGTCCTGACCAGCCGGAGCGGCCCCGAGGCCCCCGGCGCGGCCGAACTGGTCGCTGAACTGGGCGCGTTGGGCGCCCCGGCGACCGTTGTCGCCTGCGACGTCTCCGACCGGGAGGCCCTGGCCGCGCTGCTGGAGTCCGTACGGACGGACGGCGGCCCGACACTGCGCTCGCTGTTCCACACGGCTGGCATCGCCAGCGACACCCCGCTGACCGACATCGACCTCGGCACGTTCGGGGACGAGATTCGGGCCAAGGCGGCCGGTGCCGCCTACCTGGACGAGCTGCTCCGCGACCAGGACGACGAGATCGACGCGTTCGTCCTGTTCTCCTCCATCTCCAGCGTCTGGGGCAGCCGAGGCCAGGGCGCGTACGCCACCGGCAACACCTATCTCGACGCGCTCGCCCAGCGGCGCCGCGAACGCGGTGCCGCCGCGACCTCGGTCTCCTGGGGCGCATGGGGCGGCGGCGGGCTCGCCGACGGCCGCGAGGGCGAGCGGCTGGCCCGGCGCGGCATCCGCACCATGTCCCCCGAGCACGCCATCGGTGCGCTCAAGCACGCCCTCGACCACGACGACACCCATGTGGCCGTCGCCGATGTCGACTGGGACCGTTTCCTGCCCGCGTTCACCGCGGCCCGGCCGCGACCGCTGCTCAGTGATCTTCCGGAGGCCATCGCCCTGGCCGACGCGGAATCCGTGGACACCGCGTCCGGCGGCGAGGCGCACGACAGCCGGTCCCGGATGCACGACCGGCTGGCGGGGTTGTCCCCGGCCGACCGTACGGCGCTGCTCATGGAACTCGTACGGACCGAGGCGGCCGCGGTGCTCGGCCACGGCACCGTCGACGAGATCCGTCCCGACCGCGCCTTCCGTGACCTGGGCTTCGACTCCCTCACCGCGGTCGACCTGCGCAACCGGCTGGTCCAGGAGACCGGCGTACGACTGCCCAGCACCCTGGTGTTCGACCACCCCAACCCGACCGCGCTGGCCCGCTTCATCGAGTCCGAACTCTTCGTGACCGGCACGGTTCCCGGCGGGGACGCGGCAGCCGTGGCGGGAGCGGGCGACGACGACGAGCCGATCGCGATCGTCGGCATGGCCTGCCGCTTCCCGGGCGGCGTGGCCGGCCCGGAGGACCTGTGGCGGCTCGTCGCCTCCGGCGGCGACGGCATCAGCTCCTTCCCCACGAACCGGGGCTGGGACCTCGACACGCTCTACGACCCGGACCCCGAGGCGCACGGCACCTCGTACGTGCGCGACGGCGGATTCCTGCACGACGCCCCCGGCTTCGACGCGGACTTCTTCGGGATCTCGCCGCGCGAGGCCCTCGCGATGGACCCCCAGCAGCGACTGATGCTCGAAGCGTCCTGGGAGGTCTTCGAGCGGGCCGGCATCGACGCCGGATCCGTACGGGGCCACCGCATAGGCGTCTTCGCCGGCGCCTCCGCCTCCGGTTACGGCGCCGACCTCGGCCGCACCGCCGAAGGCACCGGCACCGAGGGCCACCTGCTCACCGGCATGGCCACCAGCGTGCTCTCCGGCCGCGTCTCCTACATCCTGGGCCTGGAGGGCCCGGCGGTGACGGTGGACACCGCCTGCTCGTCGTCGCTGGTCGCCCTGCACCTCGCGGCCCAGTCGCTGCGCTCGGGCGAGTGCACGATGGCCGTGGCCGGAGGTGTCGCCCTGATGGCGACCCCCACGGGATTCGTGGAGTTCAGCCGCCAGCGCGGCCTGGCCACCGACGGCCGCTGCAAGTCCTTCTCGGACGACGCGGACGGCACCGGCTGGTCCGAGGGCGTCGGCGTACTCCTCGTCGAGCGGCTCTCCGAGGCGCGCCGCAACGGCCACCAGGTGCTCGCGGTCATCCGCGGTTCCGCCGTCAACCAGGACGGTGCGTCGAACGGCCTGACCGCCCCGAACGGCCCGTCGCAGCAGCGCGTCATCCGCCAGGCCCTGGCCAACTCCGGCCTGAACACCGCCGATGTGGACACCGTGGAGGCCCACGGCACCGGCACCAAGCTGGGCGACCCGATCGAGGCCCAGGCCCTGCTGGCCACCTACGGCCAGGACCGCCCGGAGGACCAGCCGCTCTGGCTCGGCTCGATCAAGTCGAACATCGGCCACGCGGCTGCCGCTTCCGGCGTCGGTGGCGTGATCAAGATGGTCATGGCCATGCGCCATGGCGTACTGCCGCAGACCCTGCACGTCGATGCGCCTTCGTCGAAGGTGGACTGGTCGGCGGGTGCGGTGGAGCTGCTGGCGGAGGCGCGGGAGTGGCCGGAGGTGGGCAAGCGCCCGCGCCGGGCGGGTGTGTCGTCGTTCGGGATCAGCGGGACGAACGCGCACGTGATTCTGGAGCAGGCGCAGGAACGGCCTGTTGAGGCGCCGCGCGTCGAGTCGGTGTTGCCGGTGGTGCCGTGGGTGCTGTCGGCGAGGTCGGAGGAGGCGTTGGCGGGTCAGGCGGAGCGGTTGCTCGGCCTGGTGGGCGGCGCTGCTCCGGTGCTGGATGTGGGTTACTCGCTGGCCGTGACGCGTACGGCGTTCGAGCACCGTGCGGTGGTGGTCGGCGAGGACCGTGAGGCACTGCTGCGGGCGGTGTCCGAGGGCCGGTCGGTGCCGGGTGTGGTGCGTGGTGCTGTGCGCGGTGGCCGTTCGGTGTTCCTGTTCTCGGGTCAGGGTTCGCAGCGGGCCGGGATGGGGCGTGAGCTGTATGAGGCGTTCCCGGTGTTCGCGGACGCGTTCGACGCGGTGTGCGCGGAGCTGGACCGGCACTTGGACGAGCCGGTAAAGGACATCGTCTTCGGCGGGTCGGAGCTGATCGACCAGACCGTCTACACGCAGGCGGGGCTGTTCGCTGTTGAGGTGGCGCTGTTCAGGCTGTTGGGGCACTGGGGTGTCACCCCGGACTACCTGTTCGGCCACTCGATCGGTGAGCTGGCCGCCGCCCATGTCGCGGGCGTCTGGTCCCTGGAGGACGCGGCGGCCCTCGTTGCCGCCCGGGGCCGCCTCATGCAGGCCCTGCCGGCCGGCGGAGCCATGGTCGCCATCCAGACCACGGAGGCAGAGATCCTGCCGCTGCTGGTCGACGGCGTCTCGATCGCAGCCCTGAACGGCCCGGACTCCGTCGTCATCTCCGGCGACGAAGACGCGGTGCTGAGTATTGCGTCCGGTTTCGGGAAGACGAAGCGGCTGCGGGTCAGTCACGCGTTCCACTCACCGCGCATGGAGCCCATGCTCGCCGAGTTCAGGGCGGTCGCGGAGAACCTGACCTTCCACGCCCCGAAGCTCCCGATCGTCTCCAACCTGACCGGCGAACTGGCCGGTGAGGAGCTGCTGTCGGCCGATTACTGGGTGGACCACGTCCGCCAGGCCGTCCGATTCCTCGACGGCGTACGCCAGTTGGAGGCTCAGGGCGTCACCACGTACCTGGAGCTCGGCCCCGGTGGTGTCCTGTCCGCGATGGGCCAGTCCTGCGTCACCAACGACGACGCCGCTTTCGTACCGGCCCTGCGGAAGAACCGCACCGAGACCGACGCGCTGACCACCGCCATCGCCGAGCTCCACGTCCGAGGCGCCTCTGTCGACTGGTCGGCGTACTACGCCAACACCGGCGCCCGGCGCACCGACCTGCCCACCTACGCCTTCCAGCACCAGCACTACTGGCCAGAGGTCGTGCCGGGGCTGAACGGTGATGTCACCGGATTCGGTCTGCACAATGCCGAGCACCCGCTGCTGGGTGCCGAGGTGCTCCTCGCTGACGGCGACGGACTCGTCCTGACGAGCCGGCTGTCGCTGGACTCGCACCCGTGGCTCGCCGACCACGCGATCTTCGGCTCCGTCCTGCTGCCCGGCACCGCATTCGTCGAACTCGCACTCCACGCAGGCGAGCGCATCGGCTGCGGAGCCCTGGAAGAGCTCACCCTGCAGGCTCCGCTGGTCCTGCCCGAGCGCGGCGCCATGATGCTTCAGGTCGTCGTGGGCACGGCGGACGCGGATGGCCGACGCCCGGTCACCGTCCATTCGGCCCCCGCAGGTGCCGAGGACGAGGCGTGGACGCTGCACGCCTCTGGTGTCGTCTCTGCCGAGAGCCTCGTCCCGGGCGCGGAGCTGGCCGAGTGGCCGCCGCGTGACGCCGAGGCGGTTCCGGTCGACGGCATGTACGACTCCATGACCGAGATCGGCTACGGCTACGGCCCTGTCTTCCAGGGCCTGCGAGCCGTGTGGCGGCGCGGTGGAGAGCTGTTCGCCGAGGTCGCCCTGCCCGATGATGCCGTCGAGCAGGCGGGCCGGTTCGGTCTGCACCCGGCGCTGCTCGACTCCGCCCTGCACGCCATCGGCGTGGGCGGCGGCCTGGCCGGTCTTGAGGGCCCGGGGCTGCCGTTCGCCTGGACCGGTGTGAGCCTGTTCGCGGTGGGATCCCCCGTCCTGCGGGCCCGGATCACCGCCACCGACGGCGCGGTCTCGCTCGATCTGGCCGATGGAACCGGTTCACCGGTGGGCCGGATCGGCTCCCTGGTCCTGCGCGCGGTCACCGCGCAGCAGCTGGACGGCGCCGCGCAGAGCGACAGTTCCGACTCCCTCTTCCGGCTGGAGTGGACCCCGGTACCGACCGGCTCCGATCCGGCCTCGCAGGACACGGCGGAGTTCGATGTCCTGGTCGTGCCGTCCGCCGAGGCGGACGCCGATGTCGTATCGGGCGTGCACGCGACCGTCGTCGACGTACTGGCGCAGGTGCGGGAGTGGCTTACCGCCGACCGGGACGCGTCCGCCCGTCTGGTGGTGGTGACGTGTGGTGCGGTGGGTGAGGTTTCGGATCTTGGTGCGGCTGCGGTGTGGGGGCTGGTGCGTTCGGCGCAGTCGGAGCATCCGGAGCGGATTGTTCTTGTTGATGTGGAGGGTGATCCCGCGGGGTTTGAGGGGGTTGCTGGTCTGGTTGGTCTGGGTGAGCCGCAGGTGGCGGTTCGTGGGGGTGAGGTGCTGGTGCCCCGGTTGGGGCGGGTTGTGGTGCCTGCCGTCGGCTCGGACGTTGCGGGCCCGGACGCCGCGGGTGCGGGTGTTGGGGGTGCGGTTCTGGTCACGGGTGCGGGTGGTGCGCTGGGTGGGTTGGTGGCGCGTCATCTGGTGTCGGTGCGGGGTGTGCGGGATCTGGTGCTGGTGTCGCGGCGTGCGGGGACCGGGCTGGTGGGGGAGCTGGAGGAGCTGGGGGCGTCGGTCCGGTGGGTGGAGTGTGATGTCACGGACCGGGATGCGCTGGAGGGTGTGGTTGCCGGGATCGTCCGGGAGGGCGGTCTGGCGGGTGTGGTGCATGCCGCGGGTGTCGTGGACGACGGTGTGCTGGAGTCGTTGACCCCGGAGCGGGTCATCAGTGTTCTGCGTCCCAAGGCGGATGCGGCCTGGTATCTCCACGAGCTCACGGCCGGTCTCGATCTGTCGTTCTTCGTGCTGTTCTCCTCGGCCGCCGGTGTCCTGGGCTCCGCGGGCCAGGCCAACTACGCCGCCGCGAACGCCTTCCTCGACGCACTCGCCCAGCACCGCCACGCCCAGGGCCTGCCCGCCACCTCCCTCGCCTGGGGCCCCTGGGCCGACAGCGGCATGCTCCGGCTCGACGCGGCCGACATCGAGAAGATGAGCCGCAGCGGCATCGCGCCGTTCACGCACTCGCAGGGCCTGGAGCTCTTCGATGCGTCGTTCCGTGTGGACGAGGCGGTCCTCGCCCCGGTCCGCCTGAATCTGGCGGCCTTCCGCAAGGCCCCTGTCGTCCCATCCCTGCTGCGTGGTCTGATCCGTACGACGCATCGTCGTGCGGCGCGGGCCGGGAACGCTCAGTCCTCCGCGCTCGTGCAACGCCTGCTGACCCTCGGCACCGACGAACGCACCCAGCTGATCCTGGACACCGTACGAGGCGAGGTCGCGGCCGTCCTCGGCCACGCCTCCGGCGACGCGGTCCCGGCCGAACGCGCCTTCACCGAGCTGGGCTTCGACTCCCTCACCGCCGTCGAACTCCGCAACCGCCTCAACACCGCCACCGGCCTGCGCCTCCCGGCCACCCTCGTCTTCGACTACCCCTCCGCCGGACAACTCGCCGACCACCTCACCGACGAACTCTCCGGCGAAACCACCACCACGAACACGACCACCACCCCCACAACCACCACCGTCGGCAACGACGAACCCATCGCCATCGTCGGCATGGCCTGCCGCTACCCCGGCAACATCACCTCCCCCGAAGACCTCTGGAACCTCGTCGCCACCGGCACCGACGGCATCTCCGCCTTCCCCACCGACCGCGGCTGGGACCTGGAACGGCTCCTCGATACGGACGGCGACCAGCAGGAACTCGCCCTGGAGGGCGGTTTCCTGCACGACGCGGGCCTCTTCGACCCGGCGTTCTTCGGGATCTCGCCGCGCGAGGCCCTCGCGATGGACCCGCAGCAGCGACTGCTGCTGGAGACCTCCTGGGAGGCCATGGAACAGGCCGGGATCGACCCGGCGTCCGTACGCGGCAGCCGCACCGGCGTCTTCGCCGGCCTGATGTACCACGACTACGCGATGTCGCCGAACTCCGTGCCCGAGGGCGTGGAGGCGTTCCTCGGCATCGGAAACACCGGCAGCGTCGTGACCGGCCGCATCGCCTACACCCTGGGCCTGGAGGGCCCGGCGGTCACCGTCGACACGGCCTGCTCGTCGTCGCTGGTCGCCCTGCACCTCGCGGCCCAGGCACTGCGCTCGGGCGAGTGCGAGATGGCGCTGGCCGGCGGTGTGACCGTGATGGCCACGCCCACCGCGTTCCTCGACTTCCAGCGCCAGGGCGGTCTCGCCGCCGACGGCCGCTGCAAGTCCTTCTCAGACGACGCGGACGGCACCGGCTGGTCCGAGGGCGTCGGCATGCTCCTCGTCGAGCGGCTCTCCGACGCCCGCCGCAAGGGCCACCAGGTCCTGGCGGTCGTGCGGGGCATAGCAGTGAACCAGGACGGTGCGTCAAACGGCCTGACCGCCCCGAACGGCCCGTCGCAACAGCGCGTCATCCGCCAGGCCCTCGCCAACGCCAAGGTCTCCGCCGACCAGGTCGACGTCGTCGAGGCCCACGGCACCGGCACGACACTGGGCGACCCCATCGAGGCCCAGGCCCTGCTGGCCACCTACGGCCAGGACCGGCCCGAGGACCGCCCGCTCTGGCTCGGCTCGCTGAAGTCGAACCTCGGCCACACCCAGGCCGCCGCCGGTGTCGCGGGCATCATCAAGATGATCATGGCCATGCGCCACGGCGTCATGCCGCAGACACTGAATGTCGGCCGCCCGTCCACGAAGGTGGACTGGGAGTCAGGTGCGATCGAGCTGCTCACCGAGGCCCGCGAGTGGCCGCAGCAGGGCAATCGTCCACGCCGGGCCGCTGTCTCTTCCTTCGGCGTGAGCGGCACCAACGCGCATGTGATCATCGAGCAGCCGCAGGCCGAGCCCGAGCGATCCGAGAACCTCGCTGCCGCGCTGCCGGCGGTGCCGTGGGTCCTGTCGGCCAAGTCGGAGGGGGCGCTGGCCAGCCAGGCGGAGCGCCTACTCGCCCGGATCGGCGAGGACACCGACACGTCCCCGCTCGATGTGGCCTGGTCCCTGGCAGCAACACGTGCACGCTTCGAGCACCGGGCCGCCGTGGTGGCCGATGACCGCGAGGGGCTCCTGCGGGGGCTCACGGTCCTGGCCTCCGGCGGTACGGCGGCAGGTGTCGTCCGTGGTGCTGTGCAGGGTGGCCGTTCGGCGTTCCTGTTCTCGGGTCAGGGTTCGCAGCGGGCCGGGATGGGCCGTGAGCTGTACGAGGCATACCCGGTGTTCACGGACGCGTTCGACGCGGTGTGCGCGGAGCTGGACCGGCATCTCGACCAGCCGGTCAGGGACATCGTCTTCGGTGGGTCGGAGTTGATCGACCAGACCGTCTACACCCAGGCTGGCCTGTTCGCGATCGAGGTGGCGCTGTTCCGGCTGCTGGAGCACTGGGGGGTGACCCCGGACTACCTGCTCGGCCACTCGATCGGTGAGCTGGCCGCCGCCCACGTGGCGGGTGTGTGGTCGTTGGAGGACGCGGCCGCCCTCGTCGCCGCCCGGGGCCGCCTCATGCAGGCACTCCCGACCGGCGGGGCAATGGTGGCCGTCCAGGCGACCGAGGCGGATGTCCTGCCGCTCCTCACTGACGGTGTCTCGATCGCCGCGTTGAACGGCCCGGACTCCGTCGTCATCTCCGGCGACGAGGACGCCGTACTCGCGATCGCGTCCGGTTTCGGGAAGACGAAGCGGCTCCGCGTCAGTCACGCCTTCCACTCGCCGCGCATGGAACCCATGCTCGCCGAGTTCAAGACAGTCGCGGAGGGCCTGACGTTCCACGCCCCGAAGCTCCCGATCGTCTCCAACCTCACGGGCGAACTCGCCGGCGAGGAGCTGCTGAGCGCCGATTACTGGGTGGACCATGTCCGCCAGGCGGTCCGCTTCCTCGACGGAATGCGTCAGTTGGAGACCCAGGGCGTCACCGCCTACCTGGAACTCGGCCCCGGAGGCGTCCTCTCCGCGATGGGCCAGTCCTGCGTCACCGACGACCAGGCCGACTTCGTACCGGCGCTGCGGAAGAACCGCGCCGAACCCGACGCGCTCACCACCGCCCTCGCCGAACTCCACGTCCGAGGCAAGGCCGTCGACTGGACGACCTACTACGCCAACACCAGCGCCCAGCGCACCGACCTGCCCACCTACGCCTTCGACCACCAGCACTACTGGCTCCTCTCGGGCACCAGGGCCGAGGACCCGACGGGGTTCGGCATGAGTGCTGCGGAGCACCCGCTGCTGGGTGCCGAGGTGCTCCTCGCTGACGGCGACGGACTCGTCCTGACGAGCCGGTTGTCGCTGGATTCGCACCCGTGGCTCGCCGACCACACGGTCTTCGGCTCCGTCCTGCTGCCCGGCACCGCATTCGTCGAACTCGCACTCCACGCAGGCGAGCGCATCGGCTGCGACGTACTGGACGAGCTGACCATCCAGGCCCCGCTGGTCTTCCCGGAAAACGGCACAATCGCCCTCCAGGTCGTCGTCGGCGCCGCCGAAACCGACAACCACCGCCCGGTCACCATCCACTCCAGCACCGAGACAAACACCTGGACCCTCCACGCCACAGGCTCCCTCTCCCCCGAACCCGCCACCCCCGGCACCCCCCTCACCCCATGGCCCCCACACGACGCGACCCCCGTCGACACCGACGGCCTGTACGAAAACCTGGCCACCGCCGGCTTCACCTACGGCCCCGTCTTCCAAGGCCTACGAGCAGCATGGCGACGCGGCGACGAGATCTACGCCGAAGTCGCACTCGACCAGGACCTCTGGGACGAGGCGGGCCGATTCGGTCTGCATCCGGCGCTGCTCGACGCCACCCTCCACGCCGTCGGGGCGAGCGGCGGCCTGACCGGTCTTGACGGCCCGGGGCTGCCGTTCGCCTGGACCGGTGTGAGCCTGTCCGCGATCGGCTCGCCCGTACTGCGCGTCCGGATCTCGGAAGGCCGGAGCGGCTCGGTGGCGCTCGACCTCGCCGACGGCACCGGAACCCCCGTCGGACACATCGACGCCCTCACCCTCCGCCCCGTCACAGCCGAACAAATCGACGGAGCAACCCCCCGCACCCACACCGACTCGCTCTTCCAGCTCGAATGGGTCCCGGCCCCGGCAGTTGCAGCCACCGCACCGGCCGGGGAGTTCGAGATCCTGGAAATCCCGGGACCCGGCCCCGACACCGGCGTCGACCAGATCACCGACGTCCACACCCGAGTCACCGACACCCTCACCCGCCTCCAGACCTGGCTCGACGAGGACCACCCCGACACCACCCACCTCATCGTCCTCACCCACGGCGCCACCACCGCCAACAAC
>NZ_JBIATE010000056.1:0-16209 GCF_042891445.1 Streptomyces sp. NPDC001890 | reverse complement strand
ACGGTGCGGTTGTTGGCGGCGGATGGTTATCGGACGTTCGTGGAGTCGAGTCCGCATCCGGTGCTCACGATGGGCATTCAGGAAACCCTCGACGATGCCGTTCTTTCCGGGAACGGATTCTCGGACGAGGAGTTCTCGAACGAGGAGATCCGCGGGGCGGCGGGCACCGATGTGTCTGCGACCCCGGCTGGTGAATCAGTTGGTTCCGCTTTCGCCGGGGCCTTGCCCGCCGCGCTGGACGAGGGCCACATCGTGGTCGGTTCCCTGCGCCGTGACGAAGGCGGCTGGGCCCGCTTCCTGACCAGCCTCGCCACCGTGCACACGGCGGGCGTCGACGTCGACTGGGACGCCGTACCCGCAACCGCCGTTCCCACAGGGCCCACTGGCTTCGTGGACCTGCCCACGTACCCGTTCCAGCGCGACCGCTACTGGCTGAACGCGCCGGCCGCGACCGGAGACGTGACCGCCGCGGGACTCGGCGCCGCGAGCCACCCGCTGCTCAACGCGGTGGTTCCGCTCGCCGATGGGGATGGCCTCCTGCTCACCGGCCGACTGTCGCTGCGTACCCACTCCTGGCTCGCCGACCACGCGGTCTTCGGTAACGTACTGCTGCCCGGAACCGCCTTCGTGGAGCTGGCCCTGCGGGCCGGGGACGAGGTCGCCTGCCGCGAAATCCAGGACCTGACGCTGGAAGCGCCGCTCGTACTGCCCGAACAGGGTGACGTACAGATTCAGTTGGCCGTGGACGCCGCCGATCCGTCGGGCCGCAGGGCGCTGCGCGTCTACGCCCGCTCGATGCCGACCGACGAGGGCACAGGTGTGTTCTCCGACGGTGAGGGCTGGGCGCGACACGCGACCGCGTGGCTCGCTCCCGGCGACCGCGCCGACTCCGGAGCGGTGCCCGACGGCGCGGCCGGCCCGGAGGGCCTGGCGGACCTGGCGGTATGGCCTCCGGCCGACGCCAGGGCCGTCGACCTCTCCTCGCGCTATGAACAACTCGCAGCCCAGGGCTACGAGTACGGTCCCGGCTTCCAAGGGCTGACCGCGCTCTGGCGCCGTGGCGACGAGACGTTCGCCGAAGTACGCCTCGGCGAGGAACAGCGGGACCAGGCCGACCTGTTCGGTATCCACCCCGCACTCCTGGACGCGGCGCTGCACGCCGTCGTCCTCCGCGACGCTCCCGCCTCCTCCGCCGCTGCGACCGATGGCCCCCGGCTCCCGTTCGCCTGGGACGGGGTCCGCCTGCTGGCGACGGGGGCCCGCACGCTGCGGGTGAGGTTCACGCCGAAGGGCGAGGACACGGTCCGGATCCTGGCGGCGGACACCGCCGGGGAGCCCGTCGCCGTGGTCGATTCCCTCTCGCTGCGCACCGTCACGACGGAGCAACTGGCCGCTGCGGCCGGGACGAACGGACCTCGGCTGCCGCTGTACCGGGTGGAATGGCAGCTCGTTGCCGGTGCTACCGCTGTTGCAGGTACGGAGACGGCCGGTGCGGCGGAGTCCGTCGAGATCCGGGCGGACCTCGGCGGGCTGCTGCTGGGTGCATCCGTGGATGCCGACGGCACCGACGGCACCGACGACACTGGTGAGGCCGCAGAGGCCGCAGAGGCCGCAGAGGCCGCAGAGGCCGCAGAGGCCGTCGAGGCCATCGACCCGGAGCGTGCCCCGCTGCCCGAGTTCGTGCTGGTGCACGCCAAGGACACAGCAGCAGGCACGGGCGACGCGCCCGAGGACGTGCACGCGGCTGTCGAGCGCGCCCTCGACCTCGTCCAGACCTGGCTGGCCGACCCGCGCACCGAGGCATCGCGGCTGGTATTCGTTTCGCAGTGCGCCGTCCACGCCGACGGTGTCCCCGATGCCGAGCGTCACGCCGCCGCCGCCGACCGTCCCGCAGGCGCGGATCCGGGCGCCGGGAACCTGGCCGATGCGGCGGTCTGGGGCCTGCTGCGCACCGCGCTGACGGAACACCCGGGCCGGTTCGCCCTGCTCGATGTCGACGTCGACGGCCCGGACCTGACCGCCATCCACGCGGAGGTGCTCGCGGCTTCCGTGCACGAACCCCAACTCGCCCTGCGCGAGGGCGCGCTCTACACACCGCGCATCGTCCGTGCAGATCCCACCGACTCCGACTCCGACTCCGACTCCGACTCCAACACCGACATGCGCGTCAGTTCCGGGGCGGATGTGGTTGATCCGTTGGTTGGTGTGGGTGGTGTGGGGACGGTTGTGGTGACGGGTGGTACGGGGACGTTGGGTGCGTTGGTGGCGCGTCATGTGGTGGGTGTGCGTGGGGTGCGTCATGTGGTGTTGACGAGTCGGCGTGGTTTGGGGGCTGTGGGGGCTTCGGAGTTGGTGGAGGAGCTTTTGGGGTTGGGTGCTGAGTCGGTGCGGGTTGAGGCGTGTGATGTGGGTGATCGTGCGTCGGTGGAGGGGTTGTTGGCTTCGGTGGGTGTGGAGCATCCGTTGTCTGCTGTGGTGCATGTGGCGGGTGTGTTGGAGGACGCGACGGTGGAGTCGTTGTCCGGGGGTGCGGTGGGTCGGGTGTTGCGTCCGAAGGTGGATGCGGCGTGGTATTTGCATGAGTTGACGCGTGGTCTGGGGTTGTCGGCGTTCGTGGTGTTCTCGTCGGTGGCTGGTGTGTTGGGTACGGCGGGTCAGGCGAACTATGCGGCGGCGAATGCGTATCTGGATGCGTTGGCGGTGTATCGGCGTGGGTTGGGGTTGCCGGGTACGTCGTTGGCGTGGGGTCTGTGGGCCGACGCCAGCGGCATGACCGGCCACATGGACGCCACCGACCTTGCCCGGATGAAGCGAGCGGGTGTCTCTCCGCTGCCCGCGTCCGAAGGTCTCGCGCTCTTCGACGCCGCCACGCGTTCCGACGCGCCCCAGCTCATTCCGGCCCGCCTGGACCTGCCCGCCCTGCGCGCCAGGGCGGCGTCCGACGGAGTACCGCCCCTCTTCCGTGCTCTCGTACGCGCCCCCGAACGGCGGACTGCTCAGGCGGACGGCGCACAGGCCGGGACGGGCACCTGGGCCGACCGTATGGCCGCCCTGCCGGCCGAGGAACGCCGAAAGGCTGTCCTCGACCTCGTACGCCATCAGGTCGCCACGGTCCTCGGGCACGCCGACGCCGACGGAATCGCCGTCAACCGCGCCTTCAAGCTGCTCGGCTTCGACTCCCTGACCGCCGTCGAACTGCGCAACCGGCTCATCGCCGCCACGGGCGTCCGTCTGCCGGCGACGGTCGTCTTCGACCACCCGAGCCCCGGCGCACTCGCCGATCACCTGCGCTCGCAGGTGGCGGGCGGTACCTCCGAGGCCCACGGCCAGGCCGGGACCGCTGACACCGACACCACGAGCACCGGCATCGCCGACGAACCCATCGCGATCGTGTCCATGGCCTGCCGGTACCCGGGAGGCGTCGCGTCCCCCGAGGACCTGTGGAAGCTGGTCGTGTCCGGCACGGACGCCATCGGGGACTTCCCCGACGACAGGGCCTGGGATCTGGAGACCCTGTACGACCCGGATCCCACGCGGTCGGGCGCGTCGTACACGCGGCATGGTGGCTTCCTGAGCGAGGCGGCGGAGTTCGATGCCGAGTTCTTCGGTCTTTCGCCGCGGGAGGCGCTGGCGACGGACCCGCAGCAGCGGCTGCTTCTGGAGACAGCCTGGGAGTCGTTCGAGCGGGCCGGCATCGACCCCGATTCGCTGCGCGGCAGCAGGACCGGCGTGTACGCGGGCGTCATGTACAACGACTACGGCTCCCGCCTCCAGAGTGTCCCCGAGGAACTGGAGGGATACCTCAGGAACGGCAGCTACGGCAGCGTTGCCACGGGTCGCATCTCCTACACCTTCGGGCTTGAGGGCCCGGCGGTCAGTGTGGACACGGCGTGCTCGTCGTCCCTGGTCGCGATGCACCTGGCGGCGCAGGCACTGCGCAACGGCGAGTGCTCGCTGGCCCTGGCCGGTGGTGTGACGGTGATGGCGACGCCGAACACCTTCATCGAGTTCTCGCGGCAGCGCGGCCTGTCGGTCGACGGACGCTGCAAGTCCTTCGCGGCGGAAGCCGACGGCACCGGATTCTCCGAGGGTGTGGGGCTGTTGTTGCTGGAGCGTCTGTCGGATGCTGAGCGCAATGGGCATCGGGTGCTGGCGGTGCTGCGTGGTTCGGCGACGAACCAGGACGGTGCGAGCAATGGTCTGACGGCGCCGAACGGTCCGTCGCAGGAGCGGGTGATCCGTCAGGCGCTGGCGAGCGCACGCCTTTCGGCCGCGGATGTGGACGTGGTGGAGGCGCACGGTACGGGCACCCGGCTGGGCGACCCCATCGAAGCGCAGGCGCTCCTCGCCACGTACGGCCAAGGACGCTCTTCCGACCAGCCGCTGTGGCTGGGCTCGCTGAAGTCCAACATCGGCCACACGCAGGCGGCCGCCGGTGTGGCGGGTGTGATCAAGATGGTCGAGGCGCTGCGGCACGGTGTACTGCCGAAGACGCTGCACGTGGGCGAGCCGTCCCCGCACGTGGACTGGTCGTCGGGCGAGGTGTCGCTGCTGACCGAGCAGCAGGCGTGGCCCGAGGCCGACCGCCCGCGCCGGGCCGCAGTGTCCTCCTTCGGCATCAGCGGGACCAACGCCCACGTGGTCCTGGAGCAGGCACCCGCCGTGGTCGAGCCTTCCTCCGGAGACGAGCCGACAGAGGAAGCCGGACCGCACCTTCTGACGCTCAACGCGACGAGCCCGAAGGCTCTGCAGGACCAGGCCCGTCGACTGCGTACGGCAGTGGCTGCCACGACGGAATCCGCTGAACCGCTTGCCTCGCTCAGCGACGTCGGGTTCTCGCTGGCGGTGTCGCGAGCCGGCTTCGATCACCGTGGTGTGGTGGTGGGTCGGGATCGGGCTGAGTTGGTGGCGGGGCTTGAGGTGCTGGCTCGGGGTGAGCGTGTGGGGTCCGTGGTGGTGGGTGATGGGCGTCTGGTGTCGGGGAAGTTGGCGTTCTTGTTCACGGGTCAGGGTGCGCAGCGGGTGGGGATGGGGGGTGAGTTGTATGGGTCGTTCCCGGTGTTTGCTGAGGCGTTCGATGCGGTCGCGGAGGTGTATGGGCGGCTGGCGGGTGGCTCCTTGCGGGAGGTGCTGGATGGTGAGGGGGTTCATGGGACGGGGGTGGCTCAGCCGGGGCTGTTCGCGGTTGAGGTGGCTTTGTTCCGGTTGTGGGAGTCGTGGGGTGTGCGTCCTGATGTGGTGGCCGGGCATTCGGTGGGTGAGGTTGCTGCCGCGCATGTGGCGGGTGTGCTGGGTCTGGAGGACGCGGTGCGTCTGGTGGTGGCGCGTGGCCGGTTGATGGCGGGGTTGCCGGAGGGTGGGGCGATGCTCGCGGTTCAGGCCGGTGAGGGGGTGGTGGCTCCGTTGCTGGTGGGGCGTGAGGGTGAGGTGTCGTTGGCGGCGGTCAACGGTCCGGCCTCGGTGGTGGTGTCCGGCAGCGCATCGGCTGTGGAGGAGGTCGGGGGTGCTCTGCGGGAGCAGGGTGTCCGGGTCCGTCCGCTGACTGTGAGTCATGCTTTCCATTCGCCGTTGATGGAGCCGATGCTCGCGGAGTTCGCCGAGATCGTGGACGGTCTGTCGTTCGGGACGCCGGCGGTGCCGTTCGTTTCCGCGCTGACCGGGAAGCTGGTGGGTGAGGGCGAGTTGGCGTCCTCGGAGTACTGGGTCTCCCATGCCAGGGAAGCCGTCCGTTTCCACGACGCGCTCCTCACTCTGGGGGAGCTGGGTGTGGGCCGGTTCGTGGAGGTGGGTCCGGATGCGGTTCTGACTGCGCTGGCCCGTAACGTGTTCGATGAAGCGGTGTGTGTGGCCTCGGTCCGTCGTGACCGTCCCGAGGACGAGGCCGTCCTCCAGGCGCTCGGCGGTCTGTTCGTCGGTACGGACACCTCGGTGGACTGGCGTGCGGTTTATGGCCCGCATGCGCGGGTGACGGACCTTCCGACCTATCCCTTCCAGCGCGACCGCTACTGGCTCGACACGCCCGTCGCCACCGGGGACCTTTACGCCCTCGGGCTGGTGCCCGCCGAGCATCCGCTGCTCGGCGCCGAGGTCGAACTCGCGGACGGGCAGGGCTACGTGTTCACCGGCAAGGTCTCCCTCAAGTCGCAGCCCTGGCTCGCGGACCACGCGGTTGTGGACACCGTGCTTTTCCCCGGCACCGCGTTCCTGGAGCTTGCCCTGCTGGCAGGCGCCCGAGCCGGTGTGCCCACGGTCGAAGGGCTCACGCTCGAACTTCCCCTGGCGCTGCCGGAGCAGGGCGAAGCACACCTGCAGGTCACGGTCGGACCCGCCGACGACTCCGGTCGTCGTACCGTCCACGTGTACTCATCCCTGTCCGCAGGCGAGGAGTGGACCCGGCACGCGACGGGCACCCTCATGCCCGCGGACACCGAGGCCGAAGACGACGCAGTGGCGACCGGTGCTTCCGGCCGGCAGTGGCCGCCCGCGGGTGCGGTGCCGGTGGACGTCGCAGCTCTGTATGAGACGCTGGCCGACCGTGGATACGCCTACGGCCCGGTCTTCCAGGGCCTGACCGATGTCTGGCGCGCGGGCGACAACGTGTACGCCGAACTGGACCTCGACGAGGCGGAGTCGGCCGACCGGTTCCTGCTGCACCCCGCTCTGCTGGACGCCGCGCTGCACCCCGTCGCCCTCGGCGACGCCCAGTCAGGATCGGATGCGGACCGGTTCGTGCTGCCCTTCGAGTGGCGCGGTGTGTCCGTACGTCGGCCGGGTACGGGGAAGCTCCGTGCCCGTCTGGCATCGGCGGGCAAGGACACCGTTGCGCTCCACCTGGCCGATGAGTGGGGCGCGCTCGTGGCGTCCGTGGAGGGCCTGACCGTACGCAGCGTCGAACCGGCCCGCCTGGTCCAGAGTGGCGGACGCCACGACGCGCTCTTCCGGCTCGACTGGGAACGGCGGGAGCTCACGGCACGCGGCGACGACACGACGACGGACGACGCGTTCGCTTTCGCACGCCTCGCGGCGGACACGACGGCCGGCCTGACGTCGCCGGAGGCGGCGCACGCCCTGGTAGGGCGAGCGCTGGAACTCGTACAGCATCACCTCTCCTACGACTCGGACGGCGCGGAGCCGGGCTCGACGCCAGGCGCCGGCACGCGTCTCGTCGTGGTGACGCACCGTGCCGCTCAGGTGCCGGAGGGCCCGGACGTCGCTTCCGCCGCCAGGGAGGCCGCTGTTCTCGTACGGCCGGAGAGCGCGGCGGTCTGGGGGCTGTTGCGGTCCGCCCAGGCCGAGCACCCCGAGCGTTTCGTCCTCGTGGACTCGGATCAGACCGAGGCATCGGAGGCGGTGCTCTCGGAGGCAGTCGCCTCGGGCGAGCCTCAACTTGCCCTCCGTGAGGGCGTGATGTACGTACCGCGCCTGGCACGAGTCGCCACGCAAACGGAAGCGCGCGTCGGTTCCGGGGCGGATGTGGTTGATCCGTTGGTTGGTGTGGGTGGTGTGGGGACGGTTGTGGTGACGGGTGGTACGGGGACGTTGGGTGCGTTGGTGGCGCGTCATGTGGTGGGTGTGCGTGGGGTGCGTCATGTGGTGTTGACGAGTCGGCGTGGTTTGGGGGCTGTGGGGGCTTCGGAGTTGGTGGAGGAGCTTTTGGGGTTGGGTGCTGAGTCGGTGCGGGTTGAGGCGTGTGATGTGGGTGATCGTGCGTCGGTGGAGGGGTTGTTGGCTTCGGTGGGTGTGGAGCATCCGTTGTCTGCTGTGGTGCATGTGGCGGGTGTGTTGGAGGACGCGACGGTGGAGTCGTTGTCCGGGGGTGCGGTGGGTCGGGTTTTGCGTCCGAAGGTGGATGCGGCGTGGTATTTGCATGAGTTGACGCGTGGTCTGGGGTTGTCGGCGTTCGTGGTGTTCTCGTCGGTGGCTGGTGTGTTGGGTACGGCGGGTCAGGCGAACTATGCGGCGGCGAATGCGTATCTGGATGCGTTGGCGGTGTATCGGCGTGGGTTGGGGTTGCCGGGTACGTCGTTGGCGTGGGGTCTGTGGGCCGACGCCAGCGGCATGACCGGAACGCTCGACGACACCGACCGCAGTCGCCTCCGCAGGAACGGGATCGCCCCGCTCGCCACGGCGGAAGGGCTTGCTCTCTTCGACGCCGCCCTGGAGCACGAGTCTCCGGCCCTGGTGCCCGCCCGCCTCGACCTGGCAGGACTGCGCGCCTCGGGCGGCCAGGTGCCGGCGGTGCTGCGTGGCCTCGTCCGTACCCCCGTCCGGCGTCGTACGGCCACCGGAGCCTCGGCACTCGGCACCCGGCTTGCCGGCCTGTCGGAAGCCGACCAGCGCCAACTGCTCAGTGAGCTCGTACGAACCGAGGTAGCCGCGGTGCTGGGCTACGGCGATCCGGCGTCGATCGACGCCGAACGCGGCTTCAACCAGCTTGGTTTCGACTCCCTCACCGCCGTCGAACTCCGCAACAAGATCAATGCGGCCACCGGGCTGAACCTCTCAGCGACCCTGATCTTCGACTACCCGACCCCGCTCGCCCTGGCCGACCAGCTGTGGACGCTGACGGTCGCGGAGCAGGAGCGAGGAGTGTCGACCGACATCGGCGCCCGTACGGAGAACACGGCCGACCTCAGTACCGAGCCGATCGTGATCGTCGGGATGGCGTGCCGGTATCCGGGTGGTGTGGGGTCGCCGGAGGAGCTGTGGGAGCTGGTGGCCTCGGGGACGGATGCGGTGTCCGGTTTCCCGCAGGACAGGGGCTGGGATCTGGAGGGTCTGTACGACCCGGATCCCACGCGGTCGGGCGCGTCGTACACGCGGCATGGTGGCTTCCTGCACGAGGCGGCGGAGTTCGATGCCGAGTTCTTCGGTCTTTCGCCGCGGGAGGCGCTGGCGACGGACCCGCAGCAGCGGCTGCTTCTGGAGACGGCCTGGGAGTCGCTGGAGCGGGCCGGGATCGATCCGGCGTCGCTGCGGGGCAGCAGGACCGGTGTCTTCGCGGGTGTGATGTACAACGACTACGCCTCGCGGATGCACCGGATGCCCGAGGAGTTCGAGGGCTACCTCACCAACGGCAGCGCCGGAAGCGTGGCCTCCGGCCGAGTGTCGTACACCTTCGGGTTTGAGGGTCCGGCGGTGACGGTTGACACGGCGTGCTCGTCGTCGCTGGTCGCGATGCACCTGGCGGCGCAGGCACTGCGCAACGGTGAGTGCTCGCTGGCCCTGGCCGGCGGTGTGACGGTGATGGCGACGCCGAACACCTTCATCGAGTTCTCGCGGCAGCGTGGTCTGTCGGTGGACGGTCGGTGCAAGGCGTTCTCGGCGGATGCGGACGGTACGGGCTGGGCCGAGGGCGTGGGGCTGCTGTTGCTGGAGCGTCTGTCGGATGCTGAGCGTCATGGGCATCGGGTGCTGGCGGTGCTGCGTGGTTCGGCGACGAATCAGGACGGTGCGAGCAATGGTCTGACGGCGCCGAATGGTCCGTCGCAGGAGCGGGTGATCCGTCAGGCACTGGCGAGCGCGCGTCTTTCTGCCGCTGATGTGGACGTGGTGGAGGCGCACGGTACGGGCACCCGGCTGGGCGACCCCATCGAAGCGCAGGCGCTGCTTGCGACTTACGGGCGGGAGCGTTCCGGTGACCATCCGCTGTGGCTGGGCTCGCTGAAGTCGAACATCGGCCACACCCAGGCCGCCGCCGGTGTGGGTGGCGTGATCAAGATGATTGAGGCGATGCGCCACGGCGTGCTGCCGAAGACCCTGCATGTGGGGGAGCCGTCCCCGCATGTGGACTGGGCATCGGGTGAGGTATCGCTGCTGACCGAGCAGCAGGCGTGGCCCGAGGCCGACCGTCCCCGCCGGGCCGCCGTGTCCTCCTTCGGGATCAGCGGCACCAACGCCCACGTGATTCTGGAGCAGGCCCCGGAGGCAGTGGACGCGCCGGCGGACTCTGAGCCGCTCGACGAGGTGATGCCGTTGCTGCTGTCGGCGAGGTCCGAGGAGGCGCTGCGGGCACAGGCTGCCGCGCTGGTCTCTCGTATCGAGGGCAATCCCTCTGCGAGGCCGGCTGACATCGCGTACGCGCTGGCCAGCACTCGTACGGCCTTCGATCACCGTGGTGTGGTGGTGGGTCGGGACCGTGCTGAGTTGGTGGCGGGGCTTGAGGCGCTGGCTTCGGGTGAGCGTGTGGGGTCCGTGGTGGTGGGTGATGGGCGTCTGGTGTCGGGGAAGTTGGCGTTCTTGTTCACGGGTCAGGGTGCGCAGCGGGTGGGGATGGGGGGTGAGTTGTACGGGTCGTTCCCGGTGTTTGCTGAGGCGTTCGATGCGGTTGCGGAGGTGTATGGGCGGCTGGCGGGTGGCTCCTTGCGGGAGGTGCTGGATGGTGAGGGGGTTCATGGGACGGGGGTGGCTCAGCCGGGGCTGTTCGCGGTTGAGGTGGCTCTGTTCCGGTTGTGGGAGTCGTGGGGTGTGCGTCCTGATGTGGTGGCCGGGCATTCGGTGGGTGAGGTCGCGGCTGCGCATGTGGCTGGTGTGCTGGGTCTGGAGGACGCGGTGCGTCTGGTGGTGGCGCGTGGCCGGTTGATGGCGGGGTTGCCGGAGGGTGGGGCGATGCTCGCGGTTCAGGCGGGTGAGGGGGTGGTGGCTCCGTTGCTGGTGGGGCGTGAGGGTGAGGTGTCGTTGGCGGCGGTCAACGGTCCGGCCTCGGTTGTCGTGTCCGGCAGCGCATCGGCTGTGGAGGAGATTGGGGGTGCTCTGCAAGAGCAGGGTGTCCGGGTCCGTCCGCTGACTGTGAGTCATGCTTTCCATTCGCCGTTGATGGAGCCGATGCTCGCGGAGTTCGCGGAGATCGTGGAGGGCCTGACGTTTACCGCCCCGTTCCTGCCGTTCGTCTCGGCGCTGACCGGGAAGCTGGTGGGCGAGGGCGAGTTGGCGTCCTCGGAGTACTGGGTCTCCCATGCCCGGGAAGCCGTCCGTTTCCACGACGCGCTCCTCACTCTGGGCGAGGAGGGTGTGGGCCGGTTCGTGGAGGTGGGTCCGGATGCGGTTCTGACTGCGCTGGCCCGTAACGTGTTCGACGAGGCGGTCTGTGTGGCCTCGGTCCGGCGTGACCGTCCCGAGGACGAAGCGGTCCTCCAGGCGCTCGGCGGTCTGTTCGTCGGTACGGACACCTCGGTGGACTGGCGTGCGGTTTATGGCCCGGATGCGCGGGTGACGGATCTTCCGACCTATCCCTTCCAGCGCGAGCGCTACTGGCTGGATGCTCCGGTGGACCGTGGTGACACGGCGGTCCTGGGTCTTGCGGACGCGGGCCACCCCCTGCTGGGGGCGTCGCTGGAGCTGGCCGACGGTCAAGGAGAGGTATTCACCGGGCGGTTGTCCCTGCACACGCACCCCTGGCTGGCCGATCACGCCGTTGCCGGGACGGTCATCCTGCCCGGAGCCGCCTTCGTCGAACTCGCCCTCCACGCGGGAGGCCGGGTGGGCCACCCAGTGGTGGAGGAGCTGACGCTCGAAGCTCCGTTCGTTGTGCCGGACGACGTGGTGGTCTCCCTCCAGGTGTCCGTCGGTGAGGCGGACGAAGCCGGGCGCCGCCAGGTCTCGGTCCACTCGCGGACCGACGACGCCCATGCGGACGGCCCTGGCTGGACCCGCCACGCGGTGGGTGCCCTGACGCAGTCGGAACGTGCCGGCGAGGAAGGGGCGGACTCCGCCGAGAAGCTCGCGGGGGCATGGCCGCCGGCCGGCGCGGAAGAGGTCGGCGTGGACGAGCTCTACGCACACCTCGACGACCTCGGATACGGATACGGGCCGGTGTTCCAGGGCCTCCGGTCGCTCTGGCGGCACGGCGACGACCTGTACGCCGAGGTCGGCCTGTCTGCCGGAGTCGGCGAGGGTCCCGTCATGGCCGGTATCCGTACGGACGCGGCAGCCAGTGGAGTGCACCCCGTACTCCTGGACTCCGCCCTGCATCCGCTCGGGCTGGCTCCCGGCGGCACCGGAGCCTCCTTCTCGGACTCGCTGCGGATCCCGTTCGCCTGGTCGGGCGTACGTCTCCACTCGGTGGGTGCCACCGGGCTCAGGGTGCTCCTGTCACCCACCGGTCAGGACAGTGCGCGACTCGCGCTGGCCGACACGGAGGGAAGCCCGGTCCTGACCGTCGACTCCCTCGTACTGCGCCCCTTCGATCCCGCGCAGGCCATCGGCGGGCGGGTCACGCATGGCAATTCCCTGTACGCGGTGGAGTGGACCCGAGCGACCGAGGCGGCACCGGCCGCTGAAGGGCGCCGGTCGATCGTGGTCCTTCCCGGCACCGCCGTGGGCGCGCACGGGTCCACGGACCCGGACGTGTTCGCCGCCCTGGACGCCCTCGCGGCCGAGCCCGCGAACGTGCCCGACGTGGTCGCCGTCCATCTGGCAGGCGCCCCCCACGGCGCCGGCGCTCGGACGGATGCCTCCGCAATCGCCGACATGGCTCGCCGCACGTCTTGCAGCGTGCTCGCGCTGGTGCAGAAGTGGCTTGCGGAGGATGCGTTCAGCGACTCCCGGATCCTCTTCGTCACCCGTGGCGCCGTAGCCGCCGGAGCAGAGGACGCCGTACCGGATCTGGCGGCCGCCCCGGTCTGGGGTCTGCTGCGCAGCGCACAGTCGGAGCACCCGGGACGCTTCGTCCTGCTGGATGCGGACCGGGACGTGGACGTGGACCCGAACGAAGGAGGGGACGCAGCAGAAGGTGGGGACGCAGCAGAAGGCCGAACCACCGAGGACAGCACCCTCAACGCGGCACTCGCCACAGGTGAGCCCCAACTCGCCCTACGCGACGGTGAGTTCCTCGCCCCACGACTCGTCCGCGCCGCTCCCTGCGACCCGGACGACTTCACCACTCCCCTCGACCCGCACGGCACGGTGCTCGTCACCGGCGGTACGGGTGCGCTGGGCGCACTGGTCGCCAGGCACCTGGTCACCCGGCACGGCGTACGCCACCTGCTGCTGACCAGCCGTCGCGGCCCCTCGGCGGAAGGAGCGGAACGGCTCGTCGACGAACTGGCCGAGCTCGGTGCGGAGGCGGTCGTCGTCGCCTGCGACGCGGCCGACCGGGAGGCCCTTGCCGCGCTGCTGGACGCCATTCCCGACAGCCGGCCCCTCACCGGGGTGGTCCACGTGGCGGGGGTGACCGACGACGGCGTACTCGGTTCCCTGACCGGGGAGCGGCTGGACGCCGTGCTCCGGCCCAAGGTCGACGCCGCATGGAACCTGCACGAGCTCACCCACGAGCTCACCAAGGACCGGCAGCCGGCGGCATTCGTCCTCTACTCGTCGTTCGCGTCGGTCGTGGGCAACGCGGGACAGGCCAACTACGCGGCGGGCAACGCGTTCCTGGACGCACTCGCTCAGCACCGCAAGGCACTCGGCCTCCCCGCCACGTCCCTGGCCTGGGGCCTGTGGGCCGGGGAGAGCGAGATCACGGAATCGCTCGGCGCGGCCGACCGTGCCAGGCTCTCCCGCAGCGGTGTCGCCGCGCTTCCCGCCGAGGAGGGCCTCGCCCTCTTTGACGCCTCGCTCGCGGCGGACCGGGCACTGTCCGTTCCCGTACGCCTCGACCTGGCGGCGCTCCGGGCCAAGGCGGAGTCCGACGAACTACTCCCGCTGTACCGGGGGTTGGTCAAGGCTCCGGTGCGCAGGGCGAAGGCCGCGGCCGTCACCGCGGTCGCCGACGAGGCGGAGGCCCTGCGCGTACGGCTGCGGGCCGCCGGCGGGGACGATGAGAGGCAGCGGATCCTCCTCGGTGTCGTACGGGCCGAGGCGGCGAAGATCCTCGGCCACTCCTCGCCCGGCGCGGTCGAAACGGGCCGGGGCTTCCTGGACATGGGCTTCGACTCACTGACGGCGGTGGAACTGCGCAACCGCATCGGCGCCGTCAGCGGACTGCGCCTGTCCACGACCCTGGTCTTCGACCACCCCACCCCCGCCGCGCTCGCCGCGCACCTGTACGGGGAACTCGACGAGGGATCGGCCGCCACCGGCCTGTCCACCACTCTCGCCAAGCTCGACGAGCTGGAGGCCGCAGTGTCGAGGTTCTCCGAGGACGACGAGATCCGTGCCCAACTGCGGCAGCGGCTTGAGTTGTTCATGGAACAGCTCATCGGGAGCGGCAGTACGTCGGGGCCCGCGCAGGGCGACGTCACGGACCGCCTCGAATCCGCTTCGGACGACGATCTCTTCGACTTCATCGACAGCGAACTCGCCTGACCCTTCCGTCCCGCCGGGGACATGCGTGATCCCACGCCACGACCGTAAATTCCTGCCATTCGGAGAGGTTGGCAAACGCACCATGGCCACTGCCAATGAAGACAAGCTGCGCGACTACCTCAAGCGCGTTACCGCTGATCTCAGCAAGACGCGCCAGCGTCTTCAGGAAGTCGAGTCGGTCGGCACCGAGCCGATCGCGATCGTCGGGATGGCGTGCCGGTATCCGGGTGGTGTGGGATCGCCGGAGGAGCTGTGGGAGCTGGTGGCCTCGGGGACGGATGCGGTGTCCGGCTTCCCGCAGGACAGGGGCTGGGATCTGGAGGGTCTGTACGACCCGGACCCGGCGCGTTCCGGTACGTCGTACACGCGGCACGGTGGCTTCCTGCACGAGGCGGCGGAGTTCGATGCCGAGTTCTTCGGTCTTTCGCCGCGGGAGGCGCTGGCGACGGACCCGCAGCAGCGGCTGCTTCTGGAGACGGCCTGGGAGTCGCTGGAGCGGGCCGGGATCGATCCGGCGTCGCTACGGGGCAGCAGGACCGGTGTCTTCGCCGGCGTGATGTACAACGACTACGCCTCGCGGATGCACCGGATGCCCGAGGAGTTCGAGGGCTACCTGGGCAGCGGCAGTGCGGCCAGCATCGCGTCGGGCCGCATCTCGTACACCCTCGGGTTCGAGGGGCCGGCGGTCAGTGTGGACACGGCGTGCTCGTCGTCGTTGGTGGCTCTCCACCTGGCGGCGCAGGCACTGCGCAACGGTGAGTGCTCGCTGGCCCTGGCCGGCGGTGTGACGGTGATGGCGACGCCGAACACCTTCATCGAGTTCTCGCGGCAGCGCGGCCTGTCGGTCGACGGTCGGTGCAAGGCGTTCTCGGCGGATGCGGACGGTACGGGCTGGGCCGAGGGCGTGGGCGTGATCGCGCTGGAGCGTCTGTCGGACGCCGAGCGCAACGGGCACCGGGTACTGGCTGTGCTGCGCGGCAGTGCCGTCAACCAGGACGGCACGAGCAGCCAGCTCACCGCCCCGAATGGTCCGTCGCAGGAGCGGGTGATCCGTCAGGCGCTGGCGAGCGCACGCCTTTCGGCCGCGGACGTGGACGCGGTGGAGGCGCACGGTACGGGCACCCGGCTGGGCGACCCCATCGAAGCGCAGGCGCTGCTTGCGACCTATGGACGGGAACGTTCCGGTGACCAGCCGCTCTGGCTGGGCTCGCTGAAGTCGAACATCGGCCACACCCAGGCCGCTGCCGGTGTGGGTGGCGTGATCAAGATGGTCGAGGCGATGCGCCACGGTGTACTGCCGAAGACGCTGCACGTGGGCGAGCCTTCGCCGCATGTGGACTGGGCGTCGGGCGAGGTGTCGCTGCTGACCGAGCAGCGCGACTGGCCCGAGGTCGACCGCCCGCGCCGGGCCGCAGTGTCGTCGTTCGGCATCAGCGGAACCAACGCCCACGTCATCCTCGAACAGGCACCTGCCACCGCCCGGCCCGACGACGCAGACGCGACGGCCCTCCCCGCAGGCACTTCTGCCGGGGACGGCCTCGTCGCCGACAACGAGGCCCCCGCCGCCACCGACAACGGGGCCGGCGCCCCCGACGCCGTCTCCTGGGCGCTGTCGGCCAGGAACGAGGAAGCGCTGCGCGCGCAAGCGGCACGGCTGCACACCCGTATCGAGGCCGGCCCCTTGGCGACCCCCGTCGCTGTGGCGCACGCGCTCGCCACCACCCGAACGACCTTCGCCCACCGGGCCGCCGTCATCGCGGGCACGCAGGAAGAATTCCTTGCAGCCCTGCGTGCTGTCGCAGATGGCGAAACGGCACCCGGAATTGTCCGGGGAACCGCCAACGGCTCTTCCGACGTCGTCTTTGTCTTTCCTGGGCAGGGGTCGCAGTGGGTGGGTATGGCGGTGGGTTTGTTGGATTCGAGTGTGGTGTTCCGGGAGAGTGTGGAGGCGTGTGCGGGGGC
>NZ_JBIATE010000055.1:0-16713 GCF_042891445.1 Streptomyces sp. NPDC001890 | reverse complement strand
TGTACCGCTTCGTGTACTTGCTTCCCACCTGGTGCTACTTCCTCTGGAACCTCACGTCCCAGTCTCCAGGTGTCCACGATCAAGGGGAAGGTTCAGTTGGGCGTTTTGGACAGGTCCTGGTGAGGCGGGGCAGCTGTTACGGACTGCGATTGTGACTACAGGTGCGGTTGTGCCTCCAGACCCGGTGGTGTCGGTAGAAGTACCTATTGCGCTACGGCATTTCGCCGTGGAGTGTCGGGCCGGAGCGGGCGTGTCAGCAGGGGTGTTTACCATGCCGGTGCGCCCTCGAAGAGGTCAGCTCAGCAGCTTGCCATCTGACAGATGCACTTCGACAGAACTCGGCGCCAATCACACGAGGAGAGTGTCCTGGTCATGATTGCCCACGTGCGTAGCTACAAGAAGAATCAGGTCTCCCAGGCCGAGGTCATCACGGCAATCGGCCGGTTCCGCAGCGACTACAAGATCAAGCGTGTGACCGCGGCGCTCGACGAGATCGACGACTACACCGCCGATGTCTGGTTTGTCGATGGCGACCTGCACATAACCGGCGACCTCGACCTGGCAGACGAGAGCGTTTACCTCTTGGTCGTGCTCGGCGATCTGGTCGTCGACGGCGCGTACGGCGATGCCGACTATCCCGAGTCCTTTTTGCTGGTGACCGGCAACATGCGGGCACGCGACGTGGTGACCGGCGGCTGGCTCGAGGTCCACGGCGACCTGAGCACCGATCGGCTCATCGGTGATTACAACGACTGTGGCGCCTACATCGGCGGCGACGTCCATGCCCGGCTCTTCTACGGCGAAACCCATCACTTCACCATCGGTGGCGCGCTCATCGTCAACGCGGTGATCGGTGAGCCGAGCCTGGAGATCGCGACCCGACCGGCCGCCGTGATCGACATAGATGACCTCCGCATGCTGGAGCATTTCGACCGCGACCTGCTGCGCGTGTTCGACGACCATGACGACAACGGCAACGCGATCACCTACGTGGACGGTTTCGATGACTTCCGTGAGCTGAAGCGGCGCGTCAACGCAGGTCTACCGCTCCGCGCTGCTGAAATACGCGACAACTGAGCCTTCACCGCCGAACCGGATGGGGCCAGGCTTGTTCGCCACCAGGTCCCGGCCGCGTCGACCATCGTCCGGCATGCCACCGCGTCTTCCGGTGACCACTCCTGCCACGCTGCGAAGTTGTCGTGCTGGCCCCCCGCTGACCACGTCCCGCACGGTACGCCCCCGGGGGCTGCCGCGTGGCCGACACCCCAGGGGCGTGCCAACGTCGGCGTTTCAAGGGCGGTGGTGGGTCGGGTGTGCCAGCGCGCTGGTGCGCGAAGTTCGGGCAGGCCTACGCCAACGGCCTGCGCTGGAGGCGGCCTCGCCCCGGGGCCAAATGGCACCTGGACGAGGCCTTCATCAAGATCAACGGCGAGCTGAAGTACCTGTGGCGGGCCATCGACGCCGACGGCAACATGCTCGACATCCTTCTCCGGAACCAGCGGGACAAGGCCGCGGCCCGGCGCTTCTTCCGCCGCCTGCTGAAGACGACCCGCTCGGTACCGCGGGTGGTGGTCACCGACAAGCTCCGTTCCTACGGGGCGGCCCACCGCGAGGTCATGCCCTCCGTGGAACACCGCTCTCACAAGGGCCTCAACAACCGGGCCGAGAACAGCCACCAGCCCACCCGGCAGCGAGAACGCGCCATGAAAGGCTTCCGTAGCGTCGGCGGAGCCCAGCAGTTCCTGGCCGTGTTCAGCGGCATCTCACCCCACTTCCGACCACGCCGCCACCTGATGACCGTCGCCCACTACCGCACCGAGATGACCACCCGCTTCGCCATCTGGGATCAGATCACCGGCGGCGCCGGCCTGCCTGCCGCGGCCTGAGCACGGAGCCGGAACCCGGCCCCACCACACCCGACACACCGTCAGGCACGCACACACTCAACAACGTGACAGCGCCCGTGGGGCGCTTTGGTGGGCAGGGCGTCGGGTTGTCGGCACACGGGGTCGGCACACGGCCGGACCGCCGGAATAAATTGACAGTAAGCTGTCATGATGACAGCATGTTGTCGTTCTCTCGACGGTCACTCGTGGTCGTCGTCGGAGAGCGAGGCCGATGGGACAGTTCCGCCGAGGAGGCGTCATGACCGACATCCGCAGGACCGTGCACCTGGCCGTGTACGACACCCTCGCCGACTGGGAGACGGGGCACACCACCGCCCATCTCGCGCAGGCCGGTTTCACCGTACGGACGGTCGGCCCCACCACCGGCCCCGTCACCACCATGGGCGGGCTACGCATCCTGCCCGACCTCGCGCTCGCGGACCTGCGCCCCGAGGACAGCGCGCTCCTGGTGCTCCCCGGCGCCGGGCTCTGGGACACCGATGACACGCTCGCCCCCTTCGCCCGGGCGGCGCGCGGCTTCCTGGACGCCGGGGTGCCGGTCGCCGCGATCTGCGGTGCGACGGCGGGCCTGGCCCGCGAGGGTCTGCTCGACGACCGCGCGCACACGAGCGCGGTCTCCTTCTACCTCGCCGCCACGGGGTACAAGGGCGGCGAACGTTACGTCGACGCGGACGCGGTGACGGACGGCGACCTCATCACGGCCGGGCCGACCGAACCGGTCGCGTTCGCCCGCGAGGTCTTCGCACGGCTCGGGGCGTACGAGGGCGAGAAGCTCGACGCCTGGTACCGGCTGTTCCACGACTCGGACCTGGCCGCCTACGAGATCCTGAACGCCGACTCATGAGCCAGGAACCCGCAAACGGGGAACTGCTGAGCCGCACCGCGCTCGGCGTCTTCCGGCTCAACGGCCAATTCCTCTCCGTCTCGGAGCGATTGGCCAAGCCCGCCGGACTCACCGCCTCCTGGTGGCAGGTCCTCGGGGCCGTGCTCCGCGAGCCCCTGCCCGCCTCCGGGATCGCCCGCGCCATGGGCATGACCCGGCAGGGCGTGCAGCGCGTCGCCGACCTGCTGGTCGGCAAGGGCCTCGCCGAGTACGCGCCCAACCCCGCCCACCGCCGCGCCAAGCTACTGCGCCCCACCGACGAGGGGCGCGCCGCGGTCCGGCGCATCGATCCCGGCCACGCCGCGCTCGCCGCCCGGCTCGCCGCCGAGCTGGGCAAGGAGCAATTCGAGGAGACCGTACGGATGTTGGAGCAGCTGTCCGCTGCCATGGATGCCGTCGCCGAGGCGTAGGCACACCTTCGCCCAGCCTCCGTGCCCCGAAGACCCGCCCGTCCCAAGGCGGGTCTTGCACGTGTGGCAAATCCGTTAGTGATCACTGGATAGGTGACGTGCTGCCCTGGCCTAGGCCAGGGCACCGACAGCAGGCCTCATATCAGGAGCGGTTAGGTATTACTACGGAGCTGTCGGGGTGTCCCGTAGCGACTGGTCAGCAGTGTGACGCGCTGCCCGTACGTCGGTCACCATGCGCCCCTGACCGGCGCGGGCCGGGCCCGCCACGAAGGGACAGCATTGTCGTACTCGTGCTGTAGAACGCTGTCTGACAGCGACATTCGCCCAGCTCCGTGTCGTAGCAGCCACCGGGGCCCTGGCGTGCCGTGGCGGCGTTCCGAGGGAGATCGTGGTGGTTGAGTTGTACAGGGGGCCGGGCAGGTGCACGAACAGCGTGCCGTTCGTGAGCAGGTCGGCCGAGCTCCGCCGGCTCGACGCAGCCCTGCAGCACATGGGAGCCGGTGGTCCGGCCCTCGTTGACGTCACCGGTGAGGCCGGTATTGGCAAGAGCCGGTTGCTGGCGGAGTTCAGTTCGCTCGCCCGCCGCCGCGGGGCGGCCGTGTTGCGCGGCCGGGCCACCGAGTTCGAACGGCACAGTCCGTTCCAGCCGTTCGTCGACGCGTTCGCCGACCTCGATCAGGGGGTGCTCAGAGTGTTCCCGTCGCTGCGGGAGCTCCCTCTGGTGCTGCGGGGGAGGGCCGAGCCCTCGGGCGAGCTGTGGAACAGGGACCGTTTCGGCCTCTACCGGGCCACCGCGGACGCACTGCGCCGCATCCGGGGCGCGCGGCTCGTCGTGGTCCTCGACGACCTGCACTGGGCGGACCCGGCGTCCCTGGAACTCGTCGACCACCTCGTGCGGCACCCCGTGAAGGCCCCCTTCCTGCTCGTCGTGTCGCGCCGTGACCGTCAGGCCCCGGCGGCGCTCACCACGGCGCTGGCGCGCGGGGCCGATACCGGCGCGGTGCTGCGGATCTCTCTCGGCCCGCTCGACGAACGGGAATGCGTCGAGGAACTGGCCCGCGACCTGCCGCAGCAGCGGGCGGCCGAGATGTACGCCGCGAGCGAGGGCAACCCGCTGTACTTCCTGGCGCTCCTGACGGCACATCGCGCCGCCCGGCTGCCCGGGCCCCCGGTCCGGGACGGTGGTCCGCCCGCAGGCCTGGAAGCACTGCTGCTCGACGAGCTCGCCCCTCTGGACCCACTGGAGCGCGGCACCATGGAAGCCGCCGCCGTGCTCGGCGACCATGCCACGGCCGACCTTATCGCCGCTCTCACCGGCTCACCCGTTCCCGACGTCGTCGAGGCCCTGCGCGGGGTGATGCGCCGCGATCTGATCCGTACGGACCAGGCCGGACGCCGTCTGGCACTGCGCCACCCGCTGATCCGGGCGCTGGTCCACGACACTACCGACCCCTGGCGGCGGCAGGAGCTCCACCGCAGGGCGGCGGCCGAACTGGCCGAGGCCGGCGCACCCCTCACCGAGCGGGCGCACCACATCGAGCGTTCACTGACCGGCTGGGACCCGGAGGCCGCCGCAGTCCTGACCAGCGCCGCCGAACAGACCGCCGTGACGGCCCCGGCCGCCTCGGCCCACTGGCTCGATGTCGTTCTCGCGATCCTGCCCAACACCCCCGGACACCTCGACAAACGCCGTGAGCTGATGCTGATGCGCGCCGGAGCGCTCGGCACGACCGGGGCGCTGTGGGAGAGCAGAGACCTCTTCCACCGAGTGATCGACATGCCCGCCGGCAACAAGGACGGCGAGGACGCGCTCCGTACCTCCGCGGTCGTGCAGTGCGCCGTCATGGAGCGTCAGCTCGGGCGCTACGCCGAGGCCGACGCGCTGCTGCGCCGCGAACTGGACCGGAGGCCCGGGCCGTCACCGTCCCAGCGGATCGGTCTCGTCATCGAATGGTGCTGCCGCGCGCAGTTCGTCGCCCGCTTCCCCGACGTACGGGAAGAACTGGCCGAGGCGTTGCGCGGCGCCCGCGATCTGGGTGACGGACTCGGCGAGATGGGCGCCCTGACGCTGGCCGCCATGAGCGAGGCGTACGAGGGTGACACGGCCGAGGCCCGTCGGCTCGCCCGGACCACGGCGGGGCTGGCGGACGCGCTCACCGACGGCGACCTCGCCGGGCTGTGCGAGCCCCTGGTCAGACTGGCCTGGACCGAGGTGATGCTCGACCGGTACACGGACGCCGAGCGGCACAGCGACCGCGGTGCGGAGATCGCCCGGCGGACCGGCCGGTTCTACGTCCTGTCGCAGCTCCTGCTGTGCAAGGCGTACGCCCACTTCCTGACCTGCAGGGTCACCACGGCGCTGGAGCTGGCCGACGAGGCCGCGGCCATCGCCCGTGCCCTGGGCAGCGGCGAACTGCTCGGCTTCACCCTCGCGATCCGGTCCCTGTTCCTCATGCAGGCCCGCCCGCCGGGCGATCCGGACGTCCTGGCCGCCGCGGAGGAGGCGGCGGCAGCGGCGGAGGGCACGGGCGAGAGCTGGTGGTCCACGCTGGCACGGTCCCTGCTCGCCTTCGCCGCGATGGGCGCCGGCGACCCGCACCGGACACGGGACATCCTGCTGGAGACGGGCGGGAGCAGGGACCTGCCCCGGATTCAGCCCTCCCTCCTCCCGGAGTTCCTGGAACTGCTCGTCGCCGCCGCCTTGGCCGTCGGCGAGACGGAAGAAGCCGAACACGCGGCCGAACGTGCCCTCAAAGAGGCCGAACAGCTCGACCTGCCGACCCGGCGGGCAGCGGCGCTGCGCGCCCTCGGCCGGATCGAGGCGCACCGCGGGGACCCGGTCGCGGCTGCACGGGCGTTCGCCGGAGCCGCCCGGGAGAGCGCGCTGTCCGGGGCGACCCTCCGGGAGGCCCAGAGCCTGCTGCTCGGCGCCGCGTTCACCAGGGCCGCCGGTGACGGCGCCGGCGCGGCCGCCATGTGGCGCCGTGCCCGTCGGCAGGCTGCCGAGGGCGGGGCCACGCTGTTGGTCGCCCTGGCCGACCAGCAGCGCCCGGAGGTGCTGGGTGACACGGACGGGTCGGCGGAGCCGTCCGGACCGGCCGCAGGGCTGGCCCAGCTGACCTCGCGGGAACGGGAGATAGCGGAACTGGTCGCAGAGGGTCTCACCAACCAGGCCGTGGCCTCCCGGCTCTTCCTCAGTCCGCGCACGGTCGAGAGCCACATTGCCCGCGTCTACCGCAAGACGGGCGTTCCGTCCCGCGCGGCCCTCGCCACCCTGGTGGCCCGCCACACGGTTACGGCACCAGGCACGCCGCCGCCCTCGTGACCAGTGCCGTCGGCCGGACCCGGACCGGGACGCCCCTCGGCCGAGCGTCCCGGAGGGCCTCCGTGCCGTGGAGTGCGGGTCGAGTTGCGTAGTTTCACTGAACCTCGCTCGACAGAGGACGGGCGACGGGACGTCGGATTGCCATCCGACCAGACTGTCAGTGTGGGTACGGGAAACCAGTTCGATTGCTGCGGACTGCTGTGGGAGGAACGTGTGGCCGGTGACGTGGTGTGGACCGAGGAGCAGCGCGGCAGGGTGTATTCCACCCGGGCGCGGGTCAATCCGGACCATCTGACCGAGGGGCTCGACCGGGGGCCGTGCTGGCTGGCGGCGGTGCCGCCGTTCGACGCCGCGGGCTGCTTCGTTGAGGCGCGTGACAAGAGCCGTCACGCCAAGGACCAAGGCTGGGAGTACGCGGTCCACGAGGTGGAGGAGGGGGCGCGGCACGCGGCGCCTTCGATGGCCGCGCTCGGGCTGAGGGCGGCGGCGCTGTACCGCAGCGGTGAGCTTCCGGACGTGCTTGACCTGGACGTGGAAGTGGCCATGGTGGAGCTGCAGTTGCAGGCGTCGTGGGACGCGGTGCCGTTCTGGCTGGCGGCCGAGGGCGCCGTATGGACGCTGCGCGCGATGCTGCGGCTGCATGAACTGGCCCACAACGAGCACGAGGTCCACTGCGACCCGGGGTTGGAGCGGAGCGGGACCTGGCTCATCGAGACCACCGCACATGTCTCGTTCCAGGTAGCCGAGTGCGAATCGAGCTGGCGGCTGCTGCGGGGTGTGCTCGCGGTGGCCGACGAGGCGGACCACCATGCGGCGCGCGCGGTCGCGGCAGCCGCGTTCGACGCGGCGCCGGTGCCGGTGAAGGCGGCGCTGTCCTTCGTGTTCCCCGATGAACGGGAGTGGGCCGACCGGGCGGCCGAGGACTGCCTCGCCCAGGGAGGTGGCGGTGACAAGGTGGTGCGGATGCTGGTCACCACCGCCGGTGTCGACTGGGGCGAGCGGCTCGTCGAACGGCAGCCGGGCTGTCTGGACGAGGCGACCCTGCTGACCCTGCTGGCACAGGAAGGGACGGGCGCCGCTCCCGTCCTGGACGCGGCGATGCGCCATGCCCGCGGCAACAACGAGCGGCTGGTGTTCGCCCGCCATCTCGCCATGATCCGCACCCAGGACGCGGCGGAGCGGCTGGCGGCCTGGCGGGGCAACCGCAGGCTCGCCCCGCTGATCGAGGACTACTTCCGGCAGGCGCCCCACCTGGAGCCCTCGCCGTCCGGGGCGTCAGAGCTCCGCATACCGGCCGGGGACGCGACCGCCGCCGGACTGACCGGACTCTTCGAGGAGTACCGCACCTGGTATCGCGAGCACTGGGTGCCCAAGCTTCTCGACGACCACGGATGGGAAGAGGAGAAGCTGGACGCGGAGGCCTGGCTCGATCCGACCGGCGACCTCAGCCCGGTCAGCGAGGACGACATCGCCGCCCTCGAAGCGCGGTTCGGGCCGCTTCCGGCCGACTACCGGGCCTTTCTGCGCGTGATCGGCACCGGAACGCTGCTCCAGCCTATGAAAGCGATGCCCGGTGCCGCCCTGGAGCCGACAACACAGAACTTCATCCATCCCGCGGACATTCCGGGGGCGCACACGCTCTACACCCGCTGGCTGCACGACGGCTGGCACGAGGAGAACGCGGGCGTCGTGGATATGACGAGGATGATGCCGGTAATGGGCCATGACGGGTACGCGAACTTCGTTCTGCTCTCGCTCCAGCACGAGGGCGACGACCGCGTCCACGTCTGGTACCACGACGAGGAGCCGGACCGGATGGACGGCGGCGTGCCCTTCGTGGAGTTCCTGCGCAGGATGATCGACAGCGCCCGGCGTGAGGAGCCGTTTCCCGGGGGGATGTGACTGCGCCCGCGGCCGACTGACAGTCGTCCTCGCTGCGGGGCTCGCGCAGGCCGCCCCGCGCGGAGCTGCGCGCCGACCTGTCGGTCCTGCGAGCGTCGGCTGCCCCGAGGGCGGCGTGCGCTGACCTTCGGCACAAGGGGTCGTGGAGAACCGCCGGGCGCTCCGGACCGACATGGGGCCGCAGCCGCCCGGGGGATTGCGGCGGCCCTGGGGGGCTGAGGTGGGCCCGGCGGCTCGGAGGGGGGCCTGGCATGTGCCGTCCGGCGTGGGCATCCGTGGAACTGTCCAACCTGGTACGGAAGTCCGGTGCCGTCACCGGGAGCCTGTCATGCGGAGGCGCGGCGCAGCGCCAGGCGTGCGGGAAAGCTCTCCTCCACCCCCGGCAGGAACAGTTCCTCCCCGGCGAAGGCGGCCTCGACCGCCGCGGGAACGGACAGTCTGGGGGGGGTAGTTCTCGCGGTGGTCGAGCAACTCCGGGCGGAAGAAGGGGGAGTCGTCTCCCAAGCCGTCGTTGACGATGTCGGGGCAGAGTTGATCCAACCTGTGGGCGTAGACGAGCGCACGGATGCCTTTGTCCGCGCAGACCTCGGCGTATGAGCCCAGGATCAGGGTGCGTGCGTGGAGCTCGCCCTCGACGGTGAGCATGGCGTTGCGGTCTCCGAGTTGCCCAAGACAGGCACCGCTGACGCGGACGTCGCCACCGACGAACACACGGATGTTGTTGGCGAAGTACAGCAAGGGGGCGTTCAGGCTCCCGGTCACGATCACGAGCCCCGGGGTGTAGTCGCACGTCACGAATTCCACGGGGGCGGTGGACGTGAGGTCGCCGTCCACCACCACGAAATACGGGCCGTCGCCGGTGTCGACCGGCTGCGTCGTCGTGCATCCAGAGGGGTAGAGCCGCACCGTCGGCGGTGCGCCCCAGTACTCGAACGCCTCCAGCGCCCAGGACCACTCGCGGCCGGGAAACTGTTCGAGGATCTCCGGAATTGAACTGACCTGACCTTCTTTGTCGAGCCGCACGGCTTCCTTCTCCTTCGTGATAGGGCGGGCCTGTGGTGCCGGGCCCATCCGAGCATGGCGCCGTCTCTCCCCGGTGCGTCTCGACCGGCGCCGATGTCAGTAGAACTACGCACTCGGCCACGGAAACCGCCAGAACCGCCCTGCTCATGACCAACGGCCTGGTCATATGTACTACGTCCAGCCAGGTCCGGTGTCCGGCCTGCCGGGATCCGTTGTCAGTACGCCGTTCAGGAGTCCTCACCATGAACAAAGTCATGAGGGAATCCCTTTTTGCTGCTGTCGCGCCTGATCGTGGCGGTGACCCCGCCGAGGGTGCCGCACTGGTTCGTTCACTGAATGCGGACGGGCGGATGCCTCGACGCGTGACGAGGACGGCGCCACCGCGTTGCACCGGGCGGTGTAGGCCCCGTACAGCGCCGACGACCCGCTGCCTTCCCTTGCGGTGATACGGGCGCTGCTGGAGTGCGGCGCCGATGTGCACGCCGTCGACAACCACGGTGTCACCCCCGCCGTGTGGGCCGTGGCCTTGAACGACTCCGACCCGGCGGCCGTGGTGCGGCGTTCCGTGGAGGTGCTGGCCCTGCTCGTCAAGCACGGCGCCCGGCTGGACGGCAAGATCCGCTCCACCTCTGGCGGGTCCCTCGCCCACGAGAGCTGCGCAGCCGTGCCGCTCTACGCCTTCCTGCTCGGCCATGGCGCACCGACCGACGTGGTCGACGATCGCGGAGACACTCCGCTGCACGCGACCGTCCGTTCGGCGCGACCGGGGCTGGTGAAGCTGCTGCTGGAGCACGGCGCCGACAACGCCGCGGTCAACGGCCTCGGCCGGACTCCGCTGGGGATCGCGTTGCGTCTGCCGGAGTACAGCATGGAGCAGCGGCAGGCACGGTCGGAGATCGTGGCTCTGCTGGAGGCTGCGGGTGCCCCGGCGCATGTGCGGTATCCCGTGGTGGAGGGCGGGCCGCTGCCCATCGACATGGAGGCGCTGCGGCAAGCGGCCGGGGTGATGCGGGCCGAGCTGTCCGAGGTGTGTGAGGCCGCCGGGATCCCGGACGACAGCGGCTGGCTCACCAGGCGGGTGGAGCCGGACTTCGACAGCTACCAGGACTTCGTGGCCGGACTGGGCGCCGGCTGCGATCCCGACCATCTGCCGCATCTTCCCGAGCTGTGCGCCAGGGTGCTCGGCGGGACGGGTGCGACGCGCACCCTGGCCGGCGACCAGTCGGTGGACACGCCGTTCTTCCATCACGGCGACCTGGTGGTGAAGGGCGACCTGGATGTGGTGGCCCCCTTCGTGGTCACCGGCTCCCTGGCGGTGGAAGGCGTGCTGGCGGACGCCGGCCCCGATTCGGTGGTGGCCATCCGCGGCAGGGTGACGGCCCGAGGGGTGTTCACCGACGGCGAGATGTCCGTCGACGGAGACATCGAGGCCGACGTCGTCTACGGCTACTACAACGACAACACGCTCCAGGCGGGCACCATCCGCGCCCGCCTGGTCATCGAGGACGAGCACGCGACGATCGCCTCGGTGGAAGCGGATCTCCACTTCGACCTGGACGACTTCCAGCAGGGACACGGCGACGGCGTCCAGGAGCAGTCGCGCGAGCTGCTGGTGGACGAGGTCTTCGCCGTCGACGAGGACGAGGATGAGGACGAGGGCAAGGAAAAGATGGACCGGGGTTTGCTGTTCGCCCGGCTCCGCGAGGGTCTGCCAGTGTTCCGTACGGACGTGCAAGCCGAGGCCCACTGAGCGCATGTACCCGTCGGCCTGGCGGCCTGCCCCAGCCAACCGCGCCTCGCACTGCTGCTTCCTGTGACCGGAAGGCGCTGAGGGCGATGTCGGACGGCACCGCCCTCCTAGGCGCGCCTGCTAAGCGAACCACCTTCCTGGCACTGCCCGTTCCTTCCTGAGGCACTGACGTTCTGTGCGCGCGTCCAGACACGGTCTCTTCCCTTCAGCGTTGCCAGGAGTGCCTCGTACCTGTGTTGCTTCTCCTTGCCCTCGGACGGTTCCTAGACCCGTACTTCGCGGGTTGTTGATGCGTATGGTGTGACCGGTCAGGGGGTGTCCCGGGCCGGTGGTGTGGCGTTGGGTGGGGTGTGTCGAAGTCTTCCCGGTCCCCGCGGCCACGGTCCCAGCGTCAGCGCTGTGAAGTAGCGGTGACCTCCGTGGTGGAGGAACGTCTGGGCGCTCTGCCTGTCGTTTCCGAGTTCACTCGTCGGCTGGATCTGTCCGGGATTGTCGATGAGGTGTGTCCGGGCGGTGCAAGCGCGCTGGTGACGCACGTGCAGGTGATCGAGGGCTGGTGGCCAATCGGCTGACCGCGCCCGCACCGTTGGTGCGGGTCGGGGACTGGGCCCGCACCTGGGCGGTGGAGGAGGAGGTCTTCGTCCGGGGCGAGCTGGACGCCGAACGCACGCCTTCGCACTGGCCGGATTATGTGATCGTCGACGGGGCCTCGTCATCGGCGGCGCGCTCGGCTGGCGGGAGGGCGACGGCTGACGGCGTGACGGGAGGAGGTGCCTGTGACAGTCGGCCTTGCCTGCCTCGTCCGCGTCGGGCCGGTTGTCAGTGCAGGACACTACCCTGCACCGCATGGCAGTTGACCCCGTTGAACCGATGAAGAGCGGTCCCGATTGGCGGGGCGCGGAAGGCGGTCGGGAGTTGCCGACCGCCACCCGGGGTGTCGGGCAGATCCTCACCGATCTGAATCACCACGACGGTGGTCCCGACGCGTTCTGGCGGCTGCTGGAGCGCGGCACCGAGGTGCGCAGTGATTATGGCTCAGCCCGGCGCCTGACGGGTGATCAGGAGCTGTGGGAGCCGCTGCTCCACCAGGGCGACCTCGTCGTTACCGGCCATCTGTATGTGCCGACGGCGATCGTGGTCACCGGCTCGCTCACCGTCGGCGGCTGCCTGTACGACCGCGAGGACGGCTCCCGGATCGTCGTCGGCGGGAACCTGACGGCGCGCGTGGTGTTCAGTGCTGGCGACCTGCTGGTCCGGGGCGATCTCGGAGCGGACATCGTCTCCTGCGTCTGCCTCGACCCCCGTACGACCGCCGCGGGCACCGTCCGGGCGCGGCTGGTCCTGGAGGAGGACCCGGGGGATCGCGGGGCTGCCACGGTGGACGCCGGCATCCACCTCGACTACGACACCTACCGCCTGGGATGGGACGAGCGGGAGGGCCTGCGGGAGGAGCTGCGCGCGCTGCTGGTGGACGAGGTCTTCACCAAGGACGACGACAGCGACGGCGATGACGAGTTGCGCCTGGACCGGTACGAGCTGTTCGACCGGCTGCTGGCGGGGAAACCGGTGTTCCACGACGACGTCCGCTGACCGGCCCGCCGCCCCGGTGGGTACGGCGCATCGGTGACTAGGGGTTCCACGTGGTCCCAGGTGCCGCTGGCCAGGCCGCAGCCGATGCGGGGCATGTGCACCGAGGCGTGCAGTGGTCTAGGCCCGGACGACCTCAGCGGGCTGCCGCCCACATACCTGGACGTCGGCGACCTCGACCTCTTCCGCGACGAAGACATCGCCTACGCCAACCGGCTCATGCAAGCAGGCGTCCCCGTAGAACTCCACGTCTACCCCGGCGGCATCCACGCCAGCGAACTGCTCGCCCCCGACGCCGAGCTCAGCGCCCGCATCACCCACTACCGCATGACCGCACTCAACCGGGCCCTGAACCCGTCCCCGGCAGCGGGCGGACGCCTGTAGCCCAACCGATATCGGGTCGAACCGCGCTCCGTACCACTGTCGTGTCAGTCTGCTGGCCGTCGGGCACCAAAGAACGGCTCCATTCCACAGAAAATGAGCCAGAGCCTGACGAGGCGCAGCGTTTCTCGGGCAGTTCGGGAGGTGCGCACGCACTCCAGCGGGCCCGAGTACCGACGAGTACGGAAAGCCCCTCCCCAGGCCGGCGCGACTCAGGCCTCGTTCGCGACGGAGGTTCCACAAGACCGCCTCGCCGACCGCAGCAGTGACGGTTGCATCACGGGCGGAACTGTTCGTTGCCCAGCATTCGTCCGTGGTCGGCGGGCGCGCGTCTGCGATTCCGATGACGTCGTGAAGCAGTTCACCGGGCCTGGCTGCATCCTGTTCAGGGTGTTCAGGTGTTGGTGGTGGGGGTGAGGGGGCTCGTGATGCGCGGCGGCGGGGGGTGGCCCGGCTGGGCGGGGGTTGGGGGAGGGGTTGGAAGGGGAGGGTGCTGTGGTAGCCGGCTGCGTGCGAGTTGGTGTCCGGCCAGGCGGCGGGCGTCGTCGAGGGACGGGGCATCGGGGTCGGTGAGGAGCTGGTTGGTCAGGCCGTCGAGGAATGCCATGGCGATGGTGGCGACGCCGTGGGGGCGCAGTCGTGGAAGTCACCGCGGTCCAGACCGTCTTCGACGGCGGCGACGAGCGGGGTCAGGATGCGGCGGCGTAGCTCACCGCCCGGACGGTCGGTTGCGTGACCTGGCCATGGACGGGTACGTCAGCCCGACGGTGACCGGACGCACCGGAGCGCCGCTCCTCGCGCCTTTCGGGGACCAGGTCGTCGAGATGCACGCGTGGAACCCCGCCGAACACGTGGATCAGCGGCGGTACGGTCCGGGCCGACGGGGTGATGAGGCCGGCGGTGCTGGTGGCCGCGCAGGCCGTACAACAGCAGCCGGCGTCGAAAGCAGTACCGGGAGCATAGGCGGGCGCGGCTGTCAGCCCGTCCCAGCAGATCGGCCAGGCGCCGACCTTCGGCGGGATCGGATAACGAGTGGGACTCAGGACTGAAAAGCAGTCCACTTATCTCGAATTGGACTTGGTTTTGCTGCGACTGGTGCCGCTACGGTCGCGCTATGCGTATCCACGTCGTAGACGCCTTCACCGACCGGCCCTTCTCCGGCAACCCTGCGGGCGTGTGCCTGCTTGATGCCGGAGACTGGCCTGAAGTTGCCTGGATGCAGCGGATTGCTGCCGAGATGAATCACTCGGAGACGGCCTTCGCGCGGCAGCTCCCCGCGGGCGAAGGCGCGGACTGGGAGATCCGCTGGTTCGCTCCGCTCGTCGAGACCAATCTGTGCGGCCATGCCACATTGGCCACGGCACATACGCTGCGGCGGGAGCGAGGGGTTGTCGGCGCGCTGCGTTTCCGCAACCGGTTCAGCGGCATCCTCACCGCGCAGGCACACGAGGACGGCAGCATCACCCTGGACTTTCCAGCTGCGCCCGGCACGGAAGTCCCGGTGCCGGAAGGCTTGCCGGAGGCCCTGGGGGTGAAGCCGGAGGCCGCCTTCCGTACCGGTGCGCTCGGTGACCTGCTGACCGTCCTGCCCGACGAGGCCACCGTCCGGTCTGTGACCCCCGACCTCGACGCGATAGCCGACCTGACCCGCCGTGAGGGCCTACGCGGCGTCATCATCACGGCCCCGGCGCCCGGACCCGGCCTGGAGTATGATTTCGTCTCCCGCTTCTTCTCACCCGCCGAGGGCATCCTCGAGGATCCGGTCACAGGAAGCGCCCACACCGCCCTGGCCCCCTACTGGTCGGCGCGGATCGGCCGCAACGGGCTCACCGGCCTGCAGGCATCCGCGCGCACCGGGCTTGTCAGGACCGCCGTGCTCGGTGACCGCGTCCATCTCACCGGGTACGCGGTCACCATCCTCGACGGAACCCTGCACACGTAACTGACCGATTCCCAGGGATCAGCCACGCTGATGGGACGAGCGAGGCCAATATCGTTGTGTTGGACTCCCTCGGCATCGCACTGGACGTGAAGTCCAACGGCCTGCTGAAGGACTCACCCGATCCGGATCCGTGGCGGCCGGCCCCCGGGATCGCCCCGCAGCCCGGCGATGCGGAGCCGGTGACCTGGCCGCCACGCAGGCGATGACCGGTTCACCTCCGAGCAGGAAGCGGTTGCTTCGAACGGCAGCGGTGTAGGTGTGGCAGAGCGAGCTCACGATCTGGGCCTGGGACATGCGCCCGCTCACGGGGATGCCGAGGTAGCAGGCGAGTTCCAGGGCGAGGGTCTTGGCGCCGGCGGTGGGTGGGATCAGCACGTAGGCGACCTTGCCACCCGCATTTACCAGGTCGGGGAACTGCTCCTCGAAGTCGCCCCCCGCGCCTACCTCTCCGACGACCAGGCCACCGACACCCTCACCCGGTTCTGCAACGACATCGGCATCGACCCCGACCACGCCCTCGTCGCCCGCCGCTACGCACTCACCTCAGACCGCCGCGCCCTCCACGGCACCGTTCTCTGACAGGTGTGGGCACCCTGTGCCCGCCCCTCGCGCGTTCCCCTGCCGCCCCCTACCAGCGCATGCCGAGGTGGTTGAGGTCGGCTCGGCGTTGTTCGGTGAGCCTGTCGGCACGTTTGCGTACGTTGTCGAGCCATGTGCCCAGCCGTACGGTCACAGGCTCCTCAGCGCCGTTCTGACGTCCCACTGCGACACCTCCTTCCAGGTGCTCGACGTGCTTCCGGGGCACCCGCAAGTGCCCCTCACGGGTGTGGTACTGCTGTGCCGCACGCAGGTTGAGGGCCCACATGGTGTCCTGCGTCCGTTTCACCGGCCGTTCTGCTTCCTCGGCGGGCTCGATCCCGAGGACGTTCTCCAGCAGCCACTGCTGCGCGGGCAGGAGCTGCTCCCACCCATGCCGCTGCGCCGCGACCCACCTCCCGAGGTCCTCGCCCTGCACGATCACTTTGCCGACCACCACCGGCAAGACCCCGCCGTCCTGGAGCAGGTTCTGGACGAGCCGGAAGCACCGCTGCCACCCCGTATCCCATACCGGGCACCAGCCCGGATCGATCTCCTCCAACGCTGCGCGCCGTGCCTCGGTCAGCGCGCCCGCACTGGAGGGGACGGGAGGCTGGCCTGCCGCCGCTGCACGATCTGATCCGCGGCCCGGGCTGCGTATCGCTGGTTCTTGACCCAGACCCCGACCGGGTATCCGTCCCAGACCGCGGTCGTGGGAGGCAGCAGGTGCCCGTGCACGGTGGCCCAGGCGCGGGCGGCTGTGAGGCCTTCCTCGAACGCGACGTCCTGATGGGACCAGACCATGCCCAGCCCGGCCAGCTGTTCCACCCGCCCTACATCCAGACACCCCGCCTTGTGGTTTTTCCGCTGGTCGGCGAGCCACGTCCCGAGCGGGAACCCCGCCGGCACCCAGCCGTCCGGGGTGACGTAGCCGTACGGCACCCGCAACTGATCCGTCCCGGTCTCTTTCACGTACCGCACGCATGCCTGGATCCCGCGCCGCCAGAACGTGTTCTCCGGCTCGATG
>NZ_JBIATE010000054.1:0-17242 GCF_042891445.1 Streptomyces sp. NPDC001890 | reverse complement strand
ATCCGGTCCGACAAACGCTCGCTCGACGACTTCACCTGTCCAGGCCTCGGCACACCACAACCAACGACCCACTGCCACCAAAGTCACCGGTATTGGGCCTAGCCGCCCAACACGACGAGATCGAGCATCTGCGCAAGCAGGCGGCAACCCATCACAACGTCCACCAACTGTCCCCTTCCAGCAGCACCGCCCCCTTCGGCTCGTGCAGTTGAGGCCGACGGGTGGAGGGAGTGATTACGACTTCGGCCGCCACTGGGGAGATTCAGAGCATGCTGGACAAGACGTCGCAACTACCTTGCTCAAGTTCGCGAACAGAACAGGACGACCTTTAGCCGGTAGTTCACAGCCTGGATTCGTGTTCCTGGCAAGCCTTCGAAGTGTCGACTGTGACAGCCGCGCCATCTCCCTGGGAAGGAGAAGAACGATGGCGGTGGCAGACTGGAGGTACATAGGTCGAATCCGCGGTGTCCGGTGCGTGGTGACGGGTTGTGATCACTGCGGTAGGACGTTTGCATGCCGTGCGCGCAGGGTGGCGGGCTGACGCCCACGGAGCAGGTGAAATGAGAAAGTACGGACGTACACACCACCGACGCGACCGTGCCGGACGTGAGGGTGGCCTCCCCCGTCCAATAGTGCCTAGTGATCTGGTTCGGTGATGCGTGAGCAGTAGCGGCAGATCTGGTCGGCGGTCTTGGTCCATTTGAAGGGCCGGGCGTCGTCGTTCCAGACCTTGATCCAGTTCTCGAGTGCGGTCTTGAGGTCGTCGAGCGAGCAGAACACTCCGCGTTGCAGGCAGCTCCGTTCCAGTTCGGCGAACCATCGCTCGACCTGGTTGATCCACGAGGAGCAGGTCGGGTGGAGTGGAGCTGGAAGCGGCGGTGCGCCAGCAGCCACTTGTGCACCACCGGTGCTTTGTGGGCGGAGAGGTTGTCGCAGATCACGTGAACCGCCAGACCGGGCTCGGTCTGGCGGTCGATCTCGTTGAGGAAGTCGCGGAAGTCCACCGCCCGGTGCTGCGAGGACAGCTTCGTGATCACCTTGCCGGTCGCGGTGTCCAGGGTGGCGAACAGGTCGACGGTACCGTGCCGGACGTAGTCGAAACTCCGCCGCTCGGGCACTCCCGGGATCACGGGCAGCAGCGGCGCCGTCCGTTCCAGGGCCTGGATCTGCAGTTTCTCGTCCACCGCGAACACCACCGCGTTGGCCGGCGGGGCCAGGTAGAGGCCGACGAGTCACGGATCTTGTCGATCAGGAACGGGTCCGGGGAGATTTTGAACGTCTCGGTCCGCCATGGCTGCAGGCCGAAGGCGTGCCGGATCCGCAGCACACTCGCTGGCGAGATGCCCACGACCTTGGCCGGCTCCCGCTTGGACCAGTGCGTTCCGCCCGGAGGTGTCTCCTCCAGGGTGCGGACCACGACCTCTTCGACCTGGGAGTCGGTGATGGTCCGCGGGACCCCGGGCCGCGGTTCGTCCGCGAGCCCGTCCAGCCGATCCCGCAGGAACCGGGCCCGCCACTTGGCGGCCGTGCCCCGGTTCACGCCCAGCCGGGCCGCGACCGCCAGGTTCGGCCCGCCCTCCGCACACGCCAACACGATCCGCGCCCGCAGGGCCACACCCTGCGCGGTCGTCCGGCGCCTGACCCAGTTGCCCAACACCTGCCGCTCGGTCTCACTCAGGAACAGCGGCTCCAGCCTGCTGTCACCCACAACCACAGCAGACCAAAACCAACGGGCACACGTCAGCCAAACCGGCGAATCGGTACGGAAAGCAACTCACGTGGTGCCCGATCAACTCACAACCAGATCACTAGCCGAGCACAACCTCAAGCCCACCGAGCACTACCTCGATGCTGGCTGCCCCTCGGCCGACCGGATCACCGCTATCCGCAAACAGGGGATCACCATGGTCACCCCGCTCCTGTCTCCGTATGGCCACCAGCCGCGCCGACGGCCCGTCCGGCGGCTCCTTCGATGTGGCTGGCCCGGCCCCCTGGTAACGGCGCCAGAACCTGCGCTGCGCAAAGCGCCGAACTCCCCGCAGAGGCTAGGTGTTTCGCCGTATGCTTGCTGCTCATGGAGCACTTAGATCCCATAAACCCTCCTGCTGTCAGGCGTGCAGTGACGCACGATGCGGTGGTGATCATCCCTGGAATCATGGGAAGTGAACTCGTCGAGGCCGACACAGGTCGCGTCCTGTGGGGGATGAGGCAGGCGCTCGCGTACGCCGTGCGCTGGCACCACAAGAGCGGGATGGCGGAGCTGGCCGTCACGGAGGACGAGCGGGCCGGGAAGGTCGGGCGGGTCACCGCACGGCGGCTGCTCAAGTTCGCCTCCTGGTCTCCGCTGCTGGGCGGTGTGGAGCCGTACACCAGCCTGGTGAGGGGGCTCACGCCAGCCGTCGCCGACCCAGCCGCGATCTGCGAGTTCCCGTACGACTGGCGGCTCCCGGTCGCCTACAACGCCCGCCGGCTGGCCGAGGCCGTCGACCGGCATCTGACGGCCTGGACCGCGCATCCCGCATACGAGGCGGCCCGGCACCATGACCCCGACGGGCGGCCGGCCGAAGTGGTCCTCATCGCCCACTCCATGGGCGGACTGCTGGTCCGCGAGCTGGCCCGGATCCCCGGGGCGGTCGAGCGCGTACGCGCCACACTCACCCTCGGGACCCCGTTCCACGGCGCGGTGAAGGCCGCGGCAATCCTCAACTCCGGCCGCGGGGCGCCCGTGCCGCTGCCCCACCGGCAGCTGCGCGACCTCGCCCGTACCCTCCCCGGGCTGCACGACCTACTCCCCGCCTACCGCTGTGTCGAGACCGCCGACGACATGGTCCCGCTGACCCCCGCCGACGTGGCGGACCTCGGCGGCGACCCCGAACTCGCCGCGCACTCCCTCGACCGTCTCAGGGCGCTCAGGGGCGCGCCGCTCCCGGGCCACCGGATGGCCGTGGGGATCGCCCAGCACACCATGCAGAGCCTGCGGCTGGACTCCGGGGTCGTCACACCTCAGGCGTATGTGTTCGAGCGGCGCGACGACGACGAGATCCGGCGGGACGAGATCGGGCGGCCCTGCGCGGAGGACCTCGGGGGCGACGGCACCGTCTACCGGTACGCCGGACACGCGGGCGGTGTCGAGGAGGTCGCCCTCGCCCAGCAGCACGGCGCCCTGGCCACCTGCGGCGGTGCGATCGACCTGGCGCGCGGACTACTGACCGGGCTGCGCCGGCTGGAGGACCTCGGACAGCGGCTCGGGCATGGTGAGACCGGGCTGGAGGTGCCCGATCTGGTCACCGTGGGTGAGGAGTTCGAGATCACCGTGACCGGCGAGGACAATCCCCGCCGGATGAGCTGCGTGGTCCAGGACAGCGGCGACGCCGACCGGGTCGTCGCGAGCCCGCAACTGCCACCGCGTCGCGACGCGTCCGGTGCGCTGCGGGCCCGGTCCCGGCTGCGGGAACCCGGCCTGTACCGGATCAAGGTGTCCGGCGGCAGCGAACCGGTCACCCGGCTCGTCCTGGCCGCAACCGAGGACCCGGACCTCGGCAGCTGATCCATGCACGAGGGGGAGGAAACGGGCGCGAAGCCCGGCGCGCAGGGCTTCGACGTCTACACCGTGCCGCTCGGCGAGTACCTGAGCGAGGAGAAAGTCGCTGCCGACGAGGAGGCCTGCGCGATCGGCGCGATCCTCGAACCGCTCGGCGGCGCTCTCGTTCCCTGGGAGGTGAAGCCCAAGGAGCGCGACCTGGGCCGGGTCTTCACGCGGCTGAGAGGGTGGTCCACACCCGTCGAACTCCGCAACTCCCTTCTGCTGTGGGTCGGTCACGGCTGGTCGAACGGCAGGAAGGCCGCCCTGTACGTCAGGGGACACGACCCGGACACGGACGACGCCGAGCTCCCCCCCGAAGCGTTCGCCATCCACGTCGCCGAGGCGCGTCGGCAGCGCTCCTCCGACGGCCTGTGGGACATCGTCGTCGTCGAAGCGTGCGGCGCCGGCCTGTTCGTGAGGAAGGCACTGTCGTGTCTGTCGGACGGCGAGGAGTCGGCGACCCGTGGCCTGCTGCTCGTCGGCTCCGGACGGGACGAGGGCGAGGGACACCTGGGAACCTTCCGGCGGACTTTGGAGCACGTCCTCACCCACAGCTACAGCGATCACGACACGGTGATCCCTCTCCATGACTTGGGCACGCGCCTCGACGAGACCCGTACGCTCTTCGTCGCCCAGCTCAACCTGGGCAGTCTGCCACCGCTGCGCCGCCGCACCGCATTCCCGGTCACCGCCTCGGTGGAGATCCACGCCCGGCTGCGGGAGGCGGTCAACGCGCTGCCGGAGGCCGACCGCGCCCACTTCGCCCGCAAGGGGCTCGGCTCGGAGTTCGGCGAGGTGTCCTGGGGTTTCGCCGGGCGTACGGAAGACCGCGCGGCGATCGCCGATTGGCTCGCGGAACACCGCTCGGGGCTCCTCATCGTCACCGGGCGCGCCGGGTGCGGCAAGTCCGCACTACTCGGCAACGTCCTGCTGCACGCGAACGCACGGCTCGGCAAGCTGCTGCCGCTGCTCTCCCGGACCGGTCTCGCGGCCGACCCGATTGACATGAACCCGGAACTGCCCGCCTTCGACCTCACACTCCACCTGACCGGGGCCACCGCCCACGACGTCACCGCCCGGCTCGCGGCAGCCCTGGGGGCGCAGCTGCGCCCGGACGTCCGGCCCCCCGTCGACGAGTTCAACGACCTGATCGCCGCGTTGCGTTCAGGTCCCACCCACCACAAGCGCCCGTACACCCTGCTGGTCGATGCCCTCGACGAGGCGCAGGAGCCGCCGCTGCTCGCCGAGCTGCTGCGCGAGCTCGGCACGCTCCCGAACATCCGGCTGGTCGTCGGGGCGCGCCCTTCGCTGTATGAAGCGCTGGACCGCGCCCCGAGCGCCGACCACGACCTACTCGACGCCCTCGGAGCGGCCGAGGACCATGTCTCCGTGCACTGGTTACGACGCGACGCGCAGGCCCTGGACGGCTACGTCGCCAGGAGCCTGGAACAGGCACGTGCCTCCTACCCCGGCCGGCCGGAGACCTTCCCGGACGCCGTACGCCGCGCCTGCGCATTGATTGTGGGCGGCACGGAGGGCGACACGACCGACAACACGCAGGACCGGGACTTCCTGTACGCGGGGCTCGCCGTGCACGAGATCCTTGCCGACCCCGGCCTTCTGCTCGCAGACCGCGCCCGTGAACTCGCCGTACTCCTGAGGGGCGATCACCGGTCCCTTTTCTCCACCGCCGTCCGGCGCCTCAGCGCACGCCACGCGCGGGCGGGCCAGCTGCTGGAAGCTCTCGCCCATACGCAGGGCAGGGGGCTGCCCCGGGCGGACCGGATCTGGGCCACCACGGCCGCCGCCCTCGGCTGCACCGGGCAGCAGACGGTCTCCTCCGACGACATCGACGAGATCCTTAAGGCCGCAGCTCCGTACATCATGCTCGACGGCGAGGACGGCCAGAGCGTCCACCGCCTCGCCCACCGCACGTTCGCGGAGCACTTCACCGGAGCGCACGGCAGCGCGGCGTACGGCACGAGCGACGTGGGCGAGCGCCAACGCCGGGTCGCGGAGGGACTCGTACGGCTGGCGGACGAGGGCCCCGGGCAACCGCTCAACCCCTATCTGGCCCGGCATCTGTCCAGCCACGCCGCGGCAGCCGGGATACTGGGATGGACCGCGCTGGCTGGCCGCCCCAGCGTGCTCGACAGACTGTCGGTGAAGGCCGTCGCCACCGATGTGCTGCGCGCGGTGGGCGAGTCGCGCGGGCTGCCGCCCTCCGTCCTCGGCGTACTGGACGCGGCCCATCTGTTGCGGCGCTGCGGACCGGCCGACCGGGTGGGACTACGGCAGTTCGGTACGGCCCGTGCGGCCGGAGTCGCGCCCATACGTGAGGAGCCGGCCAACGCCGGCCGGGGCGCGGGCTGGCAGGTGTGCTGGGCCCGGCTGCGGCCACGCCCGCCGCGGCTCACCCTGGCCCGCCGGCCGCTGCCGGTCCGCTCCCTCACACCAGTGACGGGACCGGGCGGGAGCACGCTGCTCGCCGGGGTCGACGACAGCGGTGGCCTCCAGGTCTGGGACCCGGCACGCGGGTACGCCGCCGCGGCGGCCGAGCCGTTCGCCAAGGGCCCGGTGACGGCGGTGACCTCGATTCCCGGCACCACCCTGCTGGCGACCTCCGGCCATGACAAGCGCATCCGGATCTGGGACGTGTCCTCGGGGCGGCCACGGCTCTGCCGGGTGGCTGAGAACGGGATGTGGCCGCACACGCTGCACGGTTGCCTGCTACCGGCGGGCGCCGGCGACTTGGTCTGTTCGCACGGCTCGCAGGACTCGGGCGGCTCCGCCGCCGTGCCCCTGGTGGCCGTCGGGGAGTACGGCGGCGGGATCCGTTTCCTCGACCCGATGACCGGGCAGGTAAGAAGGCCCTGGTTCCGGAGCCACGACAGCGGACCAGTCCGGGCCTTGACTACCTTTCAGAACGGCGGCGGCACCCTGCTGGCGAGCGCGGCCGGTGACGGGGTACGGGTCTGGGACGCGCGCACCGGTCAAAGGGTGGGCCCACTCGTGCGACGGGCCGACGCGACGGCGCGAGCCGTGGCGGCCTTCAATCGGCCCGATGGCGGCGGCACGTTGCTGGCCGGGGGCTGGGACGACGGCGGAGTACAGGTGTGGGAGCCCGTCTCCGGAGAGCCGGTCACCGAGTTCCGCTCGGACGGCCCCGTGAACGCCCTCACCGTACTCGCCGCTGCCGACGGCTGCCGCCCGCTGCTGGCCGCCGTCGCGCGGAGCGGAGCAGCCCGCGTATGGGACGCGCTCACTGGGCGGGCGGAGGCTCTCACGGACCGCGCCCCGCTCGCACCCGGCCCGCACGCCCGCTGTGCCCAGGGCCTCGCCATCACCGCCTTCGAGGGCCCGGCTGGCGACACCCTCCTGGCATCCGCGGCGGACGACGGCACTGTCAGCGTCTGGAACCCGTACCTCCCGCAGGAGCCCGGAACGATCCCCGGCCCGCGGTCCGCCACGGCGACCGCCGCCAACGCCGCTGTCACGGCCACCGACGCCGATCCGTCCGCGGACCGGATCGAACGACTGTCCACCACCGGCGGGCCCGACGGCGCCACGCTGCTGCTCGCCGAGGACTACGGGGGCCGCCTCGCCGCCTTCGACGTCACCACCGGTGAGCCCACGGCCGTGCCTCAGGGCCACCACCCGGCGGGGCCGCCGACCGGCACGACCCGGCTGAGCGGACCAGGCGGGCTGCCGCTGCGCGCCACGTACCGCAGGAGCGAGGACATCCAGCTCACGGTGGAGGCCACCGGCCGCCCGTACGGCGGGCTGCTGACCGGCCACCAGGACTGGGTCACCGACGTCGTGGAGTTCACCGCACCGGACGGGCGGCTCCTACTCGCCTCCTGCGGCGACGGCGACGACCGGACCGTGCGCTTCTGGGACCCCGATCCGGCGGGACGCCGGACACCGCTGTACACGCTCTCGCTGGAGATCCAGTGCCGCAGCCTCGCCGCGCTCGGCGACGGCCGGATCGCAATCGGAACCGACGAGGGACTGCTCGTCATACGCATGGAGTCCTGGCTGCTGACAGGACAGACGGAAGGGGGCCGTGATGTCCGGAGCAGGAAAGGACACTGACAGGTACGCCGAACTGGTCGACAGGCTGTTCTGCCGCAAGGCCACGGCCTCGTACGGTCCGTACAAGAGGATCTCCGAACCGGTCGTGGTGCTGCAGGACCGGCTGATGCGCGTCCGTATGCAGACCCCCGGCGACGAGTACGAAACCTTCGAGATGTCGCTCTTCGCCGACATCCACAAATTCGCGGGCGAGCTGTGGGAGCACGAGGTCCGCAGTCTGCTGCGACTCCAGGCGCTCAACCACCCAGCCCTGCCCGAGATCACCGACGGCAGCTTCGACGCGACCGAGAGCATCGCGTTCACGATGACCAAGGAGAACGGCAGCCCACTGGACATCGACTGGGCCGTCTCGTGGGCCCAGGAAAACCGGATCGCCGCTTTCGAGCAGTTCAGTGTGCTCGTCGACGCCCTCAGCCAGTTGCACGGCTCCGGGATCCTGCACCGCAATCTCACCCTCGGCGCGCTGCGGGTCCACACACCGCCCCACAGTGACGCCGCCGAGCACCTGGCGCTGAGCCTGGAACGCTTCGAGATGAGCACGCTCATCGGCAATCTGCTGCGCGCCATGGGCAGTTCCACCCAGGCCGACGAGGCTCAGCAGAGCATCCGGCAGCTCTATCTGACGCCTCCCGAGAACGTCGAGCAGGCTCGTCATCTCGCCTACCTGGCTCCCGAGACCCACCCCTCCCTCTTCGAGGGAGCCCCCTCGTCCCGGCGCGACTGGGACACGACGGACGTGTTCGGGCTCGGCGTCCTCGGGTTCGAGCTGTTCTGCGGGCCGATTCACAGCTGTGTCCCCGTCGAGTACGCGGCCGTCGCCGCATCCAACGACACCGGGCTGCGCACGGCCCTAAACAAGCTACATCGGGCAATGCGCACCCACCTGGCCAACCGGTCCGAACTCCCCGGCGCGCTCACCCGGGTGCTCCGCAGCATGCTGGAGTCGACCTCCAAGTCACGCATCACCTCGTACGAGGCGGCCCGCCGCATCGAGCAGGACTGGGAGGCGGTCTGCGGCGTCTGGGAGGACAAGGAAGAGAACCAACTCCCCCATCTCGTCGCCTTCATGCCGGACGAGTCCGTCGAGACGATCTACAAACAGCGCAACTGGATCTCCCGCAGCCCTGACGACGCCGCGGGCCGCGAGGAGCTGAAGGCCTTCTTCGAGAAGGAGCTGCGCCAGGCGGAACTGGTCCGTTCTCCCAACGGCGCTTTCGGCTACGCGACGGGCGCCCGTGAGGAGACGCTGCGGGAGGCGGAGTGGGTCCTGATCGGCGAGAGCGCGGTCTGGTTCTGCGCGTATTTCATCGAGAGCCCAACGTACCGCGACCGTCAGCGGGTCTGCGACGACATGCTGGTCATCAAGTACCTCCGGGACCGCGACTACGCCCAGGAACTCGTCAACGCGCATCCACGGCGCCGCCTGTCCCGGATCGACCTCGTGGCCTACCGGACCGGGCAGGACATGTCCCACCACCGCACCGGCCGCCCGTCGTGGACCCGGCTCACCGAGTCGGTGTCGGTCGGGGCGCGGAGCAAGGACCCAAAGGACGAGGAGTTCCTCAAGGCCCTCGACTTCCTCATCGACTACCAGGCAATCGAACTCAACGCCCGGAAGTACCCGTTCATCCGGACCGAGCGGGCAGCGGAAGACGCACCGGCCGGCGACACCCCGCAGGGCACCAGCGTCCTGATGTACGACCAGCAGCGCGACGACGAACGCAAGCACCGCAACGCGCTGCTCACCGCGTACACCATGGATCCCGGCCGCCGTCCGCATCTCGGTGACTTCGTCGCCGATCTCGGCTCCGACGACGAGGATTTCATCAAGCTGGACGTGGTGGGGACACCCGACCGGCCGCATTTCGGCAGAGACCGTATCCAGGTCAGAGTGCTGCGGCGGCTCGACGCGCACTCGGTCGAGGTGCGCCGGATCGGCGGTGGGCGGATCCCTGAGTCGGGCTGGCTGCGGCCCTCGACCGACTCCGGCTCCGACATCCAGCTCGGCCGGCAGGCCCGGGCCTGGCACTCCCTGCGCAACCTGCCCGGTCTCATCCGGGCCCTGCGCGAACCGCTCTCCTTCGACCTCGGCCGCGGCCGCTACAACGACGCCGACGATAGCGGCCTGGAGGGCAACGCCCCCAGCGTGATCCGGGAGATGCTCTCGCTGCACCCCTTCTACGCCCTCCAGGGGCCACCGGGCACCGGCAAGACCACCGTCGCCACACATGCCGTCAGCCGCTATCTCCGGATGGAGAAAGGCGCTCGCATCCTGGTCAGCGCCCAGTCGAACTTCGCCCTCGACAACCTCGGCATCCGGCTGGCCGAGGAGCTCGGCGACGGCATCGACAAGGGACAGATCCTGATGCTCCGGGAGATGCCCCAGGTGGGCGGGATCGACAAGGTCGACCCGCGGCTGCACCGACACACCCTGGAGGAGCTGACCCGGCGGGTCGTCAGCAACATCGAGCAGAAGCTGGGCGGTGGGCCCGGCGCGGGCGGTGCCCGGACAAATGTGACCCCGAGCGAGGCCGCCCTCGCGCAGGAGTGGCTCGAGCGTGTCGTGCCCGACCAGGTGGAGATCTCCGACCGGATCAAGGCGGGCGCCAACATCGTCCTGGCCACCTGTTCCATGGCCGCCACCATCACCGACACCGTCCGCGACCCCTCGGACCTGTTCGACTGGGTTCTCCTGGAGGAGGCCGCCAAGGCCTGGCCGACCGAGCTGGTGACTCCGCTGGTGCTCGGTGTCCGCTGGACCCTCATCGGCGACCACCGGCAGCTAGGCCCCCACCGGGAGAACGACGTACGGGCCTTCCTACACAGCCTGTACAGCCACCCGGACCCCGACGTCCAGCGTCACTACGACGCCCGCGACAGCTACTTGAAGGTGCTCAGCCTCTTCGGGGAACTGTTCCGCACCGAGCGGGAGCGGCCCGCCCAGAGCCGGCAGGTCCCGCCCCTTGGCAGCCTGGACAAGCAGTTCCGGATGCACCGGACCATCGCCGAACCGGCCAGCCGTGCCTTCTACCCGAAGGACCCCGTCGAGCAGGATCCGGACCTGGGTCTGCCGAACAGCTTCCTCACCACCCACGAGGCGGCCAACGCACCGCACGGCGTCCGGGAGCCCTGGTTCCTGGAGGGGCATCCGCTGGTGTGGCTCGACACCACGGGCCGGCCCGGCTGTGCCGACGAGGGGTACTGGACCAACGTTGGCGAGGTGGACCTGGTGGACCGGCTCGTCACCGGCATGGTCCCGGCCCCGTCCGACCCGTCGCTGCCCGACGCGCCCGGCAGCCTCGCCGTCCTCACTCCGTACGCGGCCCAGGTGGCGCTGCTCAATCAGCGCGGGTCGCTGCGCAACCGGGTGCACACGGTCCACTCCTTCCAGGGGCGCGAGGCGCAACGGGTCGTCGTCTCGCTCGTCAGGTCGACCAGAAGAGGAGACGTTCTGAAAAGCGTCGGACACGTCGGGCAGGCAGAGGTGATCAATGTGCTGATGTCCCGGGCCCGCCGGCTCCTCGTCATGGTCGGCAGTCTGGAACACTTCGCCGAGCACGGCGGCCAGGACTGGCGTCTGGTGACGGACACCGTGAAGCGGTTCGGCAAGGTCGTCCACACCGATGAGTGGGAGTGAGCATGGCCCAGGACGTCGAACTCGCCATCCCCTGCAGGCTTGTCACCCTCTCCCTGCTGCTCGGCCCCGAGGACGGGCTGACCACCCTGGAGGACCTGGTCGCGAAGGCCATCGCGGCAGGCCGCAGCACCGTCGAGGACCAGGCCGACCTCTTCGCGCTGCCCCGCCGCATCGTCCTCGACGTGGTGCACAGCCTGTGGCGCAAGGGCCACATCATGGTTGGTTTCCAGGACGGCACCCTGGAACTCACAGACGGGGCCCGTGAGGTCATCGCCTCGGGCGGCTCACTGCGGGACAGCGCCGCCAAGCAGGAGCACCGGCAGTTCCTCTTCGAACCGGTCACCGGCCGGGTCTTCCCCGCCGACCACGGCACCCGCCGACCGTCCATGGGCAGCCTGCGCGTACCGCTGCACCAGGTCCTCAGCGAAACCGACCTGCCCGCCGACGAACTGCTGCACGCCGTCCAGACCGCCATCCGCAACGACCGCCGCAGCAGAGGCTTCCGGAAGAACGTCCTCGATGTCGGCTTCCGCAGCCCGGTGCTGCGCCCGGCCAGCGAACTGCGCTGGCTGAGCGCGCAGGCACAGGTGTTCCTCGACAACGACACCGGGCGGGTGTCGGCCCAGCTGCTGGAGCGGGACCAGCCGGGGTGGAACTCCCGGTCCCGCGAGCGGATGCGCCAGCACCTGGCCGACCTGGCCGAGCAGCAGCCGGACCACAAGTTCGTCCAGGCGCTGCGCGGCCGGGCCGGCGTCCAGCTCATCACTCCCGAGAGTGCCGACAGCCTGCTGCGGCGAATGGGCGACGCGGTCCGCACCCTGACCGATACCGAGCCCGACCACATCGGTGTGCGGCAGAAGTTCCTCGCCGATCTCTCCCGGCGGCTCTCCGCACGCATCGCCGAGACGGGCCGGGCCAAGGCCGCCGTTGTCGTCGTGGCCCGCGCCGCCGGTCACGAGTGGACGGTCAAGGACCTCATCCAGTCCGCCGGGACCCAGCTGGTGTTCTCCGCCCCAGACATCAGCTACGCGGCGCTCGGCGGGCTGCTGCCGGATCTCCGTAGAGCTCTGGAACGCGGAGTGCATCTGGTCTTCCTCTGGGGCAGGAGGGACGGCGACATCCTGCCCAACCGGGTCAGGACGGCCCTCTTCGACCTGGAAGCCCGCCACCCCTCCAAGGTGCTCTTCACCGACCGCAGCGCCCGCACCGCCGCCTGCGTGGTAGTCCAGGACAACCAGCGGGCCTTCGTCGGCACCCACAGCCCGCTCGGTGTCGACATCACCCGGGACACCCGGGGAGAAGTGGGCATCCTTGTCGAGGGCACCGCGCAGGACGGGCCGCCCGGCACCCCGCAGTGCGTCACCGATCTGCTGATCTGGGCACGCAAGTCCTTCCCGTACTGGCAGCTCGGTCAGCGCATCCTCATCCAGGACAACTCCTTCGGGCCCGTGCCGGAACGGCGGCGCGCCGAACCCGTGACCGCCGTACCGCCTCCGGGCGAGGAGGAGGGACACACCGACAGGCTCCGCCAGGATCCCGCGGCCCGGGCCCTGTGGGCGGAGAGCTGGGCGGAGCACCACGCGGTGCTGACCCGGGCCCTGCGCCGCGCCACCGAGGGCGACCCTGTCGTCGAGATCCTGGAGGACGGTGCGCCCCGGGATCTCGTGCAGCAGGCCATGCACAGCGCGACCCGGCGACTAGTGCTGGCCGACGACAGCTCCGAAGCTCAGGCCTCCGACGAGCGGTTCGTCGCCGCGCTCGGCGAACGGCTGGGCCAGGGGGTCGCGGTCCAGCTGATCCGGCCGGCCGGGCGCGGCCAGGAGAGGACGCTGGCGCAGCCGGAGCTGAAAGCGCTGATCCGCCGCGGTCTGAAGGTCCGCGACGAGCGGGCCGGAGCGCGGGCCGCCATCTGGGACGACGAGGCCGTCATCGGCAGCCTGTCGCCGCTGCGCGACCGGCGGCGCACCCTGCGGCCGTCGGAGCGCACCAGCCATGTCGGTGTACACGTCCGGGGCGCTGCCACGGCCACGACGATCGCCACCGAACTCGGCGTCCCGGCCGAGTTCCACACGGAGCCGGAGACCCCGGAGCCCATCGCCGAGCCGGGCAGTCGGCTCAGCGGGGCCACCGCAGTCGCCCTTTCGCTGCTGGTCGACGCCGGCGCCGAGCGGGGCAGCGCGCGGTACGCCGCGATCGTCGCCGAACGGCTCCGCCAGGTCGACGACCTCTGGGGCGTACTGGACATGTGGCACAGCAAGGTCCGTCCGGAGGACATGCGGCCAGTGGTCGCGGCCGCGCTGCTCCAGGAGCGGGAGAGCCGGGACGAGCACTGGTCCCGCTGGGCGGGCTGGCTGGTCGCCGAGGCCTGGGACCGGCGCGCGTTCGTCGAGGCGTCCCTGCTGGGCCGACTCCTTCAGGGGACCCGGGGGACCGTACACCCGGCGGCCTGCACGGCGGCCGTGGCCATCGAGACCGGTCCACTGGGCTCGGTTCTGTCCGAGGCGGCCCTGGAGCTGTCCTACGGCGAGCTGCCTGCGCAGGCAGTGGGCGCGGCGGCCGGTCTCGCCGAGACGCTGCTGCGGGCCGTTCCCGAGGACGGGCTCAACGCACTCGCACTCCTCGAGGAAGCGCTGCCACCGTCGTGGCAGGAGCTGGCGAACGCCGCCAGGCGTCACCGGGAATCGGGCAACGGGCCCCTCCCGCTCGTCCTGCTCGCCTCCGAGCTGTCGCGGCTGACGGAGCTTAGCGAGACGGCCGAGCAGTGGGAGGAACTCGTTGACCGGATCGATCGGATGGAGCGCCTGCATCGCTTCACCTTCGACTCTGGCAAGTTCCTGCATCGGGAGCTGTTCGCCAGGGACGGAATGCTGACGGCGATCCGGGCCGCGGCGGCGGGCAGTTCCGAGGACTGCGCGCGGATGCAGGACTCGCTGCCCGTCCATGTCCGCCGCCATCTGGACCAGATCGTGGCCGACGGCAGACGGCCCGAGATCCAGTGGGGCAACCAGCGGACCTTCCTGCAGACCATCGAGGACATCGTGCGCCGGGCCCGGTCGATCGCCCCGATGCCGAACGGGCCGGGCTCCACCGCCGCGACAGCCCCGGAGGCGGCCGGCTGCGGGAAGCTGGCGGAACTGATCGCGGACAAGTGGGACGCACTGTTCAGCGACGCCAACGGCCTCGGCCGCCCGTACGCCTCACCCCTGCTGGCCCTGCTGGACCGGCTCGACCCGCTCGCCCAGTGGCAGCGGTCGCAGCGCCGAAGGAGGACAGACGACCGATGACAGACACCGACGACTCCCTGCGTAAACTCCTCGCAGCATGGCCGGGACGGTTCCGTTTCCCGGGCCTACTGGTGGCGCTCTCCGAAGGTACACCCGCCTCCCTGGAGCAGCTGGCCCTCGCCGGTCTTGAGGGCATCGCCGGGGACAACGACGAGTACCGGGCCTGTACGGGGCTGATCTCGGCCGGTGAGTTCCAGGTGGCCGAGGAGGCGCTCGCGGAGTGCCAGGCACTGGAGATTTCCCAGATCGAGGAGTTGCGGACGCGGCTGAGCCGGCGCAGGGCTGAGTGTCTGCAGAGCCTTCTCGGGCGGGTTCAGCATCTCGTGGACCGGGCGAGTGCGGCCGATGTGGCCGTCGTACCGGAGCGGGACGCGCTCACCGCGTTGTGCGCGCGGTCCTGGCCACAGGTGGAGGAGCGCCTGCGGGCGGATGAGGCAGCGCTCGAACAGGCCCTGGACGAGAAGCGGGCGGAGCTACGGGAGCGGTGCGAGAAAGCGGCCGTACGGGACGCGGAGCAAGACGGAGGACGGGGCGGGGAGACGGACGCCATGAGTGCTGTCGCCGCGCTACTGGAGGCCGGACAACTGCGCGCCGTCGAGCTGCTGCTGGCCAACGGCGTCTCACCGCGCCCGGGCCCGGAGAGCGTGCCGCCGCTGCGCGGCTGGACGCAGGCCGCGGAGCCCCCGTCCGAGATCCTTCGGTGGCATCTCAACCCGCTGATCAGGCCCCTGGGTTACGCCCGCTGGAAACCTGTGGACGAGCGGGGTCAGGAGCTGCTGGAGGCCTTTGACGCGCTCGGCAACAACAACGAGGCGACAGCCGCCCAGTTCGCCCGCGCGCTCGCCCGGTTCCTCAGCGCGGAGGACCACCCGGCGCCACCGGTGCACCGTATCGAGGGCGGGTATCTCACCACGATCACCGGGGTGTTCGCCGAGGCGGAGACCGCGCGGTTCCGGCCCACCGGAAGTGTGGAACTCTTCGTCGCCGCTCCGGACGCGAAGGACCGGCCCGATCTCGACCTGCGCCAGCCCCACATCGCGGTGGGCCGCTCACTGCAGGCGTCCGATTCCCCCGAGCGGACCGCCTGCGCGGTGCTTGACCTCGGGCATCTCGTCGAGCTGGTCACCCTGCGGTCGCAGGTGCCCGTTCAGCTGCTCAGGGTGCTGGGGCGGCAGTGGTCCATCGACGCCTTCACCGGAGGTTCGGCGGCCTCGCTGGAGGCACTGCTCGGCAGCGAGCCCGGCGAGCGGTGGCACATCCTGCGCTGGATCGTCGATCTTGCCGGGCTGGGCGATCTAACGACGGCCGACGCCCTGTCGTTCCAGGCCGGTCCCGATCTGGCGCTGCTCCATCTGTTCCTGGAGTTCCTGGCGCTCCCCAGGACCGCGGCGCGGCCGGAGCGCGGCGCGTACGACGTCGTACGGGACTGGGCCCGAGAACCGTCGTTCGCCCGGACCGTCGAGAACGCGGCCCTCACCCCGATCGCCAACTCGACGGCCGCCCAGGTCGCCTTCTGGGCCGCGCTGTCCGCTGCCGTTCCGGGGCAGCTGGTCACCCTCGACGAGATCCTGCTGTGCGCCGCGTCAGTCGCCGGGGACGACATGCCCGACGATGGCCATGAGCCGGAGATCCGGCGGGGCCTGGCCCGGCTGGCGGCGCTGCCGCTGGTGGCAGGGGCCGACGCCGGCGAAGTCCGCTTCCACCGCTGCGGAGTCCTGCTCATCCTGGGCGGCGACGCCGATCGGAAGCTCCAGGAGACACTCCTCCAGCTGACGGAGGAGACCGCGTCCGCCCGGGCCGGTCTCGGCGACATCCTCCGCACCGACGACTGGCGGCTGTATCGGCACGCCCTGCGCCCCGAACTGCAGAGGTACAAGATGCTGGCCGCGTCCCCGGCCACACCCGCCGAGGAACTGTTGACGGCGGCCCGGGCCCTGACCGCTACGGCGGGTGAGCTTCCGTCGGGAGCCTCGGTGGACGGCAACAGCGATCTCGCCGTGACCCTTCTGGAGATGCGGGAATCGTTCACTGCCTACTACCCGGAGGTTGCACTGCAGATCCACGCCCCGGACAGCGCCCCGGTGGCCGTCTCCCCCGCCGGGCTCCGGGCGATCCTCTACGAGGTACTCACCAACGCGGCCGAGGCGGCGGCAGAGAACGGGGAACAGATCGTCCGGGCGACGGTCACCCCGGCGAGTACGGAGTTCGTCGTCGACATCCAGGACAGCGGGAAGGGTCTGCCGTACGCGGAGGGCTCCGAGTACCGGGTGTTCCGCAAGGGCGAGTCCACCCGTGGCCCGGACCGGGGTCACGGTCTGCACATCGCGCGCCGACTGGCTCGTGAAGTCGACGGTGACCTCAGCGTCCGGGCGCGCATCCTGGGCCACCCCGTGCTGCAAGGCGCCCATTTTCAGCTGCTGCTCCCGGGGGCGGGCAGGGAACCCGGTCAGTAAAGGAACACAATGCCGCTCCGGAGCGCGACACGGGCCGAAGGCCAGCTCCAACCGTAATGCGACACGACCTGCGAGGGACACGGCCTGTGCCGCGACTTAGACCGTGTCCTATGTGGTGAGTCGGACCAGTCGCTTGTAGCAGCAGAGGGTGGCGGCGAGGCCTAGGAAGGCCAGGTAGTTGCGGGGGTGG
>NZ_JBIATE010000053.1:2467-20960 GCF_042891445.1 Streptomyces sp. NPDC001890 | reverse complement strand
TCGGGCACGAGATCAGCAGACACCCGGCAGATCCTGCCGACACAACACCCAACTGCCAAGCCAACACACCGATCTCATTCTGAAATGATCAGTTATGCCCTCGCCCACCCCGGCACTCCCGTAGACCGGTTTGCCCAGATCCTCGGCGATCCCGAAGCACAGCCGGGTCCGGCCCCCTCGACGCGCCTCGGCGTACACCGTCACCCAGGGTAGCGGTACGGCCCGATGACGTCGCTGCGCCGGAAGACCTCGACGATCCCCCAGCCGACCTGGATGTCCAGACGGTCGTGCTGGAAGACCTTCGGCTCGCCGCTTGGGTCTCAGACCACCCTCCGGTCGGCGAGCGCGGCCACCTCGGTGAAGTATGCGCGGAACAACGGCTCGTCGCCGGGCGGTATCCGGAACGCTGGCGAGGTGCTGTACCAGAAGGCGGCATGGTCGGTGCCGTAGAGCACGGCGTTCGGATCGCGTACGGTGCCAATGAATAACTGGCCGGGCCGGGCGGGCTTCTTGTAGTGCACCAGTGCCCCGAGCCACCTCAGCGGCACCCGGAGCTCGGATCTGCCCATGGTGAACAGTTCGAACACTCCCCGGTCCACGCGCAGATGCAGGTTCTCGTAGTCGAACGTCAGCGGCTCCATGGCGGGAAGATAGCCCGGCTCCCGGGTCACAGCGCGATCACCCCCGCCACGGCCGCCGCTGCCACGACCAGCACACCCACCACGTTGACGGCCATGTCGCGCTTCCAGGAGCGGCGTTCGGCCTCGATGTCCAGGACGAAGAGGGCCGGGTCGTCGGGGTCGTAGTGGATCGTGAGGTCCAGGCCCCGTGATCCGGCGGTGTCCGGTATTCCGGACTCGCAGTAGGCCGTGACCCCCCTGCCGTCGAGGGTGGTGAAGGTGACGACCGGCATCAGGTTGGTCAGGGTGTGGCCGTCGTTGGAGTCGACGGTGACGCTCTTGAGGACGGCGACGACACGGCCGGGTACGGCGGCCATGGCGGCCAGGTGGTCGATACGGCGGTTCCTGTCGCGGATGTTCCCGGGCAGGTGGTACAGGCCGGAGAGGGCCCAGGGCCCGCAGAAGCCGAGAAGCGCCCACGGCCAGCCCCAGTCGATCGCGGCGACGGCGACCAGACCGGCGTACACGAGGAAGAGCGCGAAGTTCGCCCAGCCGAGGCCGCGCCCGCCTTCGGAGAGGTCGTTGGCGAACCGGAAGGCGTGGGGTCTGCCGCGCGGATAGTGGACCCCGATCTCCCGGCCCGTCCAGGCCACGCTGATCCTCTCGCCGCGCTCACCCTCGTTGGTGACAGTGAACTCCTGCCCAGTGGACGGGTCCTGAAAGGAGACGACTACGGCGATCCCGTCGCTCGGGGAGCTTCCGTGCCGGGGCTCGTCCACCCGCACGATCCGCCCCGTCGCCCGGACCGTCCGCTGCGCCCGAGTCATCCCGGCCAGCGACATCCCGTATCCGACCAGCGCCCACGCGCCGAACACCCCGCACCACAGTGCCAGAAAAACATGCCAGTCCATGGATCAGCCTCCTGCCGAGACGCGCCGTACGACCGTGCCCTGCCCCTCCGCCTCCAGATAGGCGGTGCCTTCGGAGCCGGTCACGGAGACCCTGAGGGCCACCCTGCCGGTGAGGCGGTCGGCGGTGAGCTGCCAGGTGCGTGGGGAGCCGACGCCGAGCGTGGTCGTGGCCTCCTTCACCAGGGCGGGAACACGGTCGTACGGCAGGGAATCCAGGTCGAGTCGGGAGGACGCCTGGGTGCCGGTGGGAGCGAAGACGACCGTCAGCAGGCGTTCCTGTACGACGACGGTGAGCGCCCGCTGCTCGTCCTCGCCCTTGGCGAGCGCGGAGACGGAACTGCCCAACCTGCCCTCGTCCAGGAAGGATTGACCGGGGCCGAGGGCCACCGTGCCGGACGCCGACGACACGGTGGTCGTGGACGACGAGGAGGTGCTGGAGGAGGAGACCGATGGCCGCGCGGTGTCGGTGTCGTCCTGGTCGAACAGGTCCGCGCGGAACAACAGGACGACCAGGGCCGCGCCGAGCAGGAGACCGAGGAACCCGACCAGGGTGGCACCGCAGCCTTCCAAGGGGTCGCTGACCCGGGCCGGTCCGGGTGCCGAGTCGAGGCGGGCCGAGGCGGCCCGTTCCTCCCAGTCCGGTGTCGGTCGTTTGACGATCCTCACCTTCAGCGGCCGATCCGGCGGGTACTGAACGACCAGGATGCCGCGCGGCCGGTAGTCGGGCAGGTCGGCGAGGTTGATGTCCTGCGTGAACTCGATGCGGTACGCCGGTGCGTCGTCCGGTGCGACGGTGAGGTCGAACTTCACCGGTATGTCGCTTGTCTCACCCCCGACGGCCTCCAGGCTCTCGATCATCGCGAGGGCCAGCTGCGGCGGGATCGCTGCTTCCCAGGCGCGCCTCGGCATGCTGGCGAGGTAGCGGATCAGGACGTAGACCGCGAGCAGGCACGCTCCCTCGACGATCAGCGGCTCGTTCTCGATGACGATCCCGACGACGACGGCCGCCAGGGACGCCCCCGTCACGCCGCCCGTGAGGAACCCCCGGGCGAGCGCGACGGTCCTGTTGCGGGTGGGCGGCACCGCGGCGCTCGTGGTGATTGTCATATGGGCGATTGTGCTGGGCTCAGGTGACGTCCGCGTGTGCCCAGTTGCCTTGTTACCGAATGTGGACAGAACTGAATGAACGACACCCGCCCCTGGCGTCATCTCATGGGATGCAACGAAACAGCCGACGCGGCCGGTCGCCCTGCGAGAGCAGGGAAGGTGCCGCGTCCTGACAGACCATGGGGGAGCTTTCATCATGACCACGTACCATGCCCGCCGTACCGCCCGTTCCGTCGCCCTGGCCGCCGTCACCGCCGCGCTGGCGCTGGGCCTGACCGCCTGCGGCGGCGCTGACGACGGCTCGAAGGCGGCGGTCGGTGACCACACCGCTGGTACCGCGCAGAGCCGGTCCGCGTCCGACGGGTACGGCAAGGCCGGCGCAGAGCAGGCCCACAGCGGTGGTGAGAAGAGGGCGCGCTCAGCGATCGCCTTGGGCGGAACGGACGAGGTCGCGAGCACGGGCGCAGCGACCGGCGTCCAGCAGTGCCGCGGAGACGAGATGCAGGTCATCGCAGTGCACCGGTTCGCCGGTCAGCAGGGCGACCACCTGCTGGTCACCGCGTCGAACGAGGGCACCAAGTCATGCTGGGTCACCTCGTACCCCGCCGTGAAGCTTGGCGAGGACGTCGACAGCGCCGCACTGCCGCACTCGAAGAGGGACGCCCCGGGCGGCGACAGGCACATCACGCTCCGGCCCGGAGGCAAGGCATACAGCGCGGTAAACCTCTTCGACTACGGCTCGAAGAACCAAACGGCCCAGTCGTTCGCCATCGCGCTGCGCGGCGCGGACGGTCACAACGGCCCCTTCTACTCCGTCGACACCAAGGGGCAGAAGCCGCAGTTCAGCTGGAACGAGGCCGACGTGCTGAACTGGAGCACCAAGAAGCCGTACAACTTCTGATGTCGATCATCACGTATTTCCCCGCAGAGTCGGATTTCCCGCCCAGACATTCGAGCCTCAGGCACGTGGCTGGAGTCGTTTTCCTGGCGAACAGGGGGGCGAGGCGGTGCTGGGATGTCAGTCCCAGTCGGGTGCCGGCTGGTCGACTCGGCTGCCCTTGTGTGGTGTAGGGAGGTAGTCGCGAGCACTGTCGGGCAGCTCGGCAACACACACCGACGAACAGGTGTTTACCGACAGGGACAATACGTCAGTGGACCGGGGAGTGGACACCGGGTTTCATGCGTTGCATGACAGCGTATATGTCGTGGTTAGTTATTGTTCGAACTCGGCTGGTGTGAGGTAGCCGAGCGCGGAGTGGCGACGGCGCCGGTTGAAGTACGAAAGCCAGCGGAACAGCTCGAGCCGGGTCTGTGCCTTCGAGGTCCAGCGGCGTCCGTGGAGCAACTCGCGCTTGAGGTCCTGGAAGAAGGACTCGGCGAGGGCGTTGTCGTAACTCGAGCCGACCCGGCCCATGCTGCGGCGGATGCCGTGCCGGCGGCAGACGTCGGTGAAGGCGGCCGCGGTGTACTGGGTGCCCTGTCGGTGTGGAAAATGACGCTGCGGACCTGGCCGCTGCGGGCGGCAACGGCCATCTCGATCGCGTCGGTGACCAGCGAGGTACGCATGTGGTCCGCGATTGACCAGCCCACGACCTTCCTCGAGCTTCTCTGCACCAAGTCAAGCCAGGCGAACCCTGAAGGCGGAGGCGTGGCAGGCGAGGGAACTCGGGTGCTGCCGGAGCTACGGTGCAGTGGTGAGCAACGACTCCCTCCTGGGCCGCGCCGTCCGCCTCATCCCACTGTCCGTCGGTCATGCCGAAGCGCTTTTCGCTTCCGCGTCGGATCCCGGGGTATGGCGATGGATGCCCCGGCCCCGCCCCGACTCTCTGATACAGATGCGGGCGTTGATCACCCAGATGCTGGAGGATCCGGCCCGACGGTGCTTCGCGGTTCAACGCCTGGCGGACGAGGCGGTGGTCGGCTCGACCAGCCTGTACGCGCTTGATCTGGCCGAGGGGCGTGCTGAGATTGGCGCGACATGGTTCGATCGTTCGTGCTGGGGTGGCCCCTACAACGCTGAATCCAAGCTGCTGCTGTTCGGGCATGCCTTCGATGATCTGGGCCTGGTCAGGATTGCCTTGCGCACCGACAACCTCAACGTGCGTTCCCAGCAGGCCTTGACACGGCTGGGACTCGTGTATGAACGGACGTTGCGCAGTCACATGATGCGCCAGGACGGCACCCGTCGTGACTCGCTGTACTACAGCGTGCTGGTGGATGAGTGGCCTGCCGTGCGCGACAGGCTGCTCACCAGGATCGCGGCCAAGTCCACCGCCTGATTGCACAGCTGTCAGCACCTGGGATATCAACGAGCGGTCGTCACTCCTTCATTTGGCTGGCGCAGGGTGTTGGCGGCGAGCAGTTCCTGCAGGAGTTCGACGATGAGATCAGGCTGTCCTACGAACGGGGAGTGGCCCGTCTGCCACTCGCGCATATAGGTGCAGCGCGAGGCCATCTTCCGCTGCAGGACCGGGTCGATGGCCCGTCCTGCGCGCAGACGATGTAGGTGGAGGGAGCATGCTTCCAGCTGTGGCGCTCTGGGATGCCTCGCCCGCAGCCGGAGGCTTGCGCACGCAGGAGGCCAACCGCCCAGGTGGCGAGAGGTTCGGGACAGTCGCCGTAGAGGGTGCCGGCAGCCCGGTCGGGGTACAGGCTGGTCGAGCCGTCGGGCTCAGGGTTGATCGCGTCCTGGAGCTGCGGGGACGCGCCACCGAGAGTGGCCGCGCTCTCGCCGACATCCGGCACGAAGGCCGCCAGATAGACCAGGTGTCCCGCCCCGCGCAGCCCAGTGATCACTGACCCGCCGTAGGAGTGACCGAGCACAATCGGAGGCTCCGGCAGCGAGTCGATGACGGCCTGGACCGCGGCTGTGTCAGCCGACAATGAGCCCTTGTGGAGCTCGGTAACGACGACCTCGGTTCCTGCTGTCCGCAAGGGTTCTGCCACCAGGGCGAAGCGTTCGGGACGGTGATACAGGCCATGAACGAGCACTACGGCGGCCAATGCGCACGCCTCCTCGGGTCGGTGTAGACGAGTGATCCACGGTCGGTCAGCCGTATCGCTGCAGCAGTCCGTCCACGTACGCCTCCAGCCGTTCTCCCAGCACCTCGGACGTCAGATCGTCCCGCCCCAGTTCACGCCACGGCCCGGCCAGCTTCGCCGTGTCGGGGCAGTAGTGCAGGGCGTCGAGCAGCCGCCAGTACAGGTGGTCCGTGTCGTCGGCTAGGCCGCGGCCGCCGTGTGCCTCGTACCGCTCGCGGAAGTCCAGCCCATACGCCGGCCCGTGCAGCAGCGCGAGCGCGGTCGAGCAGTGCGCCACGTCCAGGTCGGCAGGTCCCCACGAGGTCTCGACCCAGTCGACGACACCGGTGATCCGCAGCTTGGGACCGGCTCCTGCGAAGAGTACGTTCCCGGGGTGGAAGTCGCGGTGCAGGAAGCAGCCGTCGTACGGCGGCGGGTCGCGGCGGATCACGTCGACGGCCCGCTCCCACAGGGGGCCGTCCGGGGTGCGGACGCGCTCCGGGGACGTCCACGCCTGGTACGTGCGCGGTCTTTCGGCTGGCACGACGCTGTGGATGCTGACGAGCTGGGCCGCGAGCAGGTCGAGGCGCCGGTCGAGGTCGTCCTCGTCCACGCGGACGCGGCCGGGCCGCGCGGACATCAACAGGGTCGGGTGGTCACAGTGTTCGGCCGTGGCGTCCACGGCGACGAGACCGGGCGCCGGGATGCCCTCCTGCCCGGTGAGCAGCGCCAGGACGGACGCCTCGCGGGCCAGCAGCCCGGGCCCGTGGTGGCGGAAGAACGGTTTCACGAAGGTCCGTTGCACCAGGGCCGTGCCGTCGTCGAGTGTGAGTCGGCGTATCTGGGAGCTCCAGCCGCCGGACAGGAGGTGGGAGTCGGTGACCTTGCGGCCGTGGCCGAGCTGCTTGGCCACCCATGCTCGCGTGGCCGTCCAGCCACGGTCGTCGAGGCCGGTCAGCACCGCCTCCACGAACTGCCGCCGGTCGTCGCCGTGATCGCGGAACCACATTCCCAGCTGGTGCTGTGCGTCCGGAAGGTCGAACCGCGTGTACTGGGCGCGGGCGGCCAGCACATCCTGTACGGCCTCGGTCACCGCGGCCGGGATTACCGTGTCCGTGCCCGGAACGGCGAGCACCGCCCGGCCCTCGTACGCCCGCAGCACCTGAAGCAAGGGTGCCTCCCGCCAGCTGTCCGGCTGCCGGATGATCCCGCTGAACCGCCCGTTCCCGTCCCCGAAGGGTACGTCCCACGCCTCGCCGGTGTACACGGCGGGCGCGCACAGCCCCAGCGCCGCTACCCGATCTCCGTAGTGCCGGACGAGATCGGCCACGGTCTGGCCGCTCATGCTGAACCCCACCAGGGCCAGCGGCCCGTCCGCTCCCGCATACGCGTCGATCACTGCGACGGCCTGCTCGAACCGTCGGCGCAGGCTCAACTCACTGAGCTTTCCGGTGCTTTCGCCGTGCCCGGAGAAGTCGAAGGCGATCCCGCGACAGCCATGGGCCACGAACTCCCGTACCAGCAGGAGCAGTTGCTCCGTACTGCTGGTGCCTGCGCCATGCAGCACCACGGCGGTGACCCCGGAAGGATCACCGCCGTACACACCGCTGAGCCGTTCACCGTCGTGGTCGTGCGTGAAGTCGAAGAGCATGCCCCCTATTCACTCACGCCGTGTCCTCCGTCCTCGGTAGTGTCACCGCCGGCGTCCGCCCCTGGGCGTCATCTGTTCGGGGACGGGACGGTTGGGATGCCGAGGGCAACGGGGGTTCGGCGCGTGAGGCGGGCCGCGTCGGCCTGTTTGGTGCGGACGAAAGTCAGGGTCAGGTCGATGCCGTCGATCTCACCGAGCCACTGCTCCTCCTCAGCTCGCTTGCGACGGAGGATCAGGTCCTTCTCGATCTCTGCGAGCCTCGGCAGCATCTTCGGGCTGACCTGCAGCATCGGGCATCGTACGCAGGCGTGTTCATGCTGACAGGGTGATCCATAGGGACGAGCGCAGTTGCCGAGTTCGACCTTGCGTTTGTCGAAGTGCTCCTCGAACTCCGCCCACTCTTCCGGGGTGACATCGCCGTATTCGTGCTCGGGACGCAGATCTCGGCGGTGGTTCAGGAACTCCTGGTAGTGCTTGACGATGTCCTCGGCGAAGACCGCGACGTAACCCTGTGTCGTCTGGAGATTCAGGTGTCCAAGGAGGGCGGCACCGATGTGGATCGGAAGGCCGCCGTTGACGATCTCGGTCGCGAAGAGCCGACGGAAGTCATGCGGCGTGAACTTGGTGCTGGCGAACGCCGGGGCGCTCTCTGCGATCTCCTTGCAGCTGCGTGCGAGCATGTTGAGGATCGTGTGCGGGGCGATGACATTGCGGACCGTGCCCAGCTGGCGCTGGAACAGAAACGGCATGGGGGACATCGGATCGCCCCGCTCGTCGGGCTCTACCAACGCCAGCAGCGCCGGCCGCAGTCCCGGGTTCAGCTCAGTCGCCTTCTTCCGGCCTCCGCCTGCCCGGCGGACACGCCCCAACGGGTCCTGACCGGATTCCAGTTCAGCTACCCCACGCGAGACCGTACCCTCCCGGACCCCGGCCGCCGCAGCAACGAGCCTGATCCCGCCATGCCCCAACGACCGCGCTTCCGCCCCTATGACCAGCCGACGCTGACGTTCATCCAGATGCGGCAACAATGCCTGGAACTTCGCAGCCAGGACGGCCTCGATCCCCTCCGGTCTCCCCATACCAGAACAACGACCCCCACAGCCGGAAGCTACGACTTGTTTCCCGGCAAGCCCTTACTGCTGACTTGCTGGCCCCCTTCCCCATGTGGCCGACTTTCCCGGCCTCGGAGTACTACGGAGCCTCCGTCCTGTCCGACGGCCATCAGCCGGCGATGGACCTGCCCCGACCGGACTGGATGTCCGATACAGGGGCGACCGCGGACAGTTCCCACGTTCACCACGAAATCGATCGGCAGGTGAGGCGCCCAGCTCTACCCCGGCAGCATCGCCACGCTTACGCCGCAGACTTTCGGCGTGGCCTCCCCACCGATGAGTAGAGTCGGCTTCGGAGTCGACCACCGAAGAGCGCGGGTGGTCGTGCACTGCGTCCGGCCCAGATCCGCCAGGTTCGAGCCGGTGTCGTAATTACGGGGCGTCAGGCACTGATTTCTCGCGTGCACCTTCCTGTCTCGCTAGCCGGACCCGGATCGTCTGGCAGTACCAACCCGTCCCGGCGTTGTCGGGGCTGCTTACCGCTCGGCTCGGCATCCCCCGAACCGAACTGCCCCCAGCTTCAAACGGATTGCTACGACAACCCGGTGGTGAAGGTCTCTCACCTCACTCGATTCCATGGCGCCTCGTGGCGCACCCACCCGCTACGAGAAACGCGCCTACATCTACCTCGGCACCGTCACCCTCGCGGCCCTCGCGATCTGGCTCCGAACGTGATCCAAGAAACAGTGCCTAACATTGCGCCCTTTCCAGGTGGTTGCCTTGCCGGTCTCGGCGGTGGCACCGTACTCGCGCATCCACGTTATGCAGACCTGCCGCCCGCGAACTGCCCGGCATTGCACCAGGCCGGACGGTGGCCGAGTCTCTCATCAGCGTCTCCGACGGCACCCCTCGGGCCTGGCGACACCCCCAGGTCATCCGTTCGACAGAGGGGACACAGTCATACCGGGCCCGGAAACCAGCGGCCCCATTGCAGGACCTCGAAAAACATAACGGGGGTCGCTGTGCCGAGGCGGGACCGAGACCATCACCGGTAGAAGGCATATTGCCGCCTGGTCGCCAGCCGACGTACCGGGAACGACACCACGGACAGCGGGCTGCGACGGCCCCGAGTACGACACGGTATGGGCGACGCGTCTCTGCGGGTTCGGTCCGCAGCACCACTGCGGCTGGCACGTCGGGGAGATCTGTCTTCAACCGCGCCGATGCCTCTCTGCGGGTTCGTCCCACAGCACTGTCCGAGATGCTCGACACCTGCAACACCCGACCCCGCTCGGCGATTTACCGCACGACCACGGCCCGGACTCCGGCCGGCCAACCTGCGCCAGCTCTACCCGGCCCGCCGCCACGCTCCAGCCGCTCTCAGCACCATCGGCTGTACCGGTGAATCCTGGGGCCGGAGTAGCAGATGAGGTCTTCGGAGTAGGCCGTTCGGGTGAAGTCGTCGCGGGCATCTTGTCGGCATCTGGTGGCTTTGGCGTACTGGGAGGACACACCGGCAGAGGCCGCCCACCTCATGCCGGGGGAAGGCAGAGCACTGGGGCTGCCAGTTCTGCGTGCCCTGCGGGGCGGCAGCACTGACTGCGGTCCCCTGTCGGCTCGGTGAGCCGGGGCGACCACGTTCCCGCGGCGGCAATGCCCATGCCGCCTGAATGGGGCCGCTGCTCCTCCGGTGCCAGCGCGCACTTCGCAACGGTCCGTTGCCACCGTTCGGCAAGACCCCGGGCTGTTCCGCGTTGCCGTGCGGCGCCTCGGGGCGGACCCGTGCGGGCCGGCTCGTACGGGAGGCGCCGGCAGGCCTGCCGTGCCCTCGCCCTCCACGCCCGCGCAGCGTCACCGCGCTCTTCCCGGCCGGCCCCGCGCGAATCGCTTTGCGTCTTATCCATCCTGATGGAGCGTCATGTTCACTGCTTATGTCCCCGGCTCCGGCCCCTTCGGTGGGCCCCGCCCTCCGCACTGTCTTCACCATCCGGACGATCGCCGGCGGGCCGTGTCACCAGTGCCCTGCCCACACGCCGGCACGGGGGCGGTGAGACGGACCGTCACCCGCTGCATGCGCGCCGGCATGGTCGCAGGCCGGGTCAGCCTGCTCTGTACGCGCAGGTCACCGGTAGGCACGAGTGCGGTGGGGAGGGCGTTATGAGTGTGTACCCGAACCAGGGTGCGTACAGCGGCGGCACCCAAGTGGTCATCGTCGGCCGCAACTTCCTGGACGCGACCGCGGTGTCCTTCGGCGCCCGGGCGGCCCTGGCGTTCACAGTCCTGGACGACCGCACCATCGTCGTGGTGACGCCCGCAGGCAATGGCACCGTGCAGGTCGCCGTCACCACATCCGGCGGCACCGCCCCGGTGGGCACCTTCTTCTACCTGCGTTGGCCGGCGCTGTCCGGCCTCGTTCCCACCACCGGCCCGCTTTCCGGGGGCGGGACCGTGGCACTGACCGGGACGGGCCTCAGCATGGCGAACAGCGTCCATTTCGGCAACGCGGCGGAGTTCCCCACCGTTCTGAACGACCAGCAACTGCTCGTCACCGCTCCCCCCGCCGCGGTGCCCGGCACCGTGGCCGTGTACGCGATCGCGATCGGCGGCGTCAGTAACCAGCTGGTGTACAGGTACGCGGCCACTCCGCAGGTCTCCTCGGTCACTCCCGCCGACGGTCCGGTCGCCGGTGCGACGACGATCGTCATCGGGGGCACCGGGCTGAGCGCGGCCACCGGCGTCACCGTCGGAGGAATCGCCGCCCCCTCCTTCCGCTCGTACTCCGACGCGCTGATCCTCGCCGTGACGCCACCAGGTGTGGCCGGACCTGCCGCAGTCGCGGTAACCACTCCCGGCGGCACCTCCGCGCTGCCGGACGCATTCTCCTACCTGGCGGCCTCGGTCACGGCGCTGACCTCCGAGCCCGATCCGTCCGTCTCCGGTCAGCCGGTCGTGTTCACCGCGACCGTGACGGCGACCCCGCCTGCCGGCATGCCGAGCGGGACTGTCACCGTCGGCTTCGGCGACGGGACACCGCCGGTGACGGCGCCGCTGGTAGAGGGCACGGCCACGGTTACGCACGCCTACGCCGACCCCTCTGGCAGCCCGGACACCGTCACCGCCACCTACAGCGGCGACGACCTGCGCTATCCGTCGTCCGACACGGTCACCCACACGGTGCAGCCGGCGGCGACGACGGTCACCGTCGCACCGACGCCCGACCCGTCCGCGGCCGGCGAGCCCGTCACCTTCGTGGCGAGGGTTGCCCCGGTCGCGCCGGGTGTTGGCACGGTCACCGGCACCGTGACGTTCGACTTCGGTGACGGCACCGCCCCGGTGACCGTCGTGGTGTCCGGGGCGGCCGCTTCCACGACGCACGCCTACGCCCACACGGCCGGCACCCCGTACACCGTCACCGTCGACTACAGCGGCGACGCCGGCTTCGCGCCCGCCACGGGGACGGCCACCCAGAGTGTGGTGCCGGCCGACAGCACCACGCTGGTGAGCCTTACCCCCACGCCCTCCGCCACGGGCGAGCCGGTGACCGTGACCGCCGCGGTGGCCGCGGCCCCGCCGGGGGGCGGCACACCGACAGGCACAGTGACGTTCGACTTCGGCGACGGCACCACCCCAGTGACCGCGCCGCTCACGGCCGGTGTCGCCACCACGGCGCACGGCTTCGCCGGTACCGCCGGCAGCCCCTTCACGGTCAGCGCGGCCTACGGCGGCGACGCCGACATCGCGCCCTCCATGGGCACGAGCAGTCAGACCGTCCAGCCCGCCGCCACCACCACCGCCTTGGGCGCAGCACCCGACCCGGCGGTTGTCGGCCAGCAGGTCACCTTCACCGCGACCGTGACCACGACTCAGCCCGGCGTCGGCGCGCCGACCGGCACCGTCACCTTCGACTTCGGCGACAGCACCCCACCCGTCACCGCCACGCTCTCCGCCAGCGGCGTCGCTACCACGACGCACACGTACGGCAGCACCGCCGACAGCCCGTTCACCGTCACCGCGACCTACGACGGCTCGCCGGACTGCACCGCCTCCCAGGGCACGGGCAGTCAAACCGTCCAGCCCGCCGCCACCACCACCGCCTTGGGCGCAGCACCCGACCCGGCGGTTGTCGGCCAGCAGGTCACCTTCACCGCGACCGTGACCACGACTCAGCCCGGCGTCGGCGCGCCGACCGGCACTGTCACCTTCGACTTCGGCGACAGCACCCCACCCGTCACCGCCACGCTCTCCGGCGGCGTCGCCACCACCACGCACGCCTTCACCCAGGCGACCGCCACGTACCCCGTCACGGCCACCTACAACGGCGCCCCCGACTACATCACCTCCCAGGACAGCGGAGGTCAGGCCGTCCAGCCCGCCGCGACCACCACCACGGTCGACGCAGCACCCGACCCGGCGGTCGTCGGCCAGACAACGACGTTCGTCGCGCGGGTCATCCCGCAGGCACCGGCGTCCGGTTCGCCCTCCGGCACAGTGACGTTCGGCTTCAGCGACGGGACCGGCCCGCTCACGGCACCCGTGGTCGGCGGCACCGCGATTGTGACCCGCACGGGTCCCGGCGTCTCGGACAGCCCGATCACGGTGACCTCGGCCTACAGCGGCGACTCCGACTTCACGGCCTCCACGGGCTCGGGCACCGTTGCGGTCGCCCAGGCGGTGACGACCACGGAGGTGAGAGCCGCTCCGGATCCGTCGGCGACCGACGAGGCGGTCACCTTCACCGCGACCGTGGCCGCGCTCCCGCCCGCGAGCGGCACCCCCACCGGCACCGTGATGTTCGACTTCGGCGACGGCACCACGCCGGTCAGCGCCGCTCTCACCGGCGGTACCGCGACGACCGTGCACACGTACACCGGCGCGGCGGTCGTCCCGTACAGCGTGAGCGTGACGTACGGCGGGGACACCGACTTCACCGCCTCCACCTGCGCGGCCACGCACACGGTCGAGCCGGCCGGGACCACGACCGCCGTCACCACCTCCCCGGCCCCGTCGGTGACGGGCGAGCCGGTGACCGTCACGGTCGTGCCGGCCGGTTCAGGGAGCACCATCCCGACCGGCACGGTGACCGTCGATTTCGGCGACGGCACCTCCGCCGCCACCGTCCTGCTGGTGGCGGGCACGGCGACGGTCGTCCACGCGTACACCGGCACGGCCGGGAGCCCGTACACCCTCACCGCGGACTACAGCGGCGACACCGACTTCGCCCCTTCACAGGGCACCGCCGTCCAGACCGTCACCGCCGCGGCCACCACGACCTCGGTCGCCGCGACCGCGGAACCCTCTGCGACGGGCCAGACCGTGACGCTGATCGCGCGGGTGGCCGCCGTCCCGCCGGGCAGCGGCGCTCCCAGCGGGTCGGTGACGTTCGACTTCGGCGACGGCACCACGCCCGCCACAGCCGCCCTGACCGGCGGCACAGCGAGCGCCACCCACGCCTATACCGGCACCGAGGGCAGCCCGTACACCCTCACCGCCGCCTACGACGGGGACACCGACTTCGCCCCCTCCACCGGAACCGGCACCCATGCGGTGGCCGCCTCCGTGTCCGCCACCGCGACCACGGTCACCGCCGCGCCTGAGCCGTCCATCAGCGGCCAGGAGGTCACCTTCTCCGCCTCGGTGGCCGCCGTCCCGCCGGCCTCCGGCACCCCCACCGGGACGGTGACCTTCGACTTCGGCGACGGGAGCACGCCCGTGGCCGCCACGCTGAGCAGCGGCACGGCCGACTGCACCCACACGTACGCCACTGCGGCCGGGAGCCCGTACACCGTGACCACGGTGTACGGCGGCGACGCCGACTTCGCCGGTTCCACCGGCATCGAGACCCACGGCGTCTCGCCGGCCGTCTCGACGACGGCTCTGGTCACCGCCCCGGCCGCCGCTCCGACGGGCCAGTCCGTCACCTTCACCGCGACCGTCACGGGCGGCGGGGACACGCCGACCGGCACGGTGACGTTCGACTTCGGCGACGGCACCCCAGCGGTGACCGTGCCCGTCATCGGCGGTGCCGCCACCACCGTGCACGCCTACGCCCACAGCGCCGGCAGCCCTTACCCGGTCACCGCCGCGTACAGCGGCGACGCGAGCGTCACCGGTTCCACGGCCACCGGTACGCAGACCGTGACCGCGGCGGCGTCGTCCACCGCGATCGTCGCGTCGCCTGGACCGTCCGTCGTCGGGCAGGAGTTCGTGTTCATCGCCACGGTGGGAGTCCTGCCGCCCGCGTCGGTGACGCCGACGGGCACGGTGACGTTCGACTTCGGCGACGGCACGCCCGCGGTGACGGTGCCCGTGTCCGGCGGCGTGGCCGTCGGCACCCACGCGTACACCGACACGACGGGCAGCCCGTACACCATCAGCGCCGCCTACAGCGGCGACGGCGACGTCGCCGCATCCAGCGGCGCGATCGGCCAGGCCGTCGGCCCGGCCGGGACGACGACGAGCGCTGCCGGCTCGCCGGCCTCGTCCGTCGTCGGCGAGGCGGTGACCATCACCGCGACCGTCACACCGGTCGCGCCGGGCAGCCACACCCCGACCGGCACGGTGATGTTCGACTTCGGCGACGGCACCGCGCCGCTGACCGCTCCCCTCGTGGGCGGCGCCGCAACGGTCGCTTCCCCTTACACCGCCGCGACCGGGCGCCCGTACGTCGTCACCGCCGAATACAGCGGGAGCACCCAGTACACCGGCTCCCTCGGTACGGCCACCCAGACCGTCGGGCAAGCGGGGACGACCACGACGGTGTCCCCCACGCCGGATCCGTCCTTGGCCGGGCAGCCGGTGACCGCCACCGCGACGGTGGCCCCCGCCGGGCCTGGCGCGGGCACTCCGACAGGCACCGTCACCTTCGATTTCGGCGACGGCAGCCCACCGGTACCGGCGCCGCTCGGCGGGGGTACCGCCACCGCCGAGCACACCTACGACGGCCAGGCGGTCGGCGGCTGGACCATCGGCGCGGCCTACAGCGGCGACGGCGACTTCGCCGCCTCGGCGGGCACCGCCACGCAGACGGTACGCCGGGCCATGACCGGGTTGGCCGTCGCGTCGTCCGCCGGTCCTTCCGTGGCCGGGCAACCGGTGACCTTCACCGCCACGGCGGCAGCCCTGGCGCCGGGCGACGGCACTCCCACGGGCACGGTGACCTTCGACTTCGGTGACGGTACCGGCCCGGTCACGGCGCCCCTCATCGGCAGGGCAGCCACAGCCACCCACACGTACACCGACGCCGAGGTGTCGGGCACCCCGTACTCCGTCACCGCGGCCTACGGTGGGGACACAGGTTTCCGGCCCTCGAACGGCGCCCTCACTCAAACGGTGGCTCGGGCCGGCACGGTCACGGCCGTGACCACGGCGCCGGACCCGTCCGTCGCCGGTGGGCCGGTGAGCGTCACTGCGGCGGTTACCCCCGTGGCGCCGGGCGCGGGCAGTCCGACCGGCACTGTCACCTTCGACTTCGGCGACGGCACTCCCGCGGTGACCGTGCCCATGGCCGACGGCACGGCCGTGAGCACTCACGCCTACCTGGAGACGGGGGGCAGTCCGTACACCGTCACCGCGGCCTACGACGGGGACACCGACTTCGCACCCTCCTCCGGAACCGACACCCACACCACGGGCCAGGCCGCCACGACCACCGCGCTGAGCGAGCTGCCGGACCCCTCGGTCACCGGGCAGCCGGTGACGTTCACCGCCGTCGTGTCGGCCGCGGCGCCGGGCACGGGCCTGCCCACTGGCAGCGTGACGTTCGACTTCGGGGACGGCAGCGCACCTGTGGCTGTGCCGTCGGCCAGCGGCACAGCCACGGTCCAGCACACGTACTCCGCCCAGACCGGCAGCCCTTACACGATCACTGCCGCCTATGACGGGGACGAGGACTTCGCCGCTTCAGTGGCCACGGCGACGCACACCCTGCTGCGGGCCAGGACCGAGGTGACCATCACACCCTCGAATGAACCTTCCGTGGCCGGGGAGACGGTGGCCTTCACCGCCACGGCGGCAGCCCTGGCGCCGGGCGACGGTACTCCCACGGGCACGGTGACGTTCGACTTCGGTGACGGCACCCCTTCGGTGACCGTGCCCGTGTCCGGCGGCACAGCCCTCGGCACGCACACCTACACCCACGCGGCCGGTACCCCGTACGCCGTCACCGCCACCTACAACGGGGACACCGGTTTCCGGCCGTCCACCGGCGTGCTCGCCCAGATCGTGGGCCGGGCCGGAACAGCCACGAGCGTGACCACGTCGCCGGACTCCTCCGTCGTCGGCCAGTCGGTGGCCCTTACCGCGACCGTGGCCGCGATCACGCCAGGCGTTGGCACCCCGACCGGCACGGTGACGTTCGACTTCGGTGACGGCACCCCCGCGGTGACCGCCGCCCTGAGCGGTGGAACCGCCACCGCGACCCACCCGTACGCCGGGACCACGGGCAGCCCGTACCCGATCACCGCCACCTACGGCGGGGACACCGACTTCGCACCCTCCGCCGGAGCCGCCGCCCACACCACGGGCCAGGCCGCCACGACCACCACCGTGACGACCTCCCCAGATCCCTCCGCGCCGGGGCAGCAGGTGACCGTCATCGCCCGGGTCGGCCCCGTCACACCGGGCGCCGACACGCCGACGGGCAGCGTCACCTTCGACTTCGGCGACGCGACGCCGCCCGTGAGCGCGCCGCTGTCCGGTGGCGTCGCCACCGCCACCCACACCTTCGCCGACGTTTCCGGCAGTCCGTACGATGTGACTGCCGTCTACACCGGCGACACCCGATTCATGGCCTCGTCCGGCAGCGGCACGCAGACCATCACCGCTGCCGCGGTCGCCACCACGACCACGGTGGCCTCCGCGCCGAACCCTTCGGTGACGGGCCAGACGGTGAGCTTCACCGCCACCGTGTCCGCGACGGCCGCAGGAGCGGGGGTGCCCACGGGAGGCGTGACGTTCGACTTCGGCGACGGCACGCCTCCCGTGACCGCCGCCGTGAACGGCGCGGTCGCCATCGCCCAGCACACGTACACCGGCCCGGCCGACAGGACGTTCTCCGTCACCGCCGCTTTCAGTGGCGACGCCACGTTCAGTTCCTCCGCGGGCACCACGGTCCAGACCGTCGACAAGGCGCCGGCCACCGCGACCGTGACTACCTCGCCGGACCCGTCCGCGGCCGGCCAACCCTTGACGATCACCGCCACGGTGACACCCGCCGGTGCCGGCGCGGGAGTGCCGACCGGCACGGTTACGTTCGACTTCGGCGACGGCACACCGTCCGCGTTCACGCCGCTCACGAACGGCATGGCCCGGCTCACCCATACGTACGCGCACGCGGTGGGCAGCCCGTACCCGGTGACCGCCTCCTACAACGGTGACGGCGACTTCACCCCGGTCGGCGCCGCAACGACCCAGACGGTGACCGCGGCACTCGCGACGGTGGCCCTGGCTTCGTCCCCGGACCCGTCGGTGGTCGGCCAACCAGTCACCTTCACCGCGACCGTCGCCCCCGTCGCGCCGGGTGCGGGAACCCCCACCGGCACCCTCACCTTCACCTTCGGCGACGGCACCGCACCCGTGACCGCTGCACTGACCGGCGGCATCGCAACCGCTCAGCACGCATACGGCGCTACGGGGCCGTATGCAGTGGCCGCCGCCTACAGCGGCGACGCCGACTTCGCCGCCGCGGCCGGTACGGACGCCCAGACCGTCAGCCGGGCCATGACGACCACGGGTCTTGTCTCCTCTCCGGACCCGTCGGTGGTGGGCCAACCGGTCACCTTCACCGCGACCGTCGCCGCCGTCGCGCCGGGTGCGGGAACGCCCACCGGCACCGTCACCTTCACCTTCGGCGACGGCACCGGGACCGCCCCGGCACCCCTGGTCAACGGGGTCGCCACCACGCAGCACACCTACAGCGCGGCCGGGCCGTACACCGTCACCGCCGCCTACGTCAACGACAGCAACTTCCGTTCCTCCAGCGGCACCAGCACGCAGACCGTCAACCAGGCCACGACCACCACCACCGTCGCCACCACGCCGGACCCGTCGGTGGTGGGCCAACCGGTCACCTTCACCGCGACCGTCGCCGCCGTCGCGCCGGGTGCGGGAACGCCCACCGGCACCGTCACCTTC
>NZ_JBIATE010000053.1:0-2371 GCF_042891445.1 Streptomyces sp. NPDC001890 | reverse complement strand
CTTCACCTTCGGCGACGGCACCGGGACCGCCCCGGCACCCCTGGTCAACGGGGTTGCCACCCTCACCCATACATACGGGACGCGCTCCGGCAGCCCGTTCACCGTCACCGCCGCCTACAACGGCTCCTCCGATCACGCACCCTCCACCGGCACCGACACCCAGATCCTCAACCGGGCCACGACAACGACGGCGCTCACCTCGTCCCCGAACCCGTGTGCGGTGGGTCAACTCGTCACCCTCATCGCGACCGTGGCCCCGGTGGCACCCGCCACGGGAACCCCCACGGGCACAGTCACCTTCACGTGGGGCGACGGGACCGCCAGTGATTCGGCTCCGCTCGTTAACGGGGTCGCCACGCTCACCCATGCGTATGCGACGCGCTCCGGCAGCCTCTTCACCGTCACCGCGGCGTACGGCGGCGACACCAGCTACACGACCTCCAGCGGAACCGGCACACAAACGGTCAACCAGGCCACGAGCACCACGACGGTCACCTCCACGCCGGATCCGTCGGGGATCGGGCAGCAGGTGGCCGTCACCGCCGTGGTGGCCGCCGCGACGCCGGCGTCCGGCACGCCGACCGGCACTGTGACGTTCAGCTTCGGGAACGGCACCGCGCCCGTCCCCGCCGCGCTGGCGAACGGAGTGGCCACGGCCACGACCACGTACAGCGGCACGACAGGCAGCCCGTTCTCGATCACGGCCGCCTACGGCGGCGACACGGGCTACGCACCCTCCACCAGCACAGACACCCAGACCGTCAGCGGCGCGGCGACAACCACCGCGGTGACCACGTCCCCCAATCCCTCAAGGCCGGGAAACAAGATCACCACCACTGCCACGGTGTCCGTGGTCCCCCCGGCCACCGGCACCCCCACCGGATACGTCACGCTCGCCCTGGCCGACCGCGAGACCCAGGTCCTGCCCCTGAAAGACGGCATCGCCACTACTACCTTCACCTCCGTCAACCCTGGCACCTACCCGGTCACCGCGACCTACTCCGGTACCGGCACCTTCGCACCCTCCACGGGAAAGACCACCCAGATCGTCAACCAGCCGTCCTGATCCTGAGCCTGCCTCGATACGACGCAGGCCGGCGGGTCCCCGAACCCGCTGGTCTGCTGGGGTGGTGTGCCATCAAGACGCGCTGAAGGTGGAGTCCTTCCTCGAACGCGACGTCCTGATGCGACCAGACCATGCCCAGCCCGGCCAGCTGTTTCACCCGCCCCGGATCCAGTTGCCCGGCTTTGTGGGTTTTGCGTTGGTCGGCGAGCCGTGTCCCGAGCGGGAACCCGTATTCAGCCCTGGTGTGAGTTGGGGTGTGTGGGTGGTTCCGGGCTGGGGTGCTGCAAGTTGAGTGAGAATTGTTCGGGATGGTTTCGGGTGGGGTCGTAGCCGGTCTGGCCTGGTGCTATCTCAATTCTGTTGAGAATTAACGGTGTTGTTGCAGATGGGTGTCCGCGTCTAATGGCACGTTCGGGTTTTTGCTGGTCAGGGGTGTTCTGCCTGGTCAGAGGGGTCGGAGTTAGCGGCCACGGGTGATGTGGTGGGTTTCAGCTTGGTGGTCCAGGCGGATGGTTTCCAGCGATGCCTTGGTGATGCGTTCGGTCCCGTCGAGAATGCTGGTGATCGCGGCTTGGCGGATCAGCCGGGTCAGGCTCCCGATCCGTCCTGCGGTCCGCTGGTGGAGGTAGGCGGTGTGGCGGGCCAGTGTCCCTGCCCGGTGCGCACGTAGATCGAGGGCGGCTTCGACCCCGGCGATCAGTTCTCTGAAGGGTTCGTGTTTCCCTATGCGTGCGGGGAACGGCCCGCATTCCACGAGGGAAGCCCGCCCGGCGAGTTGGGCCCCCGCGTACCCCGGAGAAAAGGGCAGTGGTGGTGACGTCGATGCCCGCGTACACGAACGTCGCCCGGATGCGTTCGGTGAGGTCTTTCAGCAGGTCTGCGGTTTGCGCGCCGGTGGTGGTGCGGGGGTTGAGCCGGGGGATCTCGTCGATGAGGACCAGGCGCACGCCGGCCTGGTTGTAGGTGTGGCAGACGGCGTCGGTGATCTGGGCCTGCGTCATCCGGCCGGTGACGGGGATACCGAGGTAGCGGGCGAACTCCGTCGCGAGTGTTTTCGCGCTCGCTGCGGGCGGCACCAGAACGTAGGCGACCGGTACCGGTGCGTGCACGCGGCCGTCCGGTGCCGGGTGCTGCTGGGTGTGGGCGAGGTGGCAGGCCCGTCCGACGGTCAGGAGGGCGGTGGTCTTTGAAGCTTCCCCGTGATCTTGGGCACTCGATCTTTATGCCGCGAGGTCGTGTTGGTGCCGCTGTCGGGTCTCGGCTGGGGTGAGGTAGCCAAAGACCTTGTGCTTGCGCAGTCGGCGG
>NZ_JBIATE010000052.1:0-23454 GCF_042891445.1 Streptomyces sp. NPDC001890 | reverse complement strand
GCGTCGGCTACTTCGAAGCGCGGCAGAACCCCGCCCCGCCCGGTCTGGTCTACCGCCATCGCCCGTCGGCTGGTGGGCGGGTTGCGGGTCTTGCCCGCCAACCGGTCACCCTCCACACCAACGCCGGGAAACGCCCCACCGGCCCACCACCACACGACAGAGGAGAAACACCATGTCCGACCGCTTCTGGACCGTGATCGCCGAGCAGCACAAGGAACTGGAGTCCGCACACGGTGCTGATGACGTCGTGCGCATCCTCAGCCACGACCGCAACCCGTACGGCCCGGACAGCGGGGTGGGGGACGGCTTCTTTGCAGGGTCCGGGGGAGACAAGACCGTCCGCGAGGCCCTGCACACCGCAGGCTGGGAACTGGTCTGGGCGGAGTCCGCGGTCTACTACACGATGCGCGCCCCCGACGGGTCGCTGATCACCTACATCGAGGGCGACATCTACCGGGGCGACCGCCACGCCCGGAATACCGAGCAGACCGGTACCCCCGCCAACTGACCACCCCGCTCATCCCGCACGTACGAGGCCCACCCCGCCCCCGGGGTGGGCTTTGCGCGTTCGCCCCGCCGTCCGCCGTCCGCCGTCCGCCGCCCGCCGCCCGCCGTCCGCCGCCGTCTGCTGTTCTCTGTTCCTCCGCAGGCCGCGCCCTGGCGGGCGCGGCCTGCGGGGCGGGCGCGCCCGGTCTCGTGTCTGTTCCTGCCCCCTTGGCGGGACGGGGGCGCTGACATCTGTTCACCTGCTCCCGCCCACCGGACTCTCCGGCCAACGACCTTGCACCGCTAGCCTGCCGCGCCCTGAAGATGACACCAGCCCGCCGCCAGCCACCCCCGGGCCAAACCCAGACCGAGGACCTGGCGGCAGGCCGGAACACGGCGATCAAGAGCAGCACCCACAGCGAGGACTACGAGACCGGTCTCAAAGGCGAACCGCGTTGGCAACTCCACCGCAACACCCCGGCAGCCCCCAGCCCGAATCTTCACCCTGCCCCCCGCATCTGCAGGGGCGGCCCGCCCAACAACGTACGGAGAGAATTCATGAAACTGTTCGGCAAGAACACCACCGCACCCACCACCCAGCTTCCGGCCCCCACCGGCCAGGGCCCGGCAATCAGCCTCGACAAGATCCCCAGCCCTCTCGTCAACCTCACCAAGGCCGCCGCCGTATCCCTGGACAAGGCCGGACTGACCGGGCAGCGCGCCGCCGTGTACCTGGTCCTCGACCACTCCGGAAGCATGCGCAACTTCTACGCCGACGGCAGTGTGCAGCGCCTTGCCGAGCAGGCTCTCGGACTGTCCGCGAACCTCGACGACGACGGCAGCGTCCCCCTCATCTACTTCGCCTCCAAGGCCCAAACCCCCATCACCACAGACCTCCACAACTACGCGGGAATCGTCGACCGCACCCACAGCACGACCCCGTGGGGAACGACCGACTACGTCGACGCAATGGACGCAGTCATCAGCGACTACCGCGCCAGCTCACAGACCGGACCCGTGCTCGTCATCTTCCAGACCGACGGCGGACCCAACGACAAGGAAGCCACCGAGCGTGCTCTGAAGGACGCCGCCGAACTCCCGATCCTCTGGGCGTTCGTCGGCTTCGGCAGGCGGGTCGAATTCCTGGAGAAGCTCGACGACCTCCGAGGCCGGAAGGTCGACAACGCATCGTTCTTCCACGCCGCGAACCCGCACACCGTCACCGACAACCAGCTCTACGACGGCCTCACCCACGAGTACGCGGAATGGCTCGCCGCAGCGACCGCCGCCGGAATCCTCACCTGATCCCTCACCCCCCGCCCCTGGCCCCGCCACCGCGTACTCCTGCGGAGGCGGGGCCATCCCCATGCCTCTCCCGCAACAGCCCCGCACCCGGCCCCCACGTCCCCGCGTGCGGGGCCGCACCCATACCCCGCCCCTCGCCGTCGGCCCGCCGCCCCCTTGCCCGCCCGAAACCCCGACCTCCCGCCCGCGCCCGTACAAGGCCCACCCCCAGGGGTGGGCCTTCGCGTTCAACACCCCCCGGAGCCGCCGCCTCGAACGGCAGGCCGCCCAGCCGGACCACCTGCATGAGCACCGAAGCGACGCTGGGGCCGCGCCGCGGCCGCCCGTCCCCACTCCGGCCGCGGCTTGCCCGGCTAACCACTCTCTGAACACCCTCCTCGAATGCTGGCAGGAGGACTTGGCCGACGCGCCGGAGACGGAGCCCGAGCTGACCCCCGAAGAGACCGGGGAACGCGAAAACTCCTTGTCCTACTGGCTCGCCCCCCCGTACCGACACGGCTCCCCGCGCCCAGGAAGACAACCAGTGACGCCCTTCGCGCCCCGCACACCTACGGCCCGGCGCACTGACCGCGTGCCCCGCCCGCCCCGGCACCCCGTTCCCCGCTTCGTGAGCCCCTTGGAGGACTCGACCATGACCACCACCGTCCGTACCACCCTCTACCCCCTCATCACCGCCGGGCAGTCCGTCGTTCGCGACACCGAGCGCCACGCCACCCGCAAGATGCTGAGTGCCATCGACGGGGCCCTGTGCGCCCTCCCCGTGAACGAGATGGACGATCAGGCCGACCGCATCCTTCACGGCGCGATTCGGGCCGTGTCGCTCGCCGAGGACGCCGAGGAGTGGACGCTCCTGAGCGACGTGGAGCACACCGTGTCCCGGTTCCTGCACGAACCGGACGACGCCACGATGGAACACCCCTCCGTGCGGGCCGTCGTGCTGCTCACCTCCGAGTGCGGCAGCCGCTACAGCGAGCGGATCGAGGACCCGATAGAGCGGACCACGTGGGTGGCCTCTCCGGAGCGTCAGGCCTGGAACCGCGCCTACCTCCTCGGGCTGGAGGCGCTGCGGGAGCTGGAAACCGCCATCGAGGGCACCGGCACCGGGCGCACCCTCGACAAGGCCATGACGGAGTTCCTGGCCGCCGTGCGTCGCGCCATCCCGTACGCGGCCCTGTACGAGACACGGCGCGCCCTGGTGGAGGTCGCACGGTCTTACGGCCTGTTCGTCGTCGGGATGCGTCAGCCGATGCCCACCAACGGCCGGTGGGAGTGGGCCCGCCGCATCGGTAGTGCGACGTACCTGTTCGAAGTCGAACCGCCGCTGATGGGGGGCAACCCGTACGGGGCCGTCGCGGTCCGGCGCATCGCCGAGGACGGCACGGCTGCCCCGGTGCGATACATCCCGCTCGGCCCCGACGAGGAGCGCCGCCGCGCCGTCACCGAAGCCCAGTACCGCATCTGACCGCCCGCCGGCCGGGGCGTGTTCGTCGCCCCGGCCCGCCAGCCCGCTGCTCTCTCCCCATGGCCGCACCCTCGCGGCCGTGAGCAGGGCGCACCGTGCCCCGCCGTACCCATCCTGATCAGGAGAACAACCGTGTCCGTTGCCACCTTGTCCGAGCCGTCCGTCCGGTCGGCCCTGTTCCCTCCGCCAGCCGTCCCGCTGCTCTTCACCGACGGCGACCGCTACGTGTGGACGCACACCGGGGAGGTGTGGACCCGAACCAACGGGTGGTGGGTGCCCTCCCTGGGCGACGGGCAGGACGACGGCACCGGCTGGTGGACTGACGCTGAGGTGAGCGCGTCGCTGCACCGGGCCGTTGAGAGCTGGGACGTGCGGCAGCAGTTCGTGCCCGCCCAGCCGCGCGGCATCCTGCCGGGCAGGGTTCTGCTCGCCCTTCCGCCTGTCCGTGACGCCGCGCAGTACGTGCTCGACCACCAGGGCGCCGGGCTCGTGCCGCTGCGGGAGCTGGTGGCCCGGCACGACGAGGACAGCGCGTACGACATCCCTGCCGTCATCAGCGGTACGGCCATGACGGACGTGCTGACGTCGATCGTCGCCGAGCACTTCCGCGCGTCGGCGACCTACGACGAAGCCGCGGGAAGGGGGTACGTCCAGTACCTGCGACCGGCGGAACAGCCGGGCACCGTGAAGTGCCTGCACGTGTTCGTGCTCGCCGCGCCCCTGGCGGAGGCGTAGCCATGTCGAACGTCAAGGAACGCGGAGGCGTCGGCGACGTGCTGTTCCGGGAGTTCGGCGAATACGTGAACGCCCTGGTCGAGGCGGGCGAGCCGTGGAAAGAGGTCTGGCACGTCAAGGTGTGGCCGCCGGACAGCCGTCTTCGTTGGCTGCATGGCCGCTTCCTGCTCGCCCGCGAGATGGCCGGGCTCTCGGGCGTCCGGCTCACCGACACGCAGGTGACGGCGGAGCAGGAAGTCCGCATGGCGCACCGCGCGCTGTTCCCCGACGGCATACCGAAGCTGTTCCGCTCCGATGCCTGACGCCCAGACCTACAGCACCGGCGACCGCACGCGATGGGCGGCGCTCCTGGTCGCCGCCCGCGTCGAACTCGCCCGCCGGTCCGCCGCGGCGCTTGCCCGGCTAACCGCCCACCGCCCCACCGTCACCCCATCAACCAGCCACGCCCCGATGGGAGTTCCACCGTGACGACCGCCGTGACCCGCCCCACTGTCACCGCCCGCATCACCACCCCCGACCCCAACCCCGCCCCGGACGTGTACACCGCCACCGTCTACATGAACACCGCGCCCCACAACTTCGACGGCTACCAGCCCCCACCACCCCCTCGCCACCGCCACCCACCCCGACGGCACCCCCCTGCGCCTGGTCTTCCACGCCAGCACCTCCATCCACAGCCACGAGGCCGCCGCCGATGCCGCGTTCACCGTCGGCAACCGCCAGCGCCCCGACGACAACGGCCAGACCTGGCCCACCGACATCCGGTCCGTCTCCGTCGGCGACGTCATCAAGGTCACCGGCCCCGGCCACCGGATCATTCACCTCCGCGTCGACCCCGTCGGCTTCACCCCCGTCCCCGAACCCACCCACCTGACCGGCCTCGCCGGATCCCGAGCCTCCAGCCGCCGCTGAACCACCACAGCCGCCACCCCCACGGCCCCCGGGGCCGGGACACCCCCGTCCCGGCCCGGGGGCCGCCCCCGCGTACACCAATCACCGTGTCTTGCCCGGCTAACCCCCCACCCCCGCACCATCACACCACCAGCCGCGCCCCCACCCCGGGGCTGCGGTCCCCCAACCGGAAGGCGAACCGCTCTCATGACCGCGACCGTCGAAAACATCCCCTTCACCCCCACCCCCGTGCCGGAGAACATCGAGCCCGGCCGCCGCGTCCGACTGGTCAACATCTCGCCCGCCTCCTGGAACGGGCTCACCGGCACCACCCAGACCAACCCCAACAACCGCGTCACCCGCCTGGACGTCCTCCTCGACGAGAGCTCCACCGAGTTCCTGCGCCGCGACTACCGCGCCCACGGCTCCAGCATGGTCAAGGTCCCTGCCCCCGACACCACCCGGCATGTCATCCCCCGCATCCCGAACGGCTGCATGTTCTACGCCGAGAACGACAGCTGATCAGCCCCTCCCACGGCCCCGTGCCCGGACACCCTCCCGGCACGGGGCCGATCGCGTACCCCCACCCGCCTCGCCCCCACACGACGCCGGACAGCCCCGGGCCGCCCCCACCGAGACGTCCCCGGGGCCCCAGCACGCACTGACCGTCCCTTGCCGCCCTAACACCCGAGCCCCCGACCGTGTGGCCCGCCGCGCCCCGCGCCGGCACACCACCCAGCACCGCACACACGAGAGGCCACCCATGACCACCCACGCCCAGCACGACCCGCCCGGCCCCGGCCCGGACGAAGAAGCCCCCGACACGGAGTACGCGCTCCTCGTCCCCGGCCTGATCACCGTCTACATCACCGCCCCCACCGAGGCCGCAGCCCGGCAAGAACTGGCGCTGGAGGGCGCGGACACCATCGAGCTCCACGACCCGCACCCGACAGCCGGGGCCCTGACCATCACCGGCCTCGACCTGGTCCCGGCCGCCGCGAAACTCGACAAGGTCGACAACACCCTCATCGCCGACTCGCTCCCCGACGCCGACTTCCACATCTCCGACATCGCCCACGTGGCCGCCCGCCTCCTCGGCGGCAACTGGACCGCGACCGCCGGAACATACGCGGTCGTCGGCTACCTGGAGAACAAGACCCGCAACACCGGCACCTACACCCTCTCCGTGGTCGAGGACACCCTCAAGCTCCAGCACGAGAGGGGGGACAGCCCGTGCGCCGAGTTCGACGGCAACGACCTGCCCACCCACGCCGAAACCCTCGAACCCGAAGACGACTGATCCCACCCAACCCAACCCGACCCGGCCCCGCAGGGCCGGGGCGGCTTGTCGCGCTAACCCCCCACCGCCCGACCCCGCCGCGCCCGCCCCGGCCTCCGAGCCACCGGCGACCCCGCGCCCCCATCCACACCGACCGATGCCAGGGATCCGACATGACCAACCCCATCACCCCCATCACCCCCGAAGACTTCGATGCCCTGCTCCGCGAAGTCCTCGGCGAGAACTGCCACCCCTCCGCCGAACAGGACTGCACGCTCACCTTCCCCCTCGACCAGGTCCTCAACGCCGCCGAGCACGCCATCACCGCCACCGAGCACGCCCTCGGCCCCGGCGACACCGACGCCCGCCCCCGCCTGTGGTGGATCAAGGGCGACGGCACCTACCTCATGAGCAACGGCATCGACAACACCCCCAACGCCCGCGACGAGAACGGCCACTGGCGCCACATCTGCTTCGCCGACACCTGGGGGCCCGGCACGGACCCCTCCACCGTCCTCGGCGGCGACGACCTCCACGAAACCCTCGACCTGACCCAGCCGCGCGACGACGGCCAGCCCCTGATCCACCTGCTGCGCACCGCCCCCGACCACGCCACCCGCTTCCTGCTCCACATCACCCACGACGACGAGGGCATGGCCCTCGCCATGACCACCAAGTAGCCCCCACCCCCCCTCACGGCCCCGTGCCCAGACACCCGTCCCAGCACGGGGCCGTCGGCACGCCCGCACACCCAGGCACCGTGTCTTGCCCGGCTAACCCCCCGCCCGCCTACGATCCGCTCACCGACCGACCAACATCACAGGAGGACACAGATGAGGACACAGACGCAGACCGAACTGCCCGGAGCGATCCGTCAGGCATTCACGCACCTTGAACACCGGGTGATACACCTGGAGGACGCACTGGCACAGGCAGTTGAACTGCTGCGCGCGACAGGGCAACTGGACGCCAACGAACACGCCGAGTTCGCAGCCAGCCTCCCCGCCAGACGCGAAAGGTTCGAGCAGATCATGCAGGCCCTCAGCCGTGAGGAAAGCGAGTGGACCCAGATCCAGGACGACGACGACCACGGAGACTGCGCCACCACCCAGAACCTCAGCTGACCACGCACACCGCTCGCCCACGGCCCGCCCCAGAAGTAGCCCCGCACCCCCACGGCCCCAGGCCGGGACACCCGTCCCGGCCCGGGGCCGCTTTCGTGTTTCCCGCCACAAGCACCCGCCACACCAACCCGCATCCCGCCCCCCGGCACCCACACCCCCACACCCACCCCACACACCCCCGCAGGCCGCCTACCGTCCAACCGAACCCGCAGGCCCAGGCCACAACCAGAAAGGGGGGAGCGCCGTGAAGCACGAGACCACCATCAACGAACTCGCCACGTTCGCCGGTCTCTTCAGCGTCGTCGACCACATCACGGTCCCCGAGACCCACCCGGACACCGACATCACCGAGGAGGTCACCCTCCCCCCGCCGCTCATCCGCCGCTCCCAGCGCCGCGACGGCACCGTCGTGTGGATCCTCATCCCGCCCGGCATCCACGAACGCATCTTCGTCGCCGACCAGGCCACCGTCACCGTCTACCTCAAGGACGTCGACCCCGGCCGCTTCACCGGCCACGTCCCCCACCAGCAGGCAGCCCCCGCCCAACAGCCTGCCGCCCCCGCCACCTGGCAGCAGCAGCCCGCCGCGCCCGCCGCCTATCCCGCCCAGCAGCAGGCCCCAACCCCCCAGCCGGCCGCACCCCACCGGCCCGCCGCCCCCTGGACGAACAAGCAGAGCTGAACCCCACCCCCGAACCCGGCCCCGGCCACCGCCCCCGCGGAAGCCGGGGCCGCTCCATGCCCGCACCCCACATCACCGTGACGACTCCGGCCACCCCGCCCGCGCCCCGCCCACGCCTCCCGAAGGCCCGGCCGGCGAAGAAGCCGAGGTAACCGCCCGCGGAGGAGCCGCCGGAGTCGCCAGAGGTACCGGGGGAGCAGCCGGAGCAGTCACCAGGGGAGCGGCGACCCGCGCCGCACCCGCCTGCCCCGACGCGCGCCCCCCACCACGCGGCTGCTCCCCGCCCGGCCCGCCTGCCGTCGCCTTCTCCGGCACCATCGCCTTCGCCGGGGGGCCCGCCTTCAACCTCTCCGGCGCCGTCTCCGACGAGCCCTCCCCGGCCGAGTCCTCACGCCCCAGCCGACGAAGCTCCTTGACCCGCTCCGCCCCCACACCCAACCGGCGCCCGCACCCGGCCACCGTCTCCCCAGCCTTACCCATCGCCACCACCACCCGCGCCGCCACCACCCGCGCCTCATCAATCCGCACCTGACCCCGCTCACGCACCCGACGCACCTCCTCCTCCACCTCCGCAGCCACCAACCGCTCGTCCTCCACCGCCAACTCGAAGTCGGCCGCCAGCTCATCGAACGCCGCCTCCTTACGCAGCCGCTCAGCCTCCGCCTCCTCCGCCACCCGCCGCTGCTCCGCCATCCGCTCCGCGGCACGCTCCAGCGCCGCCCGCCGCCGCGCCAGCATCTCGCTGTTCTTCCCCTTGCGCTTGGTCCGGATCCCCGCCACCGCAGCCACCTCCCGGCCGTCCGGGCCCACCCCGTGGCGGGCCGCGTCGCGCCAGTCTCAGCCGCCCGCAGACCCGCCGAACCGCTGGAGCCGCCCACGTCCCAGGCCGTAGCACGACCGTCGCCGCGCCCGGTCCCGCTCACGGGACAACGTCCGAATCCGGCGGGGGAGAGGGCCCCGGGGGTGGGGTCGGTCCTGGTGAGGGTGGTGCCTGGACCGGGGTGCCGGTGGTGTCGGTGGTGTGCGGGTGCCACGAGTGCCGGGTCGGTGGTGAGGACCGGTGTGGATGCGGGTGTGTGGTCACCGGTCGGTGGCAGGCCGGTTGTCGTACACCTCTGGCACTATTGACGTGCCACCGTGCTCGAGGGCTGATTTCCCTTGTGGCGGGACGTGTCCGAAGGTTGATTTTCGGGCCCTGGGAGGTTCTGGGCCCTGCACCGGTCATGGCCCGCGCCGAGCTGTTACGCGGTGGTCTTCTGGCGTCGTGGGGATGACAGCGAACGCGTTCACCGCGGGGCGGGAGCGCTACTACCGGCGCAACATCGCCCTCGGTGACGGTGCCCAGGGCGCCGAGCTGACGGTGTCCTCCAGCGTGCCGGGGGTGCCGCCCGGTGTGTGGCACGGGCAGGGCGCCCGCGCTCTGGGGCTGTCCGGCATCGTGAGCGACACGCAGATGCGGGCCCTGTTCGGGCTTGGTATGCACCCCGATGCCGCGGTGATCGCGGCCCGCGAACTGAGCGAGGGGGCCTCGCTCAAGGGGGCCATGAAGGCGGCCAAGCTCGGGCCGGCCGTCCCGCGACTCGCAGAGTCCTCACCGCTCGACAAGGAGATCGAGGAGGTCCTCACACACGTCGGTGAGCAGTTGTGCCGGCCGCTGACGAAGGCCGAGACGAAAAACCTGCGGATGCGGTGTGCGGCGCGCGCCTTCGAGGCCGAGTACCACCGGTCCGCGTCCGACGGAGCCGAGCTCGGCCGGTTCCTGGCCGCGCGGACCGGTCCGCAACGCCGCGCCGTGACCGGCTACGACCTCACCTTCTCGTCCGAGGAGCTGTCGTTGCTGTTCGCGCTCGGCGGCCCCGAGGTGCGGCGGGTCGTCCTTGAGGTCCTGGGCCAGGCCCGCTCGGAGGCTCTGGCCTGGCTGGAGGACCATTCGCTCGCGGTCCGTACCGGGCCGGGCGGCGTGGCTCAGCAGCGGGCCGAGCCCGGCTTGCTGGCCACCGTCTACCTTCACTACGAATCACGCGCCGGCGACCCCATGGTGCACGAGCACGCGGTCATATCCCCGCGTGTGAAAGGGCCGGACGGCCGCTGGCGCAACCTGGACTCCCGCCTCCTGCTGCGCGATGTCGTAGTCGCCAGCGAGCTGTTCAACCAGAGGTCCCTCGAACTCGTCTGCTCCCGTCTGGGCCTGGCTGCCGAGGAGGTCGAGGTCACCCCCGGGCAGCGGCCGGTGATGAGAATCGTCGGCATCGACCGGCGTCTGCGCGCCGCGTTTGCGCAGCGTTCCCACGCGGTGCGCACCATGGCGGACACCCTGTTCGACGACTACCGGCGCCGTCACGGCCGCGAGCCGGGGCGGCCGGCCCGTACCCGGCTGCAGTGGAAGGCGACCGTGAAGACCCGCCCGCCCAAGCGCCAGGCCCGCTCCCTGAACGAACTGCTCGTCGACTGGCGGCGCCGGGCGATCGCGGCCACCGACCGCGAGGTCGTCGACAACCTGATCGCCACCGCGCAGGCCGCCGCCCAGGCAAGGCCCGCCCCGGCCGCGTTCGACCTCGCCGCGGCTGCCGAGGAAGTCTTGGCGGCGGTCTGCGAGCGCCGTACGACCTTCCGTCGCCGCCACGTCCTGGCCGAGGCACGCCGCTACCTGATGCGAACCCTGGCCGGGGCCACCGCCGAGCCCCAGGCGGCCGAGCAGATCACCGACCGGGTGCTCGCCCACGGGGACTGCCTGGACATCACCCCGCCCGAGATCAACCCGCCGCACCCCGACCTGCAACGGGCGGACGGCACATCTGTCTACCGGCCCATCGGGTCGGACACCTACACCACCCACTCCCTGCTGGCGGCCGAGAACCGGCTCCTGGCCGCCGCGCGCCGAAGCGTGATCCCGCCGGTGGGGCGGGGCACCTTCGCCCGCGTCGCCGCCCTGAACCGCAGCCCGATGGACGCCGGACAGCGCGCGCTGGCCTCCTCCTTCGTCCTGTCGGAGAAGCTACTGCTGGCTGGCCTTGGACCGGCGGGCGCCGGAAAGACCACAGCGATGCGTCTGGTGGCGAAGGCCGTGGACGCAGCCGGCGGCCGGCTGATCCCGCTCGCCCCCTCCTCCCGCGCGGCAAAAGTCCTCGGCGGCGACCTCGATGCGCGCGCCCACACCCTGCACTCCTGGCTGCACCAGCGCGGCCGGGCGGCCGAAGGAAAGACGGTCGGCAAGGACTTCCAGCTACGGCCTGGCGACGTCGTCCTGGTCGACGAGGCGGGCATGGCCGGCACCCTCCTGCTCGATCGGATCCTCGCGGACGCGGCGGCCGCCGGTGCGGTGGTGCGCCTGCTCGGCGACCCGCACCAGCTCGCCGCCGTCGAGGCCGGGGGAGCACTGCGCCTCATCTCACGGGCAGGCGGCGCCGTCGAACTCGACCAGCTGCACCGCTTCCGGGTGGCCGGGGAGGCCGATGCCTCCCTCGTCCTGCGCGACGGTGAGGACCACCGTGCCGCCTTCGACTGGTACCGGGACAAGGGCCGGATCGTCGCCGGCGACTACGACGTGATGTGCGACATGGTGTTCGCCGCCTGGGCCAAGGACCTGGGCAAGGGGCTCACCTCGCTGATGACGGCCGCCGACACCGCGACCGTGACCGAGCTCAACCTGCGAGCCCAGGCCTGGCACATCGAAGCCGGGACCGTCGACACAAGCCGGTCCGCCGCCCTGCGGGCCGGGCAGCACGCACACCTCGGCGACGTCATCGTCACCCGCCTCAACCGGCGCCGCATGACGGTGCGCGGCGGGCGCGACTTCGTGAAGAACGGCGACACCTGGCGCATCCAGGAGATCCTGCCCGGCGGCGACGTGGTGGTCCGCCACACCCAGCACCGCGGACGCATCCGCCTTCCCGCCCACTACATGGCCGCCCAGTGCGAGCTCGGCTACGCCTCCACCATCCACCGCTCCCAGGGCATGACGGTCGACACCTCGCACGCGCTGGCCTCCGCCCGCTCCAACCGCGAGGGCGTCTACGTCCAGCTGACCCGCGGGGCGCGCACCAACCGCCTCTACGTCGCGATCGAGGACGGCGACCGCCTGGACGACGTCCTTGCCTCGATCGCCGCGAGGCGCCGCGCCCAGCTGTCGGCGACCGAGTCGATCGCCGCGCTGCAGCAGGAAATCGCCGCGCCCGGGCAGCTGTCGGCGGAGTTCGCCGATGTCGCGGAGCGCGCCACCACCGCCCGGCTGACCGGCCTGATCGAGCACGCCCTCGGCACCGATCGAGCGGCGATGTTCATGGCCGCCGACGCCTACCCGGCCCTGATCCGCGCCCTGACCGACGCCGAGCGGGCCGGGTTCGACCTGCCCCGCCTGCTGGGAAGAACCGTGCCCAGGCGCGGCTTCGCCGACGCGGACGACCCCTCCGCGGTGCTGACCTGGCGGCTGCGCGAGCGAATGCAGGACGCCGCCGAAGCCCAGCAGGACGACCAGCCCCGTCCCCTGGCAGCGCTCACCCTGGCCCAACTGCACACCCTGAAGAAGCTCGCCGCCTCCCACCGGGACACCGCCCGCGAGGCACTCAAGGCCGCCGACGCCGCCTTCACCCACCTGCCCACCGACGTCACCACCCGCGCCGGCCACACCCACCCGCCCTGGGACCAGCGCCCCATGGGCAACCTGACCCGCCGACAGCTCGCCGCCCAACTGGCCACGGTGCGCGCCCAGATGCGCCGCGCCCAGACAAACAGAACTCCGCTCTCCGAAACCGCCCGGCACGTCATCGCCGGCCTCACCCGCGAGTCCCAGCTGCGCCGCGCCCTGAACTGGCGCGACGCCGCCCGCGAGGAATTTCAGCGTGAGCGGGCCACCAGCAGCGCCGCCCCCCAAGCCACCTCACCGGCCGCGATCCGCCGGACCCTGTCGACACGGCGTGCCACCACGGCCCAGCGCCGGCACTCCGCGCGCGCCGCCCTGGCCCGCGCCGACGCCGTCTCCGACAAGATCTACGCCGAGCTGCGATGGCGCGAGCGCCTGCCCGACTACGCCCCCCACCGGCCCAACTACCGCGGTGAAATACCCGACTGGGCCGCCGACCGGCACGCCCTGGCCCATCCCGGCACCCCCGAGCACTGGGTCACTCACCTCGCCGAGCGCCACCGCATCCTGGCCCGTGCCCTGGCCGACCGCGGCCACACCCTGGCCGCTGCCCCGCCCGCCTGGGCCCGCCCCCTCGGCCCGCCGCCGCCCACCAGCGCACCCCGCCGGCGCCGCGCATGGGCCACCACCTGCGCTCTGGTGGAGCTGTGGCGCACCCGCCACGCCATCACCGGCGTGCCCGGGCTGGGTCCGCGCCCCGCCGACCCGCAGGACGCAGCGGCCTGGGACGACCTGGACGCCCGGGTACGCGCCCTGACCGGACGCCGCCGCCCGCTTCATCTCCCGCCGCCCGACGCCCCCGCCTCGGTCATGATCGAAGCCGCCCTCAGCCACCTCGATACGCCGCCACCCACCGGGCCGCTGCCCGACCACCCGGCCCTGCGCGACCCCCTTGGTGTCGCCCCCCTTTCCTACGGCGCCCTGGACGCACGCATCGCGCGGCGCGCTCTGGCCGCCGTACTCGCCGGCGAACCCCTGCCCGAATCCTGGATGGAGGAGATCACCGCCCCCGGCGAGGACGACGAGGACGAGCAGCGCACCTACACCAAGCTCCTCACCGCCATCGGCGACTACCGACGCCGCCACCACCGCGCAGGCCCCGACGTCCTGGGCCCGCGCCCCGCAGGCCTCGACGGCGAAGAATGGGACCACCTCACCGACGCGATCGACCTGTACACCCACGCCCGCGTCGCACGCCGCCTGGAACAGATGCGGGCCCGCACCGCGGCCGACCGCGCCGCCCTCCTGCCGCCGACCTCACCGCTGCGCCAACAGCCCCCGCCCGACACACACCGCCCCGGCCACGGGTCGCCCACCCGCTGAACACCGCCCGGGCAAGCACTGCACCGACACCCCCGCACCAGAGGATCAGCCCACGGTGCGGGCCCCTCCTCGGCTGAAGGCAGACGAACATGGCACCCACAACCGGCCCCGGACGTATCCAACTGGCGGGCCGCACCGTACAACTGGGCTGGCTGCGTGAACACTCCACGGAGAGCGCCCCGCTGTTCGCCCGTGCCCGGGCCGAGGTCGGCCACGCCTGGTGCCTGTGCCGCCGCCCCGCCCTGCGCTTGGTGATCCGCTGCACCCGTGCGGGCCGCTACCACGTCGCAGGCTGGCCCGGCGAGGGCGAACGACACGACTCCCACTGCCCCTTCCACAAACTCGGACCCGCCCTTTCCGGCCGCGACCGCTACAGCACGCAAGCCATCCGGGAGACCGACGACGGCGTGTTCATCCGCCTGGCCACCCCCCTCACCAGCACCCTGGCCCAGCCCGAACCCCACGTTGCCGCACCGGAAGAGACCGGAGACGAAGCAGGCTCGCGGCGCTCCGTCGGCCTGCTCGGACTGCTGCACTGGCTCTGGGAACAGGCCCAACTCAACGTCTCGTACCCGCAGACACGGCGCCCCACCTGGCACACGTGCCACGCCCGTCTGCACCAACAACTGCGTGAGACCACCATCAACGGCCGAGGCACGGAAGAGGCGCTCTACGTCGTACCGCCCTTCACCCCCGCCACGGCCCACGCGAACGCCGCCGCTCTGGATGTCTTCCGCGCACGTCTGGGGCGCCACGGCATGACCGAACAGCGCGCCCTGATCCTCGGACAGATCAAAGAGGTGGCACCCACCCCGTACGGCGTCGCCTACCGCCTGGCGCACCAGCGCACCCCGCTCTATGCCCGCGCGGCCCTGCACGCGAGGGCCACCCGCTCCTACCGCCACGCCTTCGGCAAGACGGCCGCCGAGCACGGCGCCACACGGATCGCCCTGTTCGTCGTCGAGCGCAGCCCCAAGGGACACCTCATCGCCGTCGACCTGGCCGCGATGCTCACCACCGGCACTTTCATTCCCGCCGACTCCTCCTACGAGGTGGTCATGGCCGATGCCCTCGCCGCCCGCCGCCGTGCCTTCGTCAAGCCCCTGCGCTACGACACCGCCGACGCTGTCCTGCCCGACTTCGTACTCACCGACGTGACACCCACGGCCTACGTCGAGGTCTACGGCATCCAGGGCAAAGAGACCTACGACCGGCGCAAGGCTGAGAAGCAGGCGTTCTACCAGCGCCAGGGCGGGCAGCTCATCGAGTGGGACGTCGCCCAGCCGCTCCCCGTACTCGCGCTTTCCGGCGGCCAGCGCCGCTGCGGACCGCAGGTGGTCCCCAGGGGGCAAAGAGCGGCCGCTTCCCAGACTTACGGCGAGGAAGCAGTGAAGGACGGCACCCGGATGGGGCACGAACAAGGCGGCCAGTCACGGTGACCGGCGTACTGCCCGACACCGTCGGTCGCCTGATGGGACACCGGAACAAGGGGCCGACTCATCGCCTGGAACCCGTGCCGCCCTGGGGCCGAAACCTGCTGCCAACGCGCAGGCAGGTAGCACATAGTGGAGCGACACCACCGAGTAACCGAGCAACCAGAACGGACGGCCGTGACGACCGTGCACAGCGAATCCTCCACCGAGCGCATCCCCGGACGGGCCTGGACTGTCCGACTCCATGGGCACAGCGACCGATCCGCCACGGTCACCTGCAGCACCGAAGCCTGCCGGATGCCGCCCCGCTCCAAGGACCTCACCGCGCTGCGCACCTTCGCAGCCCAGCACGCCGCCGCCCACGCGAAAGCGGCCACCATCCGCCCGAACGCCTGGTGCCACTGCGGCTCCCAGCGGTGCGGCGCCCACCCCGCAGCCAAGGCGCACTGCGCCGGCGCCGTGGTGATGATCCTGCGCCACGACCCGACGGTACGCCGGGTATGGAGCGTCGAAGAGGTCTGCGAGACCTGCGCACCGCTGATCCCGAACACCACCGTCCTGGCCCGCGCCGCCCGGCCGGCCCGCACCACCGAGCGGCCCGCCGCGAGGACCACCCAGGTACCGGCACCCGCCCGGCCGGGCGTCGCGGGCGGCTTCTCCTCGGCCGCCCCGCCCACCACCGATGATGCGGCGCCCCTACGGAGCGCTCGCCGCGCACCGCAGCGGCCCCGCCGCCGGCGGTCTGGGCAGGGACGCTGAGCAAAACCGGGGGCAACCAATGCACGAGCCGCTGCCCCGCCCGACCATGCAGACGCCTCCCTGGGCTTCGTCTGCACGTGGATCCCGCACAAGGACGGCCACGACGCAACGTACGGCGCGCAGATCCTGGAGCAGATGACGGGCACGCTCGGGCAAGCACGCCCGGGCCCACGGCGCGCGGCTGATCGGGCAGCCGCAGCTGGACTTCCCGACCCCGCCAGCCTGCCACGCCATCTCGTACCGGACCCGACACGCCGGTGCGGCTGCGACGTCGGCACAGCAACTGCGTTGCCGGACACCCTCACTCGTCGCCGAGCCGTTCCGTATCGGTCCCTTTCACCGTGCCCGTCCCGTCTCGCGGGACGCTGCTGCTGATGCCTGGCCGCCGCCTCCCGCCTGACAAAACCCTCCCGGCGGGCAGGCCGGCGGCCACTCTCGGCCCGGGCAAGCTGCCGCCAGCCGCCACGGGCCGCGCGGCGCCACCGCCGAGCAGAAGGTCCCCTCGATGAGCGAGCAGCACACCCCCCTCCCCGACGATTTCCGGACCTGGCTGGCCGAGCGGGGAGAGGACGCGTACGCCCTGGCATGGCTGACAGAGGGAAGCGAGCTGACCACTTGGACAGAGGCCGAGGCGCCCCGGGTGGGGGAGACCGGGATCGCCCACGCGGGCGCCGACCTCACGCGCATCGAGCTGCAGGAGATCACCCACAGCCGGCAGGAGGCCCTGCGCCGCTGGCTCCACCTGGACGACGGAGTACGGCAACTGGCCATCATCACCGCCGATCCCGGCAGCCTGCGCGAGCACACCCCCGGCGAACTCGCCGCCCAGCTGATGCACGATCCCTCCAACGATGAGGCCCGGCTCACCGACCTGCTGGCCAGCTGGCTCTACCGGCGCAACGCCGCAGCGCCGCAGGGCCTGGAGCTGGGGTGGATCGCCGCGGCCGCCGCCTGGACCTGTCACATGCGCGCCCTGGCCAGCTACCCGCCCCCGTCCGTACTCACCCAGGCCCTGGAGCGCGCCGGCGAACAGGACCAGGCCACCGCGGACTTGGTGGAAAGCACTGGGCTGAGGACCGTCGACCTCCTCGACCGGCTGGAGCGCGTCCACCGCCCCCGCACCGAGCTGATCGAGGACTGGCACGCCGTGGAATCCCTGTCCGCCGACGTGCCGGCGCTCAAGGAGATGGCCAACTGGCTGCTCGACCAGATCTCCCTGCGGGATGCGCCCGCCCAGCAGCTGTGGGCCGTCCTCCAGCCGGACATCACCGACTACCTACGCGACCGGCGATCCGACAGCGCCCTTGGCATCGCCGTCCCCGCCCTCGATGCACCGCGCGCCGCCCACCTGGCTCAGGCTCGAGAGGCCGTCCGCGCCTACACCGCAGCCGCGTACGCGGGGCGTGAGCAGGAGGCGCGGCAGCTACAGGACGCCTTCCCGATCCCGGCCCGTCCCCTGGCCACCAGCGGCCCGGCCGCCGCCTGGCGGCGGAACTCGGCCACCGCGCAGGACGCGGTCGAGGACCTGACCGCGCAGCGCGCCGCGACCACGGCCGAGGACAGCACCGACTTCTTCGCCGACCCCGAACTGCTGCACGCCAAGACCTCCTACCTGGCCGCGCGCGAGGGTCAACTGCACCTCCTGCACGATGCGCTCGGCCGCCTGGCTTTTCCCGCCCCGGCCTCTCGCGACCTGCCCGAGGCGCTCGCCCCGGTCGCGGCCGCACAGACCCAGCGCCGCGTCATCGAGGCATTCGGCACTCTGGAGCGCGCGGCTCAGGCGCTGGACGGCCAGATCCACTACCAGCTCCAGCAGCCGGTTCCCGCCCGCCGACGGGCCACCACCGGTGCGGAGACCGACCTGCTGACCCGCACCCGCGCCGTGCTGGAGCACACCGCGGCCGCCGGCGTTTCCCTCGACGAGAAGCACATCCGCGGCCGCGTGCAAGCGGCCATGGCACGCCCCGCTGTCCCGGACGCTCCCGACCCGGCGGCGCTCATTGCCCACGCCGAGGCCCACGCCCAAACCCTGGCCACCGGTTCCACCACCCCTGGAATGAACTGGTGACCTGGACCCTGGGCACCGTGATCTCCCTGCTCCTGCGCGCGGGCGGCCCGCTCATCCGACGCGGCCTGCCCCACCTCGCCATGGCCTTCATGGCCACGCTCGTGTGCGGCGGCGCCCTCGCTGCCGGGCACGGACTCCTCTACACAGCCCTGTACCCGGCGGCCGAGGGGTGGCCGCCGGCAACCGTTGCGGTCGGGCTGTTGGGAGCCGTGGTCCGGTTGGCCGCGGACGTGGGCCTGGCGGCGGTGGTACTGCTCATGCCGCTGGCGGCCGACTGCTTGAGCAGGCAGCCGGGCTCCGGACTGACGAGTACCCCCGCCCATAGAAGAACAAAAATGGTTGCTGGTCGGACTCTGGTACGGGCGTCAGCATGACTCGCTACCGTGAGGGCGACGGATCCGGCACGAGCTGGAAACTCAACGTGCCGATTGAAAAAATGGGGTTGCAAGCCCAAGCGCCGTGACCGGCCCGGCCGACCAGCAACGCCGAGTTGGTTGGGCACCTCGCCGCCAACCGCTGTGGCGGTGCGGTGTGCAGTGCCGCCCTCCGCGCCGAGTGTCTGCGGTCGGTCAGCATGCTGGGTGAGCTCCGACGGGTGAACGCTTCGCTCATCATCGACAGTCCACCGTTCTCTGGCGTATCCGTGGCGGGCCTGGTCGTTCTTGCAGCAGGGGACGAATTTCGAGATGTCATCGCCCCGGCTGCTGGCCCTGGTGGCGGCCATGGTTGAGGAGGTGTTCCGTGAAGGCCTGAGCAGCCTTCGGCACCCCGTCTGTGCGGTCGTGCTCCTGCGGTGTCTTGGCGACGCGTTGCCGGGTCTGGGATTCAGCATCGACGCGCTTGGCCAGGGAAAGCAGTCGATCCAGCGACACCTCGGGATTCGCCTGAGGTGTCTGCGCGGCAGGCTTGGGAGGTTCGGTGCGGTGGGGAGATGCCTGCGGGGGCGGGGCGGCGACCAGAGCGAGACGGCGTCCGGGACGCCACACCTGCGTGTGCGGGCGTTGCTCAAGTCGGTGGCTGTGGAAGACGCGCGCGATCTGGCTGCCTTCCAGGTCCCGTTCCTCAAGGAGTAGTTCGGCCAAGGCATGCAGTGACGCCTGTGCGCGGGGATGAGTAAGAAGTGCACCGGCATCCTCGACCGCCTGAATCCGGTCCACGACGAATCCCCGGTCAGTGAATCCGTCCACGATGGCCTGGTCACCTGAGCCCGATAGCTCTTTCACGCAACGGCCAAGTTCTGGATGGGTATATCCGCGGTAGGTCAACCAGTCGGCCTGCGCGATGGCAGGGCCGAGTTTCTCGACGGCGTAGTACTGGGCATCGGCAGGTCCGTCCACCCACGCCCCGCCACCTTGGAGCTGGGCCCGGTCCTGGGCGAGAGCGAGGCGCTGGATGGACAGGCCAAGCATCCACGCCAATGTGGCGTGCGCGCTTTCATGAATCGCTGCCGAGTGCCACCACACTTCATCGGGCAGAGCGGCTGTGCACCACACCTCGTCCGTCTCTCCTGAGAGGAGAAGGTTGCCGGGATCCAGGTGGTTGGAAAGGAAGTCCGCGTGGACGGCTGCGTGGAAGTCGTCGTTGTTGATCGGGGAGGTGTCCAGCTGCTCCGCTTCATGCATAGGTGGCATGGTCCCTGGTACTGGAGGACCACGTGGCAGGCGTGGTCCTCACGAAGACACACGACGAACCATCGCGCCGACGCCTGGCCGGACCCTGTGAAGAACCCCACCACCCGCTGCTCGCGGGAGCCGGTTTGGGGATCGGGTCCCTCATCCGCTCAGACCGGCCCGGCGGTCCCTGAAGAGCGCGCTGATCGTGACCGCATCGGTGATCTGACCCGGCAGGACCATATGCTCCGCGTCGGCGAGCGCGACAGTACGCACTCGTCGGATGCTGGCGCCATGCGCGAGCACGCCCGCCGAGTTGATCCGTGCGGCATGAGCAGCACCGCCTTGGCCAGCGGCGCCGGGGGCAGGTGGACCCTGCCCAGGCCGATCACTTCTGAAGCGGTCGCGCCGAGCCAGTCTTGGAGCAGCACCCGTTCCCTCGTTCCGGTGCAGAACCTGCCCTGCGGTCGTCGGCCACCGCACGATGCCGATCGTGCCGTCGCCGGGCAGGCTGAGGTACCACCTCGGGTGGGTGTCACGCAGATGCGCGCGTACGCGGGCTCTGGGGTGCGGCCCATCAGATCAGACCACCGATGGCGGGGGTCACGCGACCGCTCCCAGACGGGCGGCGGACAGGTCGGCGCAGAGCTCGTCGACGGCGGTGTGCGTCATGGGCCCGGTGGTGCTGATCCGCGCCAGGTGCCCGAAGCACTCAAGGCGCCACTTGTCGACCACCCAGGTCGGGGGCCGGTCGAAGGCGACGGCCAGAGAGCCGGGGAAACGTTCCGGCGATGCTCCCGCAGCCTCGAGCTGCTCCATCGCGTAGCCGGCGGTGTCCTGGCACCGGGCGACCATGGCGGCCACACCGGCCCGTCCCAGGGAGCGCAGCCGCGTCCACAGCAGCAGCGCACTCAGCCCGCTGCGGGAGCCGACCACCAGGCGGTCGGGTATCTGGATCCCCAGGGTCGTGGGCGGGTCCTGCTCGCGGCGCACCAGCGAGATGCCCGCCGGGACGGGCAGGCCCAGAAGCCGGTGCCCGGACAGGGTGATGGAGTGCGCCCCGTGCGCGAGCGACCACGGCGGCACCTGGTCGCTGTGCGCGGCCGCCAGCCCGCCCGCGCTTGCATCGACATGGATGTGCACCGGACCGGACATGGCGGCCGCGGCGCGCAGCTCGGCCACGTTGTCGATGGCGCCGTGCAGGGGAGTGCCGCAGGTGGCCACCACCAGCGCCCCCGCCCCACGCCGCATCCGTGTCTGCAGACGCAGATCGTCGGGATCCATCGTGCTGTCGGGCAGCGCGTTCACGAGCACCGTGTTCATCCCCAGCAGCTCGCAGGCCCGCACGACGTCGAAGTGGGCCTGCTCGCTGACGTACACCGACGACTCCGGCAATCCGCGGCGGGCCATGACCAGACCGTGCAGGAGTGCCTCGCGCGGTGAGGCCGCCACGTAGCCGTATGCCTCCTCGGGTGAGGCTCCGGCGAGCGCGGCGAAGTAGGTGAGCACCGCCTTCTCGTATTCCCCGGTGCCGGTGTCGAGCACGGTGGGGGAGTACGAGCCGCTCGGCTGATCGGCGAACATGCTCAGCAGCGGGGCAAGTTCTGCCACCACCTGGCCCAGGTGGCCCGGAAAGCCCAGGAACGGCCGCTCGGCCCGGTCCAGAGCGCGGTACAGCCGATGCAGCTCTCGGGTGTCGGCCGCGGGCGGAGACGGCTGGAAGCCGATGGCCAGGCCCTCATCGGGCAGGTTCGGGGCGGTGCGGAGGCTCACGTCATCGGCTCCATACGGGTCACTGGGGCAACAGGTGCCACCCCATCTACGCTCGCCCGCAGCCGCCTCGGGCCCCCGGCCGCCGAGCACGCCGTGGGGCGGGAGGATGCGCCGTGAATCCCGGCTGCGCCTCCCGCCCCACGGACCCGAGCGCTGCCGCCACGCCGGGAACCGGCCGCCGGCCGCCTCCCGGCCGGTTCCGCCTGCGGGAAGGGCCGGCCGAGTCGCGGAGGCCGGCAAGTGGGACAGCGGCCACCGGCAGATCCCATCATCGCGGCCGGGCCGGGGTACTTCGAAGCGGCCGGCTGCGCCCACCTGCGAGCTGGCCGCGCTGCTGTTCCCGCCCTGCGGACCGGCACCCCAAGTTGTCGTTGCAGGTCGCGGGAGCCGGGCGGCCAAGTCGGTCACCGACCACCCCCAGGTGCGCAGCATCGACTCTGCCAGGCCACTTCGCGCCACGTTCTTCGAAAGGGCTCCACGATGATCCGCCGTATCGCGACCCGCGCCGCCATTGTCCCCGCCGTCATGGCGGTGGCCGCCGCAGCCGCCCTGACCGCCACCACCGCACCGGCCGCCTACGCCGTCGGCGAGAACAGCCAGTGCACGCACAACTGGTCCAACTACGGTGCCACCGTCAGCAAGAACGCCTGGAACTACCGCTCCGGCCCCTCCACCGGCTACAAGAGCCTGGGGTACCTCTACCGCGGCGACAAGCTCACCGTGATGTGCAGCAAGGGCAGCTGGGACTACGCCAAGATCACCCGCTCGAAGTCCGGTATCCGCAAGGGCACCCAGGGGTGGGTACGCAGCGACGGCCTGGTCAACCTGGCCGGCTGACCCAGACATCCGCGCCCGTGTGTGGGTTCCCGAATCTCGTGTCGGAATCCCCTCCGCAAAGTCGGAACTGTGTCGGATCCGGCATCGAGCCGGAGGCCCCGACGGCACTTTCGAGAGACATCGAATGGAGAGCAATGCGCACGCGAATAGGTGCTGTGGCGTTGGCAGTCTCGACCACGCTTCTGGTGGGAGGGACGGTTGCCATGGCTCCGGCTGCGGCCGCCGTCGGAGGTAACTCCAAGTGCACCAATGACGCCAACCGCAATGGCAAGGTCTACGTCCGCAATGTGAACCTCCGCAAGGGGCCAGGCACCTCGTACGGGTCCTACGGGCAGCTGACCAAGGGCGCCAGGGTCTATGTCGACTGCTACCGGCAGGTGGACATCACCAAGCAGCCTTGGCTCTACATCAAGGTCAACTCCGGCTCCCACGCCGGCCAGCGCGGCTGGGTCCGCGATGACCTCATCAACTGGCCGCTGTAAGGCCCCTCCCGTATCCATCAGCCAGATGTGAGAACCCGAATCCCGTGCCGGAATCCGCAGGTAAACCCCCTGTGCCCGCGTCCGGTGTTCGTCCTGCGTTGAGAGAACCGACACGGAGGCGGGACAAAGACGAAGACACACCACGGGAATCGCCCGACAGTTGCTGGTCAGAGCAACGGACTTTGACTGCCGGGCATGGAACCTACACCGTGCACCAGCCGCAGCTGCGCCGGCGCCGTCGGTGCCTGCCCGCCGGGCGCAGAAGCCATAGCTCCCACGCAACCGCAGGCGTCGCCTGACGGACCGCCCCGGCCGGATTCCGCATCAAGGGGTGGGAGAAGCCGAAACCGGCGCCCGCCAGCGTGGAAGCGCCATTGAGAGCGCCTCCACAGCCTGCTGGGCTACCCGTTACAGCGGCCGATGTCCCCCTTCGCCGCTCGCGCCGCCCGTACATTGCCGCCCGCCCCCTGGGCCACGGTGTACGGGCGGCGGCCCCTTTTCTCTCTCCGCTCCCACACCCCTTGCAGAGGCAGCGATGGCACACGCGCAGGTCCGCGACATCCCCC
>NZ_JBIATE010000051.1:0-25848 GCF_042891445.1 Streptomyces sp. NPDC001890 | reverse complement strand
GGAGAGTTTCTGGGCCCTGCTCAAAGAAGAGATCGGCACCCGTGTCTGGCCCGACCGGGCCACCGCCCGCGCCGAGATCTTCGACTTCATCGAGAGACCCCGTTGCTCAATTGAGTGAATGCCGTCGATCTCGGTCTTGGCTGGTGACTGAGGGGTGGAGCCTGAGGATGGGGCTTGGGTGGCAGGCCTGCGGTTCGGTCGTGGGGCGGAGAGTTGGGTGTCGATGCGGGCAGACTCGGGTAGGGAAGTTCCTGAGGGGACGCGGATGGTGGCTCGAACAGCATTTCCGAAGGGCTGCCTGGCGATGCGGGTGCGGGACGCGCTTGGTCCGCTCTTCGATGACGAGATCTTCAGGTCCGCGTTCGGTGTGCGGGGCCGACCCGGTGTCGCGCCGGGGCAGCTGGCGCTGGTCAGCGTGCTGCAGTTCGCGGAGAACCTGACCGACCGGCAGGCCGCCCATGCAGTACGCGCGAGAATCGACTGGAAGTACTTGCTCGGCCTCGAACTGGACGACCCAGGATTCGACTTCACCGTACTGACCGGCTTCCGTGACCGTCTCCTGGTCCACGGGTTGGAGGAGAAGATCCTGGACCTGCTGCTGGTGCGGCTCAACGAGTTGGAGCTCGTGTCCGGCCGGGGCCGGCAGCGCACCGACTCCACCCACATCCTCGCCGCGGTGAGGAATCTCAACCGCCTGGAGTTCGTCGGCGAGACGTTGAGAGCCGCCCTGGAGGCGGTTGCCGTGGCAGCACCCGAGTGGCTCGCCTCCTGGATGCCCGGGGGTTGGCAAGAAGAGTACGGGGCCAGGGTGGACTCTTACCGACTACCAAGCGACGAGAGCGAGCGGACCCAACTGACCTGGCGCATCGCGGCCGACGGCTACCAGTTCCTCGAAGCGGCGTTCGAGGTCAGTGCCCCCGCCTGGCTTTCGCAGGTCTCAGCTGTCGGCATCCTGCGGACCGTATGGCTCCAGCAGTTCCAGCGCACGATTACGGACGGAGTGCAGGAGGTGACCTGGCGGGGGAAGAACGAGCTCCCGTCCAGCAGAGCCCGGATCACCTCGCCCTACGACCCCGACTCCCGCAACGCCGTCAAGCGCGGCTCGGCCTGGGACGGCTACAAGGTTCACTTCACCGAGACCTGTGACGCCAACGAGACCAGCCAACCGCACCTGATCACCAACGTGGTGACCACGGACGCTACGGTCGGCGACCCCGTGGTTGTCGACGAGATCCATGACCAGCTCGACGCCAAAGGCCTGCTGCCGGGCGAACACCTGATGGACGCCGGCTACATCTCCGCAGAGCTCCTGCTGACGGCGCCCAGCCAGCGCGGGGTCCGCGTCATCGGCCCAGTCCGGCCCATGACCCGCCGCACCTCCCAGGCAACCGGCTACGACAAGGCGTCCTTCGGAATCGACTGGGACGCTCGCCGGGCAACCTGCCCCGCCGGCGCCCACAGCCGCTACTGGACCGAGGGACTCGACAACAACCAGCGATCCGCGATCCGCATCCGCTTCGCCACCGAGACCTGCGCGCCTTGCCCCTCCCGCGGACAGTGCACCAACTCGACACGCTACGGTCGCCAGCTCACCGTCCGCCCACAAGATCAAGACGCCGTCCTTGAACGTGTCCGGGCCGAGCAGACCACCGAGGAATGGAAGGCCGTCTACGCGATTCGCTCTGGCGTCGAAGGCACGATCCACCAGGCAGTCACGGCCGCGGGCACCCGCAGAACCCGTTACACAGGACTACGGAAGACCGCTCTCGCACACGTCCTCACAGCCACCGCCGTCAACCTGCTCCGTCTCGATGCCTGGTGGACTGGACAACCCCTCGCCCCCACTCGGACATCACACCTCGCCGCCCTCGACCTCGCCGCATAGAGCAATTGGGCAACGGGGTCATCGAGACGTTCTACAACCGCCGCCGACTGCGCAAGCACAAGGTCTTTGGCTACCTCACCCCAGCCGAGACCCGACAGCGGCACCAACACGACCTCGCGGCATAAAGATCGAGTGTCCAAGATCACGGGGAAGCTTCACAGCGCGATCGCTGACCGCCCAGCGCACAGCGAGGGATCCGAACCGGTGGAGGTCTTGGTTTGGCTTCGTACACGAGAGTGAGCAGCGTTTTGACAGCAGTTCGGGAGGCACTGCGGAGGCTGGCCCGCGCCGAATGTTCACGGCTCTGAGCAGCAGCTCGGGGGCGTGGGCGGAGGCCGGCCGTCTGCCGCTTCCAGAAGGGCTGGGCAAAAGCGCTGGCTACGAGGGCAGGTGGTCCGTCGTGGCGGCACCGTTGCCGGGTGCCAGATCCGTGATCCGTGTTGCTGCTCAAAGCCGTGAACATCGGTATCGCCGCCGCGCAGATGCCCCCTCCCGCAACGGTGAACAACTGCTGACGCGAGTCGTGAACAAAGCCACCGTACGGAACCCCTGGCGTGAAGCTCACGCCAGCTTGCATCTCAGGCCAGGGCCTGTCCGAGCCAGTCGGCGCAGTGGGCCTCAGTTGTCGGCAGCTGCTGGGCGGATCACGTCGCGGTAGAGCTGGAAAAGGCTGACTCGCTCGCTCTCCTCTGTGTACTTACCCAGGAGTGACCAGCTTTGCGCAACGAGTTCACGGGCCTGTGTGCCGAGCCAGGGCTGGGGCAGCAGTTCCGGCGGCAGGAGGGGGTCGGGCTCCATGGCACGGGTGAATTCGGCGGCCAGTTCGACCGCGATCGTCAGCCGCTGGGGGCTGGGGAGGTGGGTGTCTTCCTGGAGTCGGCGCAGCCGCGATTGGGCGACGGAGGCGAGTCGCTGGTAGCGGTCGGCGATCTCGTTCTGTGGCCAGAGGGTGCGGGCGATTACGGCGGGGTCGTGTTCGTTGCCGTGGCGCAGGTTGTCCGTGGTCAGCAGAGTGAGGTGGTCGAGGACATCGAGGTGGCGGGCTTGGTCTTCGACGTAGGGCTCCCAGGCGTTGGCGCTGATGTAGAGGCCGCCCTGTACGGGTGCACCGCCGAGCCGGGTAAGTGCGGCTCGCAGGGCGTCGCGTGCGGAGCGGGCGGTCTCGGGGACCGCGAAGGCGACGAGGTGCCAGATACCGTCCCAGGGCGCGAGGCCCGCATCCTGCCGGAACGCGTGTGCGACGAATTCGACGTCGGGCCCAAGAGTCTGCTCGGTGGCGCCGGTGGCCCGCAGGACTGCTTTGCGTCCCCTGCCTTCCTGGGTGAACCGCCCTTCGGTGACGAGCCGCTTGACGCACAGCCGCACCTGTTGGTCGGTCATGCCGAGCAGCGGGGCGATGGCGTAGAGCTCGCCGGTGTCGACGGTGTGGTCGGTGCGGATCAGTGCCTCGACGAGTGTCCGGGTGGGGACCTGGACGGCTGGTTCCGGAGTGCGGGGTGAATCCGTTCCAGGCATGTGGTGGGGGCCTTTCGGGCGTCGTCGAGATGGTTGATCAAGGTGCCGCGCTGGGGTGCTGAACCGAGGAGCGATCAGAATCGATTCGATCGTTTACATTACTTCGGCTCATGGGCACCGGGAGTGATGTCGACTACCTCGACGAAGTCCTGATCGGGAGCGCGAGGCGAGGCCGATCGTTATGGTCGCCCCGATCCGGACTGGGGCGACCATGTGGCCTACCGGCAGGCGTGTATGAGGCGGTCCGGCTTCACAGGTTGTTCCAGAACGAGCTGAGCAGGGCGGCTGTCTCTTCAGTGCGCTCGATCTGCGGCAGGTGACCGGTTCGTGGGAAGAGGTGGGTGCGTGCCCGGGGGAGGGTGGATGCGGCGTTGATGAGATGGTGGGCGGGGAGGATGCGGTCGTGGGTCCCCCAGACGACCAGTGTCGGGGTATCGAGCGCCGAGACCTCTACGAGCAGCTTCGTGCGCCAGATGGAACGTACGCCGCGCCAGGAACCGAGCTCGCGGGCGACCTGTCGCAGTGTCCGGGCTGCTCCTTCGCGGTGGGCGAGAGCGAGTGCTGTGGCTATCCGTTCGGGGGTCGCGAAGTCCGGATCGTGGAAGAGGGAACGCTCCGTCAGCTGTGCGTTGCCCTTAGCGGGGCGCAGAAGCAGCCGCCAGAGCAGTGGCAGGTCGAGGATGCGCAGCGTCCAGGTGACCTCGCGGCCGAATCCGGCGCTGTTGAGCAGTGCCAGTGAGGACACGCGCGCGGGTGCATGTGCGGTGAGCTGCATCGCGATGGCGCCGCCGAGGGAATTGCCGACAACGTGTACCGCGGACATGAGGTCGAGTCGGTCGAGCACCCGCTCGACGTGCCCGGCCAGGGAGGCGAGCCGGCTGTCCGGCAGGGGCTGCGACCGGCCGAACCCTGGGACGTCGATTGCGATGAGCCGGTGGTCGGGCAGGGCGGTCTGGAGCGGTGCCCAGTCCGCCAGGCTGCGGTCCAGACCGTGCAGCAGGAGCACCGGGGGGCCGCTGCCCGTCGCGGTGTAGTGGACGGTACGTCCCGCGACGTCGATGAAGTGGGTGGGGGGTGTGGTGGCTCTTTTTGATGGCACGTTGTGTCTCCTTTTGCGTTTCACTGGGTCGGGGTCACGTCAGTGATCACGCCGTCGCGAGGGCCGTCGTCGCCGGGAAGGTCGGGCACGTGGCGTGCCAGGTCGAGGAAGAAGCGGTCGGCGTCGATGGCTGTCTCCGGCGGGTGGACGCCGAGGTGGCCACCGGTGCCGTCCAGTAGTTGCGCGAGTCCCAGCGCCAGGGGCAGACCGGTTGCCTCTGCCATGTCGTTGAGCAGCGCCGAGGCGCCGGGTGTATCGGCGAGCCGGGCCAGGGCGGTGACGCGGCGGCCGTCGCGGGTGCCCGTGGCGGTAGCGAAGAACGGGGGCAGTGACCCGGGCCCCTTGCGGGTCATGGCACCCGCGGTGGCCCGCAGCGCGCGGGACACCGAGGGCTTGGCGAGTTCGGCTGCCGCGGTCTCGTTGGTGAGTTTGCCGGCGTCGATGTCGCGGCGCAGGACGTCGAGGTAGGCCACCGTGCCTGGGGTGACGACCATGAGGTTGGCGGCCTCGCCGGCCGGTCGGAAGCTGCGGTGCAGGGTGACCGGCTCGGGGTGGCCGACGGTGTAGGCCGTGCCGGTGTGTCCGGCGGATACGGAGAGGGCGACCGGTCGGAGTGGCCGCCGGTGGACGAGCCGTCCTTCGCTGACCATCGCGACTTTCCCGCTGATCTGCTCCATCCAGTGCACGGCGGCCGCGCTGGGGCGCCCGTCTGGGTCGCTCAGCTGCTCGTCGTCCCCACCGCTGCCGGAGACGTCGACGGGCCATGCGGTGTACAGGTCCTGGACATGGTCCAGCTGCCGGACGGCACGTGTGGCCAGCAGGTTGCTGACACCGGGGCTGGCGCCCATTCCCACCACGGCACGGACCCCGGCGGCTCGGGCCTCCTGGTCCAGGTCGAGCATCTGAAGGGTCGGCTCCCAGTCGTCGCAGATGTCCAGGTAGTGGGTGCCGGTCGTGATCGCGGCTCGCAGCACGGTCAGGCCGAAGCGGTAGTACGGGCCGACGGTGTTGAGGACGGCGTCCGCGCCCTCCAGGGCGGCGTGCAGGGCGCCGCTGTCGGTCACGTCCACCTTCAGCGCCCGCATCGGCGCGCCACCCGTGCCGTCCTCGTTGAGCCGGCGCACCAGCGTCCGGGCCGCCTCCAGGTTCCGGTCGGCCACCACGATCTCGGTGACGCCGGGGAGTCCGGCCGTCACACGTACCGCTACGGCCCCCATTGCTCCGGGGCCTCCGAGAGCCAGAATCCTCATTCGCTACTCCATCCATCGAGTGGGATACGATCGTATCGCATACGATCGTCGTAGATCCGAGCATTCTTTTGGGTGGAGGAGAATCATGACCGACCCGCACACCACGAGCCCGGCCCCGCGCAAAGCAGCCGGAGCCTCACCCGGACATGTATCCGTCGTCATCGTCGGCGCGGGATTCGCGGGCCTCGGCACAGCCATCCGGCTGCTGCAGGAGGGCTACCGCGACCTGCTGATACTGGAGCGGGCCGATGAAGTCGGCGGCACGTGGCGGGACAATGCCTATCCCGGGTGCGCCTGTGACGTGCCCTCGCGTCTGTACTCGTTCTCGTTCGCGCCCAACCCCACCTGGAGCAGGCGCTTCGCGCCTCAGGAAGAGATCGAGCGGTACCTGAAGCGCTGCGTCGCCCGATACGGCCTGACGCCCCGCCTTCGACTCGGCTGCGAACTGCAGCGCGCCACCTGGGACCCCGAGCGGCTGCGCTGGGACCTGGACACCAGCACCGGACCGCTCAGCGCCGGACTGCTCGTGATGGCCCAAGGGCCCCTTTCGGAGCCGGCCATCCCCTCACTGCCCGGCCTGGAAGGTTTCACCGGAGAAGCGTTCCACTCCGCCGGATGGAAACACGACCTGGACCTGTCCACCAAGCGGGTGGGCGTGATCGGCACCGGCGCGAGCGCCGTACAGTTCATCCCTCACCTGCAGCGCACGGCCCAGCAGGTGACTGTCTTTCAGCGCACTCCATCTTGGATCGCCCCGCGCCGGGATCGGCCGGTACCGGCGTGGCAGCGTCGCCTGTTCCGGCTGGCCCCGACGGTGCAGCGACTGGCGCGAGGCTGGGAGTACATGACTCGGGAGGCGACGTTGCCGGCACTGCTCGGCAACCGCACCATGGCCGCGCTGGGGCGTCGGGAGGCACTGGCCCATCTGCACCATCAGGTCAAGGACCCCGAGCTGCGGTCCAAGCTGACCCCGGACTACGCACTGGGCTGCAAGCGGGTCCTGCTTTCCGACAACTACTACCCGGCACTGGTTCAACCCAACGTCCACGTCGTCACCGACCCGATCACGAGCGTCGGACCGAACACTGTCCTTACCACCCCGCCCAGCGGCGCTCAAGCCGCACCCGGTGGCGCCACATCCGCCGGCACCGCGTATCCAGTGGACGTACTGATCTTCGGAACCGGATTCCGTGTCACCGACGCCTCCTACGCGCAGCGCGTCATAGGTGATGACGGACGGTCCCTGCACGAGGTCTGGCAAGGCAGCCCGCAGGCACACCTCGGTACAACCGTCGCGGGATTCCCCAACCTGTTCCTGATGGCAGGACCCAACACCGGCGTAGGACACACCAGCCTCATCTACATGATCGAGTCGCAGATCAACTACCTCGTCAGCACCCTGCAGCTGATGCGGAGCCGCGGTCTGGGCTCCGTGGACGTGCGCGCGGAGACACAGCACGCGTACAACGCCGAACTGCAGAACCGGATGGCCCCCACCGTCTGGGCCGCAGGCGGTTGCTCCGGCTGGTACCAGGACCGCACTGGCCGTGTCACCACCATCTGGCCCGCATCAACCTGGCAGTTTCGCCGTCGAACCCGAGCCATCGACCCAGGTGAGTACGTACTGACGGCGCCGTGCGTCACCCCGGACCAGTTCATCTCCGACGGGTCCGGCGGCGCGAGTGTTGGCGAAGCGCAGCTGGGGTCATGACGAATTCACGTCGCACCCGAGCGATCGGTTGCGCCTGCGGCCACAGGAGACTTCTGTCCAAGGAGTCGCTGGTGTCCACAGTACTGATCCGTAACCCGGCCACCCGGCTCTTCGCTTTCGAGGCGTTGAGCACCTTGCTGTTTGCGGTGCCCATGCTGATGGTCACCACGTCAGGCCAGCCCAGAGTGCCCGAATGGGCCCAGTTGCTGGGGCTCGCCCTGCTCCTCACGATGATCGGAGCGCTCGTGCACACGTGCCGGCTGACCATTGCCGACGGACTGAGACTGATCACTTGTGGGGCTGCCGGGCAGGGCGAGAGAGCAACAGGGAGGCTGCGCCAACAGTCCGGAGTGGAGCGGCGGTTGGGGTGGCTGCTGGTTCTGTATCCGGCCGTGCTGGCGATCCTGCTGCCTGTCCCCGATACATGGGTGCGTTTCTGGTTCTGGTCCACGGTGCTGCTCAGCCTGTCCGCGATGCTCTCACTCGGCTTGCTGTTGCGCGGCGCGGGCCACGCGAACTGCTGGCAAGAAGGACTTCTGAAGGCCGCGGGCCCGTAGCGCCGGATGTCGGCCGCCCGTCGCTCGCAGGATGTCACGGCGTCAGGACCTCGCCGCCGCGTGCCGCCTGGCCGATCACGCGGGCGTCGAACCCGCTGAGACATCACGCTGAAGTGAGCAGTAGTCCGGTTCGCTGCCAGTGTGGGTGCTCTGACCGAGGCGCGGCAGGCGGCGTTGGAGGAGACCGACCGGGTTGGTGCCCTTGCCCGGATACGGGTGGCAGTGGCGCTTCCGCTTCACCCAGAGCCTGATCCGGTCGCGCGGAAGTTCGCCGCCGAGCACAGCCGCGTGATCTACAAGGCGTTCCGCGGCCTGCTCCCGGGCGAGGACGCTCACAGCAGGGGGATCTGGGCCAGCGCGTCGGCGCCGGCACTTTCGACGACACCCTCTCAGTGACCGCGCACCCGTTCCAGGCCGAGATCGCCAATCCGCCTGCGTCCTTTGAGGCGCCCCCGTCGGGCTCACGCAGCCGGAGCGTTCCGGTGGGGACGCCGACAGTCTGCAGAACGCGGGGCCCTCGCTCACTAATGCTTCTGTCAAGCGGCCGTAGTCACTGGAAGTCACTGGAGGTGCGACTTGGCAGCACCGTCGGTCACGGATCAGGGCCGCCCACAGGACATTGGCGCGTTGGCAGGCCGGGGGACGTCAGTAAGGCCGCGTGCCACGCCTACGGTGCTTCCCGCCCGTGCCTGCCCCGGCCTGGTGTTGGTCCTGGTTGTAGCGGGTGGCGAGTTCCGCGCTCCGGGCGAGGTTTTTCTGTTCCGAGTCGCCCATCTCGGCGGGGGTGTACTCGCGTTCGTGGACGACGGCTCAGCTGATGGTGCCGTCGGGCCCGGCCGTGGGGGCCCTGGTGGACGATGACTCCGTCGCGGGTGATGGTGAGCCGGTCGGGGCCGGCTTCCATCCACGGTGTCTCGCCGGGGCCGGCCCCGTTCACCTTGGGCGGACCGGCGTACCAGGCTCCCTCAGGTGCGACCTGGACTAGCTAGGCGGAGGAGGGCCTGTGTGGGTCTTCTCGTGGGCTCGGCATGGGTCGCAGTAGACGTCGTCGATGTAGCCTCCGGCGCGCAGGCGCTATCTGTGATGGCCGTGCCCTTCGAGGCGGGCGGCAAGACGTTCCTTGGCCGCAGGCCACTCCTGGGCAAGGATCGAGAAGTACACCGTGTCGCGCCAGGTGCCGTCCGGCCGTCGGCGATGACGGCGCAAGACCCCTTCGCGGTGCGCGCCAAGACGAGCAATGGCGGCCTGCGAGCGGTGATTGAGATGGTCGGTCTTCAACTGCACGCGTCCCATGCTCAGGTCCTCGAAGGCATGGGTGAGGAGAAGCAGCTTCGACTCGGCGTTGACCTGGGTGCGCCAGAACGCGCGCCCGTACCACGTCCAGCCGATTTCCAGCTGTTCGTTGGCCACATCAATGTCCATGTATGTGGTCCAGCCGACGGCCTGACCGCTCGCGCCGTGGATGACTGCGAAGGGAACGTACTCACGACGCGCGGCGCCCTCCAACAGTGCGGCGAGCTTGCCACCCAGTTCCTCCAGGGTCTGTGGCGCTGGCCCACCCTGCCACCTCCAGACTTCCTCGTCGCGGCCCCCCGCCGCGAACAGGTCGTCGAGATGCTCCATCGTCAGTGGCTCCAGGCGTATGTGGCGGCCAGTGAGCGTGACTGGTGTGGGAAAGGAAGTGGGCATGCCGTTGAACTTAACCGGGCTTAGTACTAGATGCAAGAACTTATTGCACTAGTGCAACCCTTGATTCGTGAGTAGAAAGTTCCAGGCCCCGCGTGGGCGCCGGATGGACTTCTGGCTGCCACCGGCTCCCGCACCGCAACGGCCCGGCCATCCAGTCCTGCCGAGTGAGGTAGTGAACAACGCGGTTATCAGCGCGTCCGGGCCTGAGCGGAACGCGCTTCACTCGCATGAAGCACTTCAAGCCCTTCCGCGACTGCCGGCAAGGAGACAAGGGTCTCCGCTACGCGGTCCAAGCTGTTGCTGCCCTGCACAGCCACGCCGTGATCACGTGATCCACAAGGGGCCAGCGTCTAACCCTCACGGGGGGCGTGGCCGAGCCGCACGAGCGGGTCGTCGACCAGTACGTAGAGCTGATGCGCGGCAAATGACTGCCTGCGGCTCGCTCCGTCCTGGGCAGCCGCAGAGCGACCCGACCAGTCTGTGTTCTGGCTCCGGAACAGCGTGCTCTCAGTGCTTGTAGGTGACGTGGACGTGGTCGTAGTGGCCGCCGGTGACCGTGTGTGGGTTGTTCAGCCCATGGTCGTAGGGCCGTCCCCAGCCGTTTTGGTCCTGGGGGTGGTTGATGCTCCAGATGCGTCCTTGCCAGATGACGTACTGCACGTGCAGGGTGTCGGCGTTCTTGCGGAGCCATGCTGCCAGGGTCCATCCCTGGGCGAGTGCCGTTCCCGAGGCGCGTTTGCCGAGTGTGCCGGGGGTGTAGTCGCAGGCGCGGCCCAGGGGGTGTTCGCCGCCTTCGGAGCGTGGGGTCTGGCAGCCGATCCCGCCGTGCCAGCGCGGCCACTTCGTCAGGATTTCCTTGTATCCGTGGGAGGCCGCGCCGGTCAGGCAGCGGCCGCCGGTCGGGTCGGGATACGAGCAGACAGTCTCGCCGCCCTGATACGTGGCCGGGGGGCCGGGCAGGGACACTGATACAGGCACGGGGCCGTTGCTTCCGGTACTGGCGGGGGCACTGTCGGCCTGGTCGTACTGGTGGATGTTGCGCAGGACGTCGTCGGCGTACCAGCCGGCGTGGTTGTAGCGCCGTACGGCTTTGCGGAGCTGGGCGTTGTCGCTTAGTGGTCAACGTCGGAAGTCCTTCGGGGGTTGATCATGTGGTTGGCTGCGCGGAGGATTCTTCCTGGTGATCGGCGGTGTGTCGGTCGAGCCTGGCCAGCAGGTCGTCCGGGTCGGAGGTGGTGAACTTCCACTGGTATGGCTGTGCTGTGGCGTTGTAGCGGTCTTCGAAGGCTCGGAGCCGGTCCCTGACCTGGGCCAGGTCGGTGAAGTCGTTGGGCGAGACGACCTTGCGCTGCACGACGGAGAAGTAGATCTCCACCTGGTTGAGCCAGGAGGCGTGGACCGGGGTGTGGACCACGAGCGCGTTCGGGAATGCACTGGTCAAGCGGTCGGCGGCCTTCTGCCCGCGGTGGGAGGAGCCGTTGTCGACGATCCAGAACACCCTTTTGGCGCTGGCGTACGGCTCTTGGTTCATGACCTGGGTGACCAGGTTCATGAACGGGTCGATGCCGGTTCTGGGCTCGGTGCGGCTGAGCACCCTCGCGTGGTGGACGTCGTAGGCGGCCAGGTAGGCCAGGGCACCGCCGCGGCCGTAGGTGTGGTTGATCCGCATCGCCCGGGCCTGTCCGGGGGCCAGGGTGGGGTGGCAGCGGCAGCGGGCCTGGTGGAGGTCTTCTCGTCGGCGCTGATGACGTACTCGTCCGGTCCGAGCGGTTCGCCCTGCCAGGTGCGCGCGTACAGATCCAGTACACGGGCGGCCTTGGGTCCGAAATCGGGGTCGTGGATGAAGATCCAGGAGCGGTGCTGCCAGGGCTTGAGCGCGTCCCGGGCCAGCCAGCGGCGCACGGTGGAGTCCGACAAGGCCGGGGCGATGCCTCGTGCCGTGGCCTCGTGGGCCAGTTCCGGGCACGACCAGCGGGCCAGCGGCGTGCCGGTCTCGGCGAGTAGTTGGCAGGCCAGGGCCTTGACCTGGGCGGTCTGCAGGGCGGTGAACGAGGGTGGCCGGCCGGGGCGCCGACGGTCGGCCAGCCCGGGCATGCCCTCGTCGGCGAAGCGGCCTCGCCAGGTCCGCACGGTGTCCACATGCAGGCCCGTCTCGCGGGCGATGCACGCGTTGGAACGGCCCCGTGCCGCGTGGAGCACGACGTGCGCTCGGATCCGGGCCTGGTGGGGAGTCCTGTGCCCGTAGGCCATCTTCTTCAGCCGGTGCCTCTGCGAGGCAGTCAGCGATATCGGGCGGGCGGTGGCAACGGGCAAGGCAGGCAGGCCGATCAGCAGAAGTGGATCTTACTGGCTGGAGCCTGCCGCACCGCCTGACGCGGGCGGCCGGACAGGATGACCCCTTGCCCACCGTGCCGGAGTCGGCCAAGACCTCCCCTGCCCAGAAGCTGCCCGCGCGGCCTGGGCCGCCTGGCGGCAGCTCGCCGGCCTGGACGTCCGCTGCCGCGGCCAGTTCGCCTATGCCGGCGGCGAACTGGCCGACGGCGAAAGCAAACAAGCTGATGCGTCTGAACCGCGGAGGATCCGCCGGCACCTGCGGCTTCGCCCTCTACCTCACCCTCCCCGACATCTGAGAGAAGCCACCCACGGCACCGGCTCCGATATCAACCCCGAAGGATTTCCGGAGCCGACTTGCCATAGGGTGCACGGGTGGCTGACGTTAGTTTCGAGGCTCTGACGCGAGATCATGGCCGGCGTGCACCGGAGCCGACGTTCGGTGAGGTGACCGACCGGGTCTGTCGATGGCTCCGAGCCGTGGACGCCTCGGGCCTGGAACAGGCTTTCGACGAAGCCTCTTGGTTTGCGGATGTGCAAGTACAACCGTTCAGGGCACTCCTGGCGCTGGCGGAACCGGCACTACAGGCAAGCATGGAGCCCAACGCGCCGTCGGCGGACTTTACGACGCTGCTGACCAGGTTGCAGCTGCGCCTCGCCGCCCCGCTCCCACCCTCGCTGATCGGATTTTGGGAGCTACGGGCGCGAAGCCCGCAATGGCGCACACTGTTCGACACGCTGGTGAGCCCGAAGATATTCGCCCCATCCGCTTATCTCGACGGTCATGACTACGGCCCCGAGTACCGGCTGTCGGTGGCAGGGGTGGACAACTCGATTCGCCCGGTCCATGAGTCCTTGGACTACGGATACCAGGAGTGGTTCGACGACGCCGCAGAGGGCCTACGCGCCAGGGCTACCACCTGGCAGAATTTTGAGATCGGTGACAGCGTGATGCTCGACCCTACCGTCGCCCGCTCACTGATTCAGATCGCCTCCGACCATGGCGAGTGGGTCGTACTTGTCAGCGACTGGTGCGACGACACTGGCGAGTCGCCCATCTTCCGGGCCGGCGACGACTACGAGGGCTACGCGGACCTGCTCGGCACCAGCCTGCCGCAGTGGCTTGGCCTGGAGGTCGACGCGACGATGGCACATCTCGTCACACCGGACAGCGCCACTGACGTGGCAAGCGGGGCAAGCCTGCTCGGCTCAGCATGAACCGTGTATATCTACGCGATTGAACGCTGTCACGCTCGCGGGTCACGCACCCTTCCGCCGGGGTATCACGCTGCCCGATCCGGCCCCCAATCCCGAGCCCGGTTTCTCGTACACCCCTACCCGGTAGGCGCCCAGTCTGTCCGTGGGCGTTGAGATGTGGTCAAGGCCCCGCGTAGGTCCCACTCTGCGTCAACCCCCGAAGGACTTCCGACGTTGACCACTTAGTTTGCTGCGGCCGGTGCCGCACAGGTAGACGGCGGCGCCGAGCGCCGCGTCGAACGCATTGTGCGGGTCTGCGATGCCGTCGCCGTTGCCGTCCTGGCCGGTGGGCCCGTTCCAGGTGGAGGGCAGGAACTGCATCGGGCCGACGGCACGGTCGTAGGCGGTGTCGCCGTCCCATTTCCCACGGTCGGTGTCGGTGAACGACGTCGTGTTCCCGCCGGCGCCCGTGCCGTCGAGCCGGGCGCCGATGATGCGCGGGGTGATCGCCCCGTTGCCAGCGACGCGGTGGCCTGAGGCGTGGTTGGACTCGACCTTGCCGATCCCGGCCAGCACGGACCAGCGCATGCCCGTGCACTTCGGGCGCAGCTCGGTGATGCGCAAGGCCGCGTCCGTGTACGCGGACAGCATCACCTGTCCGATCCCTTTCACCGAGGCCGGGGCCGCCTGCGTCCCGGTGGCGTAGGCGGCCTGTTGGTCCTGGTCGTCCTGGTCGGCGGCGATCGCGCCGGTGAGGGCCACGACGGCGGCGAGGCTGACCAGCAGCGGTATGACGGTGGCGGCCGCGCCGAGCGCGAGCCATCCCTTCTTCGTCACGGCGTCCTCCGGTGCGGCGCGGGCCGCGCGGTGCGTGGCCGGGGGCTGCCGGTGCCGGTGACGGCTGGGGCTCGGGGCTGGGCACGGGGCGGTGTGCGCGGGCAGCGTCCGTACTCATCCGGTACAGCCGCTGGCGCAGGGCCTGCTGCTGGGAGGACGCGGCCGGCCGCTGTGCGGGCCGGGCGGCCCGCCGTACAGGCCGGGGCCGGGTCGGCGCAGGGGCTGGTCCAGCTGTGGGCCGGTGCATGGCCGGGGGCGGGACGGCCGGCCGGTTGACGGGGCGGGGTGGTGTGCGTGGGTGGGGGCGCGGTGGCAGGTCGCGGTGCATCCAGCGGTCATCGTCGGCGGCTCTGGTGCACCGCGGCGACTGCGCCCTGTATCCGGCCGAGGGCGGATTCCTCACCCGCGAGGAAGCAATGATCGCCTTGGCGGAGCCGGACATCGAGGCATGCCAGATCTGCAAGCCCGAGACGGGGCTGGTCGACGGGTAGGGCCGTACGGACCGCCCGACGCGCTTCATGGGCGCCGGGCTCGCAGGATCGGATCCGTGGAGTTCCCGACCAAGGCGGCACTGGCCCAAACCGTCCCAGTCCTGCCCCAGGGACCGAGCTGGTGGTACGAGCCCAAGCTCGACGGCCACAGAACAGTGCTGCGCCGTACCGACGAGACCGTCGTGCTGTACGCCCGGTCCGGCAGAGTCGTCACCCAGCACTGGATGGACCTGACCGTCGCCGGCATGACACTGCGCCCCGGGACGGTCCTGGACGGCGTTATGTGACCTGTGGGGGTGTCTCAGTCCCAAGGTGTCTCAGGCGGCGCAGCTCCCATAGACGAGACGTGACGGGCGTCGCGGCCACGTGCCGCAACGGCCGCTCAGAGGTGGCCGTCCAGGAACTTCCGTACCTCGGTGATGGTCATAGGTCCTGTGCCGTGCGCCACCGCCTCTCCCTCCTTTAGCAGGACGTAGGACGGGGCTCCGGTGATCCCGTATCGCTCGGTTGCGGCCGGACAACGCGTGATGTCGGTGCGGACGGCCGTCAGGCGGCCCGTGTAGTCGTCGGCGATGCCACCCACGACGAGGTCCATCACCCGGCAGGGCTCGATTGCCTTGGGCCATGTCCCGGTGAAGTATGCGAGGACCGGAACTCCGCTCATCCCGAGGATGAAATTGAACTCCGCGTCCTCACGGGGTCGGTGAACCCGCTTTGTCATGGAAGCTCCTGACCTCACGTTCCGTCATTCCATCCCCATCATCCCTCGCGCGGTGTGCCAGGCCGGCCCGGTCGGTCGTCCGGTTGACCTGTCGGAAGGGAGGCACGTGGCCGTCGCAGAACCACGGTGGTCCCCGGCGCGAGCGGCCCGGCCCTCCGCCCCTGGTGACCCGGCCTGGTCGCCCCGCCGGTCACCAAGCTGCAGCCCGCCGCGCGCCCGTGGGTCAGCTCGTGCCAGGACAGCGCCCTCCACGACGACATGAAAGCTGTTCTCAGGGCATAGCGGCCCAGATCACCTACCAGATGCTCGATGAGCGCGTCGACGAGCAGGCCGGTGCGCATCGTCCACCGGATCCAGTCGAGCCGTATCCGCCACCGCGCTTCTCAGAGACAGCGCCCCCGACAGGCTTCCCGGAGCCTTGCCTGGTCTTCACATCAACCCCCGGTCTCAGCCGGCTAATACCGCTCTTCCCCGGGCCGCATGAGCCAGCTGATGGCACCGAGAACGAGGCACGATTCCTGGACCGCCCGCGGACACAGTCGTGGACGGTCGAAGTACGCGTCAGCGGACCCGAAGACCGACCGCCAGCGTCAGTTCAAGGACCCGGTGTGGCGATGCGAGATCCGGAAACAGCTCCCGCAGCTGCGACATCCGGTACCGGACCGTCTGGGGATGGACGAACAACGCCGCCGCCACCTCGTCCCGCCTGCCCTGGTGGAGCAGCCACGCCCGCAACGTCTCCTCCAGCCGCCGTGCGGTCGCGACAGGCAAGGTCCGCAACGGTGCGAGAGCTCTGGCACGCAGGTCTGCGAACGCGTCCACGTCGGCGCTCAGCACCAGCTCGGGCAGGTGGTCCTCGGTGTCGCGAATATCAGAGGAGAGGGAGCGCGCGCGTACGGCTCGTGTGTACGAGGCGGACGCACGAGTCCATGGCCGGGCCGGGCCGACCACGGCGGTGCGGTCGGTTAGCTGCCGCAAGAGATGTGATCGGTCGGCATCGGGGACGAGCAGCACACCGGTGGCGTCCGGCGGATCGTCGAGGACGAGGGTGCTCGGGTCGAGCGCGCGGTAGGCAGGTCGGGCCTGGGCGGCGGGCAGCAGAACCGCGGTCAGCGAAACCGGAGGCTGCCACCCGGCCCGTTGAACAGAGGCCAGCAGCACGTCCGGGCTCGCGCCGGCGAGGAGGTCGCGGGCCAGGTGTTCCAGGTGGCGCTCGTGGGCCCTGCCCCGGGCGGCCAGTTCGTCGGCGTGGCCCGCGGCGCTCGCGGCGGAGAGCTCGTCGATGTAGGCGAAGGTCAGCTCGGCGAACTTGGCGACCTCGGCGGCGGGCAGACCTGCGGGTACGGCACCCGCTGCTAGGCATCGCCAGGCCACGCGGGCGCCGACGCGGTAGGCGCTGAGCAGTGCGTCCATCGAACGGCCGTCGCGCACCTCGCCGCGGCCCAGCTCGTAGGCTGCGTCACCGGCGTCGCCGCCTGTGGCGTTCCCGCTCGCGAGGTCCAGGTAGTGCCCCAGGGCGGTGCGGACGGCTCGGCGGATGGTGCTGCCCATGCGGCCCGAAAGAGCGTTGGCGTAGGGAGGGACCTCGTCGATGATCGCCTGGACGACCTCGTCGGCGGTGGTCTTCAGCGCGGCCCGAAGTGCGGTGACCGTCTTCTCATCCAGGGCCAGTTCGCTGGCCCTCCGGATTGCATGGCTCACGATTTTTGTTCCCTGCGAACAATTCAGCCGACCAGATTTACGTCCTGCGGTCAGGACTTTACGCCTTGAGGCGCAGCAAGCTGGAGTCATGACGAGTGCAGCCCTCCGTAGCAGGGCGTGGCAACTGCTGGAGATGGTCACGACGCCGCTGCTGCCGTCGGACTACCTCGACCTGGTCAGCCCGCTGCGTGCGGGCGCTGACCTGCGTGGGCGCATCGAGGCCGTGCACCCCGAGACGGGTGACGCCGCGACCATCGTGATCAGGTCGGGACGGGGCTGGCGCGGCCACACAGCCGGTCAGTACGTGCGGATCGGGGTCGATGTCGACGGGGTGCGCCTGTGGCGTGCCTACTCCATTACCTCGCCGACAAACCGCCAGGACGGCCGCGTCACGATCACCGTGAAGGCGATCCCGGACGGCAAGGTCAGCAACCACCTGGTCCGCAGGGCGAAACCGGGCACGCTGATCCAGCTCGACCAGCCGACCGGTGACTTCGTGCTGCCGCAGGCCAACCCCGCCAAGGTGCTCTTCCTGACGGCCGGCAGCGGCATCACGCCCGTGATGGGCATGCTGCGCGACATCGAGTTCGACGACGTCGTCATGGTCCACTGCGCGCCACAGCCGCAAGACGTGATCTTCCGCAACGAACTGCACGACCTGGTCGCGGACAAGAAGCTGCGGCTCACCGAGGTGCACACCGACACAGACGGCATGCTCGACATCGCCCGTCTCGACGAACTCGTGCCCGACTGGGCCGAGCGCGAGACCTGGGCTTGCGGGCCCGCGGGCCTGCTCGACGCCGCCGAAGAGCACTGGACCGAGCACGGCGTACAAGAGCGCCTGCACACCGAACGCTTCCGCCCCAGCATCGTCGTCGCCGGCGACGGCGGCGAGGTCACGTTCAACGCCACCGGCAAGACCGTCGACGCGGACGGCGCCACGCCGTTGCTGGACATCGGCGAGGAGGCCGGCGTGCTCATGCCCTCCGGGTGCCGCATGGGCATCTGTTTCGGCTGCATCACGCCGCTCAAGGCGGGCGCCGTCCGCGACCTGCGCACCGGCGAGATCACCGAGGCCGAGCCGGGCGTCCTCATCCAGACCTGCGTGTCCGCCGCGGCGGGCCCCTGCGACATCGAACGGTAGGAGCACCTTGACCGCCATCGACCCCACCGCCCACCTGACCGCGGAGCAGATCGAGGAGCTTGGCCGCGAGCTGGACGCGATCCGCGACGAGGTGATCGCCAGCCGCGGCGAGAAAGACGCCGCCTACGTCCGCAAGGTCATCTCGGCGCAGCGCAAGATCGAGCTGGTCAGCAGGGGCGTGCTGCTGTTCTCGATCTTCCCGCCCGCGTGGCTGCTCGGCACCGCCGGTCTGTCCGTGGCGAAGATCATGGACAACATGGAGATCGGCCACAACGTCCTGCACGGCCAGTGGGACTGGATGCGAGACCCGAAGATTCACTCCACCACCTGGGAGTGGGATCACGTCTCGCCGTCCGAGCAGTGGAAGCACTCGCACAACGAGCTGCACCACACGTACACCAACGTGATCGGCAAGGACAACGACCTCGGCTACGGCATCATGCGCGTCGACGAGGACCAGAAGTGGCACCCGTTCCACCTCGGCCAGCCGCTGTGGAATTTCATCAACGCCTGCTTCTTCGAGTACGGCATCGCAGCGTACGACCTGGAGCTCGGCAAGAACCTGCACAAGCGCCGCCGCAAGAACCCGGAGTTCCGCGCGCGGGCCAAGGCCGTGGGCCGCAAGATCCGCAAGCAGGTGCTCAAGGACTACGTGATCCACCCGCTGCTGTCGGGCCCGTCATTCCTCACCACGCTCGCCGCCACGTTCACCGCGAACCTGGTCCGCAACATCTGGTCCCACTCGGTGATCATGTGCGGGCACTTCCCCGAGGGCGTGCAGGTCTTCGAGCGCTGGTCGATCAAGGGCGAGACGCGCGGCCAGTGGTACCTGCGCCAGATGATGGGCTCGGCGAACATCAGCGGCAGCAGGGCCATGCACTTCATGACCGGCAACCTGTCGCACCAGATCGAGCACCACCTGTTCCCGGACCTGCCGAGCAACCGGTACGCCGAGGTCGCGGTGAAGGTGCGCGCACTGTTCGAAAAGTACGAGCTGGAGTACGTCACCGGGCCGCTGCCCAAGCAGGTGTTCTCCGCGTGGCGCAAGGTCTTCCGGCTCTCGCTGCCGAACAAGAAGCCCAAGGTCAAGACGCCGGACCGCGAGCAGGAGCTCATCGCGGCCTGATTCCCGGTATTGGTTCAGTTCTTTCGGCCGTACCGGCGGCACCGCTGGGTTCGGTGAGATCCGTTGCGGACGGTGGGCGGCCGCGACATCAGACCGTACGACACGGGATCCGGGCAGCCCGGTGTCCGGCTGCGCTGCCTGGACGTGCGCCAGGAGCTCAGCACACAGCCCCCGGCGAGGTGTTGTAGTGCGCTGACCCGCTGTGGTCGGGCCGGTAGTCGGGTGCGTACGCGCACTCGGTTTGCCGACGGGCGGGCTGGGTGGAAGGCATGGGCTGTGACGTGGACACTGCCGGAACCGATGCTCGCCGCCCCTGTGTCCGGCTCTGCGCTGCTGCCGGGGTGGGCGGGTGAGCCGAAGTAAGACAGGTGGCAGGCCCTGGTTGCGGCAGTCCTTCCGGCAACATTCAACGCGTCACAGGGAGGGAGGCCACGGTGCCGCCCTGGCCTAGAGCTTCGCGCAGAGTGGCGTTCTCCGCTTCGAGTTCGGCGTTCCGCAGGCTCAGCGTCTGGATGTGGTTGGCGTAGGCGGCGATGGTGGCGCGTGCCTCCCGCTGCTCGGTCGCGTGTTGGGAGCGCAGGTACATCAGCGGCGTGCTGATCACTCATCGAGCCGACGTGGCACAAGGCCTCACCGGAGCGAGGAGGGATCACCAATGCCCGCCAGCAGTTGGAACTGCCATTCCGGGTCAGCTTGGCCGATGGCCAGGCCGACCCATCGATCCGAGTTTGGCAACCGCCACGTCTGCATGCTGCCGGCGACACCGCAAAGGAAGCTGAGCGGTTCGCGGGCCGGGGGGTTCGGGCAGGGGTCGTCGAGCCCGAGACAGGGCCACAGATCAACCGTCTCCGGGGCACCCCAGCGTGCCGTGAGGATGGCGGACAGCGCGGCAAGGTCGGCTTCCAGCGCCCGCTCGGCTGCCTCGACGATCTCGGTGCTTCGATCCTCCCAGAAGTCCTGACTCTCACGGAGCACCGCCAGGTGAAAGCCGGGTCCGCTCCACCGGCCGCTTGCTCCAGGCCGGACCTCCTCGTCAGGAAAAGGCCGGGAGCTCAAGCCGTCGATGATCGACAGCTGCTCCTCGATGTGGTCTGCGGATCGGTGCTGGAGCGGCATGGCCGAAGCGTAGCTTCGCGGCTCCGGCCGGACCTTCCGAGCCGCCCGATCCTCGCGAAGCGGAGGCCGGTGACAGATGCCACGCCCAAGGGACAGCTATCGCGCTCAGATGTCGTCGGGGGCGAGGTCGGGGCGCAGCCGGTGCCAGGAGGGCTGGCGCAGCAGTCCCGCGCGGGTCCGGCTCGTGTAGCGGACCTCGCCGACCAGGCGTGGCAGGACCCATCGTGCTCCGGCCACGTGCGGCGTCTTGTCGAAGGGGCAGTCGTCGATGGGCCTTGACCCTGGGTTTTGGACACCGGAGACACTTGGATCTTGATGGTCCAGGAGAACGGAGTCCCCGTGGGGATGAAGCATTACCCCGCCGAGTTCAAAGCGGATGCGGTCGCGTTGTACCGGTCGAGGCCGGGAGCGACGATCAAGTCCGTCGCCGGTGATCTCGGGGTGAACACCGAGACGCTGCGGAACTGGATCCGGGCCGCCGACGGGCGCCGGCCCGGCGCCCACTCCGCACCGCCGGCCGCTTCGCAGACCGGCGGCGACGCTGTTCAGGCGGAGCTGGCCGCCGCTCGCAAGAGGATCCGTGAGCTCGAGGAAGAACGGGACATTCTCCGCAAGGCGGCCCGGTATTTCGCGACGGAGACGCGCTGGTGAACCGCTACCAGTTCGTTGACGATCACCAGCGCCGACACGGCGTGAAGCGGCTCTGCGACATCCTCGGCCTGGCCCGCTCGAGCTTCTACTATTGGCGCCGCACCGCATCCGCGAGAGCGGCCCGCCAGACCGTCGAAGCCGGGATCGCGGCCCGGATACGCAAGGTCCACCAAGACTCCGACGGCACCTACGGAGCCCCCAGGATCACCGCAGAACTCCGCGACGAGGGCGGCCCGGTGGTCAACCACAAGCGCGTCGCGAGGATCATGCGGTCCATCGGGCTCGAGGGAGTCCGTCTGCGCCGCCGGCACCGCACCACCGTCGCGGACCAGACCGCAGCGAAGGCGCCAGACCTGATCGGCCGTGACTTCACCGCGGCCGCAGTCAACAGAAAGTACGTCGGCGACATCACATACCTGCCGGTCAGCGGCGCGAAGCCGCTCTACCTCGCGACCGTCATCGACCTCGCCTCACGCCGGCTCGCCGGGTGGGCGATCGGCCCTGATGGCTGCGTTCGGCACGTCCGGCAGCACGTTGGTGACGGTCGGGCCGGCGGGGATGCGGTAGACGCATTGGTGCAGGTTCAGGTACCGCGCGGCCTTCAGGTCCAACGCCTTGAGCCCGCTGTCGTTGGCGTTGAGCCGCCAACCGTTCGCGCCGGGACCGCAGGACAACCGCGTATCGGCGTTGGCCGAGGCATTGGTGCCCGTGTCGACCGGCGGAAATCCGGTGGCCGGCATGAAGTTGGTGAAGTTCCGGGTGTTGTCGTAGGTGTACGAGCACTGATGGATGTTCAGGTAGCCGGGGTCTCCCGCAGCCGCGCGAATGGTCGGCGCACCGTGCGATGCGCCGACGGCGGGGGCGGCGGTGAGGGGCAAGGCGAGGGCTGCGGCGGCGAGGGCTGAGAGGAGCTTCATAGCTCTCCAGGGGAGTCGGTGGCGTGGGCGGCCCTGTCGGCCGCAAACGCCAGCGATCATGACCCCGCAGGTCACGGCCCGAAAAACGCAGAAACGCTTGATCAACTCAAACGTGTCACGACCTTGACGCGACTGGCCCACCCCACCCGCCCCCATACGGCAAACGCATGCCGTATCAGCGGGGCCCCACAGCTTCTCCCACACGCCTTCTCCTTGATCCGAAAGAAAGGCCCTAGGCGGCCAGGCCCGCCCCGACCACAGACCCGACCACGGGTCGGCGTAGACCGACCACAGCCCCGACCACCGCAGGCCAGGGCCAACACGCTGCTCCTGGACCATGCCTGTCTCTTCAGCGCGTTGGTTGTCGCTCGTTCGTGGGCTTCTGGAGCGTTCCGGGTCTGGGCATGCCGAGCCCTCGGCATGATCGTCTCGGCGTGGCGCCCATCGCCCGTCGAGTCGATCACCCGTGCGCGAACGCCCCCGGACGCCCGGGACCCGGCCGCCGTGTCTGGGGCCAAGCTGCTGCGAAGGAGTTGTTGTGAGCGAGAAGGTGTACGCGTTCGTCAAGGAGAACCGGGCCGAGATCTCTCTACCGGCTGGCCTGGATGTCCATGTCAAGGCGAAGTCCAACTCGCGGGTCACCCAGCTGGTGACGGTCAAGGGACTGGACGAGGAACTGCAGTTCACGGGCTCCGGAGAGAGGAACTCGAACCTCGGGGAAACGAAGATCACCACCACGGGGAACCTGCTCCACGCCACGTTCGAGTACTCCAACGGCGACGGTGTCCTCACACCGAGCAAGCTGAACACCGGCGGACCGTACGAGATCGGCAACTACAACATCCTGGTCGTAGTCGCCGAGAACGGAGACGACAGCGACTACAACGACACCATCCTCGAGCTCAGCTGGCACACGAAGGCGTAGCACCCCCGGCCCGGCCCAGGCTGGGTCCGACAGAGCGATGAGCGGGTGAGTCGCGAAGGCGGGCTGGAGGATTCCGCCGAGTCCTCCAACCCGCCTTCCGATGGGAAGGCAATCGAACAGCACCAGGCCGGGGTGCCTCCCGAAGCCGTGAACATCCGCTGCCCGTTCTCGACTCGTGGGCAAAGCCACCGGATCGATCGGTGACGCGCTGCCCGTACGATGACCGGCGTGACCGTCCGCCGCGCCCTTGGCCCCGGCCCCCAGGCCCCCGCGCCCAGCATCCGCGCCGCCCAGGCCGACCTCCTCGATGCTCTCCCTGGAGAGCGCCTGTCCGACCTCGACGACCTGCGCGCCCGAGGCGTCCTCGGCACACGCCCGTCCGCACCACCGTCCCCGCGGCGGACCCTCAAAACCGGCGACCACGCCGATGAGTGAACAGTCGTCAGTGATTTGATACCGCTTTCCACGGTGCTTTTCTCATCAGAGGAGGCCGAGGGCTTGGGCGATTCTGTGGCTCGGCCAGAAGAGGAAAGCGGGGTCCCAGAAGAACGGGACGACGGCTCCGGAGACCATCGCGGGAAAGCACCCGACGACCAATACCGAGAGGGTCCTGTCGGTTGCGCGCGGGGTGGGTATGTAGTCGATGATCACGACGAGGAACATTCCCAGGAAGCAGAGCGGTACCGCCCAGATGAGAGCGAATAAGTGGGGCCCGGGATTGGCTAGCCCGGCTGCAGCGGCGACCCCCAGTACGCCCGTCATGATGAAGATCCACGCGAGAGGCACGGCTACCCGGACGACGTACCGGCCGACGACCCAGGCCGCGGTGTCCTGAGCAGGAGGAGCAGTGGGTTCGTCTGGCTTGGGTACGCCGGGAGGGTGTCTCTTCTTGTGGAGGAGCTCGGCTGAGGGCCGGAAGGGCTTGGCGGGAGTGAGGGCGCCGTCGCCGGGACCCGCCAGGGCCTCTGTCGTTGCCCTCTCTCTGAGGCGGGCCGCCCGCCGGGCGAGAGTGGCATCGACGCTGTTGTCCACGAATGACACCGGGGGAGCGGTGCCGTCGAGGAGCTTCGTGTTCTGCGCGCGCAGCACGCTGACTTCCCGGAGCAGCAGTGCGGCCTGTTCGGTCTGCTCGGTGAGCTCGGCTTCGAGCTGTCGGGTGTACTCCTGCGCGTGATGGAGCTGGTCGCGCTGGCGGGCGACGAGGTCGGTCAGCTCGCTTTCCCTGCCCTCCGCAGCCTGAACCTGCTCACGTGCCTGGAACAATTCCCGGAAGAGGCCGGCAGCCTGTTCCTCGACCTCCGCCAGCCGCTCCCCACCCAAGTCCTGCGCCTGCTTGAGCTCCGCGAGTTCCTCGCGGAGCTGTGCGAGCTGTACCGAGGGTGAGCCGCTGGCCCGGTGGGCGTCGCCGCACAGCTCGATCAGGCGCTCGTACTCGGCGTCGGTGAGCGGGTGGCCGTGGTCGGCGAGCGCCTCGCGGAGCCTGGTCACGAAGGACCGCTCCGCCAGGCGCTCGCCGCTCAGGTACCGGGACATCGCCGCACGGGACACGTAGCAGCTCGACGCGAGCGCGGCCTGGGTGCCGCCACCCGCCCTGTACGGCCGGAGCACCTCACGCAGCGCGGCCGAGTACACCGCGGCCGCCGATTCCGGTCCCCCGTTCATCCCTGCCCCGTCCCCTGAACCAGTTGCCCCGAAAAGCCGTGCAGAGGAACAAGTGTGGCCTGCGGGCACCCCGCGGTGAAGGGGCCCGCTTTACCGCTCATGCCGCGCGCCCGCGTTGCCGCGGCATCCGACCAGCCGCGTCCCCGGCCACCTCGGTGTCCGCGCCGAAAGCGCGGAACAGCTCCGGCAGATCCCGGACCGCCGCCCGCTCGACCGCCCGCCGGTGCAGCCGGTAACGCAGCCACACCCGTAAGGCCGGCACCCCCACGACAGCGGGCACCCCCAGATACGACATCACTGCATACAGATCCATCTCTCGCTCCCCCGTCGGACCGGGGCACCTGCTGCCCCGGGCCCCTTTACGATCGCGCCGCCGCGGAGGATGCGGGAGAGGGAACGCTGTTGCCACCCACCCGGGAACGCCGCAAGTCACCCGCTACTGACGCAGAGCCGAAGCCCTCCGTGGCCGTGTGCCGGCCGGAGGTGGGCCGCAGGCCCCGGGCCCGGGTGGGCAAGCCTGGCCGGGGGATGGCTGCAGGGCGGCCTGCTGGGGGTTTCGTTGCCGTCCCACACGCAGACGCTGCCCCGTGGGCGGGCCCCCACGGACCAGGCCCGGACCACGGCCCTGGCTGGCCCGGGCCACGAGGGTGCCCTGGCCCGGGATCTCCTGCGTCATCCCCTGCGCGATCCCCCTTGCGACATCTCCTGCGGTATCTGTTGCACCCTCTCTCCACGGCGTCGTGCGTTTATGCAGGTCACCATGCCTGTAGAGGCATGGTCGGGGTGCTGACATCCCCTCTGCGCACCCCCTGCCGCCCGAACTGCCGAAATGGAGAGGGTGGGGGCGGGGCGGGCAGGAGCGCCTCGGGGATCGGCGGCCGGCAAGTCCCTCTCGCGCGTCGGCGGGGCCGCGCGCGGGCCGGGTCCGGTGCCCGTCCGTCTCTGAGGCGGAGCCGGAACACTGGGGTGCCCCCCCCGCACGGTCCAGTGCCCAGCCCCGCGTCGAGTCCGCCCGCGCGACACCTGGAGTCGTCCGTCAGACATCGGCTTCGCCGCGTAGGCCACCCTGTGCACCTCTCTGAGTGCCCATCAGCCCAGCCCGGAGCGGCCCGAGTCCGCGACGCAGAGAGGCGCGCAGGGAATCCGTTCTGTCAAAACGCTGCTCCCTGTCGCGTACAGAGCCAACAAGCCGAGGCGACAGTACGTAACATCAAGATTCCTTTAAGTGCAATACCGGTGACTTTGGTGGCAGTGGGTCGTTGGTTGTGGTGTGCCGAGGCCTGGACAGGTGAAGTCGTCGAGCGAGCGTTTGTCGGACCGGAT
>NZ_JBIATE010000050.1:0-26687 GCF_042891445.1 Streptomyces sp. NPDC001890 | reverse complement strand
GCCCACTCGTCGTCCGTCAGATCTCCCCGCCCCACCAACAGAACGATGCTCCATGAGGCAGGGCGCGTCACCAAGATCCGCCGGACAGGCCCTAGCCATTGAGCCCGGCCCAAGCCGCCGGCACGCTGCGCGCCCGCACCGCGGCTGCGGCGCCGTTGTCTGACCGCGCGCCTGTGCGCGATCCGACTCAGCCTTCCACGGCCTGTATTTCTCCCCACCTTGTCCATGGCAACCGACAGACACCGAAACGAGCCGATGCCACACTGGCGAGGCACCCGATCGACACGGTCATCCGCAAGCTTCGTGGCGCCGCCGAGCACGAGCCCGTACACCAGTGGCCTCTGAGGGGTGCGACAGCAGGCTCGGGCTCACCGCTGACCTGAAGGTGGGACGATCACGATCCCGAGTGGGTGATCTCCGACGAGTTCGAAGCGATCCGAAACGCTGCCCGGCAGCTGCTATGCGCGGTGGGGACTTGCCATCATCGCGGCATGGACGCGGCTCTTTCCCTCACATCCGAGCCGTCGATAACGACCAGCTCGGCCTGGAGCAGAAGGCCGCCACATGTGGCTTCAGCCAGCGGCTTGAGCCTGCTTGGCATGCTGCCCCCCCACCTTCGACGAGCTTCCTGCGGCCTTGGACGCGGCGTCCGAGACGGAGCTCGCCAGCCGTTTGGACCGAGCACCGCCCCAGAGTGAGTGGGCAGAGCGGATGGCTGTCGAAGGCACCCCTGAAGAAACGTTCCCTTCGTTTGCGTGCGATTTCAGCGGACGGGCCAAGATCGTGAGACAAATCCCTGTTGGCCTCGACTGAAGCAAATTAAGGAACCCCAGGTCAGGACAACGGGAAGGGCCATGAGGACTGAGAACCTACAACAAGGGACTTGTTGCCCCGTGGGGGCTGGCGAGCGTGCCGGTGGACGGAATGCACTGCACGCTCCTGCACGCCGTAGGACTGGGCACCGACGACGTCGACATGGACGCGCTCCTGAAAGAGGTGGGGGACTACGCGCGGTCGGTGCCCCTCGCCGCGGACCGGGCGGCCACCGCCGACAAACAGCCGGCCATCGCCGCCGGCCAGCGCGCGGAGCAACGGCTGACCCTGGCGCTGCGCAGCACTCTGGCCGATGCCGTCAGTAACCGCCTGCTCCTGCCCGCCTGGTTCGCCACCGTCCTCGGCCCGGCCCCACCAGCGCGAGACACCGAACGCTGGCTCGAGTGCGCGACCCGCGTCCTGCTCTACCGCCTCACCTACCACGTCGACGACCAGGTCCTCGCCCTCGGCCCCTGCCCCGACCCCGAAGACGAACACCAACATCAGTGGTGGGAGGAACTGACCACCGAGCTCCGCCCCTGGTAACCGCACTTCCAGCAGACGCCTGCGCCGGGCCGGACGTACCCCGCGACGGGTGGGGCCGAGAGACCGCCCAGACCTGGGGAGCGCCGTGGGTGCGGTCGGTGGCCGGATCACGGTGGACCGGTGGCAGCAGTGCCCCGGCCATCACGACAAGGGTGATCAGACGTTGGGCGGGGAAGGAGCCAAGAAGCACGACATCGCAGGTCGAGGTGGTGACCCAAGATGGCCAGCCCCATATGGACGGGGATCGTCTCCTTCGGTCTCGTCTCGCTGCCGGTCGCCCTGTACACCGCGACCGACAGCCACACGATCCGCTTCCACCAGCTGCAGCGCGGCACTGCGGATCGGATCCGCAACCGGCGCGTCAACGAGCGCACCGGCGATGAGGTGGACCTGGACGAGATCGTCAAGGGCTACGACACCGGCAGCGAGTACGTGGTCGTCGAGCCCGAGGAGCTCGACGACATCGCGCCGGGGCGGTCCAGGACTCTGGAGGTGTCCGAGTTCGTCGATCTCGACACGGTGGAACCGGTCTTCTTCGACAAGACGTACTACCTCGGGCCACGGGGCGAGCAGTACGGCAAGGTGTATGCCCTGCTCCAGCGGGCCCTGGAGGAGTCGGACAAGGCAGGCATCGCGACCTTCGTGATGCGCGGGCGCGAGTACCTCGTCGCTCTGAAGGCCGAGGACGGCCTGCTGACCCTGCACACCCTGCACTGGGCGGACGAGATCCGCGACCCCCACCAGGAGGTCCCCGACCTGCCGGGCAGGACGGAGCCGACCCCGGCCGAGGTGAAGATGGCCCACCAGCTCATCGACACCCTCACCACCGACTGGGACCCGGAAGACTTCCACGACACCTTCCGGGAGAAGGTCGAGGCGCTGATCCAGGCCAAGGCCGCCGGCGAGGCCGTGGAGAAGGCCGAGCCGGCCGCGCAGCCCACCGGTGTGGTCGACCTGATGGAGGCCCTGCGCGCCAGCGTCGAGCGGGCCCGCAGCCCGAAGGACACCGGGGAGAAGGCCGGCACCTCCGAGAAGGCCGGCACCTCCGAGAAGACCGGGCACGGGAAGAAGCCTGCCGCGAAGAAGCGCACCAAGAGCTCGGACGTTGAGTCGCTACGGTCGCTGACCAAGACCGAGCTGTACGAGAAGGCCGCCAAGGCTGGCGTCAAAGGGCGCTCTGGCATGACGCACAACCAGCTCGCCGACGCCCTCGCCAAGGACAGTTGAACGGGCCGCCCCGGCCGGCTGCCACACAGGCCGTGCTCGGCCGCCGGAGAAGGTCCACCGTGGGCCAGACAGGTTTCGCCGCCGACGGGCTGCGGGCCACGCCTCATGCGCAACAGTGGACTACGGAACCGTGGCTGCAGGGGCGTGCGGGCGCGATATCGTGGAGTCTTCTTATCAGCGGTTTTGTGATCTGGCAGGAGTACCCGCGTGCCCGAGGACCCCATCGCCCAGAGCGAGCTCTCTGCCCTGACTCGCCGCTACGAGGAGACTGCGCAGAAGACCGACCGCGAGTTCGGCATCGTCAAGAGCGACCTGACCGCGCTCCGCCTCCAGGTCGGCAATCTCGACCAGAAGGTCGACGGCCTGGGCGAGCGCCTCGATGGGCTGGAGCAGAAGATCGACGTGTTCCTGTCGGAACAGCGCAGTGTGAACGCCACCCTGGTCGAACTGCTCTCGGGCCTCGTCGGTAAGGACACCTCCTCCGGCTGACCCCGGGCCTCGTCGAAGGCGCCTTTGCCAGATCGCCGTCGATACGGAGGGTGCCCCGCCGTGGCCGGCACGTGGGCCCATCGGCCCCGGCCAGACAGTGTCTGGCCGGGGCCGATGCGCATGTACGGGTCAGTTTCCGGTGCGCAGGTGTTCCTGGCGGGTCTGGACCAGGCCGTGCCATGCGGTACGGACGTCGTCGTCGCTCTTGGTCCAGCGGGTGGTCGAGGGCCGCGGCAGGGGCAGGGCGGCCATGAAGTGGGCGATGTCGGTGAAGTAGGCGAAGTCGCCGGTGGCGGTGAGCTCGCGCAGCCGGCTGATGGTGGCTGCCAGGTCCTGGTTCTCGCCGCGGACGGCGTGGTGGAAGGCGAGGGCGAGCTCCACGAAGCGGTGGAGGAAGGGGAGCCCGGCGGCCTCGATGCCGGTGTGCAGGTCCTGGGCGCGGTCGGGGACGGTGTCGGTTCCGGCGTCCTTGATCAGGGTGACGACCTGGGCGAGGAGGGTGTTGGAGCGCTGGTCGAGGCCGTTCAGGAGCTGGTGGGCGAGAGCGAGCTCGTCGCCGGCCCGGGCGGGGTCGGCGAAGGAGAGGGCGAGGGCGAGGCGGACCTGTGTCATGGCGCGCTCGCCTACGGCGCCGTGCTGCTCGGCTTCGGTGCGGCCGGCTTCGAAGGCGGTGACCGCTTGGGCGGTGTCGGCGTGGGACCAGTGGATGTCGCCGAGGACGCGGTGGTGGCGGCCCTTCCAGCCCAGGGCGGGGACGGCGGCCAGGGCGGTGGGGAAGTCGCCGGCGAGGCGGGCCAGGTTGGCCAGACCGCGGCGGGCCTTGAGCGCGAGACGGCCGCCGGTGTCGGCGACCTGCTGCATCCCGGTGCGGGCGGCGTCGTTCCGGCTGAGGTCCTTGTATGCCTTGGCCCGGTAGTACAGGGCCATCTCGGTCAGCTCGGCGGGCAGCAGGCCGGTGTCCAGGACGGTGGTGAGACGGTCGGCGGTGCGTTCGCGGTGTTCGTGCTGGCGGCGGGTGATCGCGGTGAGGAGCTCGGCCAGGGCGTCGGCGGGTGTGTCCAGTGCCGGGTCCGGTACCCCGCCGCTGGTGCTGGCCGCAGGGACGGTGGGTGGGGTGAGGGGTTCCCAGACGGAGTCGTCGGTGTAGACGAAGGCGGCGTCGGTGAGCCAGCCCAGGTCGGTCAGGCGGTGGTCGCGGGCCAGGCGCAGGCCCTGGCGCAGGCAGGCGACGAGGAGGATGCGGCTGGGGGTGAGGGCGGTGGTCGTGGCCCATTGGTCGCCGAGAGCGGCCAGGGCGCGGGTGGCGGCCTGGTGCCAGTCCGCGGGTGTCCAGCGGTCGTCGGTGTGGTCGTCGGCTTCGGTGAGGGCGGAGCGGATCGCGCCGTGCAGGTGGTACGGCCACAGGGCGTAGGGGTTTTCCGTGACGATGGGCCGCTCGGTCAGGCGCCGGGCGGGTGCCTGGTGGGTGAGGCCCGCGGCGCGGGTGGCGAGGTCGAGGTCGAAGGCGTCCAGCAGGGACACCGACCGCAGGACGTGCCGCTCGTCGGCGGTGAGGTCGGACAGGGCGCGGGCCAGGAGCGCGGGGAAGGTGTGGTCGAAGTCGGCGGGCTGCGGCTCGCGGGTGCGGCGGATCTCCAGGAAGCGGGAGGCGGCCAGGTCGAGGTGGAGGGGCAGGCCGTGGGAGCGGGCGGTGATCACGGCCCGGATCTCGGGGCCGATGAGGGGGCGGCCGTCCTTGACCAGGCGGCGGGCGAGGTGGTCGTCGCAGTCCTCGGGGGAGAGGTCGCCGATCAGGTGCTGCCGCCCGCCCGGTGCGCTGTGCCAGGGTGGCGGGACCGGGCCCGGCGCGGTGGCCAGGCCGGGCCAGGCGGTGGGGCCGGTGTGGTCGAGCTGCCCGTGCAGCGCGGGGTCGGCCCACTGCAGCCGGGACCGGCCGCTGATGACGAAGAAGCAGTTCGGCATCAGCCACACCAGGCGCTGCAGGAGGCGTTCGAGGTCGCGGTGACGGTCGGCGGTGTCCTCGAAGGTGTCCAGCAGGATCACCGGCGTGATCTTCTTGCCGGCGGGCAGGCGGCCCAGCTCCCATGCCAGCAGGTGGGGGTAGAAGGACAGCGCCTCCAGACCGGGTTCGGCCTCCAGCAGCGGGCCGAGCCGTGCGCAGCCGGCCAGGGCCCGCACGGTCTGGCGGCGCTCGCGCAGCGCGCTGACCAGGGCGCCGGTGACCTCCCCGACGACCGAGCCGACGGTGCCGGGCAGCAGCAGGGCCTGGGCGACGTCGCTGAGGGCGGCCTGTGTCTGCTGAGGCAGTGCTTTGCCGAACCGGCTGACCAGGCCGCCGCGTTCGAGGTAGGCGTCGAGCGGATCACCGGGGTGCTGGGCCTCCCAGTAGCGGCGCAGCGCGATGTCGAAGGCGGGCAGCGGCCGTGCGACGGCCGTGGCGAGGGCGGCCCGGATGGTCAGGACGACGTCCTCGAAGGTGGTGCCGGCGGAGCGGGCCAGGTCGATCCGGACGGGCAGGATCCTGTGCCCGGCCCAGACCGGCTCCCCCCACTGTGCCGGCCGGGTACCGCCGAGTGCGGCTTCGAGTTTGCGCATGAGCGTGGACTTCCCGACGCCGCCCACGCCATGGAACACGATCAGATGGGTGCGCGGCACCTCGAGGTCTGCGGGGTCGAAGCCGGGGGCGGTGACGTGCCGCAGATGTTCGGCAAGCGCGGTGGCGACGAGCTCCCACTGGCCCTGGCGGTTGGTGAACGCCTCGTCGCTCGCGTCGATAGGGTCGTTCGAACTGAACAACGCACGCAGGTCGGTCACTTGGTCCCCCCGCCGAAAGATCATCAGTCACTCAAGCCTATGCCCGTACGGACCCCCGACGGCAGGCCCGCAGATGCGCCCCGTGCCCGGGCCGGGACAACGCGGCCGGTTCCCTGCCCTTGTCTTGATCGTCAGATCGGCCGTTGCTGTTCTGCTCCCGAAACCGATGCTGCTTGGCACAATGCGAGTAACTGATCTCCTCGGTGATGGGCGGTATGGATGGACCCCCTGCAACCCGGTGACCCCCGCCGGATCGGCCCGTACCGCCTGCGAGCCAGGCTGGGCGCAGGAGGTATGGGCCAGGTGTTCCTGGGACTCTCCCCGGGCGGCGGCCGCAAGGTCGCGGTCAAGCTGATCCGTTCCGACTATGCCCGCAACCCCCAGTTCCGGAAGCGATTTGCCTTGGAGGTGCAGGCCGCCCGGCGCGTGGGTGGTTTCCACACGGCGCAGGTCATCGATGCCGACCCGGATGCCGAGGCCCCATGGATGGTGACCGCCTACATCAGCGGTCCCTCCTTGCAGGACTTGGTGCACGGCGGCACTTCGCTCGCACCTCAGGCGGTGAGCGAGTTGGGTGCGGGTCTGGCCGAAGGCCTGGGCGCGATCCACGCGTGCGGTCTCGTCCACCGGGACCTGAAGCCCGGCAACGTGATTATGGCGGACGACGGTCCGCGCATCATCGACTTCGGAATCGCCCAGGTCGGCAACGCCAGCGCCCTGACCGTTACGGGCGCACCGATCGGCACATACGCGTTCATGTCCCCGGAACAGGTGCGAGGCGAGGAGGTGGGCCCGGCGAGCGACGTGTTCTCGCTCGGCTGCGTGCTCGCCTTCGCCGCGAATGGTCATGGCCCCTTCGACGCCCCGACCATTCCCGCGATCGTGCGGCGGATCCTTGATGAGCCACCGCGCCTGGACGGCCTCGCCGACCCGTTGCGAGAGCTTGTTGCCGCCTGCTTGGCCAAGGAGCCGGCGCATCGACCGGAGATCGCCGAGATCCTGCGACGCACCGGACCATCGCCCCACATCCGCACGGAACCGGGAACCATCCCGAGCCCGACGGAACCGCCTGCTCTACCGGAGCCGCTTGACCTACCGGAATCACGGAAGCTAGGTCTGCGCGGCGGCCCGGGGCGGCGCTCCATCTTGCTCGGCGGTGTCGCGGCAGCCGCGGTAGCCGTCCCCGCGGTGGTCCTCTGGCCCAGGGACAAGAAGGACCCGGGAGACCAGGGCAAAGCAGGGAAGGCGCCAAAGAAGGCAAAGCCGAAGAGGCCCACAGCAGGCGAGCTCAACGGCAAGGTCCCAGTGGCAGGGGCGGCGTACAGTCCCGATGGCGGGACAGTCGCCGCTTCCAGCTACAGAGCCTCGACCGACGGCTTATCGGACGACAGAGGGGACAGCGGCTGCATCCAGCTCTGGGACATGGCGACCCGTCGCCTTTCCACCCTGACCCTCGGGGAATCGGACTTCCTGCCGAACACGGTGGCGTTCAGCCCCAATGGCAAGACCCTCGCCGTCGGCAGTGCCGGTTCGGACAGCGTCACCCTGTGGAACATGGCCACGGGACGAGTCCAGACCACCCTCAAGCGTGAGTGGGACTTCGACGACGATTCGTGGTCCTGGACGAACGCGCTGGCGTTCAGCCCCGACGGCAAGACGCTCGCCGTCAGCGGCCAGGACTACAACACAGGTGGCGAGGGCCAAATCCGGCTGTGGGAACTGTCGGGACGACGTCCCGTCGGCACGGCCCTCGACGGCAAGCACGAAGGGGCCTTCTTCCACGTGGCGTTCAGCCCGGACGGGCGCTCCATCGCTGCCGGCGGGGAGTCCGGAGTACGCCTCTGGGACCGTTCGAGCCACCGCGTCACCGCCCTCCGCGACTCCGTGACCTACACCAACGCGGTGGCGTTCAGCCCCGACAGCAAGACTCTCGCCAGCTGCGACGGATACTACGAGGCCTCGGACAGTACCGGCCGTGGCGGCATCTGGCTGTGGGACGCCACTACCGGCCGTACCACCACACTCACCGAGGAGATCGTGTTCTCCGTGGCGTTCCGCCCCGACGGAAAGTCGCTCGCCAGTGCCGGCAAGGAAGGGCTCAAGGTGTGGAACGTGGCCACCGGGCATGCCTCCGTACTGGACGACAGCGCCCACGACTGGCTGGCGCTCAGTCCGGATGGCACAACCCTCGCCACCACAGGCAAGAGTGCCTCGACCGAAATCCAGCTCTGGAACCTCGCATGAAGTACCTGAAGAGCTGCGCAGAAACGTGCAGCGGCTCGAACCAGAAAAGACGACCTTCGCGCGTCGCTCCACAACCTGCATGCGGCGGGAATGCTGCTCCTGGACACGGACAACGACCACGACATCGCCGTCATCCGTATGGTTGCCCAGAAACCCCAGGTTCTTCGCGCAGAATTCCTGGTAGTTGCGGGTGTCCAGGATGAAGACGTGTACGCCGTTGTCCAGCAGCGGACCGCATCCCAATTCCCAGACCTTCGCCGCGCTTTTCCATCGCGTGGCCGACGCGCCTTGCCCGGCTTCTTCCTACCCATCACGACTCCTCATCTGATGCCCTCAGCCGCACAAGACTGCGCGGGTCAGCGGTTGTTGCGATAGGTGGTGATCCCGTCGGCGACCAGGCCCCGGCCGCGAGCGGTTCGGAACTCCTCCAGCCGCTTGGCGTCGTTGTACTGCTCCGGCGTGCTGTCCGGCGGGGGTGCGTACTCCGAGCTGCGGGCCGTAGAAGCACACCACGTACCCGTGGTGCAGGGCGGCTGAGTACCAGTCGGGCGAGGCGGGGACGGTGATGCGGAGTAGACGCCGCCGTCTGGGGAGCGCAGCTCGATCCGGTCGTTGGGCAGCCGGTGCAGGGCCCAGCCGGGGACGGTCCGCAGATCGGCGAAGCCGCGGGGGAAGCGCCGCATCCCGGACGCGATGGCGCCCTCCACCTGGATCTTCGTGGCATCGCCGCCTGGGAGCCGGGACAGGCGCTGTCAAGTTGCTGAGTATGTCGGTGCCTGACGGCGCGTTGGGGCATGGTGGGGTTTGCGGTCCGGTCCTGTGGTCAGGCCGTGGTGGGCCGGCTGGCAGCTTGGGTGATCTGGTCCCAGATCGCGAAGCGGACGGTCATCTCGGCTCGGTGGTCGGAGGCTGTCATCAGGTGGCGGTGAGGGCGGAAGTGGGGTGAGATGCCGCTGAACGCGGACAGGAACCGCTGGGCCCCGCCGACGGAGCGAAATCCCTTCATGGCGCGTTCGCGCTGCCGCGTGGGCTGGTGGGAGTTCTCCGCCCGGTTGTTCAGGCCCTTGTGGGAACGGTGTTCCACCGAAGGCATGACCTCGCGGTGCGCCGCGCCGTAGGAACGGAGCTTGTCGGTGACGACCACCCTCGGCACCGTACGGGTCTTCTTCATCAGGCGGCGGAAGAAGCGTCTTGCCGCGGCCTTGTCCCGCCGATTCTGGACGAGGATGTCGAGGACGTTGCCATTCTGGTCGACGGCCCGCCACAGATACTTCAGCTCGCCGTTGATCTTCACGAAGACCTCGTCCAGGTGCCACTTGTCACCCGGCCGTGGCCGGCGTCGGCGCAGCTCATTCGCATAGATCTGGCCGAACTTTGCGCACCACCGCCGGATCGTCTCGTACGAGACGATCACACCGCGCTCAAGCATCAGCTCCTCGATCTCGCGGAAGCTGAGCGCGAAGCGGAAGTACAGCCACACGCAGTGGGAGATCACCTCGACCGGGTACCGGTGTCCCTTGTACGACGGCGGAGTACTGCCCACGGACAACCCCTCCCAGAATGACCAACCCGAAGATCATCCCACCCGTCAGTCAACGTGACAGTGTCCTGTAAAGGCATGGTCGGGGTGCTGACATCCCCTCTGCGCACCCCCCTACCGCCCGAATACCGAAATGGAGAGGGTGGGGGCGGGGCGGGCGGAGCGCCTCGGGGATCGGCGGCCGGCCTGTCCCTCTCGCGCGTCGGCGGGGCCTCGCGCGGGTCGGGGCCTGGTGCCCGGGGTCGGCGGCTGTGCCGGTCTGCCCTGCCACTCTTTGCGGCCTGAGCCCGATCACTCGATCGTGTGGCGTGGGGGTTCGTAGCCCCGCCGCTTGGCCTGGAGTTGCGTGAAGCTCCCTCTGACCTGGGCAGCCTTCCAGGAAGGATGCCCAGTAAGCCCCGCAGGTTGTCTGCCTGCTGGCACGACCGAAGGAGCGCGCATGGCGAAGCTAAAGGGCCAGGTGAAGTGGTTCAACGAGTCGAGGGGGTTCGGATTCATCACGCCTGTAGACGGCAGCGAGGACGTCGTCGTGCACTTCAGTGCAATCCAGGGCAACGGCTCCAAGACCCTCGTCGCGGGCCAGAACGTTGAGTTCGAGATCCAGGACGGTCGGAAGGGCCCGGCCGCAGCCAACGTCGTCCCGATCTAGGAACGTCGGGCGGCCGGCGCCTGTGGCGCTGGCCGCCCGACGCGTCAGGATGGTTCGCGTTCGACGAACTGGGCCTTTAGATCGGCGATCCGCTTGTCGGCGAAGCGGACGTTGTTCGGTGGCCGGCAAGTCCCTCTCGCGCGTCGGCGGGGCCGCGCGCCGGTGCCCGTGCCCCGTAGGGACAGTGCGGCATTGCCCGTCCTGCGATCCTGCGATCACGCCGGTGTAGGCCGTTGGCGCGCACGCGCACCGGCCCGCGCACCGGCCGCCGCCGGTGCGCGCATGGTGGGCATTACGAGATGCCGGGGAGCGCCCCCGGGCCGGTGCGGGCGGATCGCTGTCAGGCGTGGCCGCAGGAGCGTGTCAGGCATGGCTCAGCGGCACAGGGCCCTGTTCACGACGTGGTCGACACGCTTCCTGGCCGCCTCGTCGGACAACTGCATGGTCACTGCGACGTTGGCGGCGCGGCCGTCGTCGGTGGCGCCTCCCCTGGTCTCGTATCCCGGGAAGCTGCCGCCATGGCCCCAGTAGAGGCCGCCGCACGGCAGCGGTTTGCTCACGAGCCCCAGTCCGTAGCGTGCGCCGGGGCCGAAAGTGGCGTCGGCGGGTTGGGTTCCGGTGCGCATCTGGGTGAGCTGGGCTTCCTGGAGGAGGTCGCCGGACAGGAGCGCGGTGAAGAAACGGTTGAGATCGGAGTCGGTGGAGACCAACTGACCTGCGGCCCACCCCCAGGAGGGGTCGATCTCCGTGACATCGACCAACGGCGCGTCGGCCGAAACCCGGTAGTAGCCCTTGGGATGGGCCTCACGGATGGTGGCGTCGCCCGGGGCCGGGAAGTAGGTGTGGTGCAGACCGATGCGCTTGATGATGCGCCGGTCCATCTCACTGGCGAGAGTGTGGCGGGTGACCTTCTCGACGATCAGCCCGGCCAGCACGTAGTTCGTGTTGCTGTACTTCCAGCCCTCCCCGGGGTCGAAGTCGGCCTTGTGCTGGAGAGCGATGCCGAGAAGCTTGCGGGGGGCGAAGTACCGGACGTCGTCGCCGAGGTAGTTGCTGTAATTGGGGAGTCCGCTGGTGTGCTGGAGGAGCTGACGAACAGTGATGCGGCGTCCGTCGATGCCCTCCCCGCGTACCAGCCCCGGCAGATAGGCGTCGACCGGTGCGTCGAGGCGGATCTTCCCTTCGCCGACCAGTTGCAGCACGACCACAGCGGTGAACGTCTTGGTGTTGCTGCCGATCCGCACCTGCCCGTCCCTGGGCACCTTCGAGCCGGTGGCCAGATCGCCGACTCCTGCGGTGTACGTACCGGTATGCCCCGCACGGTCCGTGACGCTCGCCAGCGCGGCGGGCAGGCCATCGGAGTGCAGCAGCGCGTTCAGGCCCTGCTGGACGGTGTCCGGCCCGGGGGCGGCGGACGCCGCGGGCGATGCCAGTACACCCACCGTCAAGACGCCCACGACCATTGCGGCCGCGGCTCCGCGCCGGCGGCCCCGCCGCTGCCCGGAAGAATGAACCCTCTGCCATGCCTGCTCGCGCACGAGCCAACTCCTCTGCAAACAATGGGAAACAGCGGTATGTGCCGGAACCAGTATTTCCGGATGCGAACGCCCCGGACGATCCCGCTACCCGGCGGGCTTCAGGTAGGGCTACCCCCCCCGGGACCGGCGCCGCCGAGCACGCGGCGCTCTGACCCCGCTGGTCGGGGCCCGGGTCCTGCGCGCCACTCTTCACCCGGGCCGTTCATCTGTCGTGCGTCGCTTCCCGGTACTCAGCCGTCAGTGCGTCGGCGATGGGCTGGTGCTGCGGCTTCCCTGAGGAATCCGCAATCGGCGATCCCGGACGCGCCGCGCTCCGGCCGGCTTCGCGCACCTCGGCCCGTACACCCGGCACACCCACGCGGTGGACGGCATCCAGATGGACTCACGAGGTCCCGGACCGGGGCCGGCCGACGGGCTCGCGTCGCCGGCTGGCGCGGTCGCTGCGTCTTGGAAGCGGGCGCTGCCATCACCGCGTCCGCACGTCACTCGGCGCGGCACGGGATCGGCGGCCCCTGCTCGTCACGCGCCCGCAGCGTCATCGCCGCGGATTCCCGCGTCGGCGCCGGGCATTCCGAGGGCGATCGGGCGCCAGGCGGCAGCCCACGAGACCTCCACCGCCCCGGAGTTGTCGGCCGTCTGCCGGGCCAGGCCCGGCTATGGGAACTCGGGGAGTTACCCGGTCTCGCGGCGGGCCGCACGGGAGTTCCGGTAGGCCCTGCCGATGACCCGGCACTTTTCGGCACCACCCTGGGCAAGCAGTGAGCACACCGGTCGGCCCGGCTATGCGGTGTTTGCGTCGCCGCGCGGGTTGCCGGTTGCCCCGCGGGCGGTGACCAGCCCCGATTCGTAGGCCGCGATGACCGCCTGGGCGCGGTCACGGACGTCGATCTTGCCGAAGATGCTGGTGATGTAGTTCTTGACCGTGGAGACGCTGATGTCCAGGGCGTGGGCGATCTCGGCGTTGTCGAGACCGGTGGCCATCAGACGCCACACCTCGACCTCCCGGGGTGTGAGTTCGCCCAGGTCGGTGGGGAGTGGCCGCGACGCGCCGTGAGGAACCCGTACGTAGGTGGAGATCAGCCGGGTGAGCAGACGCGGCGCGACGACGGCCTCGCCTGCGTGGACGGTGCGGATCGCCGCGCTCAGGTCCTCTGGCGAGCTGTCCTTGGGCAGGAACCCGCAGGCTCCGGCGCGCAGGGCGCCCACGACGTACTCGTCCATGTCGAAGGTGCTGAGGGCCAGGACCCGGCAGCCGGGCACGGTGGCGGCGAGTTCCCCGGTCGCGCCGACACCGTCGAGGACGGGCATCCGGATGTCCATCACGACGACGTCGGGGCGCAGCCGGCGGGCGAGGGCGACAGCCTGCGCGCCGTCCTCGGCCTCTCCCACGATCTCGAAGGACGGGTCGGGGGAGAGGATCAGCGACAGGCCGCGCCGGACCAGCGGCTGGTCGTCCGCGATCAGCACTCTGATCCTCGATGTGTTCGGCCGGGTCCCGGTCATCGGTGTGCCCCCTCGCGCTGGACGGCTGCTTCGGCCGCCTCGTCCGTGGTCAGTGGCAGGTCGGCCACCACTGCGAACCCGCCGTCGGCCTGCGGGCCGACGGTGAGGGTGCCGCCGTGCAGGGCGACGCGCTCGCGCATGCCGATCAGTCCGTATCCGCCCGAGCCCATCGACGACGCCCCCTCCTTCGACGGTGTACTCCCGCCGTCGTCCCGCACTTCGACGGTGACCCGATCCTGGCGATATGTCAGCCGTACGGACGCGCGGGCGGGCCCCGCATACTTGCGGGCGTTGGTGAGGGCTTCCTGGATGATCCTGAAAACCGTGAGGCCGACGGTCGGCGGCAGCGGGCGCTGCGGCCCGTGGACGCTGAACTCGGTCGACAGTCCGGCAAGGCGGGATTCGACCACCAGACGGTCGAGGTCGTCGATGCCCGGCTGGGGCTGCGACGGCGCGGACTCCGGTTCGTCACCGGCCCGCAGCACATCAAGGAGCTGGCGCATCTCGCGCAGGGCGAGCCGCCCGGAGGATTCCAGAGTGACCAGGGCATCCCGGACCACCTCCGGCCGGGCGAGGTTGGCCCGGGCTCCGCCGGCCATCAGCTGCATGGTGGTGATGTGGTGGGCCACGATGTCGTGCAGCTCCCGTGCGATGCGGCGGCGTTCGTCGGCCACCGCACGGTCGGCGAGAAGTCGGCGGTTCGCCGCCACCTCCCGCTGCCAGCGGTTGACCGCCATGGCGGTGCCGACGACGATCAGGGCGGAGAGGGGCGTGACAGCGGCATCCTGCCAGGACGGAATCCGGCCGTGACTCTGGCTCAGCAACGTCAGCGACACCGTCGCGACAGCCGCGACCGCCGTCGCCCGGCCGGTGCAGGCCCTGGCGACCGAGTACAGGGCGACCAGCAGGACGGCACCGAAGTGTCTGGGCAGCGGCGCGGTCAGAGTGGCTGTCGTATCGAGTGCCAGTACGGCAGCGAGCGCCACCAGCGGGTGACTGCGCCGGACGAGCAACGGCAGGGCTGCCAGCGCGACGAGGAGGAACCCGGCCACGCTCACGGCGTATCGGCCGCCGGGGTCGTCGAAGAACACGTAACTGAGCAGGTTCATCGCGCAAGCCCCGCCGGTCACGAGCGCGTCGTTGCGGGACCACGGCGGCCCGGCGCCGTCGATGTGCAGCGGCTCCCGGGCATCGCCGGGCCCGATATGTCGGCGCCTGCGCATGTCTGTTCTCCCTGTGTACGGCCTTCTGGCCCCCGGTACAGGGTTTCACAGCAACCGCAGTGGCAGCACCGTCGGCGGCAGCTCGCGGCCCGCGACCAGGATGGGGACCAGGACCTGGGTCCTGGTCTCTGGCCGGGGCAGGACCCAGGGCCCCGGCCTGGATCATCCGCTGCCACGATGCCTTCCGGCCTCTTGGGGTGATGGTCTGGATACCGGCCGGGAGCCCCTGGCAGACGTCCGCATGCAAGCCCGTCCGCCGGAGGACACCGTGATCCGCGCCCTGACCGGATACTCCACCAGACACCCGTGGAAGGTCATTGCCCTCTGGGCGGTGCTGGGTGTCGTGCTGAGCGCCCTGGCCCCGACACTGATCGGCCGCGTCACCCAGAACCAGACCGGGGATTTCCTGCCCAAGAGCTACGACTCGGCCGCCGCCCTGGAGATCGCCGAGGAACAGTTCGGGGTGAACCCCGACGCCACCACCGTGACGATGCTGGTCGCCCGGTCCGACGGCAAGGCTCTCGGCGCCGCCGACCAGAAGCGGGTCGAGGCCGAGGCGGCGAAGCTGGCGCAGCGCCGGGTGATCATGCCCAGGGAGGACGACAGACCGAAATTCCTGGTCCCGGACCGCTCCCAGACACCCCGGATAGCCCCGGCGGCGGTGGCACCCGACCGGAGTTTCGAACTGCTCTCCGTCGAGCTGATCGGGAACCGTACGGACAAGGGGCTCCAGGGCGTATACCGGGCCTTCCGGGACACTGCCCGGACGCAGTTCTCCGAGGCGGGGATGCGCACCGGCTTCACCGGAAGTCTCGCCGACACCGTCGACACCACCGATTCCCACGAGACCGCCGCGAAGGTCGGGAGCGCCCTCCTCATGGGGCTCATCCTGCTGATCAACGTGCTGGTGTTCCGCAGCGTGCTGGCGGCCCTGCTGCCGCTGGTCGCAGTCGCCATGATCATCGGCGTGGCGGGCGGAGCCGTCGCGGGTGCCGCGATACTCACCGGGCGCAAGCTCGACGCGGGCACACCTGACCTGATCAGCGTGGTCCTGCTCGGCATCGGCATCGACTACCTGCTGTTCCTGCTGTTCCGCTTCCGCGAACAACTGCGCGCCCGGCCGGAGCAGTCCGCTCGCGAAGCGGCCCGGCAGGTCTCGGGACGGGTGGGCACCGCGATCACCTCGGCGGCGCTGACCATCGTGGCCGCGTTCGCCACGCTGGGCGTGGCGACCTTCGGCCAGTTCCGCTCGCTGGGCCCCGCCATCGCCGTCGCGGTCCTGGTGATGCTGCTCGGCAGCCTCACCCTGTTGCCGGCGCTCCTCGCGGCCGCCGGGCGCAACATGTTCTGGCCCTCCAAGACCCTCGGCCACGAGCCGGGCGAGGGGCGCGCCGCCCGCTTCGGGGCTCTGGTCGCACGACGACCGCTGACGATGGTGCTCGCCTCCGTCGCCCTGCTTGCCGCGCCGGCCGCCGGGCTGATCGGGATCCGCATGGACTACGGACAGGGCAACACCGCTGCCAAGACCCCTGCGGCGGCCACCGCGACCGAGATATCCCGTGCGCTGCCGGCCGGAGTGTCGGACCCGACGAGCGTCTTCGTCACCGCCACTGACGGCGGCACCCTCACCGCAGGCCGGCTCGACGGCCTCTCCCGCGCTCTCACCCAGGTCAAGGGCGTGGGCCAGGTCGCACGGACTGTCCTGAACAAGGACCACCGCGCCGCCCGGATCGACCTCTACCCGACCGTAGACCCGCAGAGCCAGCAGGCCCGCGACCTGGCCTCCGGACCCGTGCGGGCAGCGGCCGCCCAGCACACACCCGCCGGAACGACGGCACACGTGGGCGGAACGGCGGCGATCTACGCCGACATCTCCACCGCCGTCGACCACGACCTGAAGATCGTGTTCCCGGTCGCGGCCGCACTCATCGCGCTCATCCTCCTGCTCCTCCTGCGCAGCCTGCTCGCACCGGTGATCCTGATGCTCTCCGTCGGGCTCGGCTTCGCCGCCACCCTCGGCGCCGCCACCCTGCTCTTCCAGCACGGCCTCGGCAAGCCGGGCGTCAACTTCTCCCTCCCGCTCGTGCTGTTTCTGTTCGTCGTGGCACTGGGCACCGACTACAACATCCTGATCAGCGACCGGATCCGGGAGGAAATGCAGCAACCGGGCCCGGCCCGCGCCGCCGTGACCCGCGCGCTGCAGCACACGACACCGGCCATCGCGACCGCAGGCCTGGTCCTTGCCGGCTCCTTCGTCACCCTCGCCACGACCCCGGGCAACGAGCAGATCGCCTTCGCGATGACGCTCGGCATCCTGCTCTCCGCGCTTGTCCTCTCGCTGGTGCTGGTTCCCGCCCTTTCCGCACTCCTCGGACGGAGCATCTGGTGGCCGGTCCGCCCACGGCCCACCAAGGGAGGCCACCCGCAGCACCGTGCGAACGCACCTGCCCCGGAACCCGACCGAGTCATGATGGCGGACTGACCGAACGGCTCAGGTGACCCGTGAGCACCTCACCTGTCAGGCGTGGCCTCGCATGGTTGAGCGTGCGCACCCGTGACAGCCACCAGATGTTTCAAGAGCCGTCAGAAACACCCTGGAAGCCCACTGGAAGTCTTGAAAATGCGCGCGGCCTCTTGCCCGATCGGCATGTAGGGGCGAAGCGGTTGAGCCATGCAGTCGAAACAAGACCTTCGTCGGACTTCCAGGTCCACGGCGACGAGGTGCCTGGCACCGAGCCGAAGCCGGCTTCCGCGCCGCCCTGGACACCGCGTTCCGCGCCACCGACCGTACCCGCCAACCCAAGGAAACCCGTGACCATCCTCAGCCCCACCGCGCGGCGCGCCTCCGTCGCGAGTCTCAGCCTCGCCGCCTGCTTCATCACTTCCCCCGCCCTGGCCTCAGCTTCTGAGGCCCCCGCCAAGAACGGCACCGGAGCCGGGCTCGACCAGTACTACCGGCAACACCTCGGCTGGGGCAGCTGCGTCACGGGCCCCGTCGACACGACGGGCCGCGATCTGGACAAGGCCGGTGTGCAGTGCGCGGACGTCACCGTGCCGCTCGACTACTCCCACCCCGCAGGGCGCACGATCACCCTCGCGATATCCCGGCTCAAGGCCACTGACACCCACCACCGCATCGGATCGATCCTGCTGAACAACGGCGGGCCAGGCGGACCTTCAGTCCAGTCGCCGCCGGACATCCGCAAGGCGATGAAGGACGTCGGTGCGCGCTACGACATCGTCGGCTTCGACCCACGCTTCGTCGGCCGCAGCACCCCACTGGACTGCGGATGGCCCGTAGGCACGTCCTGGTTCTCGGCCGGCACCAGCCGGGCAGGCTTCGACCGCCAGGTCGCCCTGCAGAAGAGCCTTGCCAAGAAGTGCCACACCCATGACGCCTCAGTGCTGCCATACATCAGCACCCGCAATACGGCCCGTGACATGGACGTCGTCCGTGGCGCGCTCGGCGAGCGGAAGATCTCCTACCTCGGCTACTCGTACGGCACCTACCTGGGCACGGTTTACACCCAGATGTTCCCCGGCCGCTACGACCGCGTCGTGCTCGACGGCGCGGTCGCCCCCGCCGACTACGGCCCCCGCCTGACGAAGGGCACCGAGCGCGCAAGCGAGAAAGCGCTGTCCGCCTGGGCCGCGTGGGCGGCGGACCGCGACGCCGAATACGGCCTCGGCCGCACCCGCGCCCGAGTGCTCACCACCGTCGACCGCGTCCTCAAGGCGTCCGCCAGCGGCCCGCTGACCGTCGGCACCGGCCCGGACACCTTCCGGATCGACGACACCCAGGTGCCAGTCCTCCTCTACTCCAGCATCGGGGACGACACCGACCCGACCCGGGCGTTCCTCGCCGAGCAGCTGACCGTTCTGAGCAAGGCCGCACAGGGCACGGCGCCGACGCCGCTCTCGCCGGAGTTCACCGCGACGCTCCGGTACCTACTGCACAGCGCGGCCGAACCGTCGGGAGTCCAGGCCGCGATCCTCTGCGGGGACGTGGCCGCCCCGCGCGACCCCGAGGTCTACTGGCGCGACATCGAACGCAGCCGCGCCACGCACCCGGTGTTCGGACCCATGACCAACAACATCGGCCCCTGCGCCTTCTGGGACCGCCCCCACGAGGAACCCACCCAGGTCCGCCGCGACGCCCCGGTACTGATCGTGGCCGCCACCGGCGACCCCCGCACCACCTACAAGAGCAGCATGACCCTGCACGAGCAACTGCCCGGCTCCAAGCTGCTCACCCTCAACGGCGCCAACCGGCACGCCCTCTTCGGCCGCTACGGCAACGCCTGCGTGGACGACGAGGTCAACAGGTACCTGGCTACCGGCAAACTGCCGACGGAGAATCAGACTTGCGTCAAGCGCGCCGGTGAGGCGTCTTCGCCGGATTTGATGACGACGAAGGCGTTGTCCGCGCCGATGGGGGCGTCGATCAGCATCAACACCGCGGCGATCACTGGTGTAGCCGCCGCGCTGGTCGTCGCCGGTGGCGGCACCGCCGCCGCAGTACGCCGCCGCAAGGCCCGCCGCGCCGCCTGAGCGGAACCGGCGCGACCCAAGGCGGCATCCCCTCGGTGGGGTGCCGCCCTTCGCCGGCGTCTGGCCCACCGTCATTCGCTATCGATTCCCGGTGTGGGTCGGGGTGTGGGAACGGGGCTGGGCTGGGGTGTTGAGAGCGTGTGAGCGCGGGTTCGCGGGGGCGTGGGCCTGCTGGTCTGGGGTTGTCTCTTCGGTCTGGGGTTGTCTCTTGCTCTGCTGAGTGGATGGCAGGCAGACACGTCGGGCTCTGGGACTGTTGGTTCAGAACGAGTCGCCATGCCAGTGGGTTGCTCCTGTGGCCTGCAGTGTGGCGTGTATCGCTTCCGGCGGGGCAAGGAGTGGGCGGGCCATGCCCACCGTCTGTGTCCGTTCGCGGGCCTGATCCTGGGCGAGGAGCCGGGGCAGGGCGGCGCGGACGGCTGGGTCCTGGGGGAGGTGGGCCCGGCCGACTGCGGCGCCCGCCGTACGGGCCCGGCGGGCCACCGCAGCGAGCAACTCACCGAGGGCCGCCGGTGCGGCTTGCGTCACCGCGCACTCTCGGACTTCGACGGCCTCGCCGATGTGCTGGGTCACGGTGTAGCCGACCGCCGTCCCCCCGTTGTCCTCGGCGATCAGCCATTCGGCGCCGGGGCCGTACCAGGCGGGCACGCGGTGGATCCAGTCGTTGGCCGTCCGCACCGCGGTGAGTGGGCGTGCGGCGTTGAATCCGGCGTGCAGTTCTGCCAGCCGCGGGGCGTCGGTCGGGGTGGCCGCACGGATGCGGAAGCGGGGCTCGGGTGGGTCAACAGTGGTGAGCGGGCCCTCAGTCCAGGAGGTGCGGAAGCCGGTCCAGCCCGAGCGCTCGTAGACCCCGGGAGTGGCCGTGAACAGCAGCGACCATGCGCAGGACTCGGCGGTCATGGCCTCGGCGGCAATGGCGAGCAGTCGGCGAACCAGGCCCTGGCCCCGTGCCTCGGGGCGGGTGGCGACATTGCCGATACCGCCGACCCGTTCGACCCGGCCGTGGGCGTCGCGGAGCTGCCGCGGCACGTAGCAGACGACGGCGTCGACCGTGTCACCGCGCGCGGCCACGAAGGTCCGCCGGTGGCGGTCGGGGTCCAGGGCGTGCAGCGCCGGGAGGTGCGGGGCGTCGAAGCAGATCGCCCATAGCGCGTGTACGGCTGCCTCGTCGGCCGGGGCGAGGGTGCGCAAGGTGTGTGTCATGGTGTCAAGTTCCCTTCTGTGCTGACCCGGTCACAAAGGGTGGCAGAGCTGAGCGTCGTACGCCGTGTACGCGGCGGGGCAGATGAAGCGCATCCCGTGCGTCTGTTCGGCGAGCACGCCGCCGTCCACGACGATCCGGGCCCCGTTGATGTACGCCCCGGCGTCCGAGGCGATCAGCAGCAGCGCGCCCACGTTCTCGTCGGGCACCGAGTAGCAGCCAAGCGGAATACGCTCCTGGTAGGCCGTCTCGAACGCATCGCGGTCGAAGGGGGAGCGCGCCGTCGATCGGGGTCCGGACCGTGCCGAGTGCGAGGGTGTTGGCGGTGATGCTGTGCGGTGCGAGTTCGACGGCGAGGGCTGAGCGCCGCATCGACGACACCGGGCCACGGCGTACGGTCGCCGTGGCCCGGTGTCCGCGCGTGGGTGTCACCTGCGCCTGGTCCGTTGAAGGCTCACCGCGTCGACGTATCCGGTCATGAGGTTCCACTCGGACGAGTACAGCGAGACGCGGACCGACGCCGTTCCAGGCGGAGCCGTACCACTCGCCTGCGCGTCGATCCAGCGCCGCTGGTCCGCGCTGCGGAGCGGTGCGCTCGCCATCCGGCCGACCGGCTGGCCGGCCCCGTCGAGGAAGCTCAGCAGCAGCACCGAATCGTCAGTGCTTCCGTCCTCGATGTATACCTTGGCACGGGCCCGGTAGTACGCCCCCGCGGCAGCCGGCACCGGCTTACTGGTCAGCTCCGCCGACGCCTCGGGGCCGCTCCGGGCCGCATCGACGATCTTCATGCTGCGTCTGCCGGTGTACGCCCGCTCTTGGGAGAGGGTGAACAGGGTGTCACCGCCCTGCCACCCTGGGGCGGCGCCGTCGTCCAGCGGCGCCACCTCGAAGCCGGCGTTGTCGACGGCCACGGCGCCGGGCAGGCCGTGGCGCACCGGGATCATCCGCAGCCGGGACTCCGCGGTCTTGCCGAGGAAGTAGATGTTCTCGTGGCCGTCGGCGCCCCGGGCCAGGGTCATGAAGGCGACCTCCTCGTCGTAGTCGCCGAGTGTCACGTGGTCCATGGTCTTGGGGTCCACAACGGTGAGCTTGCTGGCCAGGGTGGTGTACAGCAGGCCGTCGGCGCCCTGGCGGAGGTAGACCGGCCGCCACATGCCGTAGTTCTTCACCTCGGGGTAGACATTCTTGTACTTGACGACCTGGAGGGTGGCCGGGTCCATCGCGAACAGGAATCCGTCGGCCGCGCCCCACAGCAGGCCGTCGCGGCCGAAGCCGAGACCGCTGATCATCTTCGGGCTGTCGAGGCCGGGGAGGTCGAGAGTGAACTCCTTGACCTTGCGTTCGCCGGCGACATCCCAGACGAACATCTTGGCCTCGGACTCAGTGGCGTCGGTTCCCAGACCGCCGTGGACGGTGGTGGAGCCGTAGATCCGTCCGCCGCGCTGGGCGAGCCCGGCGACGCTCTGGTTGTGGACGATGTCGGGGTAGGTCTTCTTCTCCCCGCTGTCGGGGTCGTAGATGGTCAGCGCGCCGCCGAGCTTCCCGTAGTCGGGGATGGAGCCGATGAGCAGCTTGCCGTCGTGGGCCTTCATCACGTACGGCCGGTCCTGTTCGGAGCCGAGACGGAACTTCTCGGAGACGGCCGGGGTCGCCGCGTCCAGCTTCGCCGAGGAGATGATGCCTCCGGGGTAGATGCCGAAGTACATCGTGTCGCCCAGGCCCGCCATGCCCTCGGCCTGGCCCATCGGGAAGCGGGTGGTGCGGCCGGTGCGCGGGTCGAAGCGGGACCCGGTGCCGCCGGGGTAGCCGCTCATGAACAGCGTGCCGTCCGGCGCCGCCTCCAGGTTGTGCAGCGGGTTCGGCGCGCCCTGCACCACCGAGGGCAGCGCCTTGCTCCGCCGTGACGCGATGTCGAAAGCAGTGATCCTGCCGCCCGACTGCAGGGTGACGAGCGAGGTCCCGGGGAGGTCCGGATCATTGAGCGGTATCCAGGCGGCACCGCGCAGCGAGGTACCGAAGGCGATTTGGGTCGAGCGGGACTCCAGCGTCGCCGTGTCGATCTCGTACAGCTCGCGGTTGTTGGTGACGTACACCTTCCCGTCCCGCGACTGAAGCTGGTTGAAGGAGAAGACCCCAGCGTCGGAAGGCGTGTTCTTGCCGACGGACTTGTCGCTCCACTTGCCGGCGTCGAGGTCGTAGAAGAGCAGCTTCATCTGCGGGTCGGCGAACTTGACGAACAGCCAGCCGTCGACGACCGTCATGTCGTAGGCGAAGGGCACCTTCTGGGGCTCCACTCCGAGGAGCGCCGGGACCTGGTCGGAGATCTTCGTCTTCGTACCGGTGGCGGTGTCGAGCCGGATGACGTCACCGACGGAGCCCACGCCCGCGTAGACGGATCCGTCGTGGTAGGCGATGGAGCGCACGTACTGCTGGCCCGGCACCATCTGCCCGTAGTCGTGGAAGTCCTTGCTCTGCGGGTCGTATCTGAACACCTTGCCGTTGGGGAAGGTGCCGATCCAGACATTGCCCTCCGGGTCCGTGGTCATCGACCACAGCGACTTCTCGCCCGGAACGGTGCCGAGCTTGCGCACTTCCTTGTCGGCCGGGCTGTAGCTCCACAGCTCTCCCGTCTGGCCGCCGGTGATGGCGGCGATGTAGACGGTGCCGTCGGGGCCGATCGCATGCCGCCAGGACTGCTGCACGCCAGGCAGCGTGAACGAGCGCAGCAGCCGGTTGTCCCGGATGTCGATGACGTTGAAGATCGCGTTCTCGGCGGAGACCGTCGCGTACATCGTGGGCCGGCCGTCCTCCGTACCCACCACGGCGTCGTTGACGGAGACCGTTTCCTGCTGGACGCCGAGGTCGGTCTCGGGGCCGAACCACGTCCGGTCCAGTGCCGATTTACTGGTGCCGCCACCTCCCCGGGCCGCGGCCAAGGGTGCAGGACCCGCGACCAGAACGGTCAGGGCGAGCAGCAGGATGAGGAGTGGTCTAGGGCGTTTTCGGGGCACCGTGGTCCCTCCAGATTATGAGAGTCTTCCCAATAAGTGGGCGTTTTATCGCGGACTTGAGCGACCTCAGCGCCTTCTTGGCGCTTGACCATCGCAATGTTTTCGTGGACTCTCTGATTAATCCCTATGGCTGAAACGACGTCAAGAGGAGTACATGAACGCATCCCGACCCGCCGGCGGTGACTTGGCGCAGCTGCGTCGGCTCAACGCGTTCGGCGCGCTGCGGGCGCTGAGAAGCGCCGACGCGCCGGTGACGCTGACCGAGCTGGCCACGCTCACCGGTCTCTCCCGCGCCTCGGCGGAGGACCTCGCCACCGAGCTGACCGACCAGGGGTGGGCGGCCGAAGTCCCGCCCGCGCCCGGCACGGTGGGGCGGCCGGCCCGCCGTTACCGGTTCCGGGCCGAGTCCGGTTACGTCTTCGGGCTGGACATCGGCGCCCACAGCGTCCTCGCCGTGCTCGCCGACCTCTGCGGCACGGTCGTCACCACGGCCCGCCGAACGGTGCCGCCGGACATCCGGCGCGCCGACCGGCTCGCCGTCATCGGCGACGTGATGACCGAGTGCCTGGACGACGCGGGAATCGACGCCCACCGGATCTGGACGATCAGCGCCGGCACCACCGGCGTCGTCGGCCCGGAGGGAGACGTCGTACTCGCGGGAGCGGCCGCCGACTGGACCGGTGTACGGCTCGCCGAGCACTTGGACGAACGCTGCGCCGGGGCGGTCCTGGTGGACAACGACACCCGACTGGCCGCACTCGCCGAGCAACGCCTCGGTGCGGCACGGGACATCGAGGACGCCGTCTACATCCATGCCGGTCTCGGCCTCAGCGCGGCGCTGATCATTGGCGGCCGGGTGCACCGGGGATACGGCGGCGCGGCGGGCGAGATCGGCAGCTTCCCCGTCACCCCCTGGGCGACCGCCGCCACCCGCCTGGCGTGTTGTCCCGCCGTCCCGTCCGACGTACCCCCGCGGAACGCCGCCGCCCATGTGCTGGCCGCCGCCCGCCGGGGCGAAACCGCCGCCGTGCGCGCCGTCGACCGCTACGCCAGCGACGTGGCCCTCGGCCTCGCGGCCATGGTGCTGACCGTCGACCCGCAACGGGTCGTGCTGGGTGGGGGACTGGCCCAGTCCGCCGATGTCCTGCTCCCCCGCCTCCGTAACCGTCTGGAGCCGCTGTGCATCCGGGTCCCCGATCTCCAGCCGTCCTCGCTCGGCGACGACCGGGTCGCGCTCGGTGCGATCTGGCGAGCCGTCGAGCACGTCGAGACGACGTATCTCGCGCACAACCGGCGGCCCACGGCGGCGCGCCTGTGAACGGCCGTTCCGGACCTCCCGTCATCGACCCGGGCAGCCCGTGTTCCGGATCGCAGAGACCACTGCGCGGTCCGCCTTCCGGCTTTCAGGCGGCCCCGGTACGCGCCGTATGCATCGGCAGCCGGCCCCTGTCAGCTCTCCGCACCCAGTAACCGTTGACGGCTCCGCGTCCAGGCATCGCCGCGGGAGACGCCTCCCGGCCCCACCGTACGCCTTGTCCGTCGCGTGCCTCTCCTTCACCTCCAGGGAGCTCTTGGGAATGTCCATGCACCTTCCGATATCCGATCGGCCCGTCCGCGTGGCTCTCGTCGGCGCCGGCAACCGCGGCCTCACCTATGCCGCGTGGATCAAAGCCCACCCCGAACGCGCCCGCCTCGTGGCCGTGGCCGATCCCCGGCCGGCGGCCCGCGCCGCGGCCGGGGCGGAGCTCGAGTTTGACGACTGGCGGCCGCTCGTCGAGGGGGACGCCATCGCCGACGCCGTCATCGTCGCCACCCAGGACCGCAATCACGTCGAGCCCGTCCTGGCGCTGGCGCGGGCCGGGTACGCGATCCTCGCCGAGAAGCCACTGGCGCCCAGCGAGGCCGAGACCCGCACCCTCATCGAGGGCGTGGAGAAGGCGGGCGCACTTTTCGCCGTCTGCCATGTCCTGCGCTACACCCCCTACACCGACCTGGTGAAGGAGGTTGTCGGCTCGGGCGTCCTGGGCGAACTCGTCAGCGTCGAGCACCTGGAGCCGGTCGGCTGGTGGCACTACGCCCACAGCTATGTGCGCGGGCCGTGGCGCAGCGAGCAGGACTCTTCCCCGATGCTGCTCGCCAAGTCGTGCCACGACCTGGACTGGATCTCCTACGTCACCGGGGAGCGCATCGAGCAGGTCGCCAGCTTCGGTGGGCTCAAGCACTTCCGGCCCGAGAACGCCCCTGCCGGTGCCGCGGAGCGCTGCCTGGACTGCGTCGTCGAGGACGGCTGCCCCTACTCCGCACTCAAGCTGTACGTGCCGACGCTGCGCGAGAAGGGCGCGGTCTGGCCGGTCACCCACGTCACGGACTCCACGGACGAGACCGAGCTGCTGACCGCGCTGCGCGAAGGCCCGTACGGCCTGTGCGCCTACCGCGTCGACAACGACGTGGTCGACCACCAGGTCCTCGCCATGCAGCTGTCCGGCGGCATGACCGCGACGTTCACCATGGTCGCCTTCACCGAACAGACCGACCGCCAGACCCGGATCTTCGGCTCGCACGGCTGGCTGCGGGGCGACGGCAAGCGCGTCACCGTCCACGACTTCCGCACCGACGAGGTCACCGTCCACGAGGTCGACACGAGCGGTTCCAACGCAGCCGAGGGACACGGCGGTGGAGACACGGCGTTGGTTGATGCCTTCGTCACCGCCGTCGCCACGGGTGACGCCGGGGCGGTCCGCTCCGGCCCCGCCACCTCGCTCGGCAGTCATCTGGCGGCGTTCGCCGCCGAGCGTGCCCGGCACACCGGCACCGTCCAGACGGTCCCGGCGCAGTGACTCCCTCTGAAGGGCCTGTCGTTCGGCCCTCTTCCCGTCCCACCCTCACGTCCTCGGAGGACCAGCTCATGTCCCGTCTTCTTTCCCGCCGTTCCAGAGTCCGTGCCGTGGCCGCCCCCGTGGTGGCGACCGCGCTCGCCGCCGGTGTGCTGGCCGGCTGTTCCAGCGGTGGCGACGACAACACCGTGACCATGTGGACCTACCCGGTCATCTTCGACGAGGCCAAGAACAAGGCGTACTGGGACGGCCTGGTCAAGGCGTTCGAGAAGGAGCACTCGGGCGTCAAGGTGAAGGTGGAGACCTTCCCGTGGGCCAACCGCGACACCGCGCTGGCCACCGCGATCGCCTCCGGCAAGGGCCCGGACGCGGTCTACCTGATCCCGGACCAGCTGCCGAAGTACGCCAGGAGCATCGTCCCGGCCGACGACTACATGCCGGCCGACGCCAAGTCGGACTACACCGACTTCGCGCTGAAGTCCGTCACGATCGACGGCAAGGCGC
>NZ_JBIATE010000049.1:0-27696 GCF_042891445.1 Streptomyces sp. NPDC001890 | reverse complement strand
GAATACATCCAGTATTCGGGCGTCCCTCCGCCTTGCGATGCACCGCGTCCGACGCCGCACGCTGATCCACCAGGGATTACGGGACAGCCCTTAGGAGCGGGTGGCGGTCGCGCAGCTGTTGCCCGTGGCCGTCGTGCCGTTGCTCGTGTCGATGGGCTTGCTGCGGTCGTACGGATCGACCCGGCGGGCCCCGTCGGCGGACTGCTCGTCGGCCGTACCGAAGGGCGGCACGAAGTAGCCGGTCGGGGCGGAGCAGCCGCCGTTGGTCATGTCGAGCGCGTACGAGACGAGGGACATCGTGCCCGGTTCGGTGATGACCTTGGCCGGGTCGTCCCAGTTCATCACCACCTGGCGCCGCACGATCGTACGGACGATCTCGGCGTCCCGCCCGTTGTCGCCCGCCGGGGTGACCGGGTACACGAAGGTGACGTCCGCCGTCACCTCGACCGCCCCCTGTTTCCCCTCCCGGTACGTGAGACGGCCGCGTGTCTTGACCACGTCACCGACCAGCCGGGTCTGTTCGGGCCGGAACCGGCTGAACAACAGCAGCGGGTCGGTTCCGCCAGTGGGGGCCGTCGACGACAGGGCGGTACGGAGATACTCCTGGACGTCCTTCTGGTGCGGGTTCAGCAGCGCGATCGCCTTCGTGGGCCGCTTGCCGCGCAGTACACGGGAGTTGAGCCCCGCGGCGGCCAGGAAGTCCCTGCTCTGCCACAGTGCCCGCTCCACCTGAGCGGCGTCCATCCAACCGGTCGCCCTGGCCGGTGGCACCGTGATCCCCGCCGCTCCGTCGGCCCAGCGGGCAGCAGGGGAACCCCGGAAGGGTTCGGCGAGGGTGGGGCGCAACTCCCGCTCGGCATCGGGAGCCTCCCGCGGGCGTTCCGACTCGGCGGCCATCGGCGCCCCGTCCTGCCCGCCGTCGTCGCCACCGAACCAGCCGACCACCTGCTGCGGGAAGAGCGCCACGACAAGGAGGGCCAGGACCGTGACCAGCCCGGTCACGTACCAGCCTGTCCTGCGCCGGGGCCGGGCGGGCGAGTACGTACGCCAGCCTTCCGGCTGCCCGGAGCGCTCCGGCAGCCGCCGCTCCACCTCACGGGCGCGCGCCGACGGCTCCACAGGTGCCCCGGCCGCACCCGTCACCGATTCATGGAGGAACCGTTCCCACTCCTCGTCGGACACGGACGACCCGTCCTGCCCCCCAGACCCGCTCACACCGCACTCCCAATTCTCGCTCAACTGCTCAACTGCTCAACGGCTCGATGGCTTGGCCGTCCGATGAGTTGACTGCGTACCGGCCTGTCGCAAGCCGCCCGTATGATCGCATGATCAAGCCGACGACCTGACGGGGCGGTGGGTGAAGTGTCATGTCGCCGCGCTGTTCGGCTGCGCGGGTGTGGGCGAGAGATTGGCGTTGCACCTGTCGGTCGGATGACCCTGCTGGTTCAGTGCTCGACCGGTGTTCTGACGTCGGTACCCGCACTGGCGAAGCTCACTGCCCGGCTGAGCCTCGTCCCGCCCCGTGTCAGGGGTGTCCCCGGCGACGACGCCGAACCCGACCGGGCCGCCGACGAGATCCATGCCGCCTCGACGGAAGACGATGCGCGTGCGGTCGACCGCCTTAGCGACCGAGGGCCTGCCGCACGGTCAGGTTGTAGTACTTCCGTAGCCGGTGCAGCTCCCAGGACGACAACACCGTCACCGACACCGGGGCGCCGAGCAGGAACACGATCCGGGCAAGGACGGGAACCTCGGCGTTCTCGTTGTTGATCACATCGAGGGCGGCCATCACCCACACCAGCAAGGTGGCGAGGATCGGCGGCAGGACCTCGTGGATGTCGGCGGTGCGGAACACGTGCATGAGGCAGAGCACGATTCCGTACAGGGCGAAGCCCAGCGACCACGCGCAGAGGGTGATGAGGACGACCATGCCGGGGGTTCCGATGGCGTCACGGAAGCCGGTGGTCTCCGGGTCGGGCGCGACGGCGAGGGGGAACGTTGCCATGGACCCCATCAGCGCCGCCACCGTCCCGAAGGACCTCAGGGACCGACGCAGGTAGAGCCCGCGCAGCGCACCCTGCGCGGCGAACGTGAACAGGGCGATCACGAAGGGGAAGGCGCACACGAGGACGAGTGTGCTGGTCCAGCTCTGGCTGAACTTGTCGCTCGCGACGGTCTCGACGCCCTTTGCGGTGTCGACCGGCTTGTACGACATGACCAGCACGAACCAGGCGGCGATGCCGAGCCCCGTCCGCCACATCTGGATCTTGCGCACCGTCAGGTCCTCGACGGCATCCGGGCGCGAGGGGCGGAAGGCCCGCTGGGCGGCGTAGAACGGGTTGTAGAAGCACTTGAGGATCCGCTGTCTGCGCGTCAGCGGCGGCCGGGGAGGGCGCGGGAACGGCGGCTGCGGGCCACCGCCGTGCGGCTGCGGCGGGTACGGGCCCCAGTTCTGCGGATGCCCCGGGTACCCCGGGTACCCCTGCGGGGGTACGGGCGTCGGCTGCGGCGGGTAGGGCCCCACGCCGGGACCGCCGGGGTACGGGGGGTGTCCGGCCCCGGGGTAGGGATGATGGCCGGGACCTGGGCCTGGCTGTCCACCGGGGCCGGGGCCGGGGCCGGGGCCGCCCGCCGGACCCCAGTGACCACTGCTGTTCGTACTCATGCCGCGTACCCCCGATGTTCGGTCTGCGCAGTGCGCGGCGCGGCTCGAACCGCCCGCCCAGCGTGCGGCGTGATCCTACCCATCGCGGAGGCCGAGAAGTGCGCGTTCCGTGGCCGCCCGTCGGCTTCCCGCGGTGGAGGAGGCCATGGGCGTCCAGGGCAAGGCCCTGCTGGTCCAGCTGAGTACCGTCTGCATGGCGGTCGACGATCTCGCCAAGGCGGTCGGGCGGAGCTTCCGAACGCACCCCGACGCCCCGGTCATGCTCGGCTTCCCTGGAACCGGCCCCGGAACCGGCACCCGGACCATGGCCGTTCACGGGACAGCCCCGGGCCTGCGGCCGACCGGCTCCCTGAGCATCCATCACGAGGGCTGCGGGCTGCCTGGAATCGGGGCGAAACATGGCGTGCGCGCAGCCAGGCGAACGGAGCCGGGCCCGGTGCCGGCCGGGGCTCAGCACACGACCTCCTCTGCCGCAGACCTGCGGACGTGACCCTAGAAGGGTTCCGCGGCCCGGAGGAGGTTCTGCGGAAGATAGGGGGATTCGACGCGGATGTCCCAGCCGCGACGGCGAGCGTGGCAGGCCAGGGCGAGGATATCGAGGTTGACGTAGGCGTCCGGATCGTCGGCGCGGTCGGCGACCTGGTAGTAGTCCCGGTGGGCTTCGAGCGCGTCGGCCAGAGCCAGGTTGAAGCTCTCCTCGTCGCCCTCCACGAGCTGCGACAACAACACGGCCGGTGGCATGGCGAAGCCCCAGTCCTTGGCCTTCTCGGCCTGCTGCAACGCCTGCTGCGCGGCCGGTTCGGGATCGGCACCCTTCAGGTAGGCGTGGAGGGCCTCCCGGTACGCGGAGAAGGCGGAGCCGTCCGGTTGCGCGAAGGCAGGACCGGTCAGGACCAGCGGGGCGAGGTCCTCGCGTTCACCCGTGATGAGGGCGAAAGCAGTGGCCAACTGCCAGTTGCCGCCGCCGGCCTTCTCGCCGCGCTCGGCCCGGTAGCGCAGGGCGCGGCCGTCGACGGTCACCTCGGCCTCGGTGCCCGGCTCCGCGAGGGCGAGGCGGAACAGGGCCGCTCCCGCCCGGGAGGCCAGCTTGAGGTTCGCGAGCTGGGCGTCCGTCACCTGGCCGGAGCCCGCCGCGCGCCACTTGAAGAGTCGGTCCTGGTCGCGCATGACGCTGCTGAGCCGCCAGACCGCGAGGGGTTCTCCGTCGCCGGGGGCGAACGCCTCCTGGACGTGCTTCTCGTACAGGACCTCCACCTGCTGGGTCATCGTCCGCTCACAGACCGGCCGCTCCACCACCAACGGGCCCGCGGTGAGCGCGGCGACCGCGTCCGGGCGCCGGTTCCGGCCGAACCCCGCGACCCGCGGGCCTCGGGCCTCGAAGCCGGTGATCAGAGCGTGCGGGAGGTAATCGGTGCGGGCAGCGGGAACCCAGCCCAGTGTCCGGTAGGCGAGCGCGGCGAGGGCGATGGGGACAAGCGGGAGGAGGGAACTCGGGGAGGCCGAGGGGCCGTGCAGGGTGGCGTGCCCGGCCAGGAGGTCGGCCAGCGCGGCATCGAAGGCCTCCCGGTCCTCTGCGGCCAGGGCGCGCAGCGAGCGCAGCGCCACGCTGTCCGGCCGGTCCAGGAGGGGTTCACCGGTCTGCCCGGCGCGGGTACGGATGCGGTCCAGGGCCGCGTCGATGGCGGCGATCTTGGCCTGTGCGCTCGGCGGGTACTCCTCGTCGTCGCCGGTGTCGTCCAGAACCACGGCCGTCAATCCGGTGGCCAGCTCGCCGACGGGCGTTCCCTGTGCCTGCCCGGCGAACTTCTGCCGGGCGAAGTGGAAGGCCTCGCCGTGCCACTGTGCTTTGTCCCTGAGGACCGACAGGCACAACGCGTCGATCCACTCCCCGGGCGTCACGTTCTCCTCAGGGGCGTCCTCGCCCGGCTCGTAGCTCATGCCGAAGTTCACGTAATCCAGGAACACCTGGAAGCTGCAGTGCGGGTGGTATGCGGCGTAGGCGACGGCGCCGGCAGCGGCTTCGGAGGCGTCCTTGAGGGCAGCCTTGGCTTCCGGAGTGTCGAGGTCGGGTATCTCCACGGAGAGGGCACCCAGGTAGTCGAGGAACTCGTCGGCGATTGACTGCCATTCGTAGGTGGCCATCCGGCCGGCCCGCGACATTGACCGCACTTGACCCCCGATCCGGTTGGTGAAGTCCTCGCGCGCTGCCGAAACAGCGGCCCTGCTTACCTGGTGACGCTCTATCCGCACTGTCCTGCTCCCTGATCGATTCCCTGCGGACAGCCTAAGCACGGGCTCTGACAGACAGCGGCTGCCGGGCACGGGGGCTCCAGCAGGGCCGGGTCGCGCCGGGCCGGGTCGCGCCGAGGGGCTTGTGGCGGGTGCGGCGGCGGTGCTGCGGACCGTCCCGACGACGGCGTGGTCCTGGACGACGCCGCGGACCGCGGCGCGGCCACGATCAGGGCGGCTCCCATCGACAGCCGAGTACGGCTCGGTCTGAACGGCCGGTCCGGCAAGTCCGGGCTTGGGGTTCCGGCCAGGGGGAGGCCGACGGCCGCGCCAGCACGGGGTGTGCGGGGCGATGCCGGGCGGGGAGGATGACCCAGGGGGCCGTACCTCGGCGGGGGCCGCACGAAGTCGTCCCGCATGTCGATGACCAGCAGCGCCGCTTGTTCGGGCCGTACGCCCGGCCACACCCGGCAGCCGGCCGATCTGCGCCGCTCCGTGCGGTGCAGATCGGCCGGTACGAGTTCCGGACCCGCCCTCCTACTCGGTGCGCAGGGCCGTGGCGGTTCGGGCCCTGGCGGCCCAGCCGGCGGGCAGGAGCGCACCCAGGGCGGCGATGAGCAGGCCGCCGAGTGCGAGCGGGAGCAGTTCGGCCGCGTGGTAGACGGCGATGACGGACGCGGGGAAGCGGAGTCCCGCGCTGTCGCCCATCGCGGGGATGACCCAGCCGTGCAGGACCACGCCGAGCGGCACGCCCAGAGCGCCCGCGACCAGTCCGGTCACGACGACCGAGGTGATGACCATGGCGATGGTCTGCCAGGGGGTCATGCCGAGCGCCTTGTGGACACCGATCTCCCGGACGCGCTCGCGGGTATCGAGCAGCACGCCGTTCAGGACGCCGAGCGCGGCGATGGCGACGAGCATGAGCGTGAGGATCGCGGACAGCGTGTTGAGCGTGACGACCATGTCGCCGCCGGCGCGGAGCCCGCCGGTTCTGGCGGTGGCTCCCAGCGGTTCCAGGTCCCTGTTCAGCGCGTCGACGTAGCCGGTCACGTCGGTGCCTGACGTGACCGCGATGTGATGGCTCGTCTCCGTCAGATCGGGATGCGCGGCCGCGAGGTTCGAGGCGTCGGTGAAGACCTGCATGCCGTCGTTACGGGGGTCGAGGACCTCACCGACGATCCGGACCGTGACCGGCTCGGCCAGGCCGCTCAGCGTGACGGAATCGCCGATTCGGGTGCCGGTGGCGGCCAGAAATGGGGTCGGGACCACGGCCTCGCCGGGCCTGTCGAGCCAGCGGCCCGAGACCATCGTGTAGCCGCCCCAGGAAGCGTCGCCGGTCAAGGCGATCACGTCGACGGTGCCGGTCAGGCCGGACACGGTCGCCCGCACCGTCGCGGCGCTGTAGTACTTCCCGGTTCCGGCCGCGGCCCGGATGGCCGCGGCGACTGCAGCGGGATCGGCCTTGGGCCGCTTCCCGGCATCAGGGCCTTGGGGGCCGAAGTCCGGCAGCGGCGCGGGCACGACGACATCGGCGGCGTCGTGGGCCTTGGCCTTCATCACCTGGCCGAGCGAGGCACCCATCCCCACGGTGAACGTGACGGCGATGGCGCCGAACAGGATCGCCGTGCCCATGGCCAGCGCACGGGCGGGCCGCGCGAAGGGCCGGGCCAGGCCCAGGGCGACCGGCTGCGGCAACAGCAGCCGTCCGGCCAGGCGGGCCGCCCACCGGCCGCGCCCCGCCGAAGCGGTGCGCCCGACAGCGAGCGCATCGACCGTACGCAGCCGGCCGGCCCGCCGGGCACTCGCCCACGCCGTCGTCGACACCAGGCCGAGCGCCCCGGCGATCACCACCAGGTCGACCCAGGGGGCGACGGTCAGGGACGACGTGCCGTAGGCCTCCTCGGTCTCGGCCAGTACGGGCACGGCGAGCAGGTGGCCGGCGAGGACACCGAGGGCCGTGCCGACAGCCGCCGGGATCAACGCCTGGCCCACGTAGGCCCGCACGACCTGGGCAGGCGTGAAGCCGACGGCCTTGAGGACGCCGATGCGGCGCGTTCCCGTGCCCACGGCCGCCGCGACGACGTTGCCGACGATGAGCACCGACATGACCAGACCCAGGACACCGAACGCGATGAGGAACGGGACGTAGAGGGCGGTGTCGCGCGCGGCACTCTTCTGGACCGTGAGCCAGGACTGTTCGCCGATGACCGCTCGATGCGGCAGGGATCGCGTCACGGCCGTTCCGCCCGCGGTGATCTGCGCGGCGGTGTCCGCGTCGGTGAAGCGGTAGAGCATCTGATAGCCGCCGCTGCCGGGCGCGGTGAGCGCCGGCATCTGGGCCGGAACCACCCAGGCGTCAGCGGTTCGTGTGACCGAGCGGGCCACACCGACCACCGTCAGCGTCGGACCGCCGGACGGCTGGGAGAAAGCGAACCTCCTGCCCATCGTCGGGATGAGCGAGGAGTCGGCGGACAGCGCGATCTCGCCGGAGCGCGTGGGCCACCGCCCTTCGAGCAGCACCACCTCGTCCACGTCCCGGCCGGGGTCGCCCCGCCCGACCACGGTCATCGGCCACCCCGGGCTCGCCTCGTCCGACCGCGGGGTGACCGTCGCCGTGCGGAACGGCCCGGCCGCACTGCTCACCTCTTCGGCATGCCCGGACTCCGACAGCTGCCCGGCACCCACCTTGCCCGCGTCGAACTGCACGGACAGATGCGCCCCGTGCCGCTCGGTGAAGGCGTTGTCGAACGGCGCGCCGGAAACCACGAGCAGCGAGCCGCCGAGGACGGAGGCGGCCACCGCCATCATCGTGGCGAGCCCGATCGCCAGCGTCTGCACCCGGCGTCGCCCCACCCCCGAGCGCACCACCTTGCCGAGCACGCTCATCGGACGGCCTCCGAGGAGGTGGCTTCCGCGGTGGCGGCTTCCGCAGTGGTGGCTTCTGTGGCGGCGGCCCGGAACCGGATGTCCTCGGTGATCCGGCCGTCGGCGATCCGGACCGTACGGTTCGTGCAGGACCGGGCCAGAGACAGGTCGTGGGTGACCACGACGACGGTCTGGCCCTCGGAGTTGAGGTCGGTGAGCAGCCTGCTGACGTCCTCTCCGGCGGCTGTGTCCAGGGCCCCGGTCGGCTCGTCGGCCAGGAGCAGCGCCGGCCGGTTCATCAGCGCGCGGGCCACTGCGACGCGCTGCCGCTCGCCGCCCGACAGCCGCCCCGGGTAGGCGCGGGCGTGCAGGTCGATGCCCAGCAGCTGAAGGAGTTCCGCCGCCCGGCCGTCCGCCTTGCCCCGCGCCATACCCGCCAGGCGCGCGGGCAGGACGACGTTGTCGGTGACGGTCAGATCGTCGAGCAGATTGAAGAACTGGAAGACCATCCCGATCCTGGACCGCCGGTAGAGCGCCGATCCGGCCTCGCTCAACCGGTCCACCCGCACGCCATCCACAGTGACGGTCCCCGTATCGGGCCGGTCCAGGCCCGCGATCAGATTGAGCAGTGTGGACTTGCCGCTGCCGGACGGGCCCAGGATCGCGACGGCCTCGCCGGGCTGCACAGTCAGCGACACCCCGTGCAGAGCAGGCGGGCCGTCGTCGTAGCGGCGGTTCACCTCGCGCAGTTCGATCAGCGGCATGGTCATGGAAGGCTCCTTCGGTACGGGCAGTTGGCTGCGTGAACGCTAGGAGCGAGCCGGGCCCGCACGCGTCGCCCGCCCGAACCCATTGCGGTACCACGTCGGGATGAGCCCGCAGAGACGTCATCCCTGCGATGTAGGCAGGTGATGTATCCGGAGCGGTGGCAATGACCACCAAGACGGACCCCGCAGGTCCGCGCCGCGGCGACAATGAACCGGTGATGAACGTACGCACCGGGGTGGAGCAGTTGCGGGATCTCGCCCGCCGCACGCTCCGCGACGCCAGGCTTCCGAGCGGTCCACCGCTGCACCCCACCCGGCGCGCCTGGCAGTTCGACGTGCTGGTGGCACTGGCACTCGGAATCGCCACCGTCTACTACGGCATCGACAACGTCGGCAACATCGTGGTGCGCGAGGTCGCGCCCGGCGTGGAGCACGTAGTGCCACGTCCGTCCGGCCCCGGCGGCATGGTCTTCATGGTGACCCTCGCGAGTATCGCCTCGGGCGCCGTGGCACTGCGCCGCCGCTACCCGCTCGCCGTGTTGTGCATCGTGACCGCCGCGACACTGGCGACACCGCAAAGCGTCCTGCGGCTGACCTTCTACGCGTTCGTCATCGCCGTCTACAGCGCCGCCGTGTACAGCCCGTACCGGGTGGCGACCCTGGGGGCGCTGCCGGTGTCGGTCGTCCTGGTCGGCACCGCGGGGGACTCGGTGACACCGGTCATCCCCAACGAGTACATCGCCCTGCTGATCCTGGCCCCGATGGCCGTCGCCGCCGTCGGCCTGCGTACCTGGAAACTCCGAACCGACGAGGGCCGCAGCCGGCTCTCCGCCCTGGAACGCGAACAGGCCGAGGCGTTGCGCCGGGCCGTCGAGCACGAGCGGGCCAGGATCGCCCGCGAACTGCACGACGTCGTCACGCACAACGTCAGCGTGATGGTCATCCAGGCGGGCGCCGCCCGAACGGTCATGAAGACCTCACCCGGGCAGGCAGCCGAGGCGCTGCTCGCCGTCGAAGCGGGTGGTCGGGCGGCCATGACGGAGCTGCGTCACGTCATGGGACTGCTCACCATGGCCGACGAGGACGGGGACGAGGAGCCGGACGCAGGTGCGGACCTGGCGGGCACGGCGGCGGAGCTGACCCCGCAGCCAGGCCTGGATCAGCTGGAGAGGCTGGTCGGACGGGTCCGGGACACCGGCCTGGCCGTCGACCTGACCGTGACCGGTTCGCCCCGTCCCCTCCCGCCCGGCCTCGAACTCGCCGCCTACCGCGTGGTCCAGGAAGCCCTGACCAACACCGTGAAGCACGCGTCCGGCGCCACCGCCGCCGTCACCGTCGAATACGGCCTGCAACAGCTCCGGGTGGAAGTCACCGACGCCGGAGGACACCCCGGCGAGGGTGCGAACGCCGGCAGCGGCCGGGGCCTGATCGGCCTCCGCGAGCGTCTCGCCGTCTACGACGGAACCCTGAACACCGGTCGGCGCCTGACCGGCGGCTACCGTGTGGAGGCCCTGATCCCCTTGGAGACACCGTGACCGATCCGCTGCGTGTGCTTCTCGCTGACGACCAGACCCTGGTCCGCACGGGATTCCGGATGATCCTCGGCGCCGCCGGCTTCGACGTCGTCGCAGAGGCGACCAACGGAACCGAAGCGGTCGAAGCGGTCCGCCGCACACGTCCCGACGTGGTCCTGATGGACATCCGGATGCCCGAGATGGACGGCCTGGAAGCCACCCGCCGCATCCTCACCGACGCCCCCGACGAACCCCGCGTGATCATCCTGACCACCTTCGACCTCGACCGGTACGTTTACGCGGCGTTGTCCGCAGGGGCCAGCGGCTTCCTCCTGAAGGACGTCACCCCCGAGCAACTGACCGCGGCTGTTCGCACGGTCCGCACCGGCGACGCCCTCCTCGCGCCCGCCATCACCCGTCGCCTCGTGCAACGCTTCACCCAGGGCGGCAGTGAAACCGCCGCCCTCCACCGCGACCTTGCCGCACTCACCCCGCGCGAACTGGAGGTCTTCGGCCTGCTGGCCCGAGGACTGAGCAATGCCGAACTCGCCACTCGTCTCCACCTCGCCGAGGCGACCGTCAAGACGCACGTCGCCCGTATCCTCGCCAAGCTCGGACTCCGCGACCGTGTCCAGGCAGTCATCGTCGCCTACGAGACAGGACTGGTCAGCGTCGGCGCCCGCGAGGCCACCCGACAGCCCACCGAGCAGACGTAGACCCGCTGTGTGTCCCGTCAGGCGTCCTGTCTGCGCAGTACCAGGTAGCCGCCGATCAGGGCGGCGGCCGTCCAGGCCAGCAGGACGGCGAGAGCCGCCCCCGATCCGTAACCGGGTCCGTAGCGTCCGTCGCCGGACGGCCCGGCGATGTGCATCAGTTCCAGGCCGGCCTGGTCGGGCAGGTACCGCAGGACGGGCTTCAGGGCGGGGATGTTGCCGAGCCCCTGGGAGCCGAGGAACAGCAGCGGGAGCAGGATGCCCATCGAGATCGCCGAACTGCGCACGACGGCCGTGATCCCCATGGAGAAGGCGCAGATCAGGGTCAGGTAGCCGACGGCCCCGGCGAGCGCGGCCGGCACTCCGTCCGCGGTGAGGCCGGTTCCGTACGGGCCGAGCGCCGCCTGAGTCGCGACGAACGTGGCGAGGACGATCGCCGCAGAGGCGGTGAGGGCCGTCAGAGTACCGGCCAGAACCTTGCCGCCGTAGAAGAGACCACGTCCCGGCACCGCGGTCAGCGAAGTCCGGATCGATCCCGACGAGTACTCGGCACCGACGAGCAGGACACCGAACACGACGAGGGCGAGCTGCCCGAGGGTCATGCTGTACAGGGCGGCGACCAGCGGATCGAAGTTGACGACGCTCTTGATGTCGTTGCGCCAGCTGGACGCGACGAGCGTGCCGATGCCGGTGCTGAGCACGAAAGCCAGCAGCAAGGCGAAACCGGTCGAGCGCACGGTCCACACCTTGATCCATTCGGCGGCGAGAACCGCCCGGGGCGAGTTGCTGGTCATCGCTGTGCTCCTCCCGGCTGCCCCGCCCGGTACTCGACCGCGTCGGCGGTCAGCCGCATGAACGCCTCCTCCAGCGAAGCGTGACTCCGTGTCACCTCGTGCACCGGCACCGCGTGGGCCGCGACCAGTTCACCGATCCGCTCCGGCCCCGCGGCCGCACTCAGGCTCCCGTCCGCGCAGTCGGTGACCTCGATCCCCGCGCCGGCCAGCACGTCGCGAAGCCGCAGCGGTTCCGGTGTACGCACCCGCACCCCTGTTTCCGTGTGCCTGTCGATGAACTCGGTCATGCCGGTGTCCGCGAGGAGCCGGCCACGGCCGATCACGACCAGGTGATCGACGGTGAGTGCCGCCTCGCTCATCAGATGACTGGAGATCAGGACGGTGCGCCCCTCGGCCGCCAGGTCCCGCAGGAGGCGCCGGATCCACAGGACGCCCTCCGGGTCGAGCCCATTGACCGGCTCGTCGAGCACCACGACGCCCGGATCGCCGAGCAATGCCCCGGCGATTCCCAGCCGTTGGGCCATACCCAGCGAGAACGTCCCCATCCGCCGGCGCGCGGCGTCCACCAGCCCGGCCAGCTCGATCACCTCATGCACGCGGTGTGCCGGGATCCGGTTGCTCCGGGCCAGGCACCGCAGATGGTTCAGTGCGGTCCGGCCGGGGTGCACGGCCCCGGTGTCGAGCAGAGCGCCCACCGTACGCAGCGGCTCACGCAGTCGTCGGTACGGTGCGCCGTCGATCCGCACCTCGCCTGCGGTCGGCCGGTCCAGGCCCAGCATCATGCGCATCGTGGTGGACTTTCCGGCGCCGTTGGGGCCCAGGAAGCCGGTCACCAGGCCGGGCCGTACCCGGAAGCTGAGCCCTTCCACCGCCGTGGTGTTCCCGTATCGCTTGGTCAGGTCGGTCACTTCGATCATGCCGGCGATGTTCCGGGACGAGGGGCCCCTGCCACATCCGGCCCGGGGCCTACCGCCTGTCCTCCACCCACGGGTGGAGGAGGCCGGCACGGGAGCGCGTGCCTCCACCCCTGGGAGGAGCGCCAGGTTCAACTGCTGGACGGAGGTCACGGGCCCTGCGCCTGGATAGGGTCGAGAGGTGCGAGCAAGTACTGCTGAGGTGGACCCGGACGACCATCCGATCCTGGCGCGGCGGCTGAGCCGACGCCAACACATCGCTCTGGACTGCGTGTTCGTGTTCGTCTACGCGGCCGCGCTGCTGCTGACCGGCCCGACGGCCGACGCGTCACCGTCCGTGGCGCCCTCCCCGGCCGTGGTGCCGTGGGAGCGGCTCGTACTCATCGCGGCGGCCACCGCGCCCGTCGCCGTACGGCGGATCCGGCCGTTGCCCGTGTTCGTCTTCGTGCTGGCGGTGACCGTCGTCGCCGTAGTACGGGACGCCACGTGGGACCCGTTCCTCGCGGCGGCGTTCGCCACGTACACCGTCGCCCTCACGCTGCCGTCACACCGTTGGTGGCAGCGGTGGCTGCCCGGACTGGTGCTGGCGGCCCTGTCCCTGGCCGGTGCCGCCGGAGCGACGCACGCGGGCGACGCGTACTGGTGGCGCGGTGGGCCGGGGCTGCTACTGCTCGGTTCCATCGCGCTGCTCGGCGCCTGGCAGTTGGGACGGGCCGCGCGGCAGAGACGCGCGTCCGCCATCCGGGCGGTGGAGCAGCTCGCGCAGCGAGCCGTCACGGAGGAACGTCTGCGGGTCGCCCGCGAACTGCACGACGTGGTCACCCACAGCATGGGCCTGATCGCAGTCAAGGCCGGTGTCGCCAACCATGTCCTGCACGTCAGACCGCAGGAGGCGCACGACGCGTTGCAGGTCATCGAACGCACGAGCCGCACCGCACTGAACGACATGCGCCGGATGCTCGGTGTGCTGCGCACCCCCGAGGGCGAGCGGCAGCCGGCCTCTCTCGGCCCGGTCCCCGGTGCTGTCGCGCTGCCCGAACTCGTCGGGCAGGCCGGTGCGCAGCTCACGATGCGCGGTGTCGAGAACCTGCCCGACGGAGTCGCTCTGGCTGTCTACCGAATAGTCCAGGAGGCGCTCACCAACGTCGCCAAGCACGCCGCCCCGGACTCCCGCTGCCGGGTGGACGTCGCAGCGAACGGCCGCGACGTCCGGATCGACATCACCGACGACGGCGGAGGCCGGGCGCCGCTGACGAAGACCACCGACGGCCATGGCATCGTCGGCATGCGCGAACGCGTCGCTGTGTACGGCGGAACCCTCACCACCGGACCTCGTCCGGAGGGCGGCTTCGCGGTGCGCGCGTCCCTGCCGTACGAGGAGAGCACATGACCCGGCCCGCCCACCCGCCCGCCGTCCCGCCCGGCGATCCGGTCCGGGTCCTGATCGCCGACGACCAGGCCCTGCTGCGCGGCAGCCTCCGCGTGCTCGTCGATGCCGAACCCGGCCTGGTGGCCACATCGGAGGCGGCGAACGGGGCGGAGGCGGTGCGCTGTGCCCGGCAGGATCCGCCGGACGTGATCCTGATGGACGTACGGATGCCCGGGACGGACGGCATCGAGGCGACTCGGCAGATCTGCGGTTCTCCCGGCACCGCGAACGTCAAGGTGCTGATGCTGACGATGTTCGACCTGGACGAGTACGTCTATGCCGCGCTGCGGGCCGGCGCGAGCGGGTTCCTGCTCAAGGACACACCACCCGGTGAACTGATCGCGGCGATACGGGTCGTCGCCGGAGGCGATGCGCTGCTGGCGCCAGCCGTGACGCGGCGTCTGATAGGGGAGTTCGCCCGTCGCCCCCAGCCCTCGCAACCACTGCCGCACACCCTGGACGGTGTGACCGGGCGCGAGCGCGAAGTCCTCACCCTCATCGCCCGGGGCCTGTCGAACACCGAGATCGCCGAACGGCTGTACCTCGGCATCGCCACCGTGAAGACCCACGTCGGCCGTCTGCTCACCAAGCTCGACTGCCGCGACCGCGCGCAGTTGGTGATCGTCGCGTACGAGAGCGGCCTGGTCACGGCAGTACGGCCCCCGGCCGGGTCCTGAGGATTGCCTTCCGGGGCAATTCTCCCCGAACTGGGCGGGCCGCCACGGCATCGTGACTCGTGCGGGGCAGGGACGGGTTCGGCGGGTGGATACCCATGACGCACATGTGCTGACAAGCTGTCAGGCGCTGCGTTCCCCTTCCAGGGATGTGGAACGCCCACAGCCCATCGGGAACGGCTTCGCGGCCACACCCGGAGGCCAGTACTCCGTCTGTGGTCCCGTACGCCGCCGCGTACGGGACCACAGACCTGTGGCGCGTACGGGCCACATGCCTGTGTGCCGAGCCCTCTGTCGTTTGAGCAGCACGCCGTCTTCCTCGATGCCCCCGGATATCGAGGAAGACGGCGCCGGCCGGGTTCATGTCCGTGTCGAACCAGGTCGGCAGCCCATGAGCACACCCGGCCCGGGGACGTCACGACACCAGGCCGGCCCCCTCCAGCTCGGTCAGCCGTACGGTGCACAGACCCCCACGCTCGGCCTTCACCTCCGTCACCTTCAGCTGCGTCCCCGGCGCGAGGATGTACTCCTCCTCACCCGTGAACGCGGAGAACCTCCGGATCCCCACCGCCCGGGCGGGTGTCACCTCGAAAAGCGTCCGCCGGCCACGTCCGCCGAGGAACGCACGGGCCACACCCAGCTCGGACGTGCACGACGACACGCCCCACCACGTCACCGTCCGCCCCAGCGGGTACTGGGACCGCAGATCCAGTGCCACACCACGCCACAGCGGCCGCGTCTGCGCCGGCAGCGCCTCTATCGCCGAGAACAGCAACCGCAGGTACGGCAGGTACGGCACCACGCGCTCGCGGTCCGACGAGCGCAGCACGGCATTGATTTCGCGATAGAAGCCCGACTCGCACGTGTACAGGTAGAGGGCCGAGATCGCGTCGGCCGACAAGGCGCCCGCGGCCTCCCCGGACAGTGTGCCTGCGGACGCCGCCTCCACAGCCTTCGTCTCTCCGAAACGGCTCGACAGATCGATATGCCGATCCAGGTGCGCGAGCACCCGTGAGACCGGCTCGACGGCCTTCCGGAAATCCATCAGCGGTGTGTCGAACACCCCGGTGACGGGCGGCAGGACGAGGCCCTCGTCCTTGACGCTGGTGAGCCGCTCCAGATACAGCTGGTGCAACTCCATCGTGGACGCGATGAACGCCCCCATCCGCTGCGCGACACCACCGTCCTCCGGCCCGCCGGACCCGCCCGTCGCCTGGTCCCAGCCCTTCTGCGGCAGCCAGTCGACCGGCTCGGCCCCCACCGCCGCCAGGGCGTCGTTCACCTGGGAGAAGTGATCGCCCTCGCAGAACAGATCCCCCTGCGCCGCCGGATTGGCGTGGTCCAGGTGACGGACCTGCACTCCCGGGTACTTCTTCTCCAGCCGCTGGACGACCCTCTTCAGACTCCGGGCGTGCGCACCCCACCAGGCGAACACCACCCCCCGGTCGTCCTCCTCCACCGCGTCCTGTTTCGCCCGGAGGATCTCCTCGATGATCTGCTCGGCCACGGGGCGCCAGAACGACGTGTGCCGATCGGTCGCCATCGCCCCGTCCGCGCTCGCGGTGAGGGACGCGTTCAGCAGCAGCACACCCTGGGTGAGCATCGCCTGGAACCACTCGGGCGGCTGAACCGTGCCTTCCTTCTTCAGCAGGGCGCGGACGTCGGCGATCGGGGTCTTCTTGACGATGCCGTACTTCCACACCGCGGCCGCCTTGATGAGGCAGCGGATGCTGACGACCCGGCCGAACTGACTGTCCTTCCAGTCGTTGAAGGTGTTGTCGAACATCGCGATGCCGGTCGCGCTCTCCGCCCGCGGATAGGGGTTCTGTCCGAAGACGACCACTTTCCACTTCTCCGGCGGATGCGGCTTCAACGCCTGGAACGTCAGCTCGCGCACCGGAACGACCTCAGGGCTGCGCTTCGGGCCGATGAAGTCGGCGGCTCCCGGCTGCGCCTCGATCACCGGTCCGAGCAGCGGCAGCCACGGCTCGCCGCCACCGGTGAACAGGTCGGCCAGTCCCAGCGGATCCCCGGCCGGAGAACCGGCATCGCCCGCGGCCGTCACGTCGGCATCACTCACGAGGGTGCAACTCCCGATAGTCGAACCGGGCGCCTCCGAGGGCGCCCCGGCGTGCTGAACAGATGCGGCAGATTCGTCGCCGGTGTCCGTGCCCTGGGCGGCACCGGCCTGCGAGGTCTTCGGATCAGTGACGAAAGGAAGGCCGCTGCGGCACGTTGATCCGGACCCGCCGTGCGGACCCCGCTCCCTCGATGTCGTCGAGCTGCCCCAGCACGGCGGCCCGCAACTCGTCGTAGTCCACGAAACCGTGGTCGTGGAAGAGGGCGTAGCCCGTCCACATCAGGTTGGCGCACACCTTGGCGGGCACCCGACCGGTCTGCGCGCCCATCCCGACGAGCGCCACCGAGCGGATGCTGCCCGGCTTCGCCCGGTTCTGCAGATGCACCGCTTGGAAGGCGGCCGCGCAGGCCAGGGCCACGTTCATCGTGTCACTGACGTTCTGCGACGACTGGCGCATGGTGGGCGTCGAGATCAGGTACCGGGGTATGTCCGCCCCGGACGGGACGCACACCGCGCTGCCCACCGGCAGCCGTCCGCCGAACCGGTCGCGGATCGCCCGCTGCACCCGGACCTGGATGCCCGCACCGAGGTACCGCTTGACGACGGCGTCGACCCCACCGTCCATCCGGCCACGCTCGTTGGTGGGGGAGACCCAGGCATCGGCGTCCACGTCAAGGAGGGAACCTCGCCTGATCTCGACCTCCGGCGTGTCCGCGAACGCGGACCGCCAGGCCCTCACCACCTCGTCGTTGACGTCGACCAGAACGACGCTCAACGCATGCCTGACACCCACGAATTCACCCCTCTTGCTCCGTGATCCCGAACAGTCCCGAAGCTACCGTGCGCCACTGACAGTGCCGTTCGACAGAGTTGTTGGAGCAGGGGAGCAGGGGAGCAGGGGAGCAGGGGAGCAGGGGAGCAGGGGAGAAGGAGAGAAGGGGCACAAGGGAGCGGAGGGACGAAGGCCCGTCGCGTAGTACGCCATCGTGGCAGCGACCGGCGACCGGCGACCGGCGACCGGCGACCGGGAGCCGGCGCCAGGGCCCCGACCGAGCGGGTATCCAGTGCGCCTGGGAACTGCCTGATGCCGCTACCAGTAGCGGCCCTCCGTCATGGCCTCCAGCGCCGCCCGGTTCATGACAAGGTCATCGGCGGTGGCCGGCGCCGCGACCTCGCCGAAGTGGATCTGCCGGTAGCCGACTTGCAGCATCACTATCGCGTGCCGAAGGCAGGCGTAGAGCGTGTGGAAGTCCATGTCCCGCGGTGTGTACCCGGTGAGCTTCGCGTACCGTGCCTCCACCGCCGCCCGTTGGAAGAACCCCGGCAGTCCCTCCTGGCCCAGTGTGACTGTGAGGTCATGGAAGAAGCGGTGCAAGTAGATCGCCCACGCGAGGTCCAGCTCCCGTGGCCCGAGGGCAGCCATCTCCCAGTCGAGGACGGCGGCGGGCTCGAAGCCGTCATAGATGATGTTGCCGATCCGCGCGTCGCCCCAGCTCAGCACGGTCTCGCCCTCCTCGGCCGGCCACAGCTCCTCCAGGCGGGCGAAGGCGGCCTCGATGACGGGTGAGCGCGGACGGCCGTCGACGACCCAGTTGTAGTACGTCCTCAGGTCCTCGACATGCCGCCGCAACGGGCTGCCGCCTCCCGGCCCCGCGAGGAATCCCGCCTCCGACACCGGCACCTGGTCGTGCAGTCGCGCCAGGATGGAGACACTGGCGTGTTCGAGCCGTTCGCGCTCGGCGTCAGTGGCGGCGTGCAGCCAATTGCCCGCGTAGGTGTACGGCATGACGTCCGGCGGCACACGCCCCTCGACGCGCTCCATCACGAAGAACTCCGCGCCGAGGTGGGCGGGGTCGGTCTCCAGCCAGTGCACGGCGGGTACCGGCAGGTCGGTGTGCGCGGCGACGAGGCGCATCACCTTGTACTGGCGGGGCATGTCGTAGGCGGGGAAGACGGTGTACGCGTTCGGGTCCGCGGCCAGGCGCAGGACGCAGCGGCGGACGGGGAGCGGCGCAGCGGCTTCGTCCTGATCGATGTCGAAGAGCAGGGTCTCGCTCGACATTCCGTTGGAGTCCGGCACGGTGACGGCGGTGGGGCGGGCTCCGGGATGGACGGCGGCCAGCCAGGCTGCGAGCCGGCGGGTGAGTTCCTCCGGGTCACGAGTGGTACGCCGGATCCGGGGTGCTTCGGGGTTTGCAGCCATACGAGGTCTCCGTACGTCAGGGCGCCACCGAGTCGTAGCCGGTGAAGCCGCTCGGGTCGTGACGGCCGAACGTGCCGTGCTCGAAGATCCCGTAGCCGGTGGCGCCGTCGAGGGAGAAGCGGGCGGCGTGCTCAGTCACGCCGAATACGGCCAAGGGGTGCGCGGACAGGTTGGTGAGGTCGTAGCTGCGTCGGTCGACCCAGTCGCGGCCGTGCCACGTCCCGTGGCTCCAGTCGTCAGCGGGTGGGTAGCCTGCGCCGACCGCCAGCGGGGAGGAAATGAGGATCTCCGCGGTGAGCTCGATGTTCTTGCGATTGCGGTCGGCGAGATGAATGACCGCCCGCTCGGGGTGGCGGGTACCGGAGCGGTACGTGATGTCCGGCTGAGGCCAGCCCAGTTGGGCGTCGGGGCGGCCGTCACGCATCTCGACGGCGTCGCTGAGCGTGCGGTAGCCGTCGGGCTCCTCCTGGACGATCACCATCAGGAACCGGTCGTCGAACCGGACGGGGCACCACAGCCAGTGGAAGCCCTCCGGGACGTGCTCCTCCCCCGCGCGCCCGCCGTCCTCGCCGGGGATGGGCCGCACGCCCCAACTGCGGTCACGTGTGCCGGTCCACTCGTCGGCGGTGACGGTGATCTCCTCGCCCTTCGCGCGGATCACGCCGGTCACCGTGCCGGCCTGGACGAAGCGGCGGCCTTCCAGAGTGAGGCGGTTCCCGCGGTGCATGGTGTGGTGCGGCTCCCACAGCGGCTCGAAGGCCCCCTGCCAGCTGAGATCGTACGACAGGCCTTCGGGGTCGGCCGGGTCGGCGGCGCAGTGCAGCGTGAAGCGCTTCAGCGGCTCGTCGACGGTGATGCGGAGCGGGCCGACCTCCATCCGCATCCGGTCCTCGGTGAGGGCGTCGGAGGCGCGGACGGCGAGGAGCTCGTCGCCCAGACGAAGCGTGGCGAAGGCGTCGATCACGCCGGTGTTGGGGTAGACGCCCAGGCCCAGGACGAGCAGGGCGCGACCGGCGTGGTCGAAGACGTGGAAGATGCAGCGGTCGTAGGCGTTGCGGTCGCTGGTGGCGATGTGCCGCATGGAGAGCGGTACTTGGTGCACGGGGTATTCGTCGAGGGCTACGGGGCGTTCGGGCACGAGGGCCTCCGGCGGGGCTCATCGGGGGCTTGCACGAGAGCTGACGATACGTCAGGTCAAGGGGTATGGCCAGGGGAATGCGTCATGGTGGCTTCGTCTGCCGCAGCACCGCCACGCGGGGAACATTCCGGGGGGCCGCCTCGTTCTGACCTCAAGCCCACTGCACCGAACCGTGAACTGAGGGAGTACCTTGCCCGAGACCTCGTCCACCGTCACCGCATCCCCGCTCCCGTCGCTTGCCACCCAGGCGGAACGCCTGATCGAGCTCGGGGTGCACGAGCTCGCGCAGCTGCCCGCCGACGACCTGCGCGCCTTCGCTCGGATCGCCGGCCGCGGAGACGGCGACGCCCTCCTCGCCGTCCATCCGGACCGCGCCCCCGCGTCTGCTCTGGCACCACTGCTCCGCCGTGACAGCAAGCCCGGCTTCGTCGTCACCGACATGCTCGACGTCGACCGGTTCGCCCCCTGCACCGTCGAACCGCCCGACGCCCCTCTCTACCTCATCGCCGGTCTCGACCGCGGCGACCACATGGCCGATTGGAGCCCCGACGAGGCACTGCCCGCTCTCACCAAGGCGGACCGCACCCCGCTGCTGCTCACCGAAGGCATCCATTGGGTGCTCCAGCAGCCGGCGGTCCTTGAGCGCAACCGCTGCTTCATGACCATCGGCTCTCGGCTGCGCAAGGCCAACGGCACCCTGGACGCCCGCACCCCGGCGATCTGGATCAGCAACGGCACAGGGCGAGACGGCCGCGAGCGACGCAATGCCCCGAAGGTCGGCTGGTGCTGGTGGAACAACCGCCACACCTGGCTGGGCTTTGCCTCCGCTACGAGCCGCAGGACTTACGACCCGGTACGCGATTGAGGTCAGGGCGTGCTGACCGGGCGGGTCGGCTGGCGGGTGATCAGCAGTCGGCCTTCCGGATGAGCACGAGTTCGGTGCTCGTGTGCCGCCGGATGGGCCTGCGGGCCGCGCGGTCGGAGAGCGGTCCGGCGATGACGGCGTGGGTTTCGCTTCGCCTTGACCTGCAGATGCAGACACCGTTGCTCGGCAAGGATGCGCAGCTCGACACCCTCGGCCTCGGCCTCGGCGTGGGCGTGGGCGAAGGCATCGGACAGGGTGCGCAGGCGGGGGCCGCCGCGGTGGGAGGCGCCCGGTACGGGACGGGGGCCGCAGGCGCGAGCAGTGCGTCCGTTACCAGGACCCTGTCGGTGAAGACCAGCCTGTGATCCGGCCCGGCTCCGGCGGCCCGCTTGCGCTCTCCGCCACGACGCCCACGCGCACGCTCACGCAACTCGGACTCACACAGCCCCAGCCAGGGGTCGGCCAATTCCTCGGTCAAAAAGCTGAGATGGGCACGCGCAAGGCCGCAGAAAGCCGGATGAGACAAGGCCGCACGGGCTCGGGAATGCGTCGCGACATCACCAACCCGGGCGGCCACCGTCACGTCACGGCTCTCCGGGCTGCCCGAGCGGCGTAGGACTTCGCGACCAGTTCCTCCACCAGAGCGCTCTTCGCCCTTGAGTAGTCGCGTCTGCCCTGGCTGTCGGCACGGAACCGCTGGGCGAGGGCCGCCTTCAACGCGCTGTAGCGCCGGACTTCGTCGGGCCGCTGACGTAGGTAGTCACGGAGCAAGACGTGATCAAGGTGGGGTCTGGATCCTGCGACCACGCTGTACAGGTGATGCTCGGGAGCCGCAGCAGGGGCTTGAAATGCCTCCCGCCCCGGAATCCCCAGAGCGCCTTCGTGCCGGTAGCCCCGCTCGGCGAGCCGGGAGATCAGCGCAGGCACGACGGCGTCCTCGGCCACCACGATGTCGAGGTCGATGATCGGCTTGGCGGCACATCCGGGCACCGCTGTGCTTCCGACATGCTCGATGGATACAGCCAGGTCCGCGACGTGAGGTGCGAGCCGCTGCCGCAGGTCCTCAAACCGCCCGGGCCATCGGGGGTCATAGTCGCCGACCACGATCATGCCAGTCATTTCAGTAGTCTCGCAGTATCGTCGGCATCCCTCGAAATCCTTCTGACGGCCCGGGCCATCGCGTACCGAGTCGATAGCTGGTGGGCGTTGTCACGTCTGTCGGCGGCGGGCGGTCCGGTGCTTTCCTTCGGTACGAGGGCAGATGAACTTGCGGCGCGCCAGGGCTCAGAGGGCAACCGCCGTGCCGGTGGGCAGTGAGGAGCGCGGCCGTCATCCCGCCCATGAAGGAGACCCCGCACGCCTTGGGGACGAGCCGCTGCGACCGGATCCGGGGCCAGTTGCAGAACGGAGTCATGCAACTGGAACAGGGGGAGCACCCTGTAACGGATGACGAACTCGACGCCTTCGAGCGGTTCGTGGGCCGGCCCCTTCCGCGATCGTTCCGACAGCACTACCGGGTGAGCAACGGCGGGTGGTTTCCCGCAGGGGCCCCGAAATCGCTGGGGGTTCACGGCTTCAACGCGATCGCCCGCGGCACGCTGCCCATGGAGACACTGATCGACGACATGGACCTGCGCCATGACGGGTGCGTCGACGTGCTGCCCTTCTGCTTCGACGCGGGAGGGAACCTCTTCCTGCTGGTCCTGGACGCCGAACGGTACGGGTGCGTCGATCTGTGCTTCGCCGACGGTTGGACGCAGGAGCCGACCGGCCTGGACGCCGAGGAGTTCTTCCAGCCCGCCACCATCGCAGCCTCGAAACTGCACAGCCGGATGGTCGAGCTCGGCCTCCGCACCGCACCGGCCCCGCACCGGCCCCCGCACCGGCACCGGAGCCGGTGCGGAGGCTGCCTGGCTGCTCCACGACACGAGTTCCCGGGCCCGTCCGACCCGCGTCGAGACGGACGCGGCCAGCAGCCGATCGCTGCCGAGCACCTCGGCAGCGATCCCCGTTTGACCTTCGAGGCGACCGATACCGACACCTGGCTCGATCCCTGCAGCGGACCGCCGCCCGCCCCGGGTACGTCGACTGCCGCCCAGGAATGTACCAACGCCTGAACCACCTTTCGAACAACTGGAACCCGGCGGGCTCAGCACAGTCGACGACCTGCTGCCACAACCCACATGGCCCAGTGGGCACTGGCTGGATCGCGCCCTACCCCCACTGACGGCCCGTCCGGACCCTGAGAACCATGGGGGATACCGAAAGCACATCAGGTCCGGACAGTACCGACAACGCGATCCACGCCCTCCAGGAAGGTGCTACGGCTCCACGACCGCCCGCCCCACCCGACTGCCCGTTCTGCGACCTCCCGCAGGAGCGCTATCCCACCCACTACGACGGCCACTGGGTTCTCCTCGAACCTCGCGTCATCGTCCCCGCCCACACGGTTCCCCCGCGCCGGCGCTGGATCATCACCCCCGGCGGAACCGCCATGAACTTGTGGGATGCCGAACCTCTCCCTGGTACCTGGTGCAGAATCGCGCACCGCGCGGTCTGCCCCTGTCTCCAGCCCGAAGACTCCTGGCCTTGGACCACCGCGCTCCGGCAGGAGAACGAACGACGGGCGCAACGTCTGTTCAATCTTCCCGAAGGCTGGGGCCTTCCTGACACCGGCTGACCCCAGCCGGCCGGTGGCGTCAACGGCGGTGTCCCACTCGTGCACGACCTGGACCGGGTGGGATCCGAACCCCTCTTCACAGGTACTGGCCCACTCACAGAACGGGGGGCGAGCTGGTAAGCAGCGAGTAATTGTCAAGACCTGTGGATGGGAGCCGCACCGACCCAACGGTGATAGGCGTCTACGTCGACGTTGCTGCCGCACACGATGGTGACCAGGTGCCGGCCGGCGAAGCGGTCGCGGTTTTCGAGGATCGCTGCGATGCCGAGCGCGGCCGACGGTTCGACGACGAGGCCGGCGTGGTCGAGGAGCATCCGCATACCGGTGATGATCGACGCCTCCTGGACCAGGAGGGCATCGTCAGCGACCAGGAGGAGGTCGTCCAGGACGGCGGGGATGGGGCGTCGGCCGGCGACGCCGTCAGCGATCGTGTTGGTCGAGTCGGTGGTGACGACACGCCGTCCGCGCCACGAGTGTGTCATCGCCGGTGCGCCCAGCGGCTGGACGCAGATGACCTCGACCTCGGGCGCCATGGCCTTCACCACATGACCCACACCGGTGGCCAGTGCACCGCCGCCGAGAGCAATCAGGACGGCGTCGAACGACGGCCCGGTGTCCGCCAGTTCCAGGCCGATGGTCGCCGCGCCCTCGCAGGTCTCGATGTCCAGGCTGTCTTCGACCAGCCGGATGCCGTCGCAGCGCGCGATGGCTGCCGCCCGCTCGCGCGCCATCTCGTGGTCGCCGTCCACCAGCTCCAGCCTGGCGCCCAACGCGCGGATGCGGTCTAGCTTGGCCCGAGTCGCGAAACGGGATGCCACGACAGTTACTGCAAGCCCTCGGCCGCGGCCGGACCATGCGAGAGCCTGGCCGAGATTGCCCGCGCTGGCGCATACCACGTCTCGCGAGCCGTTTTCGGCCAGCTGGCTCGCGACGAGCTCGGTGCCGCGGGCCTTGAAGCTGCGGACCGGGTTCGCCGTTTCGAGCTTGATACTCACCGCGCACCCGAGGCCGGGCTCCAGCGCCTCGCAGCGGTACAGCGGAGTGTTGAGGAAAACCGGGTCAATCATCCGGCGAGCCGCCCGGATCCGAGCTGTGTCGAGGCGCGTCTTCTGCACGACGCGGCAGCTTAGCGCGAGCAGTAGTTCAAATCCCATAGAACAAGGGGGCAATTCCGGCCCCCTGCCCCAGCACCGCGGGAATTACAACGGGTCCCCGAGCGGCCCAAGTTTCGCTTCCAGGGCGTCGGCCCAATGAGCAGGCCAGTCCGGTTGGCTGCCGTCCGCATCGGTGAACCCGTACTCCTTGTACAGGCTCCAGGTGGCCAGGGCCTGCCCGGTCTTGGCCATGATGCCCGGGTCCGCGGCCAGGGCGGCGACGGCCCGTCCCAGGTAGGTGGGGGTTTCGGAGTGGGCGAAATCGGGGTCCTTGGCCGCGCCGTCACGCCAGTTGGCCTCGGTGACACCGAAGCCCTCCAGCATGGCCTCCGAGCGCAGGAAGCCGGGAGTGATGGCCACCGCCGCGACGCCATGCCGCTCCAGCTCCGCAGCCTGAGCCACGGCGAGGCGGATCACGGCAGACTTCGCGAGATCGTAGAAGAACGAGCCCCGGTACCGCGCGGTGTTGCCATCGGTGACCTCCACCACCAGACCGCTCCTACGGGCCACCATCAGCGGGAGCGCGAACCGGCTGGTGATCACATGGGTCTCCACCGCCCGCCGGAGCAGACGCAGCCCGGTGTCCAGGTCCTGCTCCCACAAGGGGTGCTCCCAGTCGGTCAGCGGGTCGCCGCCCCACACGGAGTTCACCAGGATGTCGAGTCGGCCGTTCTGCTGTGCCGCGATCCGGTCGACCAGGGCGCGGACATCCTCTGGGCGACTGTGGTCGGTGCGTACGGCAATTCCGGTGCCGCCGGCGGCCGTGATCTGCTCGGCGGTCTCCTCGATGGTCTCCGGACGTTCAAGGTCCGAGCGTCCGGCCCTGCTGCTGCGGCCGGTGACGTACACGATGGCGCCCGCCGCCCCGAGTTCAACGGCGATTCCGCGCCCTCCGCCCCGGGTGCCTCCCGCGACCAAGGCAACCTTCCCGGCCAGCGGCTGTTCGGAACTTTTCATGATTCCTCCAAGTCGGGGTTGTCACTGGACGGGACATGAGCCGACACAAGGGTGCTGATTTCTTGCCGGAGTCGCTGCGGCAGCGTGCCCTGACGGTCCAGCGCCCAGGTCAGGCCCGCGCCGGCGATGATCGCCTGGACGGAACCGGTCAGGGCTGCCGTATCTGTTCCGGCCCGGAGTTCCCCCGAGGACACGGCAGCGGTCAGCAGTGCCTCGATCGCCCTTCCCTGGGCCTGGTGGACGGCCAGGGCGTGCTCGTGCAGCTGCGGATCGGTCAGGTCCATGCACAGGAAAGCCAGGTGGTTGGCGAACGTCTTCGGTGTAGTCATAGGAGCCGTCGACTCCGCAGCCAGCGTCATCAACGCCGCCAGGGCGGAAGCCTGCTCCGTCCGCACCCGCTCGTACCGTGCGTCTGCGTCTCGTACGGACTGCTCGGCCAATGCCACCAGCAGGCCGTGCTTTGAGCCGAAGCGTTGCACGAGCGTGCCGGCCACGAGCCCCACCTCGCCGGCTACAGCCGCCAGGGTCAGACCTGCGGGGCCTACTCGGCCCATCACATCGGCCGCCGCACGCAAGATCACCGAATCTTCGACCCCTCGGGGACGCCCTGCCACTAACGCCTCCAAATAAATAAATGACTGTTCATTTATTAAATCACCCGCCGCCCGCACCCGCAATCGCTGCCGCAAGCCCGAACGAGTGTCGATGAACGACCAGGGCATCCATCGGGTCGACCAGGGCGAGCGGATGCATGGCCTGATCGACCCGGCCGTACGCAGCGCACACCGGACCGGCGAACACCGGACCCAGCGGGGGCGTGGCGCAGGCGTTCGCCGAGTGCGGGCGGATCGCCGAGCCCGAGCACCTGCTGCACGCGGTCGACCCGGTCGACGACACCTACCGTCGGCAGATGGCCCGCCGGCTCACCGGCCAGGAGACCCGCCACGAACTCGCCCAAAACGTGCACCACGGCAAGGGTGGCAACCGCGAGTTACCGAGAGGTCTTTCCTTCATGCCCGCACGGCTACCGACTCACCCGGTCCAGGAACCAGTCCGATCAAGAACGACTGCGTGACCGGAAGGGCAACGGCTTGTCAGCTCGCACGAGCAACGAGCTGTCCGACGATGGAGAAGCGCCTTTCGCACTGGGGGCAGGTTGCCTCACCGAATGCATAGGTCAGGGCGTGCGCCACATCATTGTGGCCGTCGGACAGGGCCGATTCGTAGAGGCGGCGGCCAAGGCCGTCGAGGGCGCGGGGAGTGGCCGGTTGGAGAGGAAGGGTTTCGGCCTCGTCGGAGAGGGCGTGGTCCTCCGACGCACTGAAGAAGCCCTGCTCGCCAATGATCACCCATACTGCCGCGCAGCAGTCTGGATCAGGGCAGTCGAGTTCGTACTCCTCGCTGACGATGCCCCAGATCAGGTCCTCTGCCCAGTGGATGTCGCCCTCCAGGTTCAGGACCGCCTCCAGCAGATGGCAATAGTCGTTCCGGTCGGCGGTGGCCTGCCGCCACCGGTTCGAAGCGGCCAGCAGGCGCCCGACTTCGGGCGCGTGCTGTTTCCGTAGTTTCCGGGTCTCGTATCGCTGGTCGGCCTGAACAAGGAGGGCGCCGGACAGGTGGAGGGCCGCAGCCGCCGTGTCGGCATGGTCACCCTCGGCCATGTCCATCAGCGCGGGCAGTACCAGCGGATGGGATACCTCAAGGGACCCGTTGTGGTAGAGCTCTGTCCACAGATCGCTCCAGGCCCGATCGTCCCGACCGGTGGAGGCACGGTCCAGCAGGGCGGTCAGACGGTCGGAATCGGCGTCGTCTGTATGGGAAACCGGGAAAATCGTCGTCATCTCCGACATCCAAGCAGACTCCGCAGGCCCTGATTTCATGCCCTGACACGGCCGAGAATTGCCCAATCGAGTCCCCGGACTTGAACCCGTACTCACCGTGATCGATAGCGCGACATCTTCTGAGCTTGACGTTTAACGTCGCAGGTCACCCGACCTGCTGACCTGCGGTTCTTTCCGGGACAGCGGAGGCGGCCGTTCTCCACGCTTCGAGATG
>NZ_JBIATE010000048.1:0-31349 GCF_042891445.1 Streptomyces sp. NPDC001890 | reverse complement strand
CACCGTCAGGTCATCGGCGAAATGCCGGTCACCGGTGGCGTCGGGCACGTACTTCACACAGACAACGATCCTCAAGCTCACGCCGGCTCTCCTACCTGGGTGTGGTTCGTAGGTCGACAGTATGGCACTCAGTACCCTCTGTAAAGGTACCCGGTGTCGGAATCGGCCTTCCGGTGCTACGTTCCCGGCATGACTGACGCGCGCAGACCAGCGAAGAAGGCACCGATGCGGGAGGTGCTCGCCGAGGCGGCCTTCCAGCTCTTCCTGGAGCGGGGCTTCGAACAGACCACGGTGGACGACATCGTGGCGCGGGCCGGGGTCGGGCGCCGGTCGTTCTTCCGGTACTTCCCGTCCAAGGAGGACGCGGTCTTCCCGGACCATGAACGGTGTCTCGCCGACATGACCGCGTTCCTGGACCGGGCCGGCGACGCCGATCCGGTGGACGCGGTGAGCGACGCGGCCAGGCTGGTGCTGCGCATGTACTCCGCAAATCCGGAGTTCTCCGTCCAGCGCTACCGGCTCACCCGGGAGGTCCCCGGACTGCGCACCTATGAACTGTCCGTGGTGCGGCGGTACGAGCAGACGATGGCCGGATATCTGCGGGGCAGGTACGGGGAGTCGGGCGACGGGGCGTTGCGCGCCGAGGTGATCGCCGCGTCCGTGGTCGCGGCGCACAACAACGGGCTGCGGACCTGGCTGCGTTCGGGTGGCGAGGGGGACGCGGAGGCCGCCGTCGACCACGCGCTCGGGATGGTGCGCCGGGTGTGGGGGAGCGAGGCGGAGGAAGGCGCGTCCATGCCTCCGGCGGACGGCGATGTGGTGGTGATGGTCGCCGCGAAGGGCGCTCCGATGTGGCGCGTGGTGCAGCAGATCGAGTCCGCCATCGGGCAGGGCTGACCATGCGGTCCGACTCGATCTGGCACTGAGTGTCTTTACGTCTCGGCACTCAGTGCCCTATGGTGCGGACGCGCCGACGCGCAGGTGCGGCGCATCCGAGCCGAGCGCAGGGGGTCGAACGTGTCCCAGTCATCAAGTGGCACCGTGCAGACGGTGCATGAGGAAACCGGGCTGGAGTACCACCGCTGCCGCTGGTGCGGCACGGCCTCCTTCCGCAGGCTGCTGTGCCCGGTGTGCGCGTCGGGCGACCTGAAGCCCGAACGCAGCGCCGGCCTGGGCGTCGTGGTGCGGTCCGGCGTCATCCACCGCTACACGGACGCCGCGCGCAACGAGTCCCTCGTCCGTCTCCCCGAGGGCTTCGTGTTCCGCTGCCGTGTCGTGGGTGCGGCCCCGCACCGCGTGGCGGTCGGCGCCCAGGTGCGTCCCGTGACCGCGGACGGCCCGGACGCGGGCGAAGTGGTCTTCGAACTCTGCGACCCGCCGAGGGACGACCACTGGCTCTGAGGGCCCGCCGCCCGACCTCGCCCGATCCCGCCCTGCGTCGGCCTTCCAGGACCCGGTTGTGGTCCTGGAAGGCCGACGTCGTCTTCGGGGGAGAGGGACGGGTCCGGGCCCCATGGGTCCGCCGTTACCCGATCGTCAGCAAAAAACGTCCGCGATGTGGGAACCCCTCTTGCCCTGCGGACTGTATGCGAAATACGGTCGGCGGTATTCCTTGATCACCCCTGGCGGGAGGTAGGCCCTCGTGCGCCGAAAAGTGGTTGCCCTGGTGGCAGTTGCATTGGTGTCCCTCACCTCGGGCTGCGCGTCGCTGCAGTCCTCGGCGACCGAGGTCGGCGGTGTGCGGAAAACCGACGAACGGTCCGTACGCGACGGCGGGACACTGACCGTCGCTCTCAACTCCGACCCGGACAAGCTCGACCCCACGCTCGCCCAGACCCTCGTGGGCCGGACGGTCTTCGCGGGCATGTGCGAGAAGCTCTACGACATCGACGAGGACGGCGTCGTCGTGCCGCAACTGGCCGCCGCGCTGCCCACCACCTCGGCCGACGGCCGCACCGTCACCCTGCGGGTGCGCCACGGCGCGAAGTTCAGCGACGGCACCCCGCTCGACGCCCGTGCCGTCGCCGCCTCGCTGCTGCGCCACCGCGACCTCCCGGGCTCCGCGCGCGCCACCGAGCTCGCCCCCGTCACCACCATCGAGGCCACCGGCCCGGACACCGTACGGATGCGGCTCAAGCAGCCCTACGTACCGCTCACCGGTGTGCTCGCCGACCGGGCCGGGATGGTGATGTCGCCGACCGCGCTCAGGAAATACGGGAAGGACTTCACCAACCACCCCTCCTGCGTGGGACCGTTCCGCTTCGTCGAACGCGTCGGCGGCGACCGGATCGTGCTGAAGAAGGACCCCCACTACTACGACGCGGACAAGGTCCACCTCGACGGCGTCGTCTACAAGCCCATCCCCGACGGCAACGTCCGGCTCGCCAATCTGCGCTCCGGCGACCTCCAGGTCGGTGACCAGATGGGCCCCGTCGACGTACGGAGCGCACTGACCGAACCGGGGCTCCAGCTCTTCAACTCGCCCTCGCTCGGCTACCAGGGCATCGGCCTCAACGTGGGCAACGTGAACGGGCTCGGCCGGAAGCCGGGGAAGCTCGACACCCCGCTCGCCCGCGACGTCCGGGTCCGTGAGGCCTTCGAGCTGGCCATCGACCGCGACACCCTCAACAAGGTCGTCTTCCAGGGCATGTACGAACCGGCCTGCGGCCCGATCTCCCCGCAGTCCGCCATCGCCCCCGGCGTAGCACCCGAGGACTGCCCGGAGCGCGACGTGGCGAAGGCGAAGAAGCTGCTGAAGGAGGCAGGGGTGAAGACTCCGGTGAGGATCGAGCTCAAGACCTCCACCACCCCCGAACAGGGGCGCGTCGGACAGGTCCTCCAGGCCATGGTCAAGGAGGCGGGCTTCGATCTCGCGCTGCGGCCCACCGAGTACGCCACCATGCTCTCGGAGACCGACGCGGGCCACTACGACGTCTTCACCAGCGGCTGGTCCGGCCGGCTCGACCCCGACGGCAACGTCTCCAACTTCCTGAGGACTGCGGGCGCCATGAACGCCTACGGCCTCGGCGACCCGGAGATCGACCGGCTGATCGACGAGGGCCGCACCGTCGCGGACCCGGCCCGCCGCACCGCGATCTACGACGAACTCACCCGGCGCGTCCGGGACGCCCACACCATGATCTACCTCTACCGGCAGAAGAACTACGTCGTCGCCACCAAGTCCGTCGCGGGCATCCGCGTCTACGGCGACGGTCTGGTCCGGGTCACGACTGCGGGGTACACCCGATGACGAAGTACCTGCTGACGCGGCTGCGTCAGTCCCTCATCACGCTCTTCCTGGTCTCCGTCGTGGTCTTCGCCGGAATCCGGGCACTGCCCGGCGACCCGGCACTCGCCCTGGCCGGCGAGGAACGCAGCCCCGAGGCGCTCGCCGCGATCCGTGAGGCGTACGGCCTGAACGACAACATCGTCGTGCAGTACGGACGGTTCATCGGCCACGCCCTCACCGGCGACCTCGGCACCTCCTCGCGCACCGGACTCCCGGTCGCGGACGCCATCGGACAGGCGCTGCCCGTCACACTGGAACTGGCCGCGCTCTCCCTGCTGCTCGCCGTGGTCCTCGGCATCGGTGCCGGAGTCGTCGCCGCCGTACGGCGCGGCAGGCCCGAGGAGTGGATCGCCAACGTCATCGCGCTGATCGGGCTGTCCATCCCGACCTTCTGGCTCGGCATCGTGCTGGTCCTCGGATTCGCCATCGCCGTACCGGTGTTCGCCGCCTCCGGCTACGTACCCTTCGGCACCGACCCGGTCGACAACCTGCGCCGCATGGTGCTGCCCGCGATCGTCCTCGGCTCCGGGCTCGCCGCCGTGGTGATGCGCCAGACCCGGGCCGCGATGCTCGACTCGCTCTCCGCCGACTACGTCCGCACCGCCCGCGCCAAGGGCCTGTCCCAGCGATCCGTCGTCGGCGGGCACGCCCTGCGCAACTCGCTCGTCACCGTGGTGACCGTGCTCGGTCTCCAGCTCGGCCACCTGATCTCCGGCGCCGTCGTCACCGAGCAGATCTTCGTCCTGCCCGGCTTCGGCAAGCTCACCATCGACGCCGTCTTCACCCGCGACTACGCGACACTCCAGGCCGTGGTGCTCTGCACCTCCGCCGCGTACATCCTCATCAACCTGCTGGTCGACGTGGTCTATTCGGTCATCGACCCGCGCATCCGGCTCGGAGGTGCCCGGTGACCACAGCGACCCAGACGCTCCCCACCGCACCGGCGGCCACCGCGAAGAAGCCGGCCGGCGGCGGCAGGCTGCGCGCCCTGGGCAGGAACCGGCTCGCCCTGACCGGTGGCATCATCGCCGCGGTCTTCGTCCTCGCCGCCCTGCTCGCCCCGCTGATCGCCCCGTACGACCCGGCCCGGCCCGACTTCGGCAACGTACTGGCCGAACCGAGCACGGCGCACTGGCTCGGCACCGACGACCTCGGCCGGGACCAGCTCTCCCGCATCGTGTACGGGGCACGGGCCTCCATGCAGGTCGGCCTGGTCGCCGTCGTGCTGGCCTTCGTCATCGGCGTACCGCTCGGGCTGCTCGCCGGGTACTACGGCAGGCTCACCGACAGCGTCGTCTCCCGGCTCACCGACACCATGCTGGCCTTCCCCTTCCTGGTGCTGGCCGTCGGCCTGGCCGCGATCCTCGGCCCCTCGCTCACCAACGCCACCATCGCCATCGGCATCTCGCAGATCCCCGCCGTCATCCGGATCACCCGGGCCGAGACCCTGCGGCTCAAGCACGTCGACTACGTCGGTGCGGCCATCGCCAACGGCGGCGGCGACGGCACGGTGCTCCTGAGGCACATCCTGCCCAACGCCACCTCCGCACTGATCGTCCAGGCGACCGTCGGCATCCCCGCCGCGATCATCGGCGAGGCGCTGCTCAGCTTCCTCGGCCTCGGCGTCCAGCCGCCCGCCCCGTCCCTCGGCGTGATGCTCTCCGGCGCCCAGTCCTTCCTGGCGCCCGCGCCCTGGCTGGCCGTCTTCCCCGGCCTGGCGATCGTCGCGGCGACGCTGGCCTTCAACCTGCTCGGCGACGGACTGCGTGACGTCCTCGACCCCCGCGGAGGCACCCGATGACCGGAGCCGTACTCCAAACAGTGCCCGGCGCCGTGCCCGAACCGGTGCTCAGCGTCCGTGACCTGTCGGTCTCCTTCCGCTCCGACACCCGGATCGTGCACGCCGTCGACAGAGTCTCCTACGACCTGTTCCCCGGCGAAGTCCTCGCCGTGGTGGGGGAGTCGGGGTGCGGCAAGTCCGTCACCTCCATGGCCGTCATGGGCCTGCTGCCGCCCACCGCGCGGATCGGCGGGTCCATCCGGCTCGGCGGCCGGGAACTGGTGGGCGCGCCGGAGAAGGAACTGCAGAAGGTCCGCGGCAAGGACATCGCGATGATCTTCCAGGAGCCGATGACCTCGCTCAACCCGGTTCTCACCATCGGCCGGCAGATCGGCGAGGTGCTCCGCAGGCACCAGGGGCTGAGCCGGAAGGAGGCGCAGGCGCGGGCGGTGGAACTCCTCGGCCTGGTCGGCATCCCCGCCCCGCAGCGGCGTATCGAGGAGTACCCGCACCAGCTCTCCGGCGGCATGCGCCAGCGCGTGATGATCGCCATCGCCGTCGCCTGCGACCCCTCGGTACTCATCGCGGACGAACCGACCACCGCGCTCGACGTCACCGTGCAGGCCGGCATCCTGGAGGTCCTGCAGTCGCTGCGCGAACGGCTCGGCACGGCGATCGTCCTGGTCACCCACGACCTCGGCGTGGTGGCCGACGCCGCGGACCGGGTGCAGGTGATGTACGCGGGCCGGACCGTCGAACAGGCCCCGGTCCACGACCTGTTCGGCTCCGCCCGCCACCCCTACACCCGCGGACTGCTCGGCGCCGTACTGCGGCCGGGCGGCGAGGGCAAGCGGCGGCTGCCGGAGATCCCCGGCCTGGTGCCGAGCCTCGACAGCCAGCCGGACGCCTGCACCTTCGCACCCCGGTGCGGCCGCGCCGACGACACCTGCACCGGCGGCCGGCCCGCCTTCGGGCCCATCGACCCCGAGGCGGGCGCGGACGCCGCCCACCGGGCGGCGTGCTGGCACCCGTACGAAGCGGACGAGCGGCCCGGCACCACAGGGCAGGCCGCCCCCGAGGCAACCGGAGCGGCGTCCGCAGCCCCGGCCACCACCGGAGCGACCACCGAAGCGTCCACCGTCGCGCGACCCGACCAGGAGGCCGGAAAGTGACCACCCCGCAGACCGTCCCCGCGCCCCGCGAGAGCGAGGACTCCCCGCAGCCGCGGCCCCCCGTGCTGCGGATCGACTCCCTGGAGCGGCACTTCGCGGCATCGGGCGGCGGCACCGTCCGCGCCGTCGACGGCGTCTCCCTCACCATCGGACGCGGCGAGGTCGTCGGCCTCGTCGGCGAGTCCGGCAGCGGAAAGTCGACCGTCGGCCGCTGCGTCGTACGCCTCGACGAGCCCACCGGCGGCACCGTCCACATCAACGGCACCGACGTCACCCACCTCTCCCGCCGTGCGCTGCGCCCGCTGCGCAAGGACTTCCACCTGGTCTTCCAGGACCCGTCCTCCTCGCTCGATCCGCGCATGACGATCGGCCGGATCATCGCCGAGCCGATCAGACTGCACCGGCGGGCCCGCGGCGCGGACGTACGGGCCCGGGTCGAGCAGCTCCTCGGCCAGGTCGGGCTGCGCCCCGAGCACGCCGACCGGCACCCGCACGAACTCTCCGGCGGACAGCGCCAGCGCATCTCCATCGCCCGCGCGCTCTCCTGCGACCCCGACCTCGTCGTCGCCGACGAACCGACGTCCGCGCTCGACGTCTCCGTCCAGGCGTCCGTGCTCAACCTGCTCGCCGACCTCCAGCGCGACCGCGGCTTCGGCTGCCTGTTCATCACCCACGACCTGGCCGCCGTCGAATACCTCGCCGACCGGATCGCCGTGATGTACCTCGGGCAGATCGTCGAACAGGCCCCGACCGCCGAACTGTTCGCCTCCCCGAAACACCCCTACACCCAGGCGCTGCTCTCCGCCGCGCCGGTCCCGGACCCCGTCGAGCAGCGCTCCCGCGAACGCATCGTGCTGCACGGCGAACTCCCCAGCCCGCTGGATCCCCCGCCGGGCTGCCGCTTCCACACCCGCTGCCCGCTCGCCACCGACCGGTGCCGCACCGAGGTCCCGGAACTGCGCGGACTCCCCGGCGGCCGGCAGGTCTCCTGCCACCTCGTCGGCGACGACGGGAGCGCCCCGGACGCCGCCGCCTGACTTTCCGTACATACGATCCGTTCCACCCTTCCGCACGTCGCAGCAAGGAGCCGCAACCGTGTTCACCACCCGGCCCACCCTCCAGGGCACCTTCGGCATGGTGTCCTCAACCCACTGGCTCGCCTCGCAGTCCGCGATGGCGGTCCTGGAGGACGGCGGCAACGCCTACGACGCGGCCGTCGCCGCCGGCTTCGTCCTGCACGTCGTCGAACCGCACCTCAACGGCCCGGCCGGCGAGGTGCCGATGATCCTGGCACCGAAGGACGGCGAGGTGCGGGTGCTGTGCGGCCAGGGCCCGGCCCCCGCGGGCGCGACCGTCGCCCACTACCGCTCCCTCGGCCTCGACCTGGTCCCCGGCACCGGACCGCTGGCCGCGGCCGTGCCCGGCGCCTTCGACGCCTGGATGCTGCTGCTGCGCGACCACGGCACCAAGACCGTCGCCGAGGTGCTGCGGTACGCGATCGGCTACGCCGAGGACGGCCACGCCCCCGTCGAGCGGGTCGGCCAGACCGTGGAGACCGTCCGCGAACTCTTCGAGACCGAGTGGCAGTCCTCCGCCGACGTCTACCTGCCCGGCGGCAAGGCACCCCGGCCGGGCGAGCTGTTCCGCAACCCCGTGCTCGCCGCCACCTGGCGCCGGCTGATCGCCGAGGCGGAGGAGACCGGCGGGGCGGACCGGGCCGCCCAGATCGACGCCGCCCGCAGGATCTGGAGCGAGGGCTTCATCGCCGAGGCCCTGGTCCGCCAGGCCGCCCGCCCCACCATGGACACCAGCGGCACCCGCCACACCGGCACCCTCACCGCCGCCGACCTGGCCGGCTGGTCCGCTTCCTACGAGGCCCCCGCCACGTACGACTGGAACGGCTGGACGCTCGCCAAGGCGGCCGGCTGGAGCCAGGGCCCCGCCTTCCTCCAGCAGCTCGCCCTGCTCCCCGCCGAACTGCCCCGGTACGGCAGCGCCGACTACGTCCACCTGCTCATCGAGGGCTGCAAGCTCGCCATGGCCGACCGCGAGGCCTGGTACGGCGACGCCACCGACGTACCCCTGGACGCACTGCTCTCAAAGCCGTACAACGCCGAACGCCGCGCCCTCATCACCGCCGAGGCCTCGTACGAGCTGCGCCCCGGCAGCCCCGACGGCCGCACCCCCGTGCTCAGCCGCCACGCCCACGCGGTCGCCGCCGGCGGCGACGGCTTCGACGCCATGGGCATCCCGACGGCGGGCGTCGGCGAGCCGACCGTCGCCAAGGACGGCACGACCCGCGGCGACACCTGCCACGTCGATGTGGTCGACCGCTGGGGCAACATGGTCTCCGCCACGCCCAGCGGCGGCTGGCTCCAGTCCAACCCGGTCGTGCCGGAGCTCGGCTTCCCGCTCGGCACCCGGCTCCAGATGGCCTGGCTGGACGAGGGCCTGCCCAACTCCCTCACCCCGGGCCGCCGCCCCCGCACCACCCTCACCCCGTCCCTCGCCCTGCGCGACGGCATCCCGGTCATGGCGTTCGGCACGCCCGGCGGCGACCAGCAGGACCAGTGGCAGGTGCACTTCTTCCTGGCGGTGGCACTGCGCGCCGAGGTCCGCGGCGGACTCGACCTCCAGGGCGCCATCGACGCCCCGAACTGGCACAACGACAGCTTCCCGGGCTCCTTCTTCCCGCGCGGGATGCGCCCCGGCAGCGTCACCGTCGAGGAGGGCATGGACCCGGAGGTCGTCGAAGAGCTGCGTCGCCGCGGCCATGACGTCACCGTCGGCGACCCCTGGTCCGAGGGCCGGATGTGCGCCGTGGCCCGCGACCCGGAGACCGGGGTGCTGTCCGCGGCCGCCAACCCGCGGGGCATGCAGGGGTACGCCGTAGGACGCTGAGCGGCCACTTCCCCGACATGACCAGGTCGTCGGCGCCCCGGCACCACATGATTGGCTGGGGGCATGACCGATGAATTCCTGGCCGGAGACCTGACCGAGGTCGAGGCGGCGGTACGCGCAGCGGCCGCCGCCGAGATCATGCCCCGTTTCCGGCAGCTCGCCGCGCACGAGATCGTCGAGAAGAACGGCCCGCACGACCTCGTCACCACCGCCGACCGCCTCGCCGAGGAACACCTCACCGCCTCGCTCACCGGACTGCTGCCCGGCTCGGTCGTCGTCGGCGAGGAGGCGGTCCACGCCGACCCGAAGGTGTACGAGGCGCTGGGCGGTGACGCACCCGTGTGGATCGTCGACCCGGTCGACGGCACCCGCCAGTTCGTCCGCGGCGAAGCGGGCTTCTGCACCCTGGTCGCCCTCGCCCACCGCGGTGAACTCCTGGCCTCGTGGACGTACGCCGCGGCCAGGGACGAGATGGCCGTCGCGGTCCGCGGCCGCGGTGCCACGCTCGACGGCAAGCGGATACGCTCCGGCTCGCCCGCCCCCGGGGCCGTGCTGCGCGTGGCGATGTCGCACCCCGACTACACCACCGACGCCCAGAAGCGCGCCCTGCTCGGCCTGCGCACCGAGGGGATCGAGGCCCGCCCCTGCGGTTCGGCGGGGCTCGAATACCTGGCCGTCGCCCGTGGCGAGCTGGACGCGGTCGCCTTCAACTGGGAGTACGCCTGGGACCACGCGGCGGGCCTGCTGCTGGTCGCCGAGGCGGGCGGCTCCCAGGCCACCCTCTCCGGCGCACCGTTCCGCATCACCGGCGGCAACGCGCTGCCATTCACGGCGGCCCGCGACGAGGAGACCGTCGAACGCGTCCTGCAGGCGCTCCGCGACGGGGCCTGAGCGGGATTCCGACCGGGACCGGGGATCTGCTCGGGCCAGGAGGATCCCGCTCAGGACCGGGGCCCCGTTCGGGCCAGGAGCTCCCCGCCCGCCTCACCCGCCGCAAGCCGACCGGACGTCCCGCACGAGCTGCGCGGCCAGCTCCACCGCCGACTCGTCCAGCCCCCGCAGCGCCTCGCCGATCCGCTCGGCGTACCGCGCGGGAGCGTCCGGCAGGGCGGCGGCCGCGGCCGCCGCGCCCTTCTCGTTCAGACACCAGGTGCGATGGTGGGCGTGGAGGGACTGGGAGAGGATGCCGAACGCCCGCGACAGGCACAGCGACACATGGAGCCGGTCGCCGCCTGGCGCCGACTTGCGGGCGGCCGCCACCGAGAACTCCGCCTCCCAGGCGGCATCGACGAGCGCGGTGCGCAGCGGCTCCGGATAGTTCCGGACCTCCTCCTGAAGCACCGTCAATTCCCCTTGCGGGTCCGCGAGCACCCGGCCCAGCGCGACCTCGCCGGGATACGCGGGGGACCAGAACCCGAGCGGGTGCCCCGGCTGCACGCCCACCTCGAAGCGCCCCTCACGGCAGTCGGCCCAGACCGCCTCCACCCGGTCCAGATCGCGCAGGATCCAGTCCACCGGGACGCCGTCCACCCGCAGCCAGGCCCCGCCGTCGACCCACGGCCCCCACCCGCCGGGACCGGCGACCTCGACGGGGGAACCCTGCACCTCGGAGGCCAGCGCGGCCAGCGCGGCCACGTCGGGGGTGCCGCGGTAGTACAGGCCCAGGTCCCAGTCGGAGTCCGGACGGTGGGTGCCACGGGCCCGGCTGCCGCCCAGCGCGACGGCCCGGATGCCGGGCAGTGCGGTGAGCCGGGCGGCCATGTCGGCGATACGGGCGGGCACATCGGTGACAGAGGTGGTGGGGGCGGTCGCTTCGTCGGCCGTCCGGGGCGCGGCCTGGGAGTTCGGTGTGTTCATCGCGCGGCGACCATACCCGCGCCCGCGCTGTCGGTGCCTCGGAATATCCTGGGTGCCCTGGCCGTCGGCTGACGAAGGAGTCCGAAGGTGCCGTCGATGCTCGATGCAGTCGTCGTGGGGGCGGGCCCCAACGGACTGACCGCCGCGGTCGAACTGGCCCGCCGCGGCTTCGCCGTGGAGGTCTTCGAAGCGCAGGACACCGTCGGAGGCGGTGCCCGCACCGAGGAGCTCACCCTCCCCGGATTCCGCCACGACCCCTGTTCCGCCGTCCACCCGCTGGGCATCGGCTCACCCGCGTTCGACGCGATGCCGCTCGCCCGGCACGGCCTGGAATGGCTCCAGCCCCAGCTGGCGCTCGCCCACCCGTTCCCGGACGGCACGGCCGCCGTGCTCACCGGTTCGGTGGGGGAGAGCGCCATGTCGCTGGGGCCTCAGGACGCGGGGGCGTACCGCAGGCTCGTCGCGCCCTACCTCGGCCACTGGGACACCCTCGCCCAGGACTTCCTGCGCACCCCGTGGGACGGGCTGCCCCGTGACCCCTACCGCTGGGTGCGCTTCGGTCTCGACGCGCTCCAGCCCGCGTCGCTGCTCTCCCGCCGCTTCGACGGCGCGAAGGCGCGCGGTCTGTTCGCCGGGCTCGCCGCCCATGCCATAGCCCCCACCGGCGGAATCGCCACCGGCGGTATCGCCCTGCTCTTCGCGCTCGCGGCCCACGAGAAAGGCTGGCCCGTACCGCGCGGCGGATCGCAGTCCATCTCCGACGCCCTCGCCTCGTACCTGCGTGAACAGGGCGGCACGATCCGTACCGGCACGGAGGTCAAGCGCCTCGACGAGCTGCCGCCCGCCCGTGCCTACGTCTTCGACACCTCGCCGACCGCCCTCGCCCGCATCGCCGGACTGGGCCACGCCTACCGCGGCTACCGGTACGGCGCGTCCTGCTTCAAGATCGATTACGCCCTGTCGGGCCCCGTCCCCTGGACGGCGGAGGAGGCCCGGCGGGCCGGCACCGTCCACATCGGCCCCACGGCCGGTGAGATCGACGCCGCGCTGACGGCCGCCGTGACCGGCCGCGACCCGAGTGTGCCGTTCCTGATCACCGCACAGCCCAGCCTGGTCGACCCGTCCCGCGCCCCCGAGGGCCGGCACGTCTTCTGGGTGTACGGACACGTCCCGTCGGGCTGGGAGGGCGACGCCACCGACGTCATCGAACGGCAACTGGAACGCTTCGCCCCCGGCTTCCGCGACCTGGTGCTGGCCCGCGCGGTGGCGGGACCGCCCGAGCTCGCGACGCGCAACGCCAACTACGTCGGCGGCGACATCGCGTGCGGCGCCTTCGCCGGCCTGCAGACGGTGCTGCGCCCCAAGCTCGCCCGCGTCCCCTACGCGACGGCGCACCCCGCGGTGTTCCTCTGCTCCTCGGCCACTCCGCCCGGCCCCGGGGTGCACGGCATGTCGGGCCACCACGCGGCGAAGGCGGTCTGGCGGCGCCTGCGGGCGGCCTGAGCGGGCCGCACGGGGCATCATGGTCCATATGCGTACACCCGAGGGCGTGACCGTCACCCTGGTCCGCGGCGACATCACCCGGCAGTCCGCCGACGTCATCGTCAACGCGGCGAACTCCTCCCTGCTCGGCGGGGGAGGGGTCGACGGCGCGATCCACCGCCGGGGCGGCCCGGAGATCCTCGCCGCGTGCCGGGAGCTGCGCGCGTCGCGGTACGGAAAGGGCCTGCGCACCGGCCAGGCCGTCGCCACGACGGCCGGGCAGCTGGACGCGCGCTGGGTCGTCCACACCGTCGGCCCGGTCTGGAGCAGCTCCGAGGACCGCTCGGCGCTCCTCGCCTCCTGCTACCGCGAATCACTGCGGACGGCCGCGGAGCTGGGGGCGCGCACCGTCGCCTTCCCGGCCATCTCGACCGGGATCTACGGCTGGCCGATGGACGACGGGGCCCGCATCGCCGTCCGCACGGTCGTGGCGGAGGCCGCGCAGCCCGTGGCGGAGGTGCGGTTCGTGCTGTTCGACGCGCACGCGTACGCGGAGTTCGAAGAGGTGCTGGCGGCGCAGAGCTGATCCGGGCGCGGCCGGACGGTGCGTCAGCCGACCGTACCGGCACGGGACTTGTGCCGTCAGTCGACCGTACCGGCACGGGACTTGTGCCGTCAGTCGACCGTACCGGCACGGGACTTGTGCCGTCGGCCGGAGTCAGCGGGCCGGGTCGAGGAACGATCCAGAAGGACGTCGAAGAGTTCCTGGCAGCGCGAGGTCCATGTCGGATTCTCGCCAGCCTCCGGACGTCGGGTGACCGATGCTTGAGCCATGTACACCGACACCGAGCGCTGCGTACGGGCCGTCCACTCCAAGGACGCCCGCTTCGACGGCTGGTTCTTCACGGCGGTCCTGACCACCCGGATCTACTGCCGCCCCAGCTGCCCGGCCGTGCCGCCCAAGGTCGAGAACATGACCTTCTACCCCAGCGCCGCGGCCTGTCAGCAGGCCGGATTCCGCGCCTGCAAACGGTGCCGGCCCGATACCAGCCCCGGCTCCCCGGAGTGGAACGCCCGAGCCGACTCCGTGGCCCGCGCGATGCGGCTCATCCGGGACGGTGTCGTCGACCGCGAGGGCGTACCCGGACTGGCCGCCCGACTCGGCTACTCCGCCCGGCAGATCGAACGCCAGCTGCTCGCCGAGCTCGGAGCCGGGCCGCTCGCCCTGGCCCGCGCGCAGCGTGCCCAGACCGCGAGACTGCTCATCGAGACGACCGGGCTCCCCATGGCGGAAGTCGCGTTCGCCGCCGGGTTCTCCTCGATCCGTACCTTTAACGACACCGTCCGCCAGGTCTTCGCGCTCGCCCCGGGCGAACTGCGCAGCCGCGCCGCGCGGTCCGGAACATCCCCGGCCACCCCGGGCGTGATCGCGCTGCGGCTGCCGTACCGGGCCCCGCTCAACCCCAGCAACCTCTTCGGCCACCTCGCCGCGACCGCTGTCCCCGGCGTCGAGGAGTGGCGCGACGGCGCCTACCGCCGCACCCTCTCCCTGCGGTACGGGCACGGCATCGTCGCGCTCACCCCGCACCCCGACCACATCGCCTGCCGGCTCTCCCTCACCGACCCGCGCGACCTCACCCTCGCGATCAGCCGCTGCCGCTGGCTGCTCGACCTGGACGCCGACCCGGAGGCCGTCGACGAGCAGCTGCGCGCCGATCCGCTGCTCGCCCCGCTGGTCGGCAAGGCGCCCGGCCGGCGGGTGCCGCGTACTGTCGACGGCGCCGAGTTCGCCGTACGGGCGGTGCTCGGCCAGCAGGTCTCGACCGCCGCCGCCCGCACCCACGCGGCCCGCCTGGTCGGCGCGCACGGTCTGCCGGTCGACGACCCGGAGGGCGGCCTCACCCACCTCTTCCCGGACCCGGCGGCCCTCGCCGGACTCGACCCGGAACAGCTCGCCCTGCCGCGCAGCCGCCGCACCACCCTCACCACGCTCGTCTCCGCACTCGCCGACGGATCGCTGCGACTGGGCACCGACACCGACTGGGAGCAGGCGCGGACCGAACTGACCGCCCTGCCCGGCTTCGGCCCCTGGACCGTCGAGGTCATCGCGATGCGGGCGCTCGGCGACCCGGACGCCTTCCTCCCCACCGACCTCGGCATCCGGCGCGCCGCCGAGGAACTCGGCCTCCCCTCGACACCCGCCGCGCTCACCGCCCGCGCGGCCGCCTGGCGCCCCTGGCGGGCGTACGCGGTCCAGTACCTGTGGACCGTGGACGACCACCCCATCAACCACCTGCCCACCGAGAAGAAACGGGAAGTCCAGCCATGACCGATCCGCGACCGCCCGCGGCGACCCGGCAGCACACCGTCGTCGACAGCCCGTACGGTCCGCTCACCCTCGTCGCCACCGACGGGGTCCTGGCGGGCCTCTACATGACCGGTCAGCGGCACCGCCCGCCCGAGGAGACCTTCGGCGAACGCGACCCGCGGCCCTTCACGGAGGCCGTCCGCCAGCTCGACGCCTACTTCGCCGGGGAGTTGCGCACCTTCGACCTGCCGCTGCGCCTGGACGGCACCCCGTTCCAGCGCAGCGTCTGGGAGCAGTTGCGGCTGATCCCGTACGGCGAGACCCGCTCGTACGGCGAACTGGCCGAGAACCTCGGCAAACCGGGCGCCTCGCGGGCGGTGGGGCTGGCCAACGGGAAGAACCCGGTGGGCATCATCGTCCCCTGCCACCGGGTCATCGGCGCCTCGGGCAGCCTCACCGGCTACGGCGGCGGACTCGACCGCAAGCAGCGACTGCTGGCCTTCGAGAACGGTACGCAGGACGACACCCCGGCGCTCTTCTGACACCGCCCGCACCCGCTCCCGAGGAAGCCGACACGGGGACGGGCCCGGACACCGAGGTCCGGGCCCGTCCCCGAGCCACCCGCGTACCCGCCGGCCGTCAGCCGGTGAAGATCTCCACCAGGGTCCAGATCGCCAGCCCCAGCATGCAGAGCCCGCCGATCCGCTGGACGGTCTTCAGCGGCACCCGCTTGGCGATGAAGCGCCCGGCGAGCAGCGCCAGCGCCGAGACGGACATCAGGGCGGCCGCGGACCCGATCGCCGTGGACCAGGTGCCGTTGCTCGCGGCCAGGTTCGCCGTGGTGATCTGGGTGAGATCGCCCCACTCGCTGATGAAGACGGCCATGAACGCGGTCGAATAGACCGGCCAGAAACCGGTCACCGTCTTCGTTCCGCCGTCCTCGTCGTCATCACCGCCGCCCGAGCGCAGCAGCATGAAGGCCCCGAACGCGAAGAGGGAGGCGGAGACGAGCTTGACGATCCAGTCGGGCAGCAGCCCGATCAGGCTGCCCGCCCCCACCGCGATGGCGACGTGCACGATGAACGCGGACGACGTGCCGAACCAGACGTACAGCGGTCGCATGCGGGTGCCCATCGCGAGCGACGCGAACATCGTCTTGTCGGGGAGCTCCGCAAGGAAGATCAGACCGAAGGCGGTGAGAATCGCCCAGGGGTCGAGGTGCATTCCGGGTGGCTTTCTGTGAGAGCCGGGCCCCGGGTCTTCGCGAAGCGCCGCTCGGGCTTCCGGAGGACCACTCGGCCCGGCATGACGTCGGCGCCCACGGAGGCGCGGGCGTGTCATACCTGACCGAAGGTCTCGCCCGCCCGTGAGGATCCACGGGCCCGGCCACCGGGAACCCGGAGGTTCCAGTGTGTCGACGACCGGTTTGCGGGGCTACTCCCCTTCGCAGCCATCAACTGTACCCCACTCCCGCACGGGGGAGATCAGGTGTTCGATCGACGGGTGGGGATCGGTACAGTCCCCTGGTGATCATCCCCGCCCGCACCGGAGGCGTTCCCGCATGAGCCGCCGCACCCGAAGGGCGGCCCCCGCCGAGGGGACGCCCCGGCCCACCGTCAGTGTCTGCCGCGGCTGCTGCTGCGGGACGCCCAAGATCCCGGACGTGGACCACGCCGGTCAGCTCGCCGAGCTGCGGCGCTCCCTCGGCGCGGTCGCCACCGTACGTGCCGTGGAGTGCCTGGACTCCTGCGAACGGGCCAATGTCGTCGTCGTGCAGCCGTCGGCCGAGGGCCGCCGGGCGGGCGGCCGCCCGGTCTGGCTCGGGCTGGTCAACGATCCGGACGCGGTGGCGGACATCGTCACCTGGGTCGAGGCGGGCGGTCCCGGGCTGGTGGACCCGCCGGAGATCCTCGACCTGTACACGTTCCGCCCCTCGCGGCGCGTCCAGCAGGAACTCGACCACTGAGGCCCGCCCGGCCGGTCACCGCCGGGGCCGCTACGGTGCCGGGGGCTTCACCATCACGAAGAAGGCCTGCGGGGTCTTCTCCCACTCGTCCGCCTCGCGGACCAGCCGGGACCGGACACGGAACCCGGCCTCCTCCAGCATCCCGGCCACGGCGTCGGGCACGAAGCGGTGGACGTCGAGCGTCACGGCATGGCCGTACGCCTGCTCCAGGCGCACGCACTCGTCGCCGACCTTGAAGGCCACGAGCAGATGGCCGCCCGGGGCCAGGACCCGATGGAACTCGGCGAAGACGCCGGGCAGCTGCTCCGGCGGGGTGTGGACCAGGGAGTACCAGGCGAGCGCACCGGCCAGGCTGCCGTCCGCCAGGTCCAGGCCGGTCATCGAACCCTCTTCGAAGACGAGGTCGGGGTAGGTCGCGCGAGCCACCGCGATCATGCCGGGGGAGAGGTCGATGCCGAACGCGGTCAGGCCGAGATCGCGCAGCCGGGCCGTCACATGACCGGGCCCGCAGCCCAGATCGCCCACCCGGCCGCCGCCGCCCGCCGTCACGATGTCCGCAAAGACGGCCAGCACCGCGTTGTCGTACGGCTTCTTCGGCATCATGTCGGCCAGCAGCACGGCGTAGTCGGCGGCGACGGTGTCGTACGAGGCACGGGTGGCGTCGAGGGGAGAGGACTCTGTCATGCGGGGGACCGTACAGCCCCCCACCGACAACTCCGGGCCGGGCCGCCCGCCTTCCGCCCCCATCGGCACCTCGCCCCCCCCTGTACCTCAGCCCCCGGAAGTCCCGCCGGGATCCCCGCCAGAACCCTCGACCGGCCCCGTACCGGCGGCCAGCCGCCCCAGCAGCGCGGGCAGCGCCGTGCCGATGGGCTCGCGGACGACCTCCTCGGCCAACTCGTCGTACGGGGTCGGCTCCGCGTTCACCACGACCAGCCGCGCCCCGTTGTCCACCGCGATCCCGGCCAGCGACGCGGCGGGCTGCACCTGGAGCGTCGTACCGACCGCGATGAACACCTCGCAGGCCTTCGCGATCGACACCGCCTGACCCAGCACCATCGGATCGAGCCGCTCACCGAACATGACCGTGGCCGATTTCAGGATGCCGCCGCAGACCGCGCACGGAGGGTCGGCCTCCCCCGCCTCCACCCGGGCCAGCGCCTCGCTCATCGCGGAGCGGGCGTGGCAGCGGGTGCAGACCACCTCGCGCGCGGTCCCGTGCAGCTCCAGGACCTTGCGGCCGGGGAGCCCGGCGAGCTGATGCAGACCGTCGACGTTCTGCGTGATCACCCGCACCGGGACGCCGGACCGCTCCAGCTCCGCCACCGCTCGGTGCGCCGCGTTCGGCTCCGCGGACCAGGTCGAACTGGTGCGGCGCATCTGCCAGGAGCGGCGGCGGATCTCCGGATCGGCCATGTAGTAGTCGTACGTGACGAGCTTCTCGGCCTCCGGGTCCTTGCGCCAGAGCCCGTTGGGCCCGCGGTAGTCGGGGATGCCGGAGTCCGTGGAGATGCCGGCGCCGCTGAGGATCGCGACCAGAGTCATGGAGCGAGCGTAAGCAGCGCCGGGCACCGTCCGCGAGGCCATTTCGGCCTCAGGCGGCCGTCCGCCCCGTGGTGGACGTCAAGCCGCGGGGCCGGCGGGAGTGAACGGGGACGGGGTCAGGCCCGTCCAGGTGTTCAGCTCGGCCCGTGCCGTCTGCTTGGTGACCCCGCCCTCCTGGAGCGTGCCGCTGCGCGCCACGTAGAACCGCCCGTCGTCGAGCGAGACCAGCCCGTACTGCCCGTACTGTCCCGGCGCCGGCCACCCGTACGTACCCGTCGTGGCGTCGTGCGCCCCCTCGCGCAGCAGCGGGAGCAGCAGCCCGCGCTCCGGGCGCTGCTGCCCGCGCACCCAGCCGCGCACCGGCTTGCGCGCACCGTCCAGCGCGAAGACCGAGTAGTTGGGGAAGCCGGGCTTGGAACCCTTGTAGGCGGCCATCAGCCAGTTGCCGCTGTGCCCGTCGTACTCCAGGTTCTGCACGCCGTAATTGGTGTTCCCGGTGTACGCGAAGAACTTGCCGCCGACGTGGGCGGGGCCGCTGGTGTGCGGGGCGGACTCGGTCAGCGGACGCTCGTACCTCTTCCACCGGGTGACGTCGTACTGGAGCAGCACCTGGTGGTCGTTGTCAGTGCGGCCCGTGTTGGCGTACACGCCGTAGGCGACCGTCAGTCTCTTCGCGGCGCGGTCCCCGCGCCGGTCGCCGAAGGCCGGACCGAACGCGACGCCGTCGATGCCGCTGCAGCCGTAGCGGTGGTCGGGGGTTTTGCCCGTGTCGCCGTCGAAGACCCCGTCGCCGTTCATGTCGGCGGTGAAGTCCTTCACGACCTCCTTGAGGTAGACGGTCGAGACGACCCCGGTGGACTGGGCGTCCATGTCCATCCGGGTGATGCGGTCGACGTCGAGGATCGCGATGTAGAAGGACTTCGCCTCCTTGTACTCCAGCGAGCCGTAGACCCGGCCGTCCTTCTCGTTGAAGTCCAGATCGCCGAGGTGGCCGGTGAATCCGGTGACCGAACCGACCGGATTGCCCTTGAGGTCGGTCTTGACCAGCAGATTGGTCATCGAGAAGTACATGAAGCCCTTGCGGCGGTCGATGGCCATGCCCTGGACGTGGCCGGACTGCCAGGCGCCGCCGTCGACCGACTGCGGCAGGCCGCCGGGTGCGGCCGGGGCCGGTGCCGGTGCCGGTTCCGCGAGCGCCGTCGACGCCGTGGCGACGACTGCCGTACAGGCGAGAGCTGCGACGGTCGTGACCAGTCGCCCACCGAGGTGTCCCGTGTGCTTACGCATGATCCCTCCGCTGTCGTGGAGTCCGGATGATGCCGGTCGAGCGTGCACTGCGGACCAATGGCACATGAACTCGACGGTCCAGCAGCCGTCGACCGGACTACCAGGTGACGTCCGGTCAGCACAACGGGACAGAAGGGTGATTCGGGTGGTATCCGGCTCCGGGTGCCAGCCGTCAGCGGCCGGCCGGGAGGCCGTCCTCCAGCTCCACCGCGCCGCCGCCGGATTCGAGCACCTCCAGCGCGGCCTTCACGCGCAGCGCGAGGGCGCCGAGCAGATAGCGGTCGATCTCCTCGCGCTCGACCAGCTTCCAGGACAGCAGCTCCTCCTCCTGGAGCCGGATCGCCTGCAACAGGGTCTCGTCCAGCACCCCGCCGTCGTACAGGTACGCGGCGATCGGCGGCCGGTGCGGGCCGCGTGCCCAGTCGACGGCGAGCAGCCGCCCCGGTGCCAGATCGAGGCCGATCTCCTCGGCCGTCTCGCGCCGTGCGGCCTGGCGCGGGCCCTCGCCGTCGTCGGACTCGACCGTTCCGCCGGGCACCGCCCAGCCGTCCCGGTAGTTCGGCTCGACGAGCAGCACCCGCCCCCGGTCGTCCCGGAACAAGGTGGCCGCGGCGGCCAGCACCCGGGGGAGCCCCGCGATGTAGGAGGTGTAGTCAGTGGTGGTCACGCGGGAAGCGTAGTGGCAGGGGCGCGGCTCGGACGGCGACGGCTCTGGGCAGCGGGTATCCGCTGCGGATAGGGTCGGGGACGGCGCGACTGCCTGTTCGAAAGCAAGGGATGCAAGGTGGCGGACGGAGCAGTGATGGAGACCGCACGCGTGCTCGTCGCGGCGGACAAGTTCAAGGGCTCGCTCACGGCCGTACAGGTCGCGGAGCGGGTGACGGCCGGGCTGCGGCGGGTCGTCCCCGACGTGCGGGTCGAGACCCTGCCCGTGGCGGACGGCGGCGACGGCACGGTGGCGGCGGCGGTGGCCGCCGGATTCGAGCGCCGCGAGGCGCGGGTGACCGGGCCGCTCGGCGATCCGGTGACCGCGGCGTACGCGCTGCGCGGCACCACGGCGGTGGTGGAGATGGCCGAGGCATCGGGCCTCCAGCACCTGCCCGCAGGGGTGTTCGCCCCGCTCACGGCGACGACGTACGGCTCCGGCGAGCTGCTCGCCGCCGCGCTCGACGCGGGTGCCCGGACGATCGTGTTCGGCGTCGGCGGCAGCGCGACGACGGACGGCGGCGCGGGGATGCTGGCCGCGCTGGGCGCCCGCTTCCTGGACGCGGACGGCAAGCCGGTGGGCCCCGGTGGCGGCGGCCTCGCCGACCTGGCGGAGGCGGACCTGTCCGGCCTCGATCCGCGACTGGCCGAGGTGGACCTGATCCTCGCCAGCGACGTGGACAACCCGCTGACGGGCCCGAAGGGTGCCCCCGAGGTCTACGGCAGGCAGAAGGGCGCGACCGAGGACGACATCGCGACGCTCGACGCGGCGCTCGCCCACTACGCGTCCGTCCTCGGCCCGGACCACGCCGCGCTGCCGGGAGCGGGCGCGGCGGGCGGCATCGGCTACGGGGCGCTGGTCGCGCTCGGCGCCCGGTTCCGCCCTGGCATCGAGGTCATGCTCGACGTCCTCGGCTTCGCCCCGGCGTTGGCGCGCGCCACGCTGGTGATCACCGGTGAGGGCTCGCTCGACGAGCAGACCCTCCACGGCAAGGCCCCGGCGGGGGTGGCGGCGGCGGCCCGCGCCGCGGGGATCGAGGTCGTGGCGGTCTGCGGCCGCCTGGCCCTGCCGCAGGAGGCGCTGACCGCGGCGGGCATCCGCCGTGCGTACGCCCTGGCCGACCTGGAGCCGGACCCCGCGGTCTCCATGGCTCAGGCGGGACCGTTGCTGGAACGGGCGTCCGAGTCGATCGCGCGCGACTTCCTGCTGTAGCCCCGTGGCCGCTCCGGTGGCCGGGCGGGGTGTCGGTCCGATGCCCCGCCCGGTGGCCGGAGAATCAGCCCTGCCACCCCACCGAGGACGCCGCGTCCCGGCCGTCCTCGGCGTCCCCCGCACCCTCGCCCGGACCGTCCCCCGCACCCTCGCCCGGACCCTCTCCCGCACCGTCCCCGCGGCTCAGCAGCTCGGACAGACTCTGCAGCTCCGAAGGCAGATCCCGGCGCCAGGCCATCGTCACGAACGGCGCGAGAAGTATCATCCCGCCGTCCAGATGGGGCTTGACCGAGACGGTGACCGTCGTACCGAGCCGGCTCGGACTCAGCCGGAACTCCAGCTCCGGGGAGTGGCGGCCCAGGGGCGTCCACATGCCCGCACCGCGGAAGACGAGGTAGTCGACGGGTGAGCTCGCGGTGCACCGCAGGCGGTGCGCCCGTCGTCTGCCCGGAAACTTGCAGGTGTACTCGTCACCCAGCTCCGCGTAGACCGGGCCCTCGATCACCCGGTCTATGCTCGATGACCACTCAGCCAGGTTCCGCGGATCCCGGAGGAACGAGAAGACCTCGTCGGCGGGGCGGGACACATGGACATTCGCAGACACATGGGGCATGGCTCCACCTCTTACGGCGCCCGTCCGCCTGAATTTCGGCTTCCGGTTGCCCTCGTCGCGGTGCCGTCGCCCCTCAGCCTGCTGCCGATCGAGCGAGCGCGCACCCGTCGCAGGACCGATGGAGTGACTCAGAGGTCCTGACGGGTGACCTTCTCGGAGAGCTGCGCACAGAGCCGCTTGATCTCGCGGTAGGTGCGGTTCCGTTCGGTGACGACCGCGGCCAGCAGCAGGGAGACGAGCGCGGTGGTGCCGATGAACGCCTGAAGAGTGATCATGTTGGTCAGCAGGCCATGGTGCGCGAAGGGGCCCGTCATCCGTCCGGCGGCCAGGATCGCGAGCGTGGAGACGCCCAGTGCGCAGCAGGCGGCGCCGGCCCGCTCGAAGCGGAAGGCGGCCCAGATCAGGAACGGGGAGACGAGGAAGAGCAGCGAAGCGCTGGTGTCGGTCGCCACCACGGTGACGGCCGCGGTGCACACCCCCAGCGCGACGGCCTCCGCCCATCTCGCCGGGTTGATGGGGTACGGCAGGCGGGCGTTGCGCACGACGAGCAGGAACGGTGTCACGACCATGACGCCCATGGCGTCGCCCGTCCACCAGACCGACCAGGTCGGCCAGAACTCCTCGGCCGGGAGCGCCCCCGAGACGACCAGGGCGCCGGTCCCCACCGTCGCGCTGATCAGCATGCCCGCCAGCGCCCCCAGGAAGACCAGCGCCAGCGCGTCCCGCAACCGGTCGAGTTCGTTGCGGAATCCCGCACGCCGCAGCAGCAGGTAGGAACAGATGGGGGCGGCCGTGTTTCCGGCGGCGATGGCCAGCACGGGCAGCACCGAGGGCCCGAGGAAGATGTTGACGGCGAGTGCGCCCAGCGCGATGCCGGGCCAGATCCGTACCCCGAACACCAGCAGTGCCGCGACCGCGATCCCGGTCGGCGGCCACAGCGGGGTGACCTGGCCCCGCACCAGTTGCTGGAGCAGTCCCAGACGGGCCGTCGCGTAGTAGCAGACCGCCACCGCGAGGACCGTCAGGACTTCGGCCGTGTGTTGTCGGAGCCGTGCTCTGTCCACCATTCCAGCATCGGACACCAAGCCGCCGCGTGCCGCCGGGGCGGGCGCGCCGGTATTGCGCCGTTGAGGTCGGCGAACGCGGTACATCCCCCCGCCCGGTTACGCGAACGGGTCAGGCCCCGTCCACCGGCCCGGTCGTCCCCGGCGGACCGTCGTAGCGGACGACGAGCACGGCGGCGTCGTCCTCGTGACCGGTCAGGTCCGCCACCTGGATCACCCGCTCGGCCACCTCGCCGGGGTCGGCCCCGCCGGCCGCGGCGGCCACCTCCGCCACTGCGGCGAGCCCCTCGTCGATCGAGTACGACGGACCCTCCACGACCCCGTCGGTCAGCAGGACCAGATACCCGGGCCGCGCCAGCCGCCGACGGGTCACGGGGTACCACTGGTCGTGCAGGATGCCCAGGGGCACCCCGCCCTCGTCGTGGGAGATGCCGGAGTCGCCGTCGTCGGTGCCCCATACGATCGGCACGTGTCCGGCGCGTGCCACGGACAGCTCACCGCTCTGCGGGGTGACGCTCAGCAGGCAGCAGGTCGTGAACAGGTCGCCGCCCAGCGAGATCAGCAGGTCGTTGGCGCAGGCCAGCACCGTGCCGGGGTCGGTCGTGACGCTGGCGAGCGCCCTGAGGCTGGCGCGGGCCTCACCCATGAAGGCGGCGGCCTCCACCCCGTGCCCCTGTACGTCGCCGATGGTGATCCCCGCGACCCCGTCCCGCATCGGGAACGCGTCGTAGAAGTCGCCGCCGACCGCCATGCCGTCCTGCGAGGGCACGTACCGGGCCCCGATCCGGATGCCCGGGAAGTCGGGCAGCTCGGCGGGGAGCATGTGCCGCTGCAGGGCCAGGCCCATTTCCGCGCGGGCACGCTGGAGCCTGATGTTCTCCAGGGCCTGATCGACAAGGCGCCCAAGAGTGAGAAGGAGCTCCTGGGTGCTGTCCGATGTGCTGCGGTGTCGGTGCATGGCGTCCCTGCGCGGTGCGATGCGATGCGCTCCTTCTGAAACCTTAGCCCTCCTGCTGCCCTCCGCATCGTCCCGTGGCCGGGACACGGAGCCCGCGGCGGACGCATCCCGCTACTGGATGAACCGGGGGAGCCACCTGGCCCGGTACCCGGGGTGGCCGGCGTGTTCCGCGGCCAGCTGCCGGACGGCGAAGCCCAGCCCGACGGCCCGGCCGGACCGGAAGTCGTGATCGGGGCGGTCGGTGTCCAGGCCGCAGACCTCCGCGTACTCGTCGAGGAGCACCCTGCTGGTCTCGATGCGGCGCAGCGTACGCGCCGGGTCCTGGAGCGCGATGTGCTGGTCGAAACCGAGATTCCGCACGCTGAACGCGATGCCCCCGGACCGGTCGTGGACCTCGCCGGGCACATCGGCCGGACACCGCCAGCTGTCGCTGCCCGCCGCCTTCGCGATGAGCTCCTCCTCGGCGAGGCGCGCCCGTACGAAGTCGATCATGTCGGAGTTGTCTGTCATCGGGTTCCGAGTCCTTCATCATCAAGGCCTGGCTTCCGGGGTCGGCGCCCGCCGGCCGGTCGGGCCCCAACATACTGGGCGGAGCCGGACGGCCGCGCGGACCGCGGCCGCGAGTTCCCCGGATGCGGAAGGACCCGGGTGCTGGGGAGCACCCGGGTCCTTCTCCTGTGTCTTGCGTGCCGCTACGGCAGCTGCTGTGTCTTGCGTGCCGCTACGGCAGCTGCGCGGTCCGTGCCTCGCGCCGGTTGTCACGGAAGGTGTTCACCCGCCGCGCCGTCGCGAAGAGCGGGATGACCGCTCCCAGGACCACCTGCAGCGCACAGCCGGTCTGGAGGAGCAGCTGGCCGCCGGGCGCGTCGAACGCCCACGCGGCGAGGAGCCCCATCGCCGCCACGATCCAGCTGAGCATCGCCACCGCGAGGACACCCCGCGGCTTCGGGTACTCGACCCGGCTGACCATCAGCCACGCCACTCCGACGATCGCGAGCAGCGTCGGCACGAAGGGCAGCTCCAGGAGCACGATCGAGACGACCGTGAGCGCTCCGAAGGGGCTCGGCATGCCCTGGAACATGCCGTCCTTCATGGTCACGCAGGAGAATCTCGCAAGCCTGAGCACCACCGCCAGCAGCACCACGATGGCCGCCAGCGCCGAGACCCGCTGGTGTGCGTCGTCCGCGACCATGCCGTACACGAGGACGAAGTACGCCGGGGCGAGCCCGAAACTGATCAGGTCCGAGAGGTTGTCCAGCTCGGCACCCATCGGCGAGGAGCGCAGCTTGCGCGCCACGAGCCCGTCGAAGAGGTCGAAGACCGCCGCGAGGAGCATCAGGATCACGGCGGTGGCCGCGGAGTGCCGGGCCATGCCGCTCTCGTCGCTGCCCGTGAGATGCGGGATCAGGATCCCGGTGGTGGTGAAGTACACCGCCATGAAACCGCACGTGGCGTTACCGAGAGTCAGGGTGTCCGCTATCGACAGCCGCAGAGAGAGCGGCATGTCCTCGCCGGTGTCCTCCTCGGACTCCGACTCGGGCACCCAGCCTGCCTGTGTGTCGGGATCAATCACGGTCAATTCGAGTCACCCCCGCGGTGGTGGCCTGGCCGACCTCGACCGCGACCTCGACACCTTCCGGAAGGTAGATGTCGACCCGCGAGCCGAAGCGGATCAGACCGATGCGCTCGCCCTGCTCCACCTTCGTGCCCTGCGGGATGTACGGGACGATGCGCCGGGCGACCGCACCCGCGATCTGCACCATCTCGATGTCGCCGAGCTCGGTGTCGAAGTGCCAGACGACGCGCTCGTTGTTCTCGCTCTCCTTGTTGAATGCCGGAACGAACCCGCCGGGGACGTGCTCGACCGAGGTCACCGTGCCGGCCAGGGGCGCACGGTTGACGTGAACATTCAGCGGGCTCATGAAGATCGCGACGCGGGTGCGTCCGTCCTTCCACGGCATGATGCTCTGCACCACGCCGTCGGCCGGCGAGATGACGCGGCCCTGGGTGATCTCGCGCTCGGGGTCGCGGAAGAACCACAGCATGCCCGCCGCGAGCGCGGTGGTGGGCACGGCCACCGCGGCCCAGCGCCCGGACTTGCGGGCCCGGGAGAGGCTGAGCGCCGCGGTGGCGACGGTCGGGAGGAGCCACGGCGAAGCTCCGCGCGCAAGGCGGACTCCGCCGCGTGGTGCAGAGGTTTGGCTGTCGGGCATGGATGACCTTCGTAGCGGATGATGCCGCGCTGGCAACGGGGGACGGCGGCTTTTCCGGCGATGTTATCGGTTGCGAGCAACAACTGGGCAAGCCAGCAGCCGAGTCGGACGGTTGGAAGGCACCGGCCGAGGGTGACAGGGTGTGATCTTCTTCGCGACTAAATCGCCTCGAAAGGGACAATCACCCCTGGAACCGGTACTCCTCAAGGAGTCGGCGCCCGATGATCATTTTCTGGATCTCGGCGGTACCTTCACCGATAAGCAGCATCGGGGCCTCCCGGTAGAGGCGCTCGATCTCGTACTCCTTGGAGAAGCCGTAACCGCCGTGGATACGGAAGGCGTCCTCGACGACTTCCTTGCAGTACTCGGAGGCGAGGTACTTCGCCATCCCTGCCTCCAGGTCGTTTCGCTCCCCGGAGTCCTTTTTGCGCGCTGCATTTACCATCATTGCATGGGCGGCTTCCACCTTGGTGGCCATTTCGGCCAGCTTGAACTGGATCGCCTGGTGCTGCGCGATCGGCTTTCCGAAGGTCTGCCGCTGCTGGGCGTACGACACGCCCAGCTCGAATGCACGCTGTGCGACACCGCAGCCACGTGCCGCCACATTCACCCGGCCGACCTCGACCCCGTCCATCATTTGGTAAAACCCTCGGCCGGTGGTGCCGCCCAGCACTCGATTGGCCGGAATTCGTAGCCCGTCCATGATGAGTTCGGTCGTGTCGACGCCCTTGTAACCCATTTTGTCGATTTTGCCAGGAATGGTGAGTCCGGGCCGGACCTCGCCGAAACCGGGTTCCTTCTCCACCAGGAATGTGGTCATCGACTTGTGCGGGGCGGTCCCCTCGGGGTGGCCTTCGTCACTCCGGCACAGAACGGCGACGAGCGAGGACGTGCCACCGTTCGTCAGCCACATCTTCTGGCCGTTCAGGACGTACTCCTCGCCGTCCCTGACGCCCTTGGAAGTGATCGCGGAGACGTCCGAGCCCAGCGCCGGCTCGGACATCGAGAACGCGCCCCGGACCTCGCCCAGCGCCATGCGCGGCAGGAACGTGTCCTTCTGCTCCTGGGTGCCGTGCTGCTTGAGCATGTAGGCCACGATGAAGTGCGTGTTGATGATTCCCGACACGCTCATCCAGCCGCGGGCGATTTCCTCCACGCACAGCGCGTATGTGAGAAGCGACTCACCCAGACCCCCGTACTCCTCGGGGATCATCAGCCCGAACAGGCCGAGTTCCTTGAGTCCCTCGACGATCTCGGTGGGGTACTCGTCACGGTGTTCCAACTGGGTCGCGACCGGAATGATCTCCTTGTCGACGAAATCCCGGACCGTGGAGAGGATTTCCTGCTGGACGTCGGTGAGACCGGTGGTCTGGGCGAGTCGCGTCATGGCTACTTCTCCGCGTTCTTCTGGGGAGGCTGGTTCAGCTCGGGGCGGCCGGGCTGCTCGCCGCCGCGCTCCTTGATGTACGTCTCGGTGGGGACCATCACCTTGCGACGGAACACGCAGACCAGCGTGCCGTCCTGCTTGTACCCCCTGGTCTCCACGTGCACGATTCCGCGGTCGCTCTTGGACTTTGACGGAATCTTGTCGAGAACGGTCGTCTCGCCGTAGATCGTGTCGCCGTGGAAGGTCGGCGCGACATGCTTCAGCGACTCGACCTCAAGATTGGCGATCGCCTTTCCGGAGACGTCCGGAACAGACATGCCGAGCAACAGCGAGTAGATGTAGTTGCCGACGACAACGTTCTTCCCGAAATCGGTCGTCTGCTCCGCGTAGTTGCTGTCCATGTGCAACGGGTGATGATTCATGGTCAGCAGACAGAAGAGGTGGTCGTCGTACTCGGTGACCGTCTTCCCGGGCCAGTGCTTGTAGACCGCACCGACCTCGAACTCCTCATATGTGCGTCCGAACTGCATGATCAGGCCTCCGGCGCTTCGAACTTGGAGGTGCGCTGCATGCCGGCCGCGCGGCCCTTGCCCGCGATGACCAGGGCCATCTTGCGGCTCGCCTCGTCGATCATCTCGTCGCCCAGCATCGCCGAGCCCTTCTTGCCGCCCTCCTCGGAGGTGCACCACTCGTACGCGTCGAGGATCAGCTCGGCGTGGTCGTAGTCCTCCTGCGAGGGCGAGAACACCTCGTTGGCCGCGTCGACCTGACCCGGGTGCAGCACCCACTTGCCGTCGAAGCCCAGCGCCGCCGCCCGGCCCGCGACCTCGCGGTACGCGTCCACGTCACGGATCTGCAGGAAGGGGCCGTCGATCGCCTGGAGGTCGTGCGTACGGGCCGCCATCAGAATGCGCATCAGGATGTAGTGGTAGGCGTCCGCGCCGTAGCCGGGCGGCTGCTGACCGACGACCAGGGTCTTCATGTTGATCGACGCCATGAAGTCGGCCGGGCCGAAGATCAGCGTCTCCAGACGCGGCGAGGCGGCGGCGATGTCGTCGATGTTGACGAGGCCCTTGGCGTTCTCGATCTGCGCCTCGATGCCGATCTTGCCGACCTCGAAGCCCATCGTCTTCTCGATCTGGGTCAGCAGCAGATCCAGGGCCACGACCTGCTGGGCGTCCTGGACCTTGGGCAGCATGATGCAGTCGAGGTTCTGGCCGGCGCCCTCGACGACCGTGATGACATCGCGGTACGTCCAGTGCGTGGTCCAGTCGTTGACCCGCACGACCCGGGTCTTGCCCGTCCAGTCACCGTTGTTCAGCGCGTCGACGATGGTGTGCCGGGCGCCCTCCTTGGCCAGCGGCGCGCAGGCGTCCTCCAGGTCCAGGAAGACCTGGTCGGCCGGGAGGCCCTGGGCCTTCTCCAGGAAGCGCGGGTTCGAGCCGGGCACTGCCAGACACGAACGGCGCGGGCGCAGGCGGTTGACGGCAGTCATGCGGGGACCTCCAGAGGGTCGAGCTTGTTCGCTTTCCGGATCTCGTCGACGATACGGCCGATGATCTCCGTGATACCGAAATCCTTCGGGGTGAATACGGCGGCCACACCGGCCCCGATCAGGGCCGAGGCGTCGGCGGGCGGAATGATCCCGCCCGCGATGACCGGGATGTCGGCGGCGCCCGCCTCGCGCAGCCGGACGAGCACGTCCGGCACGAGCTCCGCGTGCGAGCCGGACAGGATCGACAGGCCGACGCAGTGCACGTCCTCGGCGAGGGCGGCCGAGACGATCTGTTCGGGGGTCAGCCTGATCCCCTGGTAGACGACCTCGAAACCGGCGTCACGAGCCCGTACGGCGATCTGCTCGGCGCCGTTGGAGTGCCCGTCCAGGCCCGGCTTGCCGACCAGCAGCCGCAGCCGTCCGGCGCCCAGGTCGGCCGCGGTGCGGGCGACCTTCTCGCGGACCAGGGCGAGCGGGGTGCCCGCCTCGGCGGTCACCGCGACCGGCGCGGACGAGACGCCCGTCGGGGCCCGGAACTCGCCGAAGACGTCGCGCAGCGCCCAGGACCACTCGCCGGTGGTGACACCCGCGCGGGCGCACTCCACGGTCGCTTCCATCATGTTCTCGGTGCCCGCGGCGGCCTTCTTCAGCGCCGCCAGCGCCTCCGTGGCGCGGGCCTCGTCGCGGTTGTCGCGCCAGTCGTGCAGGGCGGCGACGACCCGGGCCTCGTTGGCGGGGTCGACCGTCATGATCGCCCCGTCGAGGTCCGCGGTGAGCGGGTTCGGCTCCGTCGTCTCGTAGATGTTGACGCCGACGATCTTCTCCTCGCCGCCCTCGATCCGGGCCCGGCGGGCGGCGTGCGAGGAGACCAGCTCGGACTTCAGATACCCGGACTCGACGGCCGCCATGGCCCCGCCCATCCGCTCGATCCGGCCGATCTCGGCGAGCGACTCGGCGACCAGCTCGTCCACCTTGGCTTCGATGACGTGCGACCCGGCGAAGATGTCCTCGTACTCCAGCAGATCGCTCTCGTGCGCGAGCACCTGCTGGATGCGCAGCGACCACTGCTGGTCCCAGGGCCGGGGGAGCCCCAGCGCCTCGTTCCAGGCCGGCAGCTGGACGGCACGGGCGCGGGCGTCCTTGGAGAGCGTGACGGCCAGCATCTCCAGGACGATGCGCTGGACGTTGTTCTCCGGCTGCGCCTCGGTCAGGCCGAGGGAGTTGACCTGGACGCCGTAGCGGAAGCGGCGCTGCTTGGCGTCGGTGATGCCGTAGCGCTCGCGGGTGACCTGGTCCCAGATACGGCCGAAGGCGCGCATCTTGCACATCTCCTCGATGAAGCGGACGCCCGCGTTCACGAAGAAGGAGATCCGGGCGACGACATCGCCGAACTTCTCCTCGGGCACCTGTCCCGAGTCGCGGACCGCGTCGAGCACGGCGATCGCCGTCGACATGGCGTACGCGATCTCCTGGACCGGAGTGGCCCCCGCCTCCTGCAGGTGGTAGCTGCAGATGTTGATCGGGTTCCACTTCGGGATGCGGTTGACCGTGTACGTGATCATGTCGGTGGTCAGCCGCAGCGAGGGACCGGGCGGGAAGACGTGCGTCCCGCGCGAGAGGTACTCCTTGACGATGTCGTTCTGCGTGGTGCCCTGGAGCCTGGTGGGATCGGCGCCCTGCTCCTCCGCGACCACCTGGTAGAGCGCCAGCAGCCACATCGCGGTGGCGTTGATCGTCATCGAGGTGTTCATCTGCTCCAGGGGGATGTCCTGGAACAGCCGGCGCATGTCACCGAGGTGCGACACCGGCACGCCGACCCGGCCGACCTCGCCGCGGGCGAGGATGTGGTCGGGGTCGTACCCGGTCTGCGTCGGCAGGTCGAAGGCGACCGAGAGGCCGGTCTGGCCCTTGGCCAGGTTGCGCCGGTAGAGCTCGTTGGACGCCTCGGCGGTCGAATGGCCGGCGTACGTCCGCATGAGCCACGGGCGGTCCTTCTGACGCCCACTCATGTCAGATGTCCCGGAAGCGGTTGATGGCGTCGATGTGCTGGGCGCGCATCTCCTCGTTGCGCACGCCGAGCCCTTCGCGCGGGGCGAGCGCCAGCACGCCGACCT
>NZ_JBIATE010000047.1:0-34936 GCF_042891445.1 Streptomyces sp. NPDC001890 | reverse complement strand
GCTGCCCGTACGATGACCGGCGTGACCGTCCGCCGTGCCCTTGGCTCCGGCCCCAGGCCCCCGCGCCCAGCATCCGCGCCGCCCAGGCCGACCTGTTCGACGCTCTACCCGGAGAGCGCCTGTCCGACCTCGACGAACTGCGAGCCCGAGGCGTGCTCGGGTCGCGCCCGGCCGCGCCCCCGGCCCAACGCAACTCCAGCGCCAGCGCGGTGAAGACCATCGCCTCGAAGTGCTTGCGGACGAACTGCCCGGTCCGGGTCTTGTCGACCACCGCCTTGCGCCAACGTGCACGTCGTTGTTCCTCAACCCCCGATCAGTGGGGAACGGTATCTCGCGCTCTCCGTCCCACAGGAACGTATGGACAGCCGCCGCGTCACTGGCTGGCCCGGCTCCGCGGATCCGCGATCTCCCGGCAGCGGGATGCCTCGGGGCAGCGGATGCGGTCGACAACCAGCTCACCCTTCGGGGATGATCGGCCGCCATGCTGAAGAACAGAGCCGCGGTGCTCACCCTGATAGTCGCCCTGCTGATCTCAAATGTCGTCCTGCTGACGTTCCTGGTCGGGACCAACCCGTGGTCCAGTGATGTTGCGATAGGCAAGGCCGCCCCCCGCGGTGCGACCATTGCCCTTCCTTCGCTCAAGAGCGGGGAAATCCTGTCCGCAAATCGGTGGCCGGACGCGTGCTCGTTCGTGCGCAAGGAGGAAATCGAGGCGATCTTCCCTGGCGTCAAGGACATCCAACAGGAGAGCCACCCGATTACTGCCTTGTCGATCAAGGAATTCGCTGCGCACCCTTCGTGGAAAGAGGGTGACCGGTCCGAGTCCGGCCGGTGCCTCTACAGCATGCGCCTTCCGGGCGAGACCTACAGCTCTACCCTGTTCTGGCTCCGCATCGAGGCCGTGGCCGACCCCAAGTTGATTGCCGGTTACGTCGATCGTCTCGCGTCTGGGACCAATACCCGGGGGGCGGCAGGCGCGGATCGCTGTGTCATCACCGATCTTGCCGAGGGAAGTTGGAACTGCCACAAAGGCCCGCTGCTGTTCACCGTAGGCGGGCAGACCACCGTGACTTTCAAGGGCACGCCAGCCCCAGCACCCTTCGTCTGGCGGGACGACGTGCTCCCTAAGTTCATCAAGACCATGACCGCGAAGATCAAATAGCTTGGTGCTGGGGCGCTTGCGGTCGCTGGGGCTTGGTGGCTCGTACGGCGGGTGACGGCCATGCGGATCGTGACCGCCGTGCTCGCCCTGCTGGCCGGTGGCGCCGCCTTGTACCGCGTTGGGCCGATGCTCCACCGCTGGGGCTCGGACCGGATCGCCCGCGGGCCCGAGGGCGCCTACGTCTGCCCAATCGAGTGCGCTGGAACGCCACGGCACCCCCGGCTTGAACCTGCAGGCGGGAGCGTCTCGGGGATCGGCGGCCGGCCAGTCCCTCTCGCGCGTCGGCGGGGCCGCGCGCGACGGTGCCTGCACTGTGAGTGGGCGCGCTGATGGCAGCCATTGTGCGTCAGCGACCTTCGGTTGTTGATGACCTGGTCGTGTGCTGCGGGCGCTGGCTGGTCCGCTGTCATGAGGTGACCAAGTGGCTGCTGTTCTCCGACAAGCGCCGGGTCGTCTGGCTGCCATGGGAGTGGCTGTTCACACCACCCCGTAGACCGTGCGCCGGACAGTCTGACCCCGCCGGCGCACCCCACGCGCGCAGCGGCGCTCTGGCCAGTGAGCACCGCTGCGCGCCCGCCAGGTTCTTCCAAGGCCGGCATGATCCGCCCGCAAGGGGGTGACACCACATCACCTCCCTTCTACCAACCCCTGCTCCAGCAGTCCTCCGAGCAGCGCCTTTCGGGCCACGGATGACTTCGCCGGCGCATGCCGCAGAAGAAGGATGTGATCCGGTCAGCCCACTCAGGTCGGGTTGAGTATGCGTGCTCATGTCCGGCGAATCCTCGCGCGGGGAGTATCGGTGCAGGGCCGCAGCACAGCGGCGCCGACCCGATTCAGTGCTGAGTTACGGAGAATCCATTTCCCTGGTCGACGGCATCCCACCGGGTCGGCCACCTGGGCAGCATCCGCTACGTGGTGGAGCAGACCTTCGCTCTCCTCCACCAGTTCAAGCGTCTCGCCGTTCGGTGGGAACGCCGCTTGGACCTGCACGACGCCTTCGTGTCGGTCGGGTGCTCGCTCATCTGCTGGAGGAGGCTCAGGAAGTCGCTGTCTTCCTGAGCCAGCTCTCAAGCCTGTGGCCGGTCGGGCATTCTCACGCCGCCACCGGGCAGTGAACTGATGGAGGAGCTGCCCCGCAGACCGATGACCCAGCCGAAGGCATCGGAAGAGACAGGCACGTCCAGACGCCAGCCGTTGGCGAAGCGCACTCGCAGGCTGCCCGAATCAGCTGCATGAACCTCTGCGACCACCTGATCGAGCAGCTGCAGAAGCCGATCGAGGTTGGTCCGTGTGGATGCGTGGACGGGAACGGCTTCGTGGTCCGTCGTCAGTTCGGCGGGGCTGTGAACCTCGATCCGGCTCGAACCGGTGTGAAGTCGCAGGACGTTGCCGATGATCACCTCTCCGATGCCGATCCCACGCATCGAGTGGATGTCCCAGCCGTCGCACACACGGTTGATCCCGTTGTCCATGCCGTAAACCTACGGACCCCGGCTACCACACAGCCACACCAGATCGTGTTACCAGCTCTGATGCCCGGCAGCTCTACCGCGCGGGCCGCGTCTATCCCGAGAACACCGAGTGGCCGGACGGCGACCGGCTCTTCCGCGTCGGCCGCCTACAGCGAAAGGACGCCGTGCCCGACAGCGAATGGGGTGCCGTCTGGTCGGTCATGCGCACGCTGGCAAACCTGCACGGCGATGAGGGAGTCCGCCTGGTCGTCTGGTTCGACGGCTGACCCCACCAAGCCTGAGCCGCACCTTTGGGGTGTGCCGAAAGCCTTCCCCTTCCCGCAAGACCTCCTCGACGCCCGGGCCGTCCTCGACGAGACCCGTGCCGCGTCCGAGGAGTACTCCAAGACTTTGCCGTGGTCGGCTGAGCCGATGCCCGGCTGGGAGAGCGACAAGCAGCTCCACAGCAACTACATCTCCTCGAAGCCGGACAGCCCGGGATACACCGAGGACCGGGCCGCGGAAGTCACCCGCTTCCGCGCCCGGCTCCTGGAGCTCAGCACCACCGTGTCCACCCATCCCTTCTGGGACTCCGTCGAAGCTGGCGACCGTGTCGAGGCCCGGATGGCGCTCAAGCACGCCCACGAGCCGGCCGAGGCGTAGCCATGTCTGTGCCCGGAGCCATATCGGACCTGGACAAGAACAGGGCCCTGGCCGACTGGCTGGAGTGGCAGCTGCGTCAGGTCCGGGGCCGGATCCGGGAACTGGAGATCAAGGAGTAGCAGGAGCGGCGGCGTCGGGAACAGGCGCACGCCGCGCTGCGGTGGAAGATCCAGCCGCAGCGGTCGTCGTCGGCGGCTCTGGTGCACCGCGGGGACTGTGCCCTGTATCCGGTCGAGGGTGGATTCCTCACCCGTGAGGAGGCGGTGATCGCTTTGGCGGAGCCTGACATCGAGGCGTGCCAGATCTGCAAACCTGAGACGGGGCTGGTCGACGGGTAGGGCCGTACGGACCGCCCGACGCGCCTCGCGGGCGCCGGGCTCGCAGGATCGGTTCCGTGGAGTTCCCGACCAAGGTGGCACTGGCCCAAACCGTCCCGGTCCTGCCCCAGGGGCCGGGCTGGTGGTACGAGCCAAAGTACGACGGCCACCGGACCGTGCTGCGCCGTACCGATGAGACCGTCGTGCTGTACGCCCGGTCGGGCAGGGCCGTTACCCAGCACTGGATGGACCTGGCCGTCGCCGGCATGGAACTGCGCCCCGGCACGGTCCTGGACGGCGAGGCCGTGATCTGGCGGGACGGCCGGTTCGATTTCGCGGCCGCGCAGTCACGGGCCGCGTCATCCACGACCCGGGCCCCGCGCCCTGGCAGCCCGGCACCCGGCCTCCTACGTCTGCTGGGATGTTTTGCAGCACCCGGACCCGGCTATCGGTGACTGCCGGCACCTGCCGTACACCGAGCGCCGCGCCTTCCTCCTGGAGCTCCTTGCCGATGTCGGGCCGCCGGTCCAGGTCACCCCGGCGACCGACGACCGGGACGTTGCCGTGCTCTGGTACGACGGGCTGCGCGAGCAGGGCATCGAGGGCATCGTCTGCAAACGCGGCATTGTCGGCTACTCGTCGGGTCAGCGAGGGTGGTTGAAGGTTCGGCACGCGGACACGGTCGACGCCCTGGTGCTGGGGTTCACCGGCCCCCGGCTCAGGCCGCACCATCTGGTCCTGGCGGTGGGGGACGAGGGCGGGCCGGCCAGGGTGTCCGCACGCCTGGAGCCTGTCCTCGCGGCTCGTGTCGGTGAGGCCCTGAGCGGTACGGCGGTGGTGGGGGAGCGGCGGGCGGAGGGAGAGCCGTACACACGGGTGGAGACGGACCTGGTCGTGGAGGTGCTGGCCGGGTCCGGCCGGCACGGCACCCTCACCGTGACCCGGATGCGGTGAGAATCCCGTGCCTGACTGCTGGCCAGGGGACGCCCTCGTATGCACCATCACGAGCCCGGCTGCGGCGCCCGGTACGACTTCCCACCCACGCGGGTGACACCCGCCGGGCAGCAACGATTCTTCGCTGATCAGGGCCTGAGCGTGATCGACGTGGTCATCTGCGCCGTACCGCGCTTCGCACAGCTGTTTCGGCGCTCGCCGGGCTCGCGAAGCCTGGCGCTCTGGCGCATCGCAGTGGATGACGCCCGAGCGACGCGCCTTCGTCAACGGGGTCGCCGGGCATCCGGCCCGGTGGCCGGCTCTCGGCGGCGAGGAGGTCTCCCATGCCTTCCGCTGGTTCGCAGTGGCGCGACGACCGCCACGCGTGCCTTTCGGTCGCTGTCAGCGGCCGGTGGCGGGCTTCAGCTCGATCTTCACGACGGTGTCGATCGGGTCCGGCATCGGGTAGGTGAAGTGTCCGACCTCTCCGAACTGGATGAAGGGGATGCTGGGGTAGGAGGCCACGACCCATTCCTCGCAGAGTTGGAGTTCGCGGCCGTCGGTGAGTAGCGTGACGCGCTCGATCCGGTCCTTGGGTACGCCGGTCAGCGGCAGAGGGCCGATCGGGGCGCGCAGTACGTGCGCGTAGACGGCCGGCGTGGTGCCGGTGTCGGTGCGGGTGTAGTAGCCCCACTCCGGGGTGCCGAGGCCTGCGGGCCCGGCGCCGTACACGGACTCGCCGTTGACGGCGAGCCAGTCACCGATCTGCCGGAGTCGTTCGACGGCCTCGGGCTGGATGGTGCCGCGCGGGTCCGGGCCGACGTTGAGCAGCAGGTTCCCGCCCTTGGCGACGCACTCGACGAGCTTGGTGACCATCTGCTGCGGCGACTTCCACAGGTCGTCGCCGGCGAAGTATCCCCAGTTGTTGTTGAGTGTGACGCACGCTTCCCAGGGCACCGGCGTGCCGTCGGGGGTATGGAAACCTTCGACCGGTATCACTTGCTCTGGGGAGACGAAGTCTCCGCAGTACGGGGTGGGCTCGTCGGAGACGATGGAGCCCATGCCCTCGCCGCTGGTCTCCAGGCGGTTGTCCATGATGACGTCCGGCTGGAGTGTGCGGACCATTCGGACGAGGTCGGTGGCGCCCCACTCCTCGGGGCCCATTCCCTCGTACGAGAAGTCGAACCAGAGGATGTCCAGCTTGCCGTAGTTGGCGCACAGCTCCCTGACCTGCCCGTGCAGGAAGGTCCGGTAGGAGGCCAGGTCGGGCTCGTGGTCGGCGAAGGCGGGGTTGTCCCGCTCGGGGTGTGCCCAGTCGCCGTGGTGCGGGAAGTCGGGGTGGCGCCAGTCGAGTAGCGAGAAGTAGAGGCCGACCTTGATCCCGCGGGCGCGGAACGCCTCCAGGAACTCGGCGACCAGGTCCCGGCCGATGCCGTTGTGCATGCTGCTGTAGTCGGTGAGGGCGGTGTCGAAAAGGCAGAAGCCGTCGTGGTGCTTGGCGGTCAGTACCGCGTACTTCTGGCCGGCCTGGACGGCGAGCTCGGCCCAGGCGTGCGGGTCGAAGTCCTGTGCGCCGAAGCCGTCGACCGCGTACTGATAGTCGGCGAAGGAGACGCGTTCGTGGGAGCGGAGCCACTCGCCGCGGGCCGGGACGGCGTAGGGTCCCCAGTGGATGAACATCCCGAAGCGGTCGTGCCGGAACCAGGCCGATCGTGCGAAGCGGTTCTCGCTCACGATTTCACCGCCCCGGCGACCATCCCGCTGACGATGTAGCGCTGTGCGGCGAGGTATACGGCGACCACCGGGAGCATCGTCAGGACGAGGTTGGCGCACACCAGCCCGTAGTCGAAGCTGTGTGTGGTCTGGAAGGTGAATACCGTCATCGGCATGGTCCACCGATCGGCGTCGGGGATCAGGAAGAGCACGTTCTGAAACTCGTTCCAGGCATAGGTGAAGACCAGCACCAGCGCTGTGAAACTGACAGGTCGCAGCAGCGGGAAGATGATGGTGAAGAACAGTCGCAGGGGTCCCGCGCCGTCGAGCAGGGCGGCCTCGTCGATCTCGCGAGGCAGCTGCCGAATGAACCCGACGTACGTCAGGGTGATGAACGGGATCTGCACGGCGATGTCGGTGAGTATCAGGCCCAGGTAGGAGCCGCCCAGGCCGATTTCCTGCAGCATCCGGATGGCCGGGATGAACGCGAAGGGCGCGATCAGCCCGGACAGCAGGTAGCTGTAGACCCCGCCGGTGACCCGGCCCGGGCGGCGGGCGATGACGAACGCGGCCAGCGAGCACACCAGGACGGTGCCGGCGGTGACACCGAACGCGATCAGGATGCTGTTGCCGAGCGCCTGGAGCGCGTTGCCGCTCTGGACCACCGTCAGGTAGTTGTCGATGTGCCAGCTCTTCGGCAGGGCGAAGCTCATCGTTTTTGCGTCCGTGGTCCCCTTGAGACTGGTGATGAGCACCAGGTAGAGCGGGGCCAGGAACACCAGGGCGACCAGGGCGGCCAGCGCGTAGGTGCACAGCGTGGCGGTGATCTTCCGGGCACGGTGTTGTGCCGGTTGGCGGGGCCCGGTGGGTGCGAGGGTCATGCCGCCGCCTCCATCTTGCGGACGAAACGGTTGATCACCAGGGCGACGGAGGTGATCAGGAGGAACTGGACGACGTTGACGGCGGAGGCGTAGCCGAGGGCACCCGTGTTGAGCTGTTTGTAGACGTAGGAGGTCAGGACCTCGGTCGCCGTGCCCGGGCCGCCACCGGTGGTGGCGTAGATCATGTCGAACGCCTTCATGCCGGTGATGAAGGTGAGCAGCGCGGCCAGGTTGATGGCGTGGCGGATGTAGGGGACCTTGATGTGGCGGGCCGTCTGCCAGGCGCCGGCTCCATCGAGCTGGGCGCTCTCGATCAGCTCCTGGGGTACGGCTTGGAGGGCGGCGAGGACCAGGACGACTGTCCAGCCGACGCCCATCCAGGTGTCCACCGCGGTGACGCTGTAGAGGGCCAGGTCGAAGCTGCCGAGCCAGTTCTGGTCCAGGCCGAAGGGTGTCAGAAGTGTGTTGAGCGGGCCGTCGGCCTTGAGGATGTACCCGAAGAGCAGGCCGACCACGATCGTGGAGAACACGATCGGCAGGTAGACCACGACCCGCAGGACCTTGGCGCCGGTGAAGGTGCGGTTGAGCAGGAAGGCGATCGCCACACCGAGACCGGTCTTGCCGACGGTGACGCAGGCGGCGTAGAGGAACTGGTTCCAGGTGGCATTCCACAGGACCGAGCTGTCGCCGGCCATCATGCGGTAGTTCGCCAGACCCACGAAGTGCGTGTCCGGGACGTACGTCGACGCGTCGGTGAGCGAGAGGTACATGCCGAAGAAAGCCGGCAGCAGGAAGAAGACGGTGAAGACCGTGACTGCGGGGACCAGGAACGCGTACCGGTAGGTGTGGATCACACCCGACCTGGTGGTGCCCTTCGCGCCTATTCGCGATCTTCGCTGTGCTTCCCCGCGCCTGATGGCGGCGAGGCTCATACTGTCTCCGATCTCGTGCCCGGGTCAGAACCCGGAGGCGTTGGCCTTGGCGCCGGCGCTCTGCCAGGCCTTCTGGACGAGGTCGCCGAACTCGGCGACGTCCGCCCGCTTTCCGATGAGCTCCTGGTAGGCGGCGATGATGTCGTCCTGCGGCTGCGGAATGACCGACTGCTGGTCGAAGGGCACCACGGATCCGCCTTGGTCGACCAGGCGCTGCAGGTCGGCGACGCCGCCGGCCGGGTTGGCGGCCTTGACGTCGGTGAAGGCGGAGACGCCGGGGTTGGCGTCCATGAACTTCTGGGCCTGCGGCTGAGCGATCATGAAGTTCAGGAAGTCCTGGGCCTGCGGGGCGACCTTGGAGAATTTGGCGACCTTGAGCAGGTTGGGCTTCTGGAGGCCCAGTGTGCCGGGGCCCTTTGCTGCGGGGAGCAGGAAGAATCCGAGGTTCGCGGACGGGTTGGCCTTGGTTATCGCGGCGAAGGACCAGGTGCCGTTGATGATGGCGCCTGCCTTGCCGCCCGCGATCGCGGCAGTGGCCGAGTCATAGGTGGCGGTCAGCGCGTCGCCGTTGGTCAGGCCCTTGCCCACCCAGTCGGCCAGCGCCTTGTTCTCCTGGTCGAAGCCCGGGACGTCGGTCCACTTGGTCTGGTTGGCGTCGAGCTTGGACACCAGCTGCTTGTCGGCGCCGATGAAGGAGGCGTTGACGCAGCTGCGGTGCTGGAGCAGGGTCCAGCCGTCCTTGCCGCTCAGGTACAGCGGTGTGCCCCCGGTGTCCTTGACCTTCTGGAGGTCCGACTGGAACTCGGCGAGGGTGGTCGGCGGCTTGGTGATACCGGCCTTGGCGAAGACGTCCTTGTTGTAGATGACGCCGGTGGCGTTGAGGCCGTCGGCGCTGGGAGTGCCCCAGACAGCGCCGTCGGGTGAGGTGATTGCCTTGCGGACGTCCGGGTTGAGCCGCTCCAGCCAGGGGCCGGTGGCCGGCTGCATGATCGCGGCCTTGTTCTTGACGGTGTCCTGGCCGCTGAAGATGTCGACGCCGCCCTTGGCCGCGAGCCGGGCCTGCACCAGCGAGTCGTAGTTCGCGTCCGGCACCGGGGTGAGGGTCACGGTGTTGCCGGTCTTCTTCTCCCAGGCATGGACGTTGTCCTGGAAGCCGGGGACGTTCGCCCAGGAGCTGGGCAGCATGTAGGTGATCGTGACATGGCCGGCGGAGTCGGTACCGGTGTCCGAGCCGCACCCGGCGACGATCGCGGTCGAAGCGAGTGCGGCCGCGCCGATGAGGGCGGTTCTCCGGATTCTGCGCATGACAGGGTTCCTCTCGTTGCTCGGGTGGAGTGAAGACAACACGTGTGTAGGTACACGGGGAGAGAGCCGGGCAGAGCTCGGCAGTGCGCTACGGCACGGAATGCAGGGACCGGACGTCGATCCGCGCGGGGAAGGCGGAGTCGCCGAGCAGGGTTTTGAAGGCGTGGGTCAGCGCCAGTTGCAGCGCGCCGAGTGCCGGGCCGAACGTCGGATGCTCGGTGACGGCGAGCGGCACCGGGTACGCCTTGCGCATCATGGCGTTTAAGTGCGTCATGATGCGCTCGACGAGCTCCTGGTGGTGGGCGAGAGGACCGCCGAGGACGACCAGCTCCGGGTCGATGGTCAAGGCCAGGTAGGCGATGTGGCGCGCGGCGCGCGCGGCGAACGCGTCCACATCCTCCTGCCCGCGCGGGTCGCCGCGGCGGGCATCCTCCAGGACCGGCAGGAACGACTCCACGTCGCCCCAGTGCGCCGGCGCCGGCGGACAGTCGTCGATCAGGTTGAGCTCTCCGGCCAGGTTCCGCCTGCCCCGGTGGATCTTGCCGTCCAGAACGACACCGGCCGCCACTTCGTGCCAGGCCAGAGCCAGGGCGAACGTGTCGGCGCCGCGCGCCGCGCCATAGGCGTGCTCGGCGATCGCGGCGGCGTTCAGGTCGTGTTCCACGATCAGCGGAACGTTCCCGAACACCAACCCGGCTTCCGCCGGTGACAGCCCCTGGAGGTCGGGGTAGTGCGGCGCGTAACTGATCCGCCCGTCCGGCCCGATGCCGCCAGTGAGCGCGATGCCCAGGCCGAGCCAGCTGCCGTGGGTGGCCCGCAGAGCGGTCACCACATGGTCCAGACGTCCTCGGAACGCGCTGATCCGATCTCGCCCCGATCGGGGCTCCGGGTCATGGTGGCGGCCGATGTGGAGGATCCGGCCTCCGATGTCGCAGACCAGGATCCGTTCGCCGTGCTTGCCGAACTCGACGCCGATCACGAATCCGTGCCGGCCCCGGAACCGGAACCGGGAGGCCGGTCTGCCGCCGCTGGGGGTCGGCGACTCCCCGTGCTCGGCACCGGAGGTGACCTCCACCAGGTGGGGGAGTTCGGCCAGCCGCTCCTTGACCGTGGGCCTGGACAGCCCGGTCGCGGACGCCAGCTCGCTGAGCGTCGCCTCACCCAGAGCGTGCAGAGCCGCTGCGCAGGCCATCGTGGTCGTGCGCCCGGAGGCCCGACCACCGGCTGCGAAGGTGAACATGGCACGCTCGTTTCAGGAATTCCAAGGACGTTTCGAATCCGGCCTTCGTAACCGGGTGGGAGGACCGTAGGTGACCGGTCACCGGCCGCGCAACAATTCCGAAAGCCGCGCCCGTTCACTTTCGAAACCCAGATGACGGACAGGCGTTACACGGGCATCTGCTGCGATTTGTCCTGCGGATATGGAGCCTTGCCGAAGGCTGTTTCCGAACTCTTTATGAGGTGGACATGCGTCGCCTAGGTTGCCGCTACCTCACAACCATGCGGCCCCTCATGGGCCGGCGAACAGCAGGAGGCAGCGGTGGCAGACCCAAAAAACCTCACAGCGAGATCCGACATACGCACGGACGACGGCCTGGGACGCCGACGACTCCTCGGCGCGATCGCGGCGATCGGAGCGGGAGTGGCCGGCTCGGGACTCCTCGGCGGGCTCGGGGTCGGCACGGCCACCGCCGCGCCGGCCCGTGCCGCCCTGCGTGCGACCATCGACGCGACTCACCCCGCCCACCTGGTCAACCTCGGGCAGAGCGACGAGCCGTACCAGGGCACGCTCGTGCAGCTGTGGAACACGATCCCCGAGGCCCTCAAGCCCTACTGCTACATCAACCTCATCCCCGGCAGCGAGATCCACGACGTGCCGGCCGCGACCGACTGGATCCAGTCCAGGCTCGACACCGCCGAAAACGCCGGCATTCCTGTGACCGTGCAGGTCGCCCAAGGCGCCACCGGCACCAAGGCCATCCCGGTGAGCAAATGGCGCACCTGGGCGCAGACCCACCCGAAGACCTTCGTCGGCCTCAACGCGGCCGAGCTGTACAACGGCACCGACCAGAGCGACTACCTCATCAGCCTGTTCAACCTCGTCGGCACGCAGGGCATGTTCTTCTTCTGGACCGACACCAACATCTTCGGCACCCACGGCATGATGCTCGACTACATGGAGCGCAACGCCAAGTTCCTGCCGACGATGAAGGCGAACGCCAAGAACCTCGTCTTCATGAACAAGGAGTCGTTCGCCACCGACAGCACCGACGCGCTGTTGAAGGGCCTCTGGCTGACCGGCTACATCGGCAACTGGGGCTCGTCGACCGACTGGTGGAAGTGGGGCCTGGACGGCAAGGGAGTCTTCCCCGGCGGCAGCGGAGAGCAGGACTGGAAGTACATCCTGCAGTACCCCCAGGGCCTGCAGGTGCAGTCGATCGTCCGTGACCTCTCGCAGGGCGCGACCTGCTTCCTGGCGGAAGCCTCGTACTTCACCAACGGCGCGCTCGGAAACCGATACGCCGGTGCCCAGTTCGGCATCTACCCTCTCCTGCAGGCCGTCCTGAAGGGCTGGATCCAGATTCCGACCCGTGCCCAGGTGGCCGCTCAGCAGCAGGTTCTGGCGAAGGGCATCGGGAGTTACACGACGCCGGGCTGGAACGGCTCGGTCAACAACGCGATGGCGGCCGACGGGCGCTACGGGATGGTCTCGCTGGTGCCCACCACGATGCCCGCCGCGGACCTAAGCCCGTTCACCACCGTCACCTCCAAGCAGCCCACCAGCTACTACGACAAACTCTTCCCGGGCTTCGCCGCCACCGGCAACGGCTGGGTGGTGCGCTCCGACGGCGCGAGCAAGCAGTGGTACTACACCAACCCCGTCATGTGGGAACAGCGCAAGACCGCCTCCGTCATCCCACTGACCAACGTGCCCGGCGCACAGGTGACCATCAGCTCCGACGAGCACACCAGCGTGGTCATCCAGGAGAACCCGTCCAATCTGGGCTTCCACGTCTTCAACTACCGGCTCAACCTCACCGACGCCATGTCCCAGGTCACCGACGAGGCGAGCACCGTCGCGTACGGGCAGAACTACATGGCACCCAGGCTGGATGCCGCCGGCAACCCGATCGTCAACACCGACGGCTCCATCACCACCGTCGGCAACCGCACCCTGCCGGACCGGACCTCGCGCGACATCCGCAACGTCACCCTGACCATCGTCGGCACCTGGAACGGTGAGCAGCCGCACGTGGCCTTCGACGACTACCCCGGCATGACCCGCCCCTACACCACCGCCCAGACCTGGGACGCCACGACCAGCACCCTGGTCCTCACCCTCACCATGAACGGCACCAGCCACTTCAACGTCCGGATCAACGGCGGCGGCCCGCACGTGCTGGCGCGCGCCGACTGGACAGTGAAGTACGCCGACAGCCAGGAACTCAGTGCCGAGAACGACCCGGCCACCAGCGTCCTGGACGGCAACATGTCCACCTTCTGGCACACACAGTGGACGAACCTCTCCCCGGCCCCCGCCCACCCGCACGAGATCCAGCTCGACATGCAGCGCACCCACACAGTCTCAGGCTTCACCTACCTGCCACGGCAGGACGGAAGCCAGAACGGCTGGGTCGGCGCCTACGAGTTCTACGTCTCGGCCGACGGCACACAATGGGGCAGCGCCGTCACAACCGGAACATTCGCCGCCGACGCCACCCTGAAAACCGTCAGATTCCCCGCCGTCTCCGGCCGATACGTGCGCTTGCGCGCACTCTCGGAGATCAACGGCAACCCCTGGACCTCCTGCGCCGACCTGACCGTCATCGGTCTGTGACGCGCCCTCTGACGATCCCACCGGAGACAACGAACGCATGACCGCGCACCACCAGGACCTGGCCGTGCTCACCGCGGCCGGGTCCGCCCTCGTCCTCGACACCTCGGGCCCCGGCCTGCCGGCCGTACTCCACTGGGGCGCCGACCCCGGCAGCCTGGGCGACCCGCACGACCTGCTCCACGCCCTGACCCCAGGATGGCCCGTGGCATCCGTCGACCAGCCGGTGCCGCTGCGACTCGTACCGCAGCAGAACGACGGCTGGACCGGACGGCCCGGAATCACGGGCCACCGCGACGGAACCCACCCCTACCTCCGTCTGCTGCTGTCCGAGCCCGTGGCCACCGACGGCTCAAGCGCCGCAGGCGGACACCTCCGGATCCACAGCACCGACCCCGTCGCCGGACTGACGGTCCGTACCGACATCGAGATGGACCACTTCGGTGTCATCAGGATCCGCCACGACATCACCAACGACGGCCCCGGCGTCTTTACCCTCGACAGCGCCGCCTGTCTGCTCCCGGTCGGAGACCAGGCAACCGAGGTGCTCGACTTCACCGGACGCTGGGCCAACGAGCGCCGGCCTCAGCGCGGCCCTCTCCACCACGGACTGACCCTGCGCGAATCCCGGCGCGGCCGCACCGGCCACGACGCCACCGGCCTCCTCGCCGTAGGACAGCCCGGATTCGGCTTCCGGCAAGGCCAGGTATGGGCGGTCCACACCGGCTGGAGCGGAAACCACGTCCACTACGCAGAACGCGTACCCGAGCACGGCCCTGTCCTCGGCGGTGGCGAACTACTCGGACCGGGCGAGATCCGCCTGCACCCGGGCCAGACTCACCGAACCCCCTGGACCTACTTCACCTGGTCCGGCGCCGGGCTCGACGGCCTCTCCGACCGCCTGCACCGGCACCTGCGCGCCCGGCCCGGCCACCCGCGCACACCCCGGCCGGTGATGCTCAACACCTGGGAGGCGGTCTACTTCGACCACCGCCTCGACAAGCTCACCGCCCTGGCCGAACGAGCCGCCGAAGTCGGAGTTGAGCGCTTCGTGCTGGACGACGGCTGGTTCACCGGACGCCGCGACGACACAGCCGGTCTGGGCGACTGGGGCGTCGATACCGACACGTGGCCGCACGGGCTGGGTCCGCTGGTTGACCGGGTCAAGGCCCTGGGCATGCAGTTCGGGCTCTGGGTCGAACCCGAGATGGTCAACCCAAACTCCGACCTGGCCCGCGCCCACCCGGACTGGCTGCTGACCGCCGCTGGACGCCCCGCCCCCTCGGCTCGGAACCAGCAGATCCTGGACCTGGCCCGGCCCAAGGCATACGCCCACATCGCGGACCGCCTGCACACCCTGATCGACGAATACTCCATCGACTACCTGAAATGGGACCACAACCGCGACCTGCTGGAAGCAGTCCACAACGCAGCCTCCGGCGTTCATGCCCAGACCCTGGCCGTCTACCGGCTGCTGGACGAGCTTCGCGACCGCCACCCCGGCCTGGAGATCGAATCCTGCTCCTCGGGCGGCGCCCGCATCGACTACGGCATCCTGGAGCGGACCGACCGCGTCTGGGCCTCGGACACCAACGACCCCCTGGAGCGGCAGAGCATTCAGCGCTGGACCGGCCTGCTCGTGCCGCCCGAGCTGATGGGATGCCACGTCGGCACGGCCACTGCCCACACCACCGGTCGCACCACCCCGCTCTCGATGCGCATGGCGACCGCGCTGTTCGGCCATGCCGGCATCGAATGGGACCTGACTCAGTGTGGCGAAGACGAACTCGCCGAGCTTGCCGGATGGGTACGGCTGCACAAGAGACTCAGGGCCCTGCTGCACAATGGGACAGCCGTCCGCGCCGATCACCCGGATCCCGCCGCCTGGCTGCACGGCGTAGTCTCCGAGGACCGCCGCCACGCGGTATTCAGCCTGGTCCAACTCGCCTCCTCGACCGACTCGGTGCCCGCGCGGATCCGCTTTCCCGGACTCGACCCGGACCGCTCGTACACCGTCACGATCTGCCCCGAGATCCAGCCGACACAGGCACACCCCAGCACAGCCGTCCCGTGGGTCACTCAAGGAATGATCCGCGCCACGGGGTCGGTACTCGGGACGATCGGCCTGGCGGCGCCACTTCTCGATCCGATGCAGTGCATCGTGATCGAGATGCAGGCAGTGTGAGAGACGAGAACGGCCCGAAACGCGAGACGAACGGTAGCTGCTCCATGCCGTGACCTGTCCGGCTGGAGTAGCTGCAAAGAACATTCTTCGTCTGCTGGTATAGGCCACGTGGGATCGCTGACCAGCGTAAACGGCGGCACTGTCACGTTGGCTGACCGGGTGGGATGATCTTCCGGTTGATCACGGTGGAGGGGGTTGTCCGTGGGCAGTACGCCGCCGTCGTACAAGGGGCACCGGTACCCGGTCGAGGTGATCTCCCACTGCGTGTGGCTGTATTTCCGCTTCCCGTTGTCATTCCGTGAGGTGGAGGAGTTGATGCTGCAGCGCGGCGTCATCGTGTCCTACAAGACGATCGGCCGGTGGTGTCTGAAGTTTGGGCAGCCCTACGCCAATGCGCTGCGCCGCCGATGTCCCCGCCCCGGCGACAAGTGGCATCTTGACGAGTTCTTCATCACGATCAACGGCGAGCAGAAGTACTCCTGGCGCGCGGTCGACCAGGACGGCAACGTGCTGGACATCCTCGTCCAGAACCGGCGCAACAAGGCCGCGGCCAGGCGCTTCTTCCGTCGGCTCCTCAAAGGAATCGGGGCCGTGCCGAGAGTGATCGTCACGGACAAGCTCCGTTCCTGCGGAGCGGCCCACCGCGAGGTGATGCCCTCGGTCGAGCACCGCTCCCACAAAGGTCTGAGCAACCGGGCCGAGAACTCCCACCAGCCAACGAGGCAGCGCGAACGCGCCATGAAAGGCTTCCGCAGCGTCGGAGGAGCTCAGAGATTCCTGTCCGTGTTCAGCGGCATCTCACCCCCACTTCCGGCCACGCCGGCACCGGAGGACCGCCCCCGACCACCGCACCGAGATGACCGTCCGCTTCGTGATCCGGGACCAGATCACCGGCGCCACTGCCCCGCCCACCGCAGCGTGACCCAGGCCCCCGCCCAACCCCCAAACGCCCTGACGCGCCCTCAACCGATCAACACCCCACCAACGTGACAACGCCCGTCGACCTGCGCGGCGTGGCTCTGGCCGTGATGGTCATCAAGGCCTCGCCGCACGACAGTATCCCCGCCCGTGACCAGCTGTTCCGTCTGCGTCTGACCCATCCCGAAGTCGCCGTCGCCTGGGCGGACTCCGCCTGCGGCGGAACCCTCGTCGACTGGTCCCACACCTTCCTCGGCATCACCCTCAAGACGGTGCCCCGCCGCAAAGACCAGGACGGCTTCGCCGTCCTGACGAAGCGGTGGAGAGTCGAGCATGCCATCTCGTGGATCACGAGAGCCAGGAGAAACGTACGCGACTACGAGCGGCTCATCTCCCACAGCGAGGCCCACATCACCTGGATTCATCACCCTTATGGTCCGCCGCCTCACCGGCCCTCCCCGACCACCACGCGCCACGCCACACCCCGTCGAATCGGTGAATGCGGCTGCCAAGCCCAAGCCCATACGCCTCCGGATGCAGCAGCCACAGACGATCCGGCTGGCCTTCACCGCCTTGCGCTGACCGCCGGAGCTGACCGCCATCGGCACCGTCGGCCCGAACGAATCCCTGCCGGCCAGGGCAGCGCCGACTACATCGAGAAGTTGAGGTTGGCCGGGTTGACCCGGGCCGGCAGTACCGCACCCTCGGCAACACCGGGATATAGATGGGCCTCCACCGTGTTGTCGGTCTCGAACGGCTCGAACCCGGGTCCGCTGATCCGCACATGGAGCCGGACGTCGGGGCGCTCTTCGCCCCCCAGCGGCGAAAAGACCGCCGAGAGGACCAGGGCCTTCGCGTCGACGCCGACGGCGGCCAGTTCCACAGTCGCGCGCCGGTTGTCCCAGAGAAAGAGAACTACCTTGACCATGGCCAGCGCGAAGGCCGCAGCAACCAGCGCCTCAACCACCGGAATCGCCACTGCGGGAGTCGCACCGTCGACTGTGGCCACCGACACCACGCAGAACACCACCGCGCCCCCCGAGCCCAGCGCCAGGACCACAGCGAAGAGGGAGACGAACACTGTGAAGCACGCCCCCCTGGGTTGCACCAGGAAGGGTTGAGGGGCGCGGGTGGTGGCCATGGCGGCACCCTAGCTGCCGCAGGCACCGGCCCAACAGGCCAGGACCGGCTCCGAGCATTCGAAGACCGTTACAACACGACCGCATAGCTGTTCCAGTGGAGGTTCACCACCTCCGACCTGGACGATCTGCTAGCCCTGCTCGACCGACACACCTGCCTACCGACAAGAAGAATCCTCCGTCGCCCTGGCAGCCTGTTCAACCCCCGAAGGACTTCCGGAGCAGACCACTCAGCTCTCCCGCCCCGCCCCCCCCGCCCGGGTTCCGGCGGGTCGCCGGGCAGGTCATGATCAGGTGTCCGAAGGTTCGAAGATGGGGGTGTGCTGTGGAGGATTGGCGGAGCGATCCGACGTTTGCGATGTGCCGGGAAGTCGCGGGCGGGGCGGACTTGGCCTCGTTCGCGGGCGGCCCGTTCGACGTGCGAGCGGTGGTGGCCGGCATCCTGCCCGAGCCCCGACGCGACCTGCCCCTCGACGCCGTCCCGTGGGGCAACTTCCCCCACGGCCCCGATGCCCGAGAGGCCGTTGCCGCCCTCCCCGCCGACGGCGAACCGGGCATGGACGCGACGGGCGTGCTGTGGGGCCTGTGCGCCAACGACAGCCGGGCGGCCGCCGCCCTCGCCGTACCGTTCCTGATCCCCCTCGCCACCGACGCCCACCACCCATACCGTGCCGCCGCCCTCGACGTCCTTTCCGGCCCGGCCCGCGCCCGGTACTTCGGCGTCGCCTCCCGCGAGGAACTCCTCCTTCACCGCACAGATCCCCTACGTCACGCCCCCGACGCAGACGACGACTACGGCTACGAAGTAACCGCCTACCCGGCCGGCTGGTCGGTGGCCGCCGCCCGAGCCGCGATCACCGCGGACACGCCCACACTGCTGCCCCTCCTCGGCGACCCCGACCCCGCCGTCCGCCTTGACGCCGCCTACGTCCTGGCGACCGCCGCCGACCTCGACCACATCGTCCGGACCGCCCTGGCCACCAGGTTCGCGGCGGAGCGTGACGCCATGGTCCGCGCCGCCTTCGTCCTGGCCACCGCCGAGATCACCCGGGCCCACGCGCACTCGCCAACCGCGGCCTGGCTGCGAGAGCGCTGGCACGACCGCACGGAGGCCCCCGAAGTCCGCCTGGCAGCGGCGATCGGATGGCTCTGCCTCACCGACGACCCCGCCCCCAAGGAACTCCGCCAGACCGTCGACGCCCTCGCCGACGACGAACGCGCACACGCCATGGAGGCCCTGCCCTGGATGAGCGCCGCCTCCGGAACCAACGAACCGGGACTCCTGCGCTGCAAGCGCTGCATGCTTCAACCGGAGGAACCCGACCCGGAAACGGTCCTCTGGGACTCCCTGTTCTGAGCAACCGGGCTGCGGTTGTGTATCGAAGGTGTACAGCGGGGCGAACTGCGGCGCACGGTCACAACCGGTCCGACCACCGCCCCGACCATCGCAGGTCACAGCCATGTCTGGCCTGGCCCGTACGATGACCGGCGTGACCGCCCGCCGCGCCCTTGGAGCAGGCCCTCAGGCTCCCGCGCCCAGCATCCGCGCCGCCCAGGCCGACCTCCTCGACACTCTCCCCGGAGAGCGCCTGTCCGACCTCGACGAACTGCGAGACCGAGGCGTACTCGGCACATGCCCGGCCGCGCCCCCGTCCCTGCGGCGGACCCTCAAAACCGGCGGCCACGCCGACGAGGAACTACCCGGGTGAACGAACATCCCTCCAGCGGGTAGGTGGAGGGTGTGAGCGAGACTCCGTACGGCTTCGACGCGGTGAAGTTCCGCGCTGCCCGGACCGCCGCCGGCGCCTCGGTCGCCGGGATCGCCCGTGCCGTCGGCGTGAGCGAGCGGGCGGTGTCCTTCTACCTCGCTGGCGCCCGTACTCCGCGGCCCGGGATCCTCCCGGGCCTGGCTGCCGCGGTCGGCGGCCCCAGCCGATCTGTGCACCGTCGAGCACGAGACGCTGGCGCACCTACGGATCTACACCGGCCACACCCGGGCCGAGATGGCCAGCGCGCTCGCGATGGGCGAGGAGACCTACCGACACCTGGAGACCACCGGCGAACGCGGCCGGCTCGCCCGCGCCCGCTACGACGACCACGAAGACCGATGGATCGCCTGGCAGGAGTGGGCCGCGCCCCTGCTCGCCGCCACCGCCGAACGCCTGGACGTCGCCGAAGAGCACACCCGCGAACAGCATCGCGTCGAACGCGAACGCCGCTGGCAGCGCCTACGGCTGGCCAACCCCGAATATGCCGCCCGCATCGAGGAACTCGGCCGGGCAGGACGAGCCCTACGGGAGCGGTGATCGGGTCGGCGATCCCCGACAGCGTCAGGTTCTGACAATGACCAGAGCTGCCTTTTCTTTCAGGGAATCGGCTGAGATCTACTTTCGACCCAGAGTTCTCCTGCGCTTTTTCTTGCATCATTCCTTGTACTATCTGTTGCCCCCTCTCTCCGGGGCATCGTGTGTTTATGCAGGTCACCATGCCTGTAGAGGCGTGGTCGGGGTGCTGACATCCCCTCTGCGTACCCCCTTGCCGCCCGACTGCCGAAATGGAGAGGGTGGGGGCGGGGCGGGCGGAGCGCCTCGGGGATCGGCGGCCGGCAAGTCCCTCTCGCGCGTCGGCGGGGCCGCGCGCGGGCCGGGCCTGGTGCCCGGCCGTTTCTGGGGCGGGGGCCGGAGCGCCTGAACGGCCGCCCCGGGGGTGGAAGGCATGGGCACTCACCGGCCGCCCACGGTGACGATGACGGTAATCACGGCGGCGAACACTCCAGCCCCTGTGAGGGCGACGGTCAACGGCTGGCTCAGCGACGGCCGGCGGTGGACGGCGTATGCAAGTGTGCCGACGAGCAGCAGGCCGACCAGGACGAGCAGCAGAAGGACCAACAGGACGAGTGTGGACACGGACAGTTCCCCCTTGGGATTCGGGCGTGCGGTGACAGCGCGCCGGAGTGGATGAGGGTGCCGATGCCTCTGCTCCTGTTCAGGTGCGCAGGACGAGTGACGTCGGGCCGCAGCGCGATACGGTCAGCACCGCTCCTGCCTCATGCACCCAGCAGAACCCCCCAGGTCGGGGTGGACCTAGTGGCCCGCCCGGCCGCGGCCGCCGACCCGGCCGGACCGGTCGACCGGCGCCGCCAGGAGCACGAGCAGCAGCACCAGCAGTCCGGCGCCGGACGCCGGTACAGGATGGGTGGTCCGTTTCGCGGGCTTGCGGCACGTTCACGGAGCGGGACCCGGCGGGCCGCCGACTTACGCGGAAGCGGTCTGTACGGGCGCGAGGGGCCGTAGCATCCGACTATGACGGGAGTCGGGGCGGAAGCTCATTTACTGGTCTGGATGTACGAGCGTAGTGCGAGGGGCCGGGGCGATCTGGCTGGCCCGGAAGATTTCCCCGAGGAATGGCGGCGCCGTGCCCGCTTCAGGCTCCGTGCTGATCTGAACGACCTGGTCCGCAAGGGCCAGTTGGAGCGGCACTTCGTGTTCCGTAGGGGGAACCTCTATAGCCTCTCCCGCGCCGGTGAGCTGGAGGCGCAGCGGCTCTTGCACCTGCGGCGCGACCCTGAAGGGCGCCAGCAACATGCCCGCGACGGACTGGTATCCGCAGCCTCCCGCGCTGCCTACAGCCCCACCATCGGGCTCGAAGCCTTCCTCGGGATGCCGCAGTCGCAGGTATACGGCGAATCCTTGACTCTTGACGAGGTGCGGGTAGCGGCAGCCTTTCTGGTGGAACGAGGCTTGGCCACCCTGCACGAAGGCGACGCACCACATTCACTCAAGGCTCTCCTGACACTGACCGGAGTAGGAATCCAGTGCGCCGAGAGCTCCCTCTCTGTGAAGGACTTCCTCATGCAGAACGGACACCTCCCCACCTACTACACCAACGTCCAAGGGGGGAACGCCCAGATCGGCCCCGGCAACACCCAGAACAACCACTTCGGCTTCGACGCCTCTCAGTTCGCCGCCTTCGCCCGCCAGGTGCTCGAGGACGCACCCCGGGTCGACATCGCGGACGAACTCAGGAGCCAGCTCGTCCGCGACGCCTCCCGTCTCCAGGAGGAGAGCACCGGGCCTGCCCCCGAGCCGAGCCGTGTCCGCCGGGCCATGGACGGGGTGCTGGAATCTCTTGTGCGGCACTCCACCGACGGCGTCGCGCAACTCCTGCACGAGACCGGCCGCGGCCTCCTCTCCTGACCGCGACGAGGCCGCTCTCCCCTCAAGCAAATCCGGCCGGTTTCAGGTATGGCCCCTCGCTCGCCGTAGGTGTGGACGCTACTCGGCTTCCACCGGACCTGGCCCGGGCCTTCGCTGTCCAGCACCCTCCTGCCTCCTGACCTTCGGTCGGGCGGTGTGGTGTCGGTCACGGACACTTCGCCCATCGGCTACTTGGTCAAGGCGGAAACGGACACCGACCGCGGGGGAGCGTCAGACAGCGGACAAGGGGTGGCTTCGCACGGTGGCTCCGGCCCGTACGCACGTCCGCGTGCGGGCCGGACCTGTCACCGACCCGGCCACGACGGCCGGAGGATCGCGAGGATCCAATGAGCACCGCCCCACCCCGCGTACTTCGCCGACCCCGCCAGCTTCTGCTGCGACAGGGAGCCCCGCTGCGAGCCCTGCCGCTGGCCCTACGCTCAGCCGCGCCGCCACCGGCCGCCGCCTGATCGTTGTCGCTGATCAGACCCCTGATGCGCCCGGCCCGGCCGGTTGCAACTCCTCTTCTCCTGCTCCTGATGTGCCTCGAGAAGCGTCCCGGCCCCGGAAGGCCGCGCTGCCGCCCGGCATCAGCCAGGCCGCAGCGAGGAACTGACTTCCCCTCGATGTTGAACCGGCCTGAAGCGTGGAGCTGCTGTTCAGGAATCCGGATCCGGCAGTCTCGTCCGGCGACTCCCGCCGCGAGAGCCCGTGCGTGGCGGAGAATGGGTGCGCATCGTCGTAGGGAGGGTGCACGGGAGATGGGGAGGTCCGGGGTGCGGTTAGAGGTTCGGGTCGAGTCCGCGGGGGAACTGCGGTCGTTGCAGGGGTGGTTGCGGTCGGACCCTGAGGTACGCAGGTCTGCCACGACCGAGGTGCGGGGGACTGCACCGCGGCCGGGAGAAATGGGCACGGCGCTGGATGTGCTCGAGCTGGTGACGGGGAACGGATGGAGTGCGGCATCGTTCGTGCTGGCCCTGCTCGCGTGGCGGCAGACCCGGCCGCAACGGGGCCGGTTGGAGATCCACCGCGGGGACACGGTCATCGTCCTCACCGGCGGTTCCGACGAGGAGGTCGAGCGGGTGATCCGGGCACTCGACGCCGACCGCGATGAGGACGCGAGCCGGTGAGCGTGCTGCCCGACCCAGGGGCGTCGCGGGCGGTCCTGGTGGGGACGAGCCGCTACCAGCATCTTGAGCAGTTGCCGGCCGTCTCGAACAACCTGCAAGCCCTCGCCGGACTCCTCTCAGGCCCTCTGTCCCTGCAACTGCCCGCGCAGCACGTGGCCGTCGTCGAGAACCCGGACGCCGCGCACACCGTGGTGAGCGAGGTGAGACAGGCTGCCGCCGAAGCCACCGACACGCTTGTCATCTACTTCGCCGGGCACGGGCTGATCGACCCGCAGGACACACTCAGTCTTGCCCTGCCGCACACCGTGGTCGGCCGTATCGAGACCGGCCTGCCCTATGAATGGCTCCGCCAGGTCCTTCTCCTGGACTCCCGCGCCGAGCGACACGTCGTGATTCTGGACTGCTGCTACAGCGGCCTGGCCCTGGGACGGATGAGCGCGTCGCCCGGCCTTGCCGACCAGGCCGCCGTGGAAGGCAGCTTCCTCCTCGCGGCTGCAGCCGAGACCCGCACCGCCCTGGCACCGGTCGGGGACACCTACACCGCCTTCACCGGCACCCTCCTCGACACGCTGCGCCATGGCATCCCCGGCGGCCCCGCGCTGCTGGATCTGGGAACCATCTACCGGCATCTGCGTCTGACGCTGGAAGCCCGGGGGCATCCCGTTCCCCAGGCCAGGGACCGTAACAGCGGTGCCCGGGTAGCGCTCGGGCGTAATCAATGGCAGCAGTTGCGTGAGGCCGCGCTGGCAGGCGGGGCCGATGAAGACGGGGAGGAACGGTGGACACACGCCAGCAGAGCGTTGCGCAACAATTCACACACGCGAGAGCATCCAGCCGATGACCGTCCCCCAGCGCCCGCACCATCCGGCACGGGGCCTCGCCCAGCCCCCTTCTCGCGTTCCGAAGGCCCCTGGGACCGCTCGGAAGTTGCCCACCCCGAGCACGGCCGCTTGAACCTGGGCGGTCTTTTCATCCGCCAGGTCGAGGACATGGAACTGCGTGTCGAACTCGCGGGCGAAACGATCGTCGCGGTAACCGTGATCACTGGTGACCAGGCAGTCCAGCTCCAGGCCTTCGCCGCACCCGAAACGGAAGGAATCTGGGACACCGTCCGCAAAGAGATCATCGACGGCATCATCAGCGCCGGCGGAACCGCCGACGAAGCTACCGGCCCCCTCGGACGGGAGCTGCATGCACGGGTCCCGGTCGAGCTACCCGACGACGCCAACGGTTTTCAAGCCATCCGGTTTGTCGGCGTGGACGGTCCAGGCTGGTTCCTGCGCGGCGTGATCTCCGGACGCGGAGCAGCGGACCTACAGGCCGCGACCGAGCTGGAGGCCCTCTTTCGGAGCACCGTCGTCGTGCGAGGCCAAAGACCCATGAAGCCGCGGGACCCCATCACCCTGACACTGTCCGACGACGCAGAGGTTGTTGACGAGCGGCGAACCAAAACGCGCGTGCAGGGCCCCGACACCCTGGCCACCCGCCACAGCCTCGCCCACTGGCGGGGTGAGGCGGGGGATGCGGCTGGCGCCGTAGCCGCGTTCGAGGAGCTGCTGGCCGACCGGCTACGGATGCTGGGCCCCGATCACCCCTACACCCTGGCCACCCGCAGCAATCTTGCCTACTGGCGGGGTGAGGCGGGGGATGCGGCTGGCGCCGTAGCCGCGTTCGAGGAGCTGCTGGCCGACCGGCTACGGATGCTGGGCCCCAACCACCTCAGCACCCTGGCCACCCGCCACAGCCTCGCCCACTGGCGGGGTGAGGCGGGGGAGGCGGCTGGCGCCGCAGCCGCGTTCGAGGAGCTGCTGGCCGACCGGCTACGCGTGCTGCGCCGCGATCACCCCGACACCCTGGCCACCCGCAGCAATCTTGCCTACTGGCGGGGTGAGGCGGGGGAGGCGGCTGGCGCCGCAGCCGCGTTCGAGGAGCTGCTGGCCGACCGGCTACGCGTGCTGGGCCCCAACCACCCCGACACCCTGGCCACCCGCCACAGCCTCGCCCACTGGCGGGGTAAGACGGGGGATGCGGCCGGCGCCGCAGCCGCGCTCGAGGAGCTGCTGGCCGACCGGCTACGCGTGCTGGGCCCCGATCACCCCTACACCCTGACCACCCGCACCGATCTTGCCTACTGGCGATGGCTGGCACAGGACGGACGTTACTGAAGGGCGGTCGGGTCGCACTCGCCGAGGCGACGGCCACAGCCGAACTGCCCCGACCTGCGAAGGCAGCGGAGCAGTTCCGCGGTTTGCGGCTGGTGACGATCCTGCTGGGCATGTAATAAGCCAGCAGGATCGTCACCAGCCGCAAGCGGCCCGCCGGCACCCGGGGCTCGGGCGGCTCGGCGCCCAAGTGCACGTACGAGAAGGCGGACCCGCAGCCCCCGGCGGAGAACCTGGCCTGGGACGGCAAGACGCCCAAGGACGGCGCCATCTACCGCGTCTGGTGCGAGGGCGGCAGGGTCGGCGTGACGTTCGTCCCGAACGGCGCCGCCGGCCCGGCCGCGCCCACGATCGACCCTGAGTTGGTGGCGCGCCGCGCGGTCGGCTCCATGCGGCTGGTGGGCCCAGCGGTGGCCAGCCCCCGCGCGGCCGGGCGGTACGTGGTTGGGATGCCGATGTGGATGTGGGTGACCCGTTCGACGTCGTCGTACGGGCCGGCGTCCGCGAAGGCGACGGCGGGCGGCGTCACGGTCACCGCCACCGCGAAGGTGGCCGCGATCCGGTGGGACATGGGCGACGGCACCACAGTCACCTGCCACGGCCCCGGCACCCCGTATAGCGCTGACCGCGGCAAGTCCCCGTCCCCGGACTGCGGCCACCGCTACGAACGGAGCGCCGCAGACCAGCCGGACGGCCGCTACAAGGGCACCGCCACCGCGACCTGGACCGTCACGTGGACCGCCCCCGCCCTCAACGACGGTGGCGAGTTCACCGAGACCCGACAGACCGCGTTCACCGCTGCGGTGGGTGAGGTCCAGGTCCTCAACTAGGCCCGTGGTCGTGTCTGTGGTCGGGCCCGTGGCTTTGTCCATGAGAACAGGGTTCTGGCACACATTCCGTGAGAGCGGTGGACGAGTCTCTTCTGATCGGCAGACTGGAGCGATGCGGATAGAGAGCGTCATCAGGATTCAGGCAGTCCGGCTCGCCGTGTCGGTTGGTGCCGTCGTCGTCGCTCCGGTTCTGCTGGTGGCTGGGGCTCCGTTGCGTCACCGCATGTTGCGTAGCTACTACCGCGAGGACGGTCCAGGCCTCGTGAGCAAAGAGGACGGTTGGGTGAGCCCGGGGTACTTCGTAGTCACCAACATGGTTGTTCGAGCCCTCTGCTGGCCGTCTGAGTACGTACTCCAACGTTGTTTTCCTGCCTGAGCAGGCCATCACCGGGCAGCGGTGAGAAGTACCCGTTTACGCAGGAGTGGAAGCTTGGCGCGGCCGAACATCTGGCGTTTGACCATTTTGATGTGGTTGACACGGCCTTCGACGGGACCGGAGTTCCAGTGACTTGTCAGGCCCTGGACGACAGCGTCCCAGTCCTTCTCCAGGCCGGCGGCAAAGGAATGGACGCCGGGAAGTTCCTCAGCTCGCGCTCTGACGACCCAGGCCTTCAAATGCTGGCCAGTGCGGGTGGAGAGGATCTGAGCGAAGCTGCGGACGAGACGGTGGGCCGCCGCAAGTTCCGGGCAACGGGTGAGGACTTCGACCAGCCGTTTCCCTTCGCTCTCCGAGAGGCGGTCGGGGTGACGCATGATCCACCCGGTGACTTGTCGTAATCCCGGTGGCGCGGGCCCGACGACACGGATACGGCGTCGGCGTCGTGGCCGCAGGTAGTTGCTGATGGTCTGGTAGTTGCCTCGGTAGCCGAGCTCTTCGAGCTCTGCGTGAAGGTGAACGGCATTGGTGTGGCCCTCGGCCCAGCGTTTGTCCAGGTAGGGCTTGTAAGGGTCCAGCTGGCTGGGCCGTGGTTGCCGTCGGCCCCCGAGCAACTCCTCAGGGGTTGCCGCGCGGGCGGATCGACGGACCGTGTTCCCACCTATGTGTAACTCGCGGGCGATCTCACGGATGCCGTGGCCCTGGTCGAGGAGCGCGTGGACGATGGCGTGACGTTCACGGATACGGGCTTCGATAGGCGACATCTCCTTTGCCGGCGGCAGTTCAATGTCCGGCAGGTCACCCGGATCGGAGCAGGGTGGCTGCAGGCATCTGGTGTGCTGGCGAACGCATTGTTCCACCGCGGTGCCGAGGTTCTGCCACAGGTGAAAGCGGTCAGCAACCTGGACTGCCTGCGGGGCCCCGACGCGGGCGCCTTCGGCGTAGGAGCCGGCGCGATCTCGGCAGATCACCTCGATCCCAGGATGCTCACGCAGCCATGTGGCCAGGGTCTCGGCGTCCCGTCCTGGCAGCAAGCCGAGTGGTTTGCGGGTCTCGCAGTCGATGAGCACGGTCCCGTAGTGCTGCCCGCGGCGGGTGGCGAAATCATCGACCCCGAGCACCTTGGGCACTTCCCAGGAGGGATCAGGAAGCGCCATCAGCAGCCGCAGCAGCGTCGTCCGGCTGACCGCACTGTGCAGCACCACGGCCAGCCGGGCCCCCGCCCGACCGGCGAGTGTGACGGCCACGGCCTCCAGGGTCCGGCGCAAAGCAGGCGTCCGTCTTCCGTACCTGAACGTCAGTCCCGCGACCTGCTCGACGAACGTACGACGCTCGCACCGGGCGTTGTCGCAGTACAACCGCCGCACGGTCAACTCGATTCGCACCGGCTGGTCACCGACCGGAGTATCGGCCAGCCGACGCTGGTAGCAACTGTGTACACGATTCGACGGACACTCACAGTCGGGGCACGGCGCAGTGCCATCGAGGGTTCTCGCAACGATGTGCACCACACCGCACTCTGTGAACACCCGCTCCACCAGAACCGCGCTGAAGTGCGGAAACAGCACTGCTATGAGGTCATCACACCGCACCACGATCCCAGATGGCGCGACGTCACCGTGGGAGAATCCCGCTGATCGTTCTCACGGAATGTGTGCCAGAACCGTTCTCGGTTCTGGCACAGATCTTGGGGAGTCGTCGCGGAGCGTCACCTCGATGTTCGATTGTGAGGGGCTTACTCGTGTGAGACGGCGTACGCCTTGTCGCCCGACAACTGAAAATGACGCTCCATCAGGTACTTGTCGATCGATGCCGCGGCCGGTTGTAGACGGTGATGGTGCTGGTCATGAAGACCGATGCACCGTTCTGGGACTCGCTGGTGTTTGCCGGGTTCGACGAGGTGGATGTCGAGGCGGTTACGGCCGCGTTCGGCACGGTCGAGGTGATGGCGAGAGGCCGCGCGGCCGGCTCTGCATGTCCGGACTGCGGCCGCTTCTCGGACCGAGTCCACGACCGATACCAACGCAGGCTGAAGGACCTTCCACTCGCTGATCAGCGCTTCGCGATCCGGTTGACGGTCCGACGCTTCATCTGCGGAGCGGTGGACTGCCCACGCCGGACGTTTGCTGAACCTTTCTCTCGGCTGACCGCCCCGCACGCACGGTTCACCACCCGGCTCAACCACGCCCTGGAGCGAGTGGGGCTCGCCCTGGCTGGGCGAGCCGGTGCCCGGCTGGCTGCCCAGCTGGGCTTCGGCGCGGGAAGGATGACCTTGTTACGCAGGGTCATGGCCTTGCCCGATCCAAGGTTCAGTACCCCGCGTGTGCTGGGCGTGGACGACTTCGCGATCCGTCGCGGCCATACATACTCCACCGTCTTGACCAGTGTCGAAGACCATCGAGTGGTCGATGTGCTTCCGACTCGTGAAGCCGGACCGCTGGCTACCTGGCTGATCCACCACCCCGGCGTCGAGATCATCTGCCGGGACCGGGCGGGCGCCTACGCCGACGGCGCCCGGCGCGGTGCCCCCGACGCGCTGCAGGTCGCTGACCGGTTCCATCTGTGGCAGGGCCTCGGCCGGGCCGTGGAGACCTGCGTCGCCGCCCACCGGGACTGCCTGCGCAACCCGTCGCCCAGCGGGATGTCGCTGGAGGCCACCCACCCTCCTTTAGGAGCTTTCCGGCCGATCATGTGACCGTCGCCTGATCTGCTCGTTGGTTCGGGCATGGGGCGGGGAGAACGCGGTGATCTGTCGGATGCCGAGTGGGAACGGCTGCGGCCGTTCTTGCCGGTGAGTAACGGTCGGTGCGGGCGGTGGCGTGATCACCGACAGGTGATCGATGGGATTCTTCACCGGGTTCGGACGGGGGTGCACTGGCGTGATCTGCCGGAGCGGTTCGGGCCGTGGAAGACGGTCTACGAGCGCCATCGGCTGTGGTCGGCCGACGGCACGTGGGAACGGCTGCTGCAACAGGTCCAGGCCGCGGCGGACGCGGCGGGCGCGATCGATTGGGGTGTCTCGGTGGACTCCACCATCGTCCGCGCCCACCAGCACGCAGCCGGCGCCCGCACCGACCCGCCGCCAGCCCTCGTCGGCTCAAAGGGGGACGAGTCGCTGGAACACCAGGACGAGACTCCGTGGCAGAGCCTCGTCGGCCAACTGGTGGAGGTGGTGCGGGAGGCGAGGGCCTGGGCCGTTCACGCGGCGGCTTCACCAGCAAGATCCACCTGAGCGCGGACGGCTTCTGCCGCCCGCTGTCCCTGATCATCACGCCGGGACAGTGGGCCGACTGCACCCAGTTCGTTATGGTGCTGGAGAAGATCCGGGTCCCCCGGCTCGGGTTGGGCAGACCTCGCAAGAAACCCGACAGCGTTGCGGCCGACAAGGCCTACAGCAACGGTCCCTGCCGTCAGTACCTGCGGCGTCGCGCCATCCGGCACACGATCCCGGAGAAGACCGACAGCCAGGCCACCCGCCTACGCAAAGGATCACGAGGCGGACGGCCGCCAGGCTTCGACGGGGACCGGTACAAGAAGCGCAACACCGTCGAACGGGCCATCAATAAGCTGAAGAACTCCCGCGCCGTCGCGACCCGTTACGACAAGCGCGGCTACGTCTTCCTCGGAACCGTCACCACAGCCGCCCTGGTGATCTGGCTCCGCACCTGACCGCGTGTCATGACATCAACCCACCGAGGCACCCGGCGCAAGCACCAGGCCGGCTGCCGCGATGAAGTCCTCAAGGCTGATGGTGCCGCTGCCGGTGCCATCGTCCCATTCGATCAGGAGCCCCGAGCGGCCTTCGTTCCAAGACTCCGGACTGTCATCAAAGTCAGGGCCGGGGCGCCACTCGACGCTGCCCTCGCCGTGCCGGTATCGGAGATACAGGTACTGGCCATCCGAAGTCCAGGCGTCCCACTGCGATGGGCAGGCAGAACACGTCTGCACGACCCGCGTCAGTTTTCGACCTTCATCCGCACCCATCCGACGATGGTCGCGCAGCACCAGGCGCCCGGCAATCGACTTCGTTCTCAAGCGGCAGCCACACGCACGCCATCAATGATCGGCCGGACAGCTCCTAGGTCGGCCGCAGGACGACTCGGAGCCCGTCGGCCGGCGGGCCGAGCGGAAGAAGGCAGCACACGCACTGGTCCACGAGATGCTGGCCCAAGGCCACTCACGCCGGGCGATCGCCCGGCACCTGGGCTGGGGCCTCAATACCGTGCTCCGGTACGCGGCCGCCGCACGCTGGCAGGACACCCTCCGCGAGAGCCGGCCCCGGACCAGCAGGCTGGACCCCTACAAGCCCTACCTGGAACGGCGGTTCGCCGCGGGATGCACCAGCGTCACACGACTGCACGCCGAGCTGGTTGCCGAGCACGCGCCCGTCACCTACGCAATGGTCCGCGCCCACATCGCTACATTGCGCGGAGTTCCGTCCGCGGCACCGCCCCGGCCGCCGACGGTGCGACAGGTGACCGGCTGGCTCACCCGTCACCCCACCGCCCTGAACGAAGAGGACCGCGCCGGCCTGAAAGAGGTTCTGACTCGCTGCCCCGAACTGGACACCACCGCCGAACACGTCCGCAATTTCGGCGAGATACTCAGAGGCCGCCTCGGTAACACGCTCCCTGCCTGGATCGACGCAGTCGACGCCAGCCAGCTACCCGGGCTCACAGGCTTCGCACTCCACCTGCTCCGAGACCTCGGCGCCGTAACTGCCGGGCTCACTCTCGACTGGAGCTCCGGCAGCATCGAGGGAGCCGTCAACCGCATCAAGAAGATCAAAAGGCAGCTCTACGGTCGAGCCGGATTCGAGCTTCTCCGCAAGATGATCCTGCTCCAGTAACGCTCCGAGACGACTCTCTGTACCAGAACCTCAGAAAGTCACTGGCTTCTCGTTCCTTCTTGCGGTGAGACTTCCGACGTGACGCTTCACGAGGATGAGATCCCAGTCGACAAGACGCTAGTCGGGTCGCTGCTGAAGGCCCAGCGCCCAGAGTGGGCTGACCTGCCGTTGTCGCCCGCAGGCGCGGGCACGGACAACACCATGTATCGGCTGGGCGATGACCTGCTCGTGCGACTGCCACGAACCGCCGACAAGGGACAGTCCGTGCGAAAGGAGCAGGAATGGCTTCCTCGCCTGGCGCCCCTACTCGCATCTCCGATTCCCGAGCTCGTCCACGCCGGGACGCCCACCAACGTCTTCCCTCTAGTCTGGTCGGTCTACCGCTGGATTGACGGTGACGAGGCCGGCCCTGACACGGTCCGGGACTGGGCCGCCTTCGGAACCGACCTGGCGACGGTTGTACGGGAGCTCCACCGCATCGACCTCATGGGAGCGACTCGCGCAGACGGCCTCAATTGGTACCGCGGAGGCAGCTTGGGGCCATGCGACCAGTGGATCGCCAGTTGTCTCAACGATTGCCGAACCACTGTGGGTTCTGAGGTCGACGTTGACTCCCTGGAACAGTTGTGGCGAGCCGCGCTCACACTGCCCGAACCCTCCGGACCCCACGTATGGCTCCACGGCGACCTCAAGCCGACCAACCTCTTGGTCCGCGAAGGCAAGCTCCATGCAGTCATCGACTTCGGCGGACTCTCGGTCGGCTTTCCCGACGCCGAGCACTCCACACTCTGGGACCTCCCGCCACAAGCACGACAGGCCTACTGGGACACCTTGAACCTCGACGATGTGACCTGGGCCCGCGCCCGCGCCTGGGCGATCGCAGTGGGCGTCAGCGGCATCTCCTACTACCGACACACCTTCCCCGCTTTCGTTGCCGAGTGCCAAGCACGACTTCAGGCAATCCTCATTGACGCCACCGCTCGTTGAGTGGCCTCCCGGTCCGAGAGGAAGGGGCATACGGCGCAGGACCAGTGAAAGGCGACGGGACGCCGCGCGAAATGGAGCACTGCCGCCGACATGCTCTGAGCCCGGTTCATCTCACCGAGTCCCGCCCTGGTCACAGCGCCATCAACAGCTCACTTCCGATGAAATGGGGCAGCGAGCCCGAATCTCACAATCGAACACCGAGATGACGCTCCGCGACGACTCCCCAAGATCTGTGCCAGAACCCGAATCTCGTGAACAAAGCCAGGTCATGTGGGTACTTTCCCTGGAGAGGTACTGGGGTTCTGGCGTTCCGGTCACGCCGTTGCCGGTGGACCTGAACGGCCAGGCTTGCGTGCCGCGTTGAGGGTTTCTACGGATGCCTGCGCGGGATGGCGTGTGTGAGGCTCTTTCTAGAGCCGCCGAGAGCGCTCCCGGTCCACCTGCCTGCCGCCGCCGCGATCCTCCGGACGGCCTCGGCTCGCAATGGGCCGGTAGCCTGCGGTTCGCGTCTTTGCCGCTCGCACCCCCGCTGGTGCGGGTGCCCCCCGACGGGCCATACCGGCCCGTTCCCTGACCGCAGACAAGGCGAACGTCATGGCACACAACAAGAACGGCGGCGACACCCCGCTGCCCATCGACATGGCAGCGATCCGGCGGACCGTCGAGGTGATGCGGGCCGAACGGGCCGCCACGTTGGAGGCCGACGACAGCGGCTGGCTCGCCGGTCTCGTGGAGTGTGACCTCGACAGCTACCAGGAGTTCGTCGCCCAGCTGCGTGTCACCCTCAACCCCGACCTGCTCGGGTACGTCCCGGAGATGTGCGCCAAGACTCTCGGCGACACCGGAACGACCCGCACCCTGATCGGTGACCAGCAAGTGGACACCCCGTTCTTCCACCACGGCGACCTGGTGGTCAAGGGCGACCTCGGCGTGGGCGCGCCGTTCGTGGTCACCGGATCGGTGAAGGTCGAAGGTGTGATGGGGGACTGCGCCCCCTACTCGGTGGTGGCGATCGGCGGCGCGGTGAAGGCCCGGGGGGTCCTCACCAGCGGCGAGATGCTGGTCATGGGCGACATCGAGGCCGACGTCGTCTACGGCGACTACAACGACAACACGCTTCACGCGGGCACCATCCGCGCCCGCCTGGTCATCGAGGACGACCACCAGACGATCGCGACCGTGAAGGCGGACCTCTACTTCGACGTGGACGACTACCAGGGGGGATACGGGGATGGCGTGCAGGAACAGCTGCGCGCGTTCCTGGTGGACGAGGTCTTCGCCGCCGACGAGGACGCCGACGAGGACGCCGACGAGGACGCGGACGAGGACGAGGAGATGTTCGACTCCGGCCTGCTCTTCGCGCGGCTGCGCGAGGGCCTGCCCGTCTTCCGCGCCGACGCGGCTCCCGAGGGGCGCTGAGGCCCGCTGGTCGAGCTCGTCCGCTGGCACGGACGCCCCGCCGAATGCGACAGCGGACCGCTTGGCAGCCGTCCGTACATTGTCCTACGGGCGGGGGTGCTGACATCCCCTCTGCGTACCCCCCTGCCGCCCGAATTGCCGAAATGGAGAGGGTGGGGGCGGGGCGGGCGGAGCGCTTCAGGGATCGGCGGCCGGCCAGTCCCTCTCGCGCGTTGGCGGGGCCGCGCGCGGGCCGGGGCGTCCGGTCCCTGTTGGGAGTTCTCGCTTTCGTGTCCGGGATGGTTCTCGGTTCGATGTCCGGCCTTGGGCGCTGTGGGGCGGGCCGATTCGGGTGTTTCTATGGGGCGTTGAGGAGTGGTGGCCGGGCGCTGTTGCTGGACAAGCAATAAGGATTGGCTGGTGTGAGGATTACCTGGTCAGGGAAGTGAGAGCTCCCAATCCGCGCCCGCGTACACGAGCCCCTGGGCTCACCCGCCCGGGTCATTTGGCCTGACCATGACCCGGGCCAGGACCACGGCCCCGGCCTGGGTCACCCCTGAATCGGGGGCGCCATCCGCCGGGCACCGGACCGACGACGAGCACGGCCAGGAGCACGGGGCTGGCACCGCGCCCGCGGCCGCTCTCCGCCGAGCGGATCGAGCACGCTGCGCTCCCGGGTACTACTGACGCCGAGCAGCTGCCCGCACAAATGGCCGGCGGATCCTCGGGCCTGGGATCTCCTGCCTCATTCCTTGCGCGATCCCTTGCAGCATCTCCTGCGGTATCTGTTGCACCCTCCCTCCACGGCGTCGGGTGCTCGTGCAGGTCACCCTGCCTGTAGAGGCGTGGTCGGGGTGCTGACATCCCCTCTGCGCACCCCCCTGCCGCCCGAACTGCCGAAAGAGAAAGGGGTGGGGGCGGGGCGGGCGGAGCGGCCTCGGGGATCGGCGGCCGGCCAGTCCCTCTCGCGCGTCGGCGGGGCCGCGCGCGCCTGCACCCCGGGCCGGGGCGGCTGACATTCGCGGCTCAGGGGGGTGTGTGGCGGTTCTGGGGCGTCAGGCGCCTGAAGCTGGAGTCTCGCAAGGCGGGGACGCAACCCTAGTGATCCCCGACTCTGTCACGGAGTGATCAAACCGACCCCAGGTCGCCCTGCCACGCGACAGGCTCACCATCGTGCCTCGCCTCTTCCAGCGCCGCCCTACGCCCCAGGGGCGCGCATTACCAGCAGTTCAACCGCGACCACGCCCGGCTGAGAGCCCCGGCGAACGCGCCTTCGCCCAGTTGAGAGCCTGGCGGCTGCTACGACGAGCCAGATGCTCCACCCGCCGTATCAGCACCATCGTCCCAGCTGTCCGCCGCTGCTGACCTGCAACTATTCAGGACGAAAGAGGTTCACTGAAGGAATCAGGCCAGCCTTCTCCCTATGGCTTCACATCGAGACGCACGAGCGCGCCGATCTCCACGAGTTGGTCCGGCAGCGCCAAGTCGGAAACGCCCATGACCGTGCTGGCAGGCCGGTGCTCCCCGAAGTACTCGGCGTGGAGGCGTGCTGTCGTGTCGAAGTTCTCCCGCAG
>NZ_JBIATE010000046.1:0-35199 GCF_042891445.1 Streptomyces sp. NPDC001890 | reverse complement strand
CCCAGGCGCTACCCGGAGCCGGAGCGGGTACGGGCCGACTGGCTCTGTGGCGAACACCCGCCCGCCCACCGACGCGCCGTCCTGGAGAAGTTCGCATCCGACACCATCACGAACCAGAACCAGGGCCAGGGCCAGGCGCAGCTGGTCGAGGGTGACGTCGGGCGGCGCAGCAGGGGTGGCAGGGGTGGCGGGCACGGCAGGAGTGGGCGGCGGTCGGGGAAGGGGTTGGTGCCGGCGGCGTTGCGGGTGTTGAGCTCGGTGAAGGTGCTGGGTGAGGGTGTCGATACGGCGAATTGTGATTCCGTCGCGTTCTGCGATGCACGGGGGTCGATGATCGATATCGTGCAAATGGTCGGACGCGCCCTGAGAATCAAGCCGGGGGAAGGAAAGATTGCTTCTCTGATTGTTCCGGTATTCCTTTCTCCGGGTGAAACACCGGATGAAATGCTGACCTCGGACGCTTACGGAACCCTCGCGAAGGTCCTCTCAGCGTTGCGGGCACACGACACCGAAACGATCGAACACCTCGCCGACCCCCGCGTCCGCAGCGGCCGTTGGGTGCTTGAGGAGGGCGAGGAAGGCGAAGCCGTGGGTGAGCGGGAAGGCGAGCGGGAGTTGCTGGCGGGTGAGCGGGGAGCGAGTGTGCCTGCGCGGGAGCTGCTGAAGTTCAGCACACCCCGGGATCCCGCGTTGCTGGCACAGTTCGTGAAGCTGCGGGTCATCGAACCCGAGAACACGTTCTGGCGGCGCGGGATCCAGGCATGCGTGCGGTACGTGAAGGAGACCGGGGCGCAGCAGTTGCGGGTGCCGTACGACTACATCACCCCCGATACCTGGGTGCCGGCGGGGTTCCCGCTCGGGACCTGGCTCGCCGACCAGCGGAAAAACCACAAAGCCGGACGCCTGGATGCGGGGCGGGTGGAACAGCTCGACGGGCTCGGCATGGTCTGGTCCCATCAGGACGTCGCGTTCGAGGAAGGCCTCACAGCCGCCCGCGCCTGGGCCACCGTGCACGGACACCTGCTGCCTCCCACGACCGCGGTATGGGACGGATACCCCGTCGGGACCTGGGCCAAAAACCAACGATACGCAGCCCGGACCGCGGATGCCAATGCGCAACGGCGGCGGGCCGGCCTCCCCGTCCCCTCCAGTGCGGGCGCGCTGACCGAGGCACGGCGCAGTCGGCGCTACGGCTGGGCGTGCCGGCCGTTGAGGTCGTTATGGCTATGTGTGGAGGATCTGCTGTGTGTCATGTGCGGGGACGGATTGTCCGGCAGGACGGCGTACTTCCTCGTCGGCGGCGAGAGCGTTACGGCTTGGCGCAACTTGGAGAACTCCTCGTCGCGGTGCAGCATCGTACACCGGCCGTCGGCGAGCGGGCGGATTGCCGAGACATCGCTTGAGAACGGTAGCCGTATCGCCTCTGGGCTGCTGGCCAGACGACACGCTCATCGTGTCCGTGCTACTCGCACGAATCTTGAAGATCAGCGAGCTGCGGAGCCTGCCGGGACTGAGGTGCCACCACTCCCGCGGAATCACTACTCCTACGCCTGACCGGCGAGAACGCCGTCTTCAAGTCCGGAAAGACAACAGCTCCTGAGGATGGACGTCGTTGGTCGGCGGTGGCAAGACAGCCAGGTCGCCCAGACGTGAATGAGATCTGTGGTGGGGCTTGGCAATCGGGCCGCCCACGCTGGCACGAACACAGCGCAAATCCGGGGGATATCCCCACCTCTGGAGGGGGTCCACCCACCTCGACGCCCGGCGTGGTGGCAACAAGGATCTGAGTCTCCAAGGACTTGCACGTCGCGGCTGCTGGCCAACCGGAAACCCGGGGGATCGAAATGAGAATCGCACGTGGGCTCTGCCCTCGCAGACTGCTGTTGCTGCTGTCGGCAGCCTGCATCGCCCTGATGTCGCTGGCACCGACGGCTGTGGCCGCCCCGACAGACAACCGACCCGCCTCGGCCGACGTGTCATTCACGAGCGCGGACGGTACGCGCCTGAACGGGACGGTGTTCAGCCCCACAGCAGTTGGCGGGGATCGGCCCGCGCTGGTGATGGTGCCGGGCGCGGGTCCCGGTGGCCGGTCGGAGTTGCAGGCCGCGGCCGAGTCGTACGCCCGGCTTGGCATCGTGGCCCTGATCTACGACAAACGCACCACCGGGTACTCCGCCCTCCACCGCGACTACTCCCTCCTCGCGGATGACGCGCTCGCTGCGCTCCGCTTGCTGCGCGACCGGCCCGGAGTCGACCGGGCCGGGACCGGGATGTGGGGACTGTCCGAGGGTGCGTGGGCGGTGTCGTTGGCGGCGAGCCGGTCGGCGGACGTGTCGTTCGTGATCACTGCAGGGGCGGTCGGTATGGAACCATCCCGGCAGCAGGCGTGGGCCTACGGCGAGTACCTGGCTCATGCGGGCGTTTCCGGCTCGCTTCCGCACACCATGCAGGGTTCCTTGACCCGGCAGCTCGTCGGCGCGGGTCTGTTCCCGGAGGCCGACTACGACCCGGAACCGACGTGGCAGCACGTACGCCAGCCGGTGCTGGCCGAATGGGGCACCCTCGACCGCGAGGCCGCTCCGCAAGAGAGTTCTCGGATCATCGCCCGCGCACTGTACCGGGGTGGCAACCGGCACTACACCATCCGCTTCGTACCGAACGTGCGGCACAACCTCAACGCGACCCGCGACCACGGCTTCGACCGAATCTCTCGACTGCCCTCCGACTACGCCGACTTCGAAGCGGCATGGATCAAGCGGCTGAGCCTCGGACTGCCACCCCGGAGCATCGACCCGGCACCGCACCAGCAGCGGCAGACCCGGGCCCTGCCGCCGCCGGTCTGGTACGACGCCGGCCAGGTCCAGCTGGCGGCCCTGTGTGTCCTCGCGTTCGGTTTCGTCGGGTATCCGCTGTGCGCGCTCGCTCGCCGCGTCGGCAAGGGGCGCGGCCGGCGGGTTCCGCCTCTGCGCGCCGCACGGTGGCTTTCCGGGACCGGCCTCGCGGTATTCGTGGGGATGCCCGTCTACCTGCTCTTCCTCGCGCTGACCGCCGCGAGTGTCACCGGTCCTGTCCTCTTCGGGCGAACGCTGCCCTGGCTCGCCCTGCAGCTCATGGCAGTCACCGTGGTGGGGGCCACCGTATGGACGGGAGTGTCGTGGTGGCACGGGCGAGGGAGGTCCGGCCGAGCCGACAATGTCCGCCTTGGTCTTCTCTTCGCGGCGGGACTGGTCTTCGTGCCCTGGGGGATGTATTGGGGGCTTCTCGTCCTCTGAGCGAGCGCGCTCTGTTTACGAGACGAGACCGGACGTCGCGGGCGCACCTTGGTAACGAGGCCCGGCCGGGCGGAGATCCGCTTGATGGCGCGGGTGACGGAGTCCGGTCCCATGCCGCCGGTGATGTTGCCCCACCGGTCGATGCCAACGAACGCGGGCGCCGACGGGTCGGCCCATCGCGGGCCGTGCTCGGCAACCAGGCGAGTGCGGGACGTGGTCCAGGCCCGCACGGGGCAGATCCCGGCATCTCGGAGTACGGGATCTCGGCGGTGCGCAGCAGCCCGACGACAGCGGCCGCCAGGTGGGTGGAGCCGAACTGGGGCGTAGCCCGTACCGGTCTGCTGGCCCTCACGGGGCATCCACGTCACGAACGCTGCCAGCGAGCTCCGGGATCCCTCCCGTTCCGGCAGATCGGCGGCGGCGCCGAGCCGGTCCCACACCTGCCAGGGCTTGGGGTCGGTGTCGGCGGTGGTGTTCTTCGGGGTGATCTCGGCGGCGACGGCATCGGCCAGGTCCTCGGCCTCGGCCAGGTGGCAGGCGACGTCGACACCGTGGCGGGCGGCCCACCGCTCGACAAGGGCCTGCCACCACGACTCTGGCCCGGTACCGTGTGCTGCGGCTGAGCTCGTTCACCCCCGGCCCCCTTGGACCCCGGATCAGCACTCTGGCCCGGGATACCTCTGCAAGGCCGGGCTTCGTTGACGAGGCAGGCAGCGACCTCGATCGAGAATGCAGTCCCGGGCCGACCGTTGCGTCGCGGTGCCCCACGTGCCGCGTACAATCACAGCGCATCCGGATGGCAAGAACAGCTACACAGCGCGTCACGAAAATTACACCGCCCCAGCCCCGAGCACCTGGACTTCGACGAGTGCCAGGCGCTCGCGGTGAAGGCGATCTGGGCGCTCGGAGGCATTCCAGGCGCGAAGGCCCGGGGAGCTCTCAAGAGCTTGCACGACGCCGAGAACCAGATCATCCGTGAGAACGCGGCGAAGCAGCCCGCACGCCGCGGCAAGCTCTGACCGCGGGGTCGTAGCCGTTCATCCGGAACGCGACCCAGGCCCTGCCCGGCACCGTCGGCACGGCAGTCGGGCAGGTATTCGGCTTCCTCGTCAGGGCGCTGCGAGAGCGGCAGCAGACCGCGCGCCAGATGCCCAATGGCTAAAAGCCAAGCTTAGACCGCGGGCAACGGCGGCACAGCCGCGAGCGGCTGCCGGGCCCTCCGTCCGGCCGTGTACCCCCCGATCCCCAGGCCGATCCCGACCAGGGTCAGCACGATCCCGAGGCCCCCGAGCGTCACCAACACCGCTGGCACAGTGAAACCCTTCTGCACTCGCCCGAGCACCCCGGAGGCCGCGACGCTGCCCGACTGCTCGTCGAGGAAGAACCGCGAGTCGTTCGAGTTCGCTCGGTGGTCGCCCAGCAGGAACAACCGCCCGTCCGGCACCTGCACGTCGTACGGCCCGGTTGTCGGGTTCACTTCGCCGCGCATCACATACGGTTCGTCGACCGGCTTCCCGTTCACCGTGATCCGATTTCCGTCGCACACCACGTGATCGCCGCCCATCCCGATGACCCGCTGCAGGACCGGTCTACCCTGATAGCGATCGGGCACATGGACGAGTACAACATCGCCTCTGCGTATCTCGCCCGCATCGATGCGCTCGATGACCAGCCGCTCGCCCGGGCGGTACGTGGGCTCCATCGCCTCGCTCATGACGGTGGCCCCCTGGTAATTCGTGAGGAAATACCCGATGTTCCCGAGCGCCAGGACCAGCCCGAGTGGCACCAGTACCCAGGCCGCGACTCTCAGCCCGCTGCCCGCTGCCCGCTGCTGCATGAAAACCCCTCCCTTGAGCCGCCCGAGGCCGGGCGAACCAGCAGAGGCTAAACGGTCTCGGGGCAGGAACGCACCTCACGCCCAAGGCCGCATAGGCCGGTGGAGTCTTGGGCCCAGTCAAGTGCTGGCGCAGGGGCCTGGAGCACTGGTTCGGAAGACGCCGTATACAGACTGCAGCTGACCTGCCAGGTTCCTGACCTGGTCCGGAGCACGACTGTCGCCGCTGTTCCCCGTGCGTCTCCGGAAGATCCCGCCGGACCGGGCATGGAACGGGCACGCAGTTCATCGAGGTCGCACAGATGCTCTCCGGGGAGAGCGTCGAGCAGGTCGGCCTGGGCGGCGCGGATGCTGGGCGCGGGAGCATGGGGGCCTGCGCCCAGGGCACGGCGGACGGGCACGCTGGTCATCGTACGGGCAGCCCATCGCTGGCCACCCCGGCCGCGGGCCCCCGTGCAACGGGGTGTCGGTGCCTGGACCGGGGCGAATGAGTGGGTGATCTGTGTGTCTGGGGGGTGAGCAGTGGGCGTGTATTGCGTGCTTTCTTCTTGGTTACTCTCAGAACTTCCTTTTGTTGGCCGGACCTTCTTGCGTGGTGGTTTGTTGCTGCGGGATGTGGTCCGGGGTGTGACTGGTGTCGTCGAGGCTGCAGGTCATTGTCTTGCTGATGCTGGGCTGGATATCTCCGTCTGCGAAAACTGCCCTACCGGCACGTACTGGCTTGGTCGTTCGTCGAGGTATGGCCGGGGCCGGTGGTAGGTGGCTTCCTCGTGGTCGGGGAGGCTGACGGTCTGGTCGCGGTTGGTATGTGCCTCATCAACGTGTTGATCGCTCTGCTCGTCGCTCCTTCCTCACTCGTGCACAGGTAGAGCGCTGGGCTGCTGGGCTGCTCGAAAAGCAGTGGAACGGCGGTGCTGAGCGCCGCTACCGTGCTGCCCAAGTCACGTCGTCCAGGCAAGGACATGCCGTTGTACACCCTGTGAGACCTCCCGAGCGCTGATCTGTCGCGCGTCGCGCATATGCGCCGTGCTGCTTTTTGCTGCGGACTTCTCACTGGAAACGGTGTACTTCTGTGCTCATTAACTGGGTAGTCATGCCCACCTGCCTGCCGCTCGTTCGCCGCCGCTGCCACTCGTGCGTGTCCGAGCGGTTCCGGACAAGCGGTAAATTCCGCGTCAACGCGAACCACAAGCTCATCGATGCCTGGCTTCTCGCGCTCTGTACTGTTTGCGGGGAAACGACAAAACTCACGATCCTGGAGCGGATGAATGTGCGCTCCGTACGGCCTGAGCTGCTGGACCGGCTGCATGGTAATGATCCTGGCCTGGCAGCCGAGCTGCTCCAGGATCCGGTCGTGCGGCGTCGTAATGACATCGCTCTCGACTGGGACGGTGCCTGGCGCCTCGATACCGGCGGATCGGATCTTCTGGACCGCGAGCTGCTCGACGTCTCAATACGTTTCGCAGCACGGATCCCCGTCCGGCCGGTACGACTGATCGCTCAGGGTTGCGGTCTCTCGCGGGCCGAGGTCGAGAGGCTGATCACGGAAGGGAATGTCGTTTCGGCGGCCCGGTTGAGCGGCAAGCTCTCCGGTGACTTCGCCTTCATGCTCAAGCGCTGAGGTCCCTGTCCGGCGAGATCTGCCGGGCAAAGGGCTCAGAGGCCGCCGTGGCGAGTTCCACGGCGGCCTCTGGTCACTGGCCCACTCTTCCGTCGATGCACTCGCGCAGCAGGTCTGCGTGCCCGCAGTGACGGGCGTACTCCTCGATCCTGTGTACCAGCAGCTCCCGGACGGAGATGCTGTCCTTTCCTAGCCGCTCGCCCAGGTCCGGGTGTTCGGCCAGCGCGGCGTCGGTCGCGGCCTGCTCGCGCTTCAGATCGGCGTACGCGGCATCGACCAGGGTCTGATCGGCGACGGCTCCGTCGAAGTCCGCGTCACGCTTGCCGTACAGCTTCGGCTGCGGCTCACCGTCGCTCATCCAGTTGCGCCAGTCCCGTTCCACTTCGGCGAGGTGCCGGACCAGGCCGAGCAGCGACATCGTCGACGGTGCCACCGAACGGCGGGCCATCTGCTCTGCGTCCAGGCCCTCGCACTTCATCCGCAGGGTATGTCGGTAGTCCGTCAGAAAGCCTTCCAGCGTGGGAAGTTCGCCGTCCGGTCCGACTCCTTCGCTGTTGCGGGGGTCGTTGTCCGGGTCAGTCCACATGTCGGGATAGACGGTGGCCTGAGTCCATCGTGCGGGTTGATCGTTCATGCGTCCCATGTTCGTCTGCGAGGGCCCGGGCTCGCTAGTGTCCCTGGGTTTGAAGTGCTTTTTTTGTTGGTGTGCTTGCAGTGCGACCGGTCCTCTGCGGCAGAGCCAGTGGTCCACGACGTCCGTCGTGAGCGGAGACGTCTTTGAGAACGAGCTGACCGTGTGCTGCGCCCCTGGGAAGGGGTTGCCACGTCATGCGAGGCATTGGGCACGGGGACGGGTGGGAGGTACGTCTTCTGCTTGGGCGTTGCAGTGGGGGTGCGGGGCGGTCAGGTGTGGGGCTGTGCGGTACTCTGCGGGCTCCTCTTCCTAGTAGGACAGTCTGCCAGCGTTGGCTCTGGGTTTTGTGTTCCCGCTCGCTCTTGTGCGGTGGTGGTGGTGTTGGACGGCTGCTGGGTGGGCTCCATGCCTGGGTGCTCAGGGCAGCGGTTGAGGCGGACAGGAATGTCCTGTCGTCTTGGGCGCGGGGTCGGGATCACGCGTGTCGCTGATTCGGCCGGGTGTGACGGCCGGGAAGTTCGGAGCTCGCCGGCGGGGGTCGATTGCACCAGTGCGGTCAAGTGCGGCGGGCTGTCGATGGCGGCGCCTCGCCGACCGTCACGTGTACCGGTATAGTGAGGGCACAACTTGTTGTTCAGGCACAGAGGCCCCACCATCACTGATGGTGGGGCCTCTGTTTTGTCGGGTCAGGCGATGCGGAGGTCGGGGCGGCCCTCGGCCGGCGGTGCTGCTCGGTATTCCGGGAGGTGGATGGTCGGCAGCTTGCCGCTCTTCATCTCTTCGAGGGCGTACGCGAAGGCGGCTTCCATGTCCGTCACGCTCTCGTACTTGGCGGCGAGCGGGTGGAGCCGATAGCGGTTGCCCCCGCGGCCTTCGGCGCGGGAGCGCAGCACGAGGTTCAGCTCGAACAGCGGCTCCATCAGAGCGCTGACGGTGGGCGGCTTCACCTTGTACTCCACCGCCATCTCGCGCTGGCTCGGCAGTGCGCCGCCGTTCTCGCTCCGGAAGATCAGGTACTGAAGGAACTTCACCGGGGCAGCTCCGATGGGCAGCGCCCAGATGCGCTCAGCGACGAGCGGCGACATGACTGCAACGGCCATCGGTGCCTTCCTCCATATCGAATCGGCTTGTCTTGGTAGCGGACATCACCCTGTGCGCTTCCTTCTGACAGGCTCGGGCACTTCGCCATCCAGGTTAAGGTCCAGCGCTTCCTGGTGGTGAACCAGCTCAGGACCAATTCTGTGCGGAAACGCGGTCGGATCGTCATCGTGGTCTGCGGCAATCTGGGCGAGCACCTCGTGTTGGGCGGTGCTGTTGCCCTGGAACCAGAGAGTGACATTGAGGCGAATCCGGCCGTTTCCTGCTGGTTCGAGCCACTTGTACTCGCAGAGGGTTCGGACGGCGCGGTTCACCGTGGGCCTGGTGATCATTTTGGCGCCGGGCTTCTTGGCGGCGAGGCCGTTCAGGCCATCAGTGATCTCCTGCTGGGTGTACTCCGCGATCCCGGTGCCGGGGCGCTGCCCGCCCGCCACGTACAGGAACACGCACAGCTGGCTCTTCGTGATGCCGTTGGCGATGAAGAGCTGGGGCAGCAGCTGCGTGAACCAGTTGCTGGCGAGGCTGTAGCCGGCGCCTCCGGCGAAGCTGTGGACGGACCGCGGGTCGCTCTCGTACTCGAAGGTGACGCCCTTGAGCTTGCGTTTCCCTGCCCTTGGCTGTGTTGCCTCCGGGACAGTCGTGCCGAGTTGCTCACCCAACAGGTTCAGGATGTCGTCGAACACGGCGCTGCTCTCCGGCGAGGACGCAGGAGAAGGCACTGCTCGGGGCCGACGCGGCTGGCGCGACGGCGTTTCAGATGTCACTGGACCCTCCTTGTTGCTCAGGCGGTCCGAGGCTATCCCAAAAGTTCGGCTGAGCCTTACTTTTGACGGCTCGACACGCTTCGAGTCTGAGGGGGTGACAGATGCACTCCAAAAGTTTGGCTGAGCCGAACTTTTGGTGCACAAAGGCGGTGAAAGTTAGCGTGAGCCTAACTTCCAGTTTCGTTCTGCAGCACATTTTGATCGAATCGGTGCCGCGGGCCGGAGTGTTCGCCCGGAACCGCCACTCCCCTGACCTGCGGTTTCTCTGGCGATCATGGTCGGTTTGAAAAGTTAGGCTGAGCCTTACTTTCAGGGCCAAATGTGCTGGCCAGGTTAACATTTCGACCCATCAAATGTGTCGGCCAGAGCATGATCAACATCGTATATATGCAGGTCAGAGCCTTGCGAAGGTCCGGCGCCTCTTATAAAAGAAGACCCGCACTCCATGTACGGGCTCTGCCCGGAGCCGGGGTTGGATGCTGTGTCGGCCGGGCCGACGGGGGCATGAGTCGGCAATGGGAGGCGTGTGCCACCGCTCCTGAGGGGTTGTCACGGGATGAGCTTTCTACTCGCCTGACTGAACCGCGGCCCACGAAAGCCAGCCCCGACGATAGGTACATGGACTCTGCGGCAGGAGTGCCCACCCGAGCCACCCACTCGGATCAGCCACTGTGCTCGTTTGGCCACCCGCGGTTCAGTGAACCCGGCGGCCCGCGACGGTTCAGTGGCTCAGTCGGGGCCGAGTCGGTGCGAACGATGGACAAGATGCCCTGAAGGGCGCGCAGTTGTTGTTTGAGGGGGGGGGGGGGAGGTGTTGTTGTTGGAGGGTGGGGCATTATAGGTGATGTTGGTCTTTGGGGGCTACTTTCTCGCATAATCGGGCGTTTTGGTGAATGGGGTGGCGCTGTGTGGGGGGCTATCACGGCGTGATAGCCCCCCACACAGCGAAAAAGGCGACACAGCTAACGTTTTGTGCGTTCAATTGATCTACGACGTTAGTAGAGTGACGGACTATGACGACACCCGACATCCGGGGCGACCGAGAGAAGGTCGTCTCGAAGTTGCCTTCCTGGCTTCGCCAGGAACTCAAGGTCCGCGCCGTTCAGCACGGCATCGACATGCAGGACGCTGTCGAAGCCGGCATCACTGCATGGCGCGGTCTCGGCTCCAACCTCTCCCCCATCGATACTTCTGGGGCTGAATCCTTCGCGACGTTCCTGCCTTCCCAGCTGTGGGGCGGGTTCAGGGCGGACTGCAAGCGTCGCGGGGTTTCCCTCATCCAGGGCCTGGCCCAGTCCGTGCGGGTCTGGCTGGACAGTCATCCCGCGCCTGCGGTGCGGCGCCCCGATATCGTCCGACGCGTCGTCATCTGCAATCAGAAGGGCGGCGTCGGCAAGACCGCTGTGACGGCCGGGACCGGCGAAGCTCTCGCGGAAGACTCCACCGCCCTTGTGCCGGTCCGTGTCTCGAAGCACTTCGCCGCACTCCTCGAAGAGGACGAGGAGGCTGCCAACGATCCGCTCACTCTGGAGGATCTGCCCGGACTCGGACAGCGCGTTCTGCTTGTCGACTTCGACCCCCAGGGGCACCTCACCAAGCAGCTCGGCCATGCTCCCCTCGCCATGGACGGGGACTCTCTCACCAATCACATGGCTGGTGACGGCAAGGGTTCGCTGAGGGACCTCATCGTGACGATCGATGAGGACCGGTTCGGCGGGCGGCTGCATCTTCTGCCCGCCTGCACCGATGCCTTCCTCCTCGATGTACGACTTGCCTCCGTCCGTGCACGCGAAGCCGCTCTCGAACGTGCCCTTGCCGCGGTCGAGCCCGATTACGACGTCATCCTGATCGACTGCCCTCCCAGCCTGGGGCTCAGCATGGACGCCGCTACTTACTACGGGCGCCGCCGCCCGCAGGAGGTACCGGGCAACTCCGGCGTCCTCATTGTCGTCCAGGCCGAGGACAGCAGCGCCGACGCCTACGAGTTGCTTACGTCTCAGATCGAGGACATGCGCAATGACCTCGCGCTCGATGTCGACTACCTCGGCCTGGTCGTCAACCACTACGACGCCCGGCGCGGCTACATCGCCACCTCCTCCCTCCAGTCCTGGATGGCCATAAAGGATCCGCGTGTCGTGGGCGTCATCGGAGACCTGAAGGAACAGAAGGAAGCCGTCCGTGCCAAGCGGCCGCTGCTTGCCTACGCGCCCCGCTGCGAACAGTCCGTTGCCCTCCGCGCCCTCGCCCGGGAGATCAGCAAGTGAGTAAGGCCAAAAACCTCGGAGCCGGCGCCTCCTTCGCCCAGGCCCGCCCCATCAGTGCTCGTCGGGCCGCGATCGGCGCTGCTACGGGCGTGCCGACGGCGGGTGTGCCTGAGCCGACCGAACTCTCTTTGAATCTCATCAGCCAGAACCCTGACAACCCTCGCGAGCAGCTCCGCGATCTTGAGGGGCTGGCGGAGAGCATCGCGGAGATCGGTCTCGTCAACGCCGTGACAGTGGCCTCCATCGAGGCGTACCTGGAGGAGCGGCCGCATCGCGCAGCCGACCTCGACGAAGGGGCCCGATACATCATCGTCGACGGACACCGTCGTCTTGCCGCAGCACGTCTTGCCGGAGCTGCGAAGATTCGCGTCAGTGTCGACAACGCCCTCGTCTCTACGGATGAGGCGCTGCTTGAAGCGGCCTTCGTGGCCAACGTCCACCGCGACGACATGAACCCGTTGGAGCAGGCTCAGGCCCTTCGTACGCTCGTCGACTTCTACGGTTCTCAGACCAAGGCTGCCAAGAGGCTCGGCATTGCTCAGTCGACCATTTCGTCGAAGCTCTCCGTTCTCGACCTCGATCCTCAGCTCCAGGCCGACCTGGTGGAGGGGCGCCGCAAGATCGAGCACGTACGGAATCTCTCCAAGCTGCCGCCCGATGAGCAGCGCCAGCAGGCGGATGCGCGGGCTGCTGCGGGGGTTCAGCGGCGCTCGGCAGTACGGGAGCTATCACGGCGTGATAGCCCGGAGGGCGGGGGAGAGGCTGAGGCATCAGTTGGTGCCGGTGCTTCGGGCAGCTCCGGGGAACAGCAAGCGGCAGTATCACGGCGTGATAATCCGGGGGAGGCACCGGAAGAAGTATCACGGCGTGATAGCTCGGAGGAGAGTCACGCTGCCCTATCACGGCGTGATAGCCCGAGCACGGAACAGGCCGTCCTATCACGGCGTGATAGTCCCGGAGCTCGGCAGGCTGAGCTATCACGCCGTGATAGCTCCGAGGCCCGGGAGCCGGCATCGGTGGCACACGATGAAGTGCCCGGACAGCGGTCGGAGCATGCCGGGCAGCAGGTCGCACCGGCTCAGCTCGCGCCGGGGGAGTCAGGGATCGTCGCGCTCGGCAAGGTGACGAAGATGCCTTGGCACGACGGTCATCAGGTTGCCGACCTCGTACTGAGGAAGATGGACGAGGCGCAGCGGAAGATCCTTGTCGACAGGATCCTTGCCGAAGGCGCCAACTCGGGTCAGTGAATGGCCCGGTGGGGCGGAGGCGGGTCGGCGTTGGTGGTCGGCCTGGCCTCGGCCCGTGGTGGAGGTGGGGGCGGGAGTGGGGGAGGTGGGGGAGGAACTGTTTGGTGCAGTTGGCGTGGTGGTGTTGATGTGCTTGAACTGGTTGTCCGGCCTGCAGTTTTGTCGGCAGGTGCGATTGGCTGGTATGCACCGGTGAGAGCGGTGGTCATGGGGAAGCCGCTTGAGCCCGGGTGCAGACGGGCTTGAGCGGTCGAGGGGTGGGGGAGTGGCCTCAGCGACTGAACGTAAGCGACTGAGTGAGTGCTGAGTCGCTTCGCTCGGAGATTTAAAGCCGCAGGTCAGAGGGGATTCTTGAGGGTGGCAGCGACTGAAGCGACTCAAGTTTCAGGTATATGGAGACATTCGTGCGTGTGCGTGTGAGCGCGTGTGCGCGTCATATATGGCGAGCTTGAGTCGCTTCAGTCGCTGTTCTGTGTTGCATACGCCTGTGACCTGGTGTTTTGTGTGCCTGGCCGGCAGCGACTGAGCGACTGTCGGTCTTTGGGGCCTTGGTCGCTTGGTCGCTGGGTCGTCTTGCAGATGCGTACACCTGTTCTGCCCCATGTGCCTCTCCTCTCCCTTAGATTTCGCTAATCTGATTTTGGGAGTTGAGTCGCTTCAGTCGCTGATGGGGGAAGTGAATGGCAGCTGAGCTGCAGGTTTCGCGCAGCGACCCACGGCAGTTCGTGAGATCTGCATCGGTCGCTTCGCAGCCTCTGACAACTGCCTCGTGGTGTGCGCGCCAGGGGTGGCCGGTTCATCCTCTTGCTCCGGGCCGTAAAACGCCTGTGGGCAACTGTGAGGTGTGCCGTGCTCAAGGTCATGCCCGAGGGGGGTGCGACTGTATTCGTGCGGGTCGCTGGTGTCATGGGTTTCATGCGGCAACGCTTGATTTCGACCGGATCCAGCAGTGGTGGGGATCCCGGCCCGATCTGGGAGTGGGAGTTGCCACCGGTCCGGCCGGCCTCGTGGTCATCGATATCGATGCGCATGCGTGTGAGCTCCCCGACCGTGACCGGCTGCTGCCCGGGGTCGGGATATCCGCCGGGGTCGACCTGACCGGGCTGGCCAATGGCTTCCACACCCTGGGCGTGCTGGCTGCACTGCGCGGCGCGGCCAGCCCGGCGGACGACGCGTCGACGCTTCGGGTCCGCACCCCGTCCGGGGGGCTCCACGTGTGGTACCGCAATGACGGCGGGCACCGGTGGCAGTGCTCCTCCGGGTCGGGCGGCGGCCGTGCCCTCGCCTGGCAGGTCGATGTCCGGGCGCACGGTGGGTACATCGTGGCGCCCGGGACCGTGACCCCTGCGGGGATCTACCGGCCGGTGGGGACCGTACGGGTTCCGGCTCCGCTTCCCGCCTGGCTCGCCAGGGAACTGGAGCGCACCGGGCATCTGCCGTCCGCGTCCGTGCCGGGGACCCGGCCGGTGCCGCCCCGGGCCCGGCAGGCGGTTCTCGCGGCCGGGGGCGGCCGCGGTGCGGGGGACCGGGTGCTGACCGGTGTTCTCGCCGAGGTCGCCGCGTGCGCTGCGGTACCCGAGGGCGCCGCGTTCTCCGAGAAGTTGAACCGGGCCGCGTACACCGCAGGGGGGCTGGTCGCGGCGGGGCACATCACTGAGGCCGAGGCCACGCGTGTGCTGCGGGATGCGGCGGAGCAGGCCCGACCGGGGCAGCAGCGGCGTTGTCTGGCGATCATCCGGAGTGGGCTGAACGCAGGTCTGGTCCGTCCGCTGTCCCTCGGGGGGCGGGCGTGAGTGTGGACGAGGAGAGAGCCCTGTCCGCCTTCGACGTCCAGGCGGTGGCCGCGCAGATCCTTGCGCAGCCCGTCCCGGCGCCCAGGCAGAGCGAGGAGTCCGCGCGGTACGAGGCCGCGGCCGCCCCGGAGGGGGACGGTGAGGCGACGGCGGACGGGCTGTTGCCCGACACGCTGACGGACCGCGGTAACGCCAAGTTGTTCGTCAAGCTCTACTGCAACGACTACCGGCACGTCCCCGGGATCGGCTGGTACCGGTGGGACGGCACCCGGTGGCAGATCGACGAGGACGACACGGTGATGTGGTCGGCGGGCGATCTGGCGGAGTCCATTGCCACCACCGATCCGCGAGGGGTCTACACCCCGACCGCGTTGCAGCAGCACCGCCGCCGCACGTTGAGCACCAGCGGGATGAACGCGATGCTGACGCAGGCGAAGTCCGCCCCGGGGATGGTGCTCAACGCGGCGCGGCTGGACGCGGATCCGTACGCGTTGTGCACGCCCGCGGGCGTCGTCGACCTGCGTTCGGGGCGCATCCGTCCTGCCGAGCCCACGAAGGACTTCCATTCCCGGTCCACCTCGGCCGCACCTGAGCCGATGCCGACGCCGCGGTGGAACCGGTTCCTGACCGACACCTTCGGTGAGGGACCGGACGGTGCGGAGATGATCGACTTTCTCCAGCTGCTGCTCGGCTACTCCGTCACCGGGGATGTCGGCGCCCAGGTCATGCCGTTCTTGTTCGGCTCAGGGAAGAACGGCAAGTCGGTACTGCTGGATGTGTTGATGAAGCTGCTCGGGGACTACGCGGACGCGGCGCCTCCGGGGTTCCTGATGTCACGTCCGTACGAGGGGCATCCCACCGACCTGGCCGAGCTGCACGGCCGACGAGTGATCGTGTGCAGCGAGGTCAAGCCGGGGGACCGCTTCGACGAGGCCCGGGTCAAGCTGCTCACCGGTGGTGACCGCATCAAGGCGCGCCGGATGCGGCAGGACTTCTTCAGCTTCGAGCCGACGCACAAGATGTGGCTGCTCGGCAACCACCGTCCCGAGGTGGGCACGGGGGGCTTCGCGTTCTGGCGGCGTATGCGGCTGATCCCGTTCGAGCGGGTCGTCTCCGACGACCGCAAGATCGACAACCTGGCGGACATCCTCGTCACGCAGGAGGGTCCGGGCATCCTCAACTGGCTCATCGAGGGTGCCCGTCGCTACCTGGGGGGCGACAAGGACCTGGCGGGTCCCGAGCGGGTCCGTATCGCGACCACGGCGTACGCCGAGACCGAGGACCACACCGGGCGCTTCGTCCACGAGACCTGCCGGCTGGAGGCGGATCTGCGGGCTGAGCAGTCGCAGCTCTACGCGGCCTACAGGAGCTGGTGCCAGAATGAGGGTGCTCCGGCGATATCGTCCCGGGCTTTCGCGGCACGTGTCCGCGAGGTGGTGGGACTGGCGTCACCGAAGGAAATGATCCTTTCCAATCAGCGCAAGTACTACCCGGGCATCGGCCTGCTCGCGGACGAGGAGACAGTATGAGTGCCCTCATCGCAGAGGACGAGATCGTCGACGAGATGGACCTCGTCTGGCTTGAGGACATCAGTCGGCTCGACTATGTCCGGCAGAGCCTGGACCGGTTGCCGACCCGGCGTGGCAGACCCGCGTACCACCGTGACGGCCGGATGGTCGGGTACGCCCTGCTGAGTCCGAAGGCCAAGCCGTCCCGTTCCTCCGGCACGTTCAGGCGGCGGGTGTTCTGGCTGCTGCCGCACGACCGGGACACCGAGCCGGACGGGCTGTACGCGAGGGGGGCGCCGGCGGAGGCCGTGGATGTGCGGACGCTGGCGCCGGGCAGCAAGGGGCACAAGACCGAGCGGTCGGAGGGCGGACCGATGTCGTCGACGATGCGGGAACTCCAGCCTTAGCCTCGGTGGTCTCGATGGTCTCGGCCTCGACCTCAGCTTTAGGTTTGGCGGATGGATCAGAAACAGTCCGTCCGGTATATTTTCTGCTGCGGGGATGGATCATGGCCAGGGGAGGGCGTCGCTGTGCAGGGGGAACATTCGGTACGGTCACAGGTCGTGGTGGTCGGTGGGGGGCCGGTCGGCATGCTCGTCGCCGCCGAACTGGCGGGGTACGGAGTCGACACCGTGCTCCTGGAGTCCCGGGCCGAGGTGTCCGGGCAGCCGAAGGCGACCACGCTGCATGCCCGTGCGGTGCAGGCGCTGGCCCGGCGTGGCCACCTGCCGGGGGACGGGTACCCGTACACCGGTGGCGCGGTGGAGAGCCCCTTCCACTTCGCGGGTCTGCCCGGACTGGTCATCACGGCTCCCGCACGTGAGCCCGAGCCGATCCTCAAGTGCCCCCAGGCGGAGCTGGAGCGGCACTTCGGGGCGCGGGCGCGGGCGGCCGGGGCGCGGGTCCTGCGCGAGCACCGGGTGGCCGAGGTCGTCCAGGAGGACGGCGGGGTACGGGTCACGGCCGAGGGGCCGGAGGGGAGCGTGGTCTGCTTCGCCGAGTACGTGGTGGGGGCGGACGGCGCCCGCAGCACGGTCCGGGACCGGGCGGGCATCGCTTCCGACACTCATCCGGCGACGGTGTCCGCGCTCATGGGTACCGTCACGCTCGCCCGGCCGGACGAGCTCGTCAGGGGCTGGCACCGCACCCCGCGCGGCTGGATCGTGGCCAAGCACGATGCGGAGGGCAGCACTCACATCCGGACGTTGAACTGCACCGGCGCCCACGCCGATCGACAGCTGCCGCCCACGCTGGAGGAGTTGCAGCAGGAGGTGTCCTGGATCGCGGGCCGGGACATCGCGATGGACGCACCGCGCTGGCTCAGCAGATTCAGCGACTTCGCGCGGCTGGCCCGGAGCTACCGTGCGGGGCGGGTCTTCCTGGTGGGCGACGCGGCGCATGTGCACTTCCCGATCGGGGGGCAGGGCCTCAGCGCCGGGGTGCTCGACGCCCTGAACCTGGGCTGGAAGCTGGCGCTGGCGGTGCACGGATCGGCGGGCGTGGGTCTGCTGGACACCTACGACCTGGAGCGCCGTCCCGTCGCCCGGAAGGTCATCGAACAGACGCAGGCGCAGCTCGCGTTGATGCGGTCCGGTCCCGAACTCGATGCGTTGCGCGGCGTGTTCACCGGAATTCTGGCGGCGGACCGTGCGCACGGGCACCTGGGCGACATGATCAGCGCACAGGACACGGTGCTTCCGGACCGCAGCGGTGGGCCCTCAGGCGGGGCTACGGGGATGTTCCTGCGCAATGCGGTGCTCAGCACGGCGGACGGTGAGACGGATGTGATGGGGCTGCTGCGCGAGGGCAGGCCGCTGCTGCTGCTCTTCGGCGAGGAGGGCGACGGCCATCGGGAGGCGGCCCGGGGGTGGGAGGGGATCTTGAACGTGGTCCGCGCCCGGCCTACTGCCGAGGTGCCGTACGAGGCGCTGCTGGTGCGGCCCGACGGCTACATCGCCTGGGCGCCGGGCGGCCATGATCTGAAGGCGGCGCTGTCGGCGTACTTCGTCGAGGTCGCCGTGTCTGCGGGGCACCGTTGACAGTGCTCCGCAGACACGTGCGGTGCTCAGCCGGCCGTGTCGACGAGGTCCCTCATGTCGGCCGCCTTCAGTGCCTCGTCGTAGACCGCGGCTCCCCGGCCCTCGGAGAGGTCGAGCGAGGCGAGTACGGAGGGCACCACCGCGCTGGGCAGCACGTGACGCATCAGGGCGGAGACCCGGCGGACCAGGTCGCTGTACTCGCAGACGGCCTGCGACATGGACTGGATGCCGGCGAAGGAGCCCACGATGACATCGGCCGTCTCGGACGGTGTGATGTGGGGCAGCAACTCGCCCTGGGCCTGCGCCTTTTGGAGGAGCTCGTGGCCGACCTCGGCCCAGCGCAGGAACGGGCCGCTGCGGTCGAGGCTCTGCGCCAGCTGGTCCATGGTCAGCCGCACGCCCGCGCGGACCATGGGGTCGGTCTGCAACTGGTGGGCATGCAGCATCACGACGTCCACGATCTCCTGCACCTTGGAGGCGCGGGAAGGGACGATGATCCGCCGGTCCTGCTCGGCGAGGACGCCTTGAGCCAGGTCTTCCTTGGAGTGGAAGTGGAAATACAGGGCGCCCTTGGTGACGCCTGCTTCGGTGAGGATCTGGGAGATCGTGGCCGCTTGGTACCCGTGTTCCTCGAAGATCTTGGCCGCAGCCGAAAGAATCGTCTGACGGGTACGGATGGCTCGTAGCTGCTCAGCCACTCTGCCTCCTTTCTCCTCAGGGTGGTGAACGTCGGGAGGCCGGTGAAAGAAACCGTCCAGTTCGTATCTTACAGGCCGCTTCCTCGTCCTTACTGGTCGGGGAAATGTCGGGCAAGAGAGGCAAACCCATGATTCTTGTCACCGGTGCCACAGGGACCATCGGGCGGGAAGTGGTCCGAAGAATCCCGGCTGACCTGGCAGTTCGCATCATGGCCAGGCATCCGGAGCGGGTCACGGGAGCGGGTGCGGCGGCCGAGGTCGTCCACGGAGATTTCTCGGATCCGGCCTCGCTGGCGGGTGTTCTGCGTGGGGTTCGCACCGTTTTTCTGGTGACCAACCCCGGCGGGGACGACGACGAGGGCTTCCTCCGGGCCGCCCGGTCGGCGGGGGTGCGGCAGGTGGTGAAGCTGTCGGCCGCCGCCGTCGCGGACAGCCGGGCCGAGGATCTGATCACCCGGTGGCAGCGCCGTAACGAGGACCTGTTGCGCGGCTCCGGGATGGAGTGGACGCTGCTGCGTCCCCGCGCGTTCATGTCCAACGCGCTCTCCTGGGCGGGATCCATCCGCTCGGACGACGTCGTGCGGGCCCTGTACGGGGCGTCGGCCAACGCCTGTGTCGATCCGCGTGATGTGGCAGAGGTGGCGGTACGCGCCCTCACCGAGGACGGCCATGCGGGCAGGGCCCACACCCTGACCGGGCCGGAGGCGATCTCAGCGGCCGAGCAGACGGCCCAGCTCGCCGAACTGCTGTGCCGTCCGCTCAGTTTCGAGGAACTGGGCCCTGAGCGGGCGCGTGCCGCGCTTGGCGCGCGCTATCCGGCAGACATCGTCGAGGCGCTGCTGGAGAGCGCGGAGCGCGGCCGTGCGGGCGCGAAGGCGGAGGTGGACGGCACGGTCGCCGGGCTGCTCGGCCGGCCGGCCGGGACCTTCCGCGGCTGGGCGGCAGACCACCTGAGCGCCTTCGGGAACGCGCATCGTTGAGGGCATACCGGTGAAGAGAATGAAGACGGCGGCTGCCCGGTGGACAGCCGCCGTTCGGCATGGCTAAGTCGCTGTTCGGCACGGGTCAGACCCCGTGCGATCCTGCGGTCACCGTGGAGTTGAAGACCAGTGCACCGTCCTGATGGGCGGTCACCAGGACGCTCTGCTCGCCTTCGGCGGAGGTGTCGGGCAGCAGGGTCGCCTCGATCATGCACGGGGCGTCCAGCTCGACGTACCGCTTGAACTCGTTCGCGATGGCGAGCGGGAGATAGGAGGACCGGCCGAGGACCGCCGCCGTGGCCTGACGGGCGGCTTCGACCAGCACCATGCCCGGCACATGGTCGACCGCGTGCTCGAAGAGCACGGGGTGCCGTGTGTCCACCCGCAGCTGCCAGCGGTTCTGCTCGTTCGTGGGGGAGAGCACGACGTCCATGGGGGACGTGCGCCCGACGCTCTGCGGGGCCGCTGGGCTGATCAGCGGCAGCTGGTCCCAGTTGCCACCGGGAATGTGCTCGCCGCGCACCCGCCGGTAGACCGCGGGCGCCATGCAGGAGAAGGATCCGCCACCGGTCGCGACGATGTTCCCGTCGCGGTGGAAGACCGCCTCGAAGCGCAGCCCCGACAGGTTCTTGCCCCGTTGGTTGATCTCCGTGCAGTGGACGTCGATGCTGAGGGCGGCGGGCTCGTACCCCATCCGCAGGTGCTGCGGACGTACGGCGAGGTCGAGGTCCCACACGAGGAACTGGTGGCCGAAGGGCACACCGAACTCCGCGTGCCCCAGGAGTATGCCGATCTGGCGGAGCGTCTCGCAGCCTATGAGCGGATCGTGGTAGCCGTCCGCGACCGGGGTGAAGAAGCTGTGGCCACGCGGCCATTGGGCGGACATGACGAAGCGGGTGTCGTCGACGCGGTCCCAGTCGGTGAGCATGACCTCTGCGACTGCGGAGCGGTGTACGAGTTCTTTGGGCACGGTCATAGTCAGAGTGTCGGGGTAGAAGCCGCCGGGCTTGATGCCGGCGGCCTTGGTGCTTCTCGTCATTTCTCTGTCGAACGCGGTCCGCTCGACCTGAAACGTGCTCGCAGACATTGCTCCCCCTGGGCTGGTGCGAGAGGTGTGGTCAGGGCTGCTCTTGGCCCGAAAATACATACCAACCGGTTTAATTTCTAGTGGTCCTGACTCCTTGTCATCCAAAAACAGCGGAGTCGTTCATTCCGATCTGCCTGTTCTTGAGGAGGGGGCCAGGTCGGCGCGGGCCGTAGCCGAGTTGGGGTCCGTTTCAGGTCCGACGGGGTTCGAGCGTGACACGAGTCGCCCTTGAGCGGAGTGGCTCAAGGTGCGCCCGCGGCGTTCTGTCGGGTGAGCTGTGCCGTCCCTCTGAGCTTTGACGGATGAGCAGGGAATCTTTTCAAAAACCGCACGGGCGGTTTGTTATAGTCGACGTCTGCCCTTCGGCAGGCACGGCAACCTCTGGCAGTGACGGAGCAGTTGATGGTCAAACAGGAACGCGCGGCGCGCACGCGTGACACCCTGATCCGGTCCGCGGCCGAGGTCTTCGACCGTGACGGCATCTCGGGGGCGTCACTCACCGCGATCAGTTCGCGTGCAGGGGTGAGCAATGGGGCGCTGCACTTTCACTTCGCGAGCAAGGCCGCCCTGGTGGACGTCGTCGAGGAGGAGGCGCTGACCAGGCTGCTGGCCGTCACGAACGGTGCGCTGTCGCTCGGGACGAGCCGTGTGCAGCTCCTCGTCGACGTCACTCACGCGCTCGCCGAGAAGCTGCGCGGCGATGTGGTGCTGCGGGTCGGCTTCGCGCTGAGCGGTGAGACGTCCCGCCCGCGCCGGATGGATCTGCGCGAGCGCTGGCGGCGCTGGGTCGAGGAGACCCTGAAGCAGGCCGAGTCCGCGGGCGAACTGCGCCGGGGGGCAGGGGTCCAGGACGTGGTGACCGCCGTGGTGGCCGCGACCGTCGGATTCGAGGTGCTCGGGGTGCGGGATCCGGCGTGGCTCTCGGCGTCGACGGTGGCGCGGTTGTGGCGGTTGCTGCTGCCGACGCTGGTGCCGGCGGCGCATCTCGCCGGAATCGAGGCCGGGGGACCCCGGCGACCGTAGGCGGTGGTGTGACGGTTTCCCCAGTTGTCGATCAAGGAGAAGACCTGCTGGTCTGTTTTGGCGTGTTCCCTCTGTTGTGGATGCAGGATCGGTCGACCCTCTAGGAAGCCTCCGTACCCTCGCCGCATGGCAACTGCGCAGGTCAGGGTGGGTATTTGAGGGTCCGGCAAGGGGTCTGAAGGTAACGAACGGCTCGGTCGGTTTTGTGTTGACAAACCGCCTGCCCTGTTTTTTACTGGCCGAGGCTCATCCACGGACGCGGGGAGAATGGCGTGGACATCGAAGTACTGGGCACATTGGCGGTGCGGGAGAACGGGGTCTCGATCACACCCACCGCCGCCAAGCCGAGACAGGTTCTGGCGCTGCTGGCACTCCATGCCGACCAGGTCGTTCCGGTGTCGGCTCTGATAGAGGAGTTGTGGGCGGGAACCCCGCCGCGCAGCGCCAGGACCACACTGCAGACCTACGTGCTGCAGCTGCGGGCCCTCATCTCGACCGCGCTGGAACAGAGTCAGGCCGACGGCGACACGGGCCGCGGCACCGCCAAGGACGTGCTCGTCACGCTGCCGGGCGGCTATCTGCTCAACAGCGGCGGCGGCACCAGCGACGTACGCGAGTTCGACCGACTCGCGGGCATGGGCTACCGGGCGATGGACGGGGGCGACTTCCCGGGCGCGGCCCGGCTGCTGCGCGAGGCGCTGTCCCTGTGGTCCGGCCCGGCCTTCGCCGACGTACAGGGCGGCATCCAGCTGGACATGGAGACCCAGCGGCTGGAGGAGACCCGGCTTTGCGCGCTCGACCAGCGCATCGAGGCCGATCTGCGGATCGGCCGCCACCGCGAGCTGCTTGCCGAACTGACCGTACTCGTCAGCCGGTACCGCACCCACGAGAACCTGCACGGGCAGTTCATGCTCGCCCTGCACCGCTCCGGCCGCCGGGGCGAGGCCCTCGACGTCTACCAGCGGCTGCGCACCACGCTGGTGCGCGAGCTCGGGCTCGAACCGTCCGCCGCCCTGCGCAGGCTGCAGCGCTCGATCCTCATGGCCAGCCCCGAGAACCCGGCGATGGCGGAGAGCGGCGCCGAACGACTCGTCCGCGTGGGCTGAGATGGCCGCGCGCAACGCCGGGGGTGCGACCGCCGTCCGCCCGATGGCCCGGACACGTAACCGGTCCATGGGACGAGCGGGCACCGTGGTGCAGGAGAGGTCGGAGCGGACCCGCAGGAAGCTGGTGCAGGCGGGGGCCGAGCTGTTCCACCGCAACGGCTACGCGAACGCGACGCTCGGCGAGATCGCCGCGTACGCCGGAGTGACCAAAGGAGCGCTGTACTTCCACTTCGCCTCCAAGGAGGAGTTGGCGGAAGCCGTACAGCTACGGGGATGTGCGCTGCTGCATGAGGCGTTGCGCGAATTGGGCGCAGCCGGACTGCGTCCGCTGCAGATCCTGGTCGACACGACCCATTGGCTGGCCCGGAACCTGCGGGAGGAACCGGCGATCCCGGCCGGCATCCGCATCGCCAAGGAGTGCGCGGGCCTGTGTGAGGGAGTCACCGACTTCCACCGCGTCTGGCTCGCGGCGGTCTGCGAGCTGCTGGGGCAGGCCAGGGAAGCGGGGGAGCTCCGCACCGGGATCGCCTGGGAGAGCATCGAATCGCTGGTGGCCGCGGCGGCCTGCGGAATCGAGACGCTGGCCGGTACGGGAATGCCTTACGCCGAGCTCCAGCGCCGGGTCACCGGGCTGTGGTCGCTGCTGTTGCCGAGCCTGGTGCCCGGGGGCGCGGAGGCGGACTACCGCGCCGGGACGCCGGGGACGTACCCGCCACTCCGCACTGTGGAGGAACCCGCGGACGGCCCTTTGGGCGGCCCCCTGGACGCCCCCTTGGACGTCTCCTCGGGCGTCTTCGGGGCACCGGTACCGGCCGGGGTCACCGGCAGCGCCGGGTGAACGTGTGCCACCGACGGCTTGGAGGAGCCTGCGATGACGATTGAACATCCCGCGGATGTGTTGACGGACCTCATCGGGGTCCTCGGCGACGTCCTGCGGGTCAAGCCGGAGAAGATCGACCCCGACCAGACCTTCCCGTCCCTGGGCCTCGACTCGCTGCTGATCGTGGAGTTCGTGGCCGTCGTCAACGGACGGTACGGGCTCCAGGTGCGTGCCACGGACCTGTACGACTACCCGACCCCGGCGTCCTTTGCCCAGGAGGTCAGGCGGGCCAGGGCCGCCGCCCCCGCCGGTGCGGGATCCGCAGGATCCGTTGGTTCCGCCGGTGCGGCTGGTTCCGTTGGTTCCGCCGATGTTGTCGCTCCTGCCGGTTCTGCGGCCTCTGCGGCTCCCGAGGGTGCTACGCGGATCGCGGAGGTGCTGCGTGAGCAGCTGGCGGCGATCCTGTGCTGCGACGCGTGGGAGATCAACACCACCGCAGCCTTCAATGTGCTCGGCATGGACTCCATCGTGGCCGCGGAGTTCATCGCCGCGGTCAACCGCACCTTCGGACTCCGTGAGCGCTCGGTCCTGCTGTACGAGCACCCCAACCTGGCCGCCGTCGCGGCGTACATCGCGACCCGTACGGGCGGGTTCGCGCCGGACGCCGAATCCGCCCGGAAGCCGGCCCCGGTGTCCGCATCCGCCTCCGTCGCCCGGCCGGCGCTCCGCGGCGACGTCGACGTCCTGCTGGACGCGATCCGCGACGACCGGCTCACCGTGGACGAGGCAGTCGTGCTGCTCGCCCGCCGTGGCTGAAGCTGTTCCACCCCATAAGGAGCGCGTCCCGATGGACGAGAAGGAAGTCCTGACCCGGTTCAAGAACGGCCATCTGGACCGGGCCCAGGCGGCCGCGCTGCTGACCGGCGCGGCCGGTGCCGTCGGCATCTCCGCCACCCGAGCAGCGCCCGTCGTCCTCCGCCTGCCGGACGCCTGGCCCGAGCCGGAGGTCATGGAGGGTCCGGTTGCGGGCCGTGCTGTCGCCCCTGCGCCTGTCGCCCCTGCACCGGCCGAACCGGTTGCCGTGGTCGGGATGGCCGGGCGCTACCCGGGGGCGCCCGATCTCGCCGCCTTCTGGCGGCGGTTGCGTGCCGGGCACGGCAGCGTATCGGCGCCGCCGCCCGGACGGCCCGGCAACGAGATCGGCCACTACCTGGAGCGCGTACAGGACTTCGACCCCGGGTTCTTCGGGATCGATGTGCGTGAAGCGGCCCTGATGGACCCCCAGGAGCGCCTGTTCCTGGAGACCGCGTGGGAGGCCCTGGAGGACGCCGGATGCACCGGCGGCCGACTGGACGCCCTGACCGCCGCGGACGGGACGGCGCGCAGCGTCGGCGTGTTCACCGGAGCGGGCAGCGGTGACTACGCGCTGCTGGCGGCCGGTACGTGGACGTCGGAGCGGCCCCGGCCGATGCCCGGCGGCGGGCGGTGGAGCCTGCCCAACCGGTTCTCGTCTCTGCTCGGCCTCACCGGCCCCAGCCAGTCTGTGGACACCGAACAGTCCTCCGTGCTCGTCGCTCTCCATCTCGCGCTGGCCGCCCTGCACCGGGGCGAATGCGCCGCCGCGCTCGTGGGCGGCGTCCAGCTGCTCCTGCACCCGTCCAGCCGACGGCCCGGAGCGGGCGAAGGTGTCGGCGTACTGCTCCTCAAGCCCCTGGCGCGGGCCCTGGACGACGGCGACAGCATCCACTGCCTGGTCCGCGGCAGCGCCGTGGGCCACCTCGCACCGGACGCAGCGGTCTCGGGCCCCGGCCGCCGCTCCCGGACCACCGACGCGGCCCCGGCACACGCCGCCGCGCTGCGGGTGCCGCACGCGGCGCTGCGCGCGGCCGGTGTGGAGGCGTCGGCCACCGTCGTCCGGGAGGACGCCGGATCCGTACGCGCGCTCGTCGGCGAGGCCGGGGCGGCGACCGGGGCGGCCTCGCTCACCCGGGCGGTTCTCCAACTGCGCCACCAGGAGCTGGCGCCCGGTCCGCGGCGTGCCGAGGCCGAGGCCTGGGAGCGCGAGGACGCGGCCCCGCGAAGGATCCGCGTCGGGGTGCGCGGGGCGGGCGGCGCGGACGCGCACGTGGTCCTGGAGGAGTACCTCCCGGCCGATGCGGGCCCGGTGGCGGCCGACAAGGGCCCGGACCCGGATCCGGTGACGGTGGACTTGGCCCCGGAGCTGTCCGGGGCCGGCGAGCTGTTCGTCCTGTCCGCTCCCACCCCCGCCCATCTGGCCGCCACCGCACAGCGGTACGCGGAGCTGCTCGGCGGGCCGGGCCCGGTGCCGCCGCTCGGGGTGCTCGCACGGGCCCTGCGTACCGGCCGGTCCGCCATGGACTGCCGGTTCGCGGCCGTCGTCGGCGACACCGGCGAACTGGTGGACACGCTGGAGCAGTTCGTACGGGACGGTGCGCCCTGCGCCGACCTGAGGGACGGCGGCGCCGACCCGCTGGGGCTGGCCGACGCACCCGAGACGTACGGGTATCTCGCCGCGCTGTGGCGGGCCGGGCGGCTGCACCAGCTGTGCGGCCTGTGGCTGTCCGGGCTCGACGTCGACTGGGCCGCCCTGGAGCGGGCCCACGGAGCGGGCGCCGTGGCCGTACCGCTGCCCGCGTCCGCTTTCCTGCGCGTCCCGCTGTGGCTGGGCGGCGAGGAGGGCCCGGCATGACCGCGCTGACCTCCGCCCGCCCCGCCGAGCCGGGCAAGTCCGAGCCGGAACCCGTCAATCTGTGGTTCTGCCCCAACGACGAGCTCACGCCCCAGATCGCCGCCACCCTGGCCTCGCACTGGCTGGACGAGAACGAACAGGAGGTGGCGGGCCGTTTCCTCTTCGAACGCGACCGCCGCCAGTACCTCGTCGCCCACGCCCTGGTGCGCCGGGTGCTGGCACTGGAGACCGGCATCCCCGAGGCCGAGGCGATCATCTGGCGTTCCTCGCGCGGGCGGCCGTTCCTCCAGACGCCCGCCGGAGGGCTGCCGCGTGGCGCCGACACCCTGGACTTCAACCTCTCGCACGCCAACGCGTACAACCTGCTGGGCGTTTCGCGCGGGCTGCGCATCGGCGTCGACGTCGAACGTCTCGACCGCGGTGAACGCGGCCTGGAGAACATCATCGCCACCTTCTCCGCCGAGGAGCAGGCATGGATCGCCGGGGCGGCCCCCGGGCGGTCGAGGGACCGGCGCGCGCTGCGCCTGTGGACGCTGAAGGAGGCGTACTCCAAGGCGCGCGGGCTGGGGCTCGGACTGCCCTTCGACTCCTTCGCGTTCACCCTGGCCGAGGACCGGGGCGTGCTCGCCTTCCGGCCGCCCGCCGACGACTCGGCCGCCTGCTGGCGGTTCCTGGAGATCGAGCCGGTGCCCGAGGCACTGGCCGCGGTGGCGGTGGAGGTCGACTCCGGACACGTGCCGGCCGTCCAGCTGCACCACGGGTTCCCCTGGGGCCGCGCCGCTCCGCGCCGTCTGGTGTTGCAGGAGACCGTCGGTGTGTGACGGCCCGGCCCTCGCGCCGTGGCCGGAACGACACCCCTGTAGCGGCGATGAATGAGGCGGATAATTCCGCTGGAGGAATTCCGAACAATCGCCGGGAAAACGCTTGAAGGACGGTCGAGACGGCGGAAGAGGCAGGCCGGGATCCGGATAGCTTGAATTCGGATTCCGGATCATCGGCGGGCCCCGCCGTGGCCCGTCGATGACGAAGAAAGAGGTGCCCCGTGCATGCCGCCGCCGATGCCGCCCATGCCGCCCATGCCGCCGATGCCACCGATGCAGCCGACGTCATCGATGTCATCGAGGTGGCCGAGGGTGTTCACGCGTACGTTCAGGGCGCGGGCGGCTGGTGCCTGAACAACGCGGGCATCCTCACCAGCGGCGGCCACAGCGCGCTCATCGACACCGCCGCCACCGAGAGCCGGGCCCGCCGGCTGCGCCGGGCCGCCCTCGCGCTGGCGCCCCGCCCGCCGCGCGCCGTGGTCAACACGCACTTCCACGGCGACCACACCTACGGCAACTTCGTCTTCCCCGAAGCCCTGACCATCGGTCACGAGCGGACCCGCACCATGGTCCGGGCGGCCGGGCTGCACATGGCGGGTCTATGGCCGGACGTCTGCTGGGGCGACATCGAGATCACCCCGCCCGAGCTGACCTTCCGGGACCGTACGACGCTCCACGTGGGCGCGATCAGGGCCGAGCTCATCCACATCGGTCCGGCCGCCCACACCACCGACGACACCATCGTCTGGCTGCCCGACCAGGGCGTTCTGTTCACCGGTGACCTCGTGATGAACGGCGTCACGCCGTTCTGCGTCATGGGCTCGGTCGCCGGATCCCTGCGCGCCCTGGAACGGTTGCGCGCCCTGGGTGCCACGACCGTCGTCCCTGGGCACGGGCCGGTCGGCGGCCCGGAGATCCTCGACGTCAACGAGGCGTACCTGCGCCGGATCCGGCAACTGGCCAGGGAGGGCACCGAGGCCGGGGCGACCCCGCTCGAACTGGCCCGGACCGCCGGCCCCGGCCCGTACGCGCACCTGCTCGACAGCGAGCGCCTGCTCCCCAACCTGCACCGCGCGTACGCCGAGGAGCAGGGCCTGCCCGATGGCGCGCCGCTGGACGTCCCGGCCGTCTTCGCGGAGATGGCCGAGTACCACGGCCGCCCTCCGGAGTGCCTCGCCTGAGCCGCTCCGGGCACCCGGAAACCGGTCCCGCGGCTCCTCACCGGCCGGTCGCTCTGCTTCTCACCGGCCGGTCCCGCGGCTCTTCACCAGCCGGTTGTTTCTCTTCGTATTTTGCTCCCCGAACGGAATTCACCAGCGTTTTCCGGCACGCGGTCGGTGTGGCGGAGGGTCGCTCGACACCGGCTTGAGAATTTCGGGACATTGCCCAGTGTCCCGCTACTGTTCGGGAAGTCGAAGGCTGAAAATCGATGGGAACTCGACGAATTACGGAGGAGACCGTGAAGATTCAGGTTCTGGGTCCGTTGAGTGCCGAGGTCAACGGGGGCTCGATTGTTCCGACGGCCGGCAAGCCGCGCCAGATTCTGGCGTTGCTCGCGCTGTACCCGGGGCGGGTGATGCCCGTACAGACCCTCATGGAGGAGATCTGGGGCACCGAACTTCCGCAGAGCGCGCTCACCACCCTGCAGACGTACATCCTGCAACTGCGCAGAAGACTCGGCACGGCCATGGGGCCGGGCGCTCCGGGCAACGCCAAGGACGTGCTCGCGACGCGGCACGGCGGCTATCTGCTCCAGATACCGTCGGACTCCGTGGACGTCCACGCGTACGACAGTCTCGTGGCCGAAGGGCAGGGCGCGTTCGAGACGGGGGACGACGAGCGCGCGGCCGAACTGCTGCGCAAGGCCCTCGGGCTGTGGAACGGTCAGGCGCTGGTCGACGTCCGGGTCGGGCCGATCCTGGAGATCGAGGTCATGCGGTTGGAGGAGAGCCGGCTCGTGACGATCGAGCGGCGCATCGACGCGGACCTCCGGCTCGGCCGGCACGCCGAGGTCATCGCCGAGCTGACCGAACTGATCGCGCGGCACCCGCAGCACGAGGGGCTGCACTCGCAGGCCATGGTCGCGCTGTACCGCTCCGGCCGCCAGGCCACCGCCCTGGACGTGTACCGCAGGCTGCGCGGCCGCCTGACGGACGAGCTCGGTGTAGAGCCGTCCCCGCAGCTGCAGCGCCTGCACCAGGCGATGCTGACGGTCGATCCCGCGCTGGACGTGATGGCAGGGCCGCGCCGCGGATCGACGTTCGACCTCTACGCGGCGTAATTCCGGCCGCAGCCGGGGCGCCCCACCACCCCACCACCCCACCACCTTGCCGCGCCCGCCGTCCACCGCCTGCCGTACACCACCTGCCGTCCCGCCGCAGCGCGGCCTCGCACCCTGCAGACCCGTTCGAGCCTTTTTCGAGCGAGGTCGGTGAGGGTGGAGGCCGACGTGGCGGTTCTCGGGGAGGTGGCGATGGGCGACGGTCAGACCCTGCGGCTGCACTGTTTTGCACACGCGGGGGCCGGGGTGTCCTCGTTCCACCAGTGGGACAAGGCCGCCGGCGGTGCGGTGCGGATCTCGGCCCGGCCGTTGCCGGGGAGGGACAAGCGGCGCCGTGAACCCCGGCTGACCGGACGCGAGGAGCTGCTCGCCGACCTGGGGCCCCTGTTCGAGCGGATAGCCGAGGAGCCGTCGCAGCCGTACATGCTCTACGGGCACAGCCTCGGAGCGATGGTCGCCCTCACGGTCACCCAGGAACTGCGGAAGGCCGGGCTGCCGATGCCCGCACTGCTCGCCGTCGGCGCCTGCCCGCCGCCCCACGCACCGGCCGCGCTCATGGACGCCGCCGAACTGCCCGACGAGGAACTGCTGCGGGTACTGGACGGGTTCGGCGCGCTGCCGCCCGGAGTGCGGCAGGGAGACGTGTGGTTCCGGTCGGTGTTCCCGGTGCTCCGCGCCGATCTGCGGCTCGTCCGCAGCCTCCGTGCCGCCGCCACCGGGCCGGCGGCACCCGGCCCCGTGCCCGTGCCGCTGCTCGCGATCGCCGGGCAAGAGGACCCCCTCGCCGATGCCGAGGCCGTCGCGGGCTGGGAACGCTGCACCACCGGGAGGTTCGTCCGGCGCACCGTGCCCGGCGGCCACTTCTTCGTACGGGGCCGTGAACTGCCCCGGATGCTCGGCCGGGCCGCCCGCATCGTGCTGCGCGGCCACCGCGACCAGACAGGACAGAGGTAAGGGCGATGAGACGAGTCGTCATCACGGGCATCGGGGTCGTGGCCCCGGGCCGTCCGGGCACCAAGGAATTCTGGACGCTGCTGACCGAGGGCCGTACGGCCACCCGCGCCATCACACTCTTCGACGCCTCCGGCTTCCGCTCCCGGATCGCCGCCGAGGCCGACTTCGACCCGCAGGAGTCCGGCCTCACCGCCGAGCAGTCCGGGCGCCTGGACCGCGCCGCCCAGTTCGCCGTCGTCAGCGCCCGGGAGGCGCTGGCCGACAGCGGCCTGGCCGGTGCGTACGACGTCACGCGCACCGGCGTCACCCTCGGCAGCGCGCTCGGCTGCACCACCGGGCTCGACGCCGAGTACGGGGTCGTCAGTGAGCAGGGCACCCGTACCCTCGTCGACCACACCAGGGCCGTGCCCCACCTGTACGACTACTTCGTGCCCAGCTCCATGGCGGCCGAGGTGGCCCGCACGGCCGGTGCCCAGGGGCCCGTGGCGCTGGTGTCCACCGGCTGCACCTCCGGCCTCGACGCGATCGGCCACGCCGTGGACCTGATCCGCGAGGGAAGCGCCGACGTGATGGTCACCGGTGCGGCCGAGGCGCCCATCACCCCGATCACGGCCGCCTGTTTCGACGCCATCCGTGCCACTTCCACCCGCAACGACGAACCGGAAACCGCCTCCAGGCCCTTCGACCACACCCGTAACGGGTTCGTCCTGGGGGAGGGGGCCGCCGTCCTCGTCATCGAGGAGTACGAGCACGCCCGCACTCGCGGCGCGCACATCTACGCCGAGATCTCCGGTTTCGCCTCGCGCAGCAACGCGTACCACATGACCGGGCTGCGGCCCGACGGGGTGGAGATGGCCGCCGCGATCACCGCCGCGCTCGACGAAGCGCGGCTGCTGCCCGCGGACATCGACTACATCAACGCGCACGGCTCCGGCACGAAGCAGAACGACAAGCACGAGACCGAGGCGTTCAAGCGCAGCCTCGGGAAGCGGGCCCACGAGGTCCCTGTCAGCTCCATCAAGTCGATGATCGGGCACTCGCTCGGCGCGATCGGGGCCCTCGAAGTGGCCGCCTGCGCCCTGGCCATCGAGCACGACACGGTCCCGCCGACGGCGAATCTGCACGAGCCCGACCCGGCCTGCGATCTCGACTACACCCCGCTCACCGCACGCCGACTGCGTACCGACGCGGTACTGACCGTCGGCAGCGGCTTCGGCGGCTTCCAGAGCGCGATGATCCTGACCAGCCCGAGCCTGGAGGGCACAGCCGCATGACGACCGTCATCGCTCCCCGCGACCACGCAGAAGTTCCCCACGACCGCATCGAATCCCCCCGCACCCCCGCAGAAGCCCCCCGCGCTTGTGCCGAATCCGCCACCGGCGGGTCCGCGCGCACCGCCGAGGCCGTCGTCACCGGGATCGGCGTCGCCGCCCCCAATGGCCTCGGCACCGAGGCGTGGTGGGCGGCCACCTTGCGCGGCGAGAGCGGCATCCGTCCGCTGACCCGGTTCGACGCGGGCGGCTATCCGGTGAAGCTGGCCGGTGAGGTGCCCGGATTCGTCGACGCCGACCATGTCTCCAGCCGGCTGTTGCCCCAGACCGACCGGGTCACCCGGCTCTCGCTCGCCGCCGCCAAGGAGGCGCTCGACGACGCCGGAGCCGACCCGGCGCAACTGCCCGACCATGCCGCGGGCGTGGTCACCGCCAACTCCTTCGGCGGCTTCGAGTTCGGCCAGCGAGAGCTTGAGGCGCTGTGGAGCAAGGGCGGCCGGCATGTCTCGGCGTACCAGTCCTTCGCGTGGTTCTACGCGGTCAACAGCGGCCAGATCTCCATCCGGCACGGACTGCGCGGAGCCTCCGGGGTGATCGTCTCCGAGCAGGCCGGCGGCCTCGACGCCATGGCGCACGCCCGCCGCCAGATCCGCAAGGGTGCCCGGCTCGTGGTCACCGGAGGCATCGACTCCGCGCTGTGTCCGTGGGGTTGGGCGGCCTATGTCGCCGGTGGCGGACTGACCGGGTGCGCGGACCCGGCACGTGCCTATCTGCCCTTCTCCGAGGACGCGGGCGGCCATGTCGTGGGTGAGGGCGGTGCGCACCTGATCCTTGAGAACGCCGAGGAGGCACGCCTTCGGGGGGCCCAGGTGTACGGAACGCTCGCCGGGCACGCCGCCACCTTCGACGCGGACGGGGTCTGCCGGCTCGGAGCGGCCGCGGAACTCGCCCTCGCCGACGCGGATGTGCACCCCGACGAGGTGGATGTCGTTTTCGCCGACGCGGCGGGCGACCGCATGGCAGACCGTGCCGAGGCGGCGGCGATCACCGCGCTCTTCGGCCCGTACGGGGTGCCCGTCACCGCGCCCAAGTCGATGACCGGGCGGCTGGCGGCGGGCGGCGCGGCCCTCGATGTGGCCGCCGCCCTGCTCACCCTGCGCGACCAGATCATCCCGCCGACCACCGGCACCGAACTCCCGGCGGACGACTGCCTGCTGAACCTGGTGACCGGAGCCCCCAGCCCCCGGCTGGGACTGCCGCTGCGCACCGCGCTGGTACTGGCCCGAGGACGTGGCGGCTTCAACTCCGCCGTCGTCGTCCGGGCGCCCGAGAACACGGCCTGAGCGACGCGCGACTCCGAAGCCACCGCCTGACCGATGCACCCGCCGAACCCACCGCCTGAGCGACGCGCACCCAGGAATCACCGAAGAACCGTACGACCGAGGAGAAGAGAGACCCATGGACCGGCTCGGACTCAGTGACCTGACCCGCATCCTGCGCGAGTGCGCGGGCGAGGAGGAGGGCGTCGACCTCGACGGCGACGTACTCGACCTGAACTGGATGGAACTCGGCTACGACTCCCTCGCCTTCCTGCAGACCGTCGGCCACATCGAGCGGGAGTACGGGGTGCTCCTCGACGAGGAGGCGCTGGACGAGGCCGACACCCCGCGGCTGTTCCTGACGATGGTCAACGAGGCGCTCGCCGCCAGTGCCGCGGTCTGAGCGGACGGCCGACGAACCGATGAAAGCGCCCGGGACCGATGTCCGCGTGGAAGCGGCGGAGACCGACGTCTGCATCGTCGGGGCGGGGCCCGCGGGCCTCGCCCTGGCCCTCATGCTGCTGCGCTCCGGGGTCCGGGTGACGCTCGTCGAGCGTTCCACCGCGCTGCGCCGTACGTTCCACGGCGAGATCCTGCAACCCGGCGGTCAGCAGGTGCTCGACGAGCTCGGGGTGCTCGACGCCGCGCGGGCCCGGGGAGCCGCGCCGCTGGGCGGCTTCCAGGTGCTGGAACGGGAGCGGGTGCTCCTGGACATCGACTACTCCCGGTTGCCCGCCCCGTACGACTGCCTGCTGGCCCTGCCCCAGCCGCACCTGCTGGACGAACTGCTCGCGGCTTGCCGCAGGCTGCCCGGGTTCACCCTCCTGGAGGGCCACCGGATCGCCGCCCTGCGCGAACGCCGTCCGGGCAGCCCCTGCACCGGCATCTTCGCGAACGGCCCGGACCGCACCCGGGTCAGCATCGAGGCCCGGGTCGTCGTCGGTGCCGACGGGCGGTTCTCGAAGACGCGCGCGCTGGCCGGGATCGACGCGGGGCGCTCCGAGTCCTTCGCGCACGACGTGGCGTGGTTCTCGCTGCGTGCGCCCGGCCGGGAGACCGGACGGGTCCGCGTGCACCGCGCGGCCGGCAGCGCCGTGCTCGTCCACGACACCCACCCCGACCGGCTGCGCGTCGGCTGGACGCTGCCGCACGGCGGCTGGCGCCAGGTCGCACGGCGCGGGATCGACGACATCCGGGAGGAACTGGCCGGTGCGCTGCCGCAGTTCGAGGACCTGCTGCACGACCAGATCAGGTCGATGAGCGACCTCACCCTGCTCGACGTATTCGCCGCACACGCCCGCGAATGGGTGCGCGACGGGCTCGTCCTCATCGGGGACGCCGCCCACACCCACGGCCCCATCGGTGCCCAGGGCATCAACCTGGCCCTCCAGGACGCGGCCGCCCTGCACCCCGTGCTGCTCGACGCGCTCGCCACCGGGCAGCCGACCCGTGAACGCCTGGCGCCCTATGCCCGGCTGCGCGTCCCGGCCGCGGCATCGGTCCACCGGATGCAGCGCATGCAGGCGAAGGCCATGTTCGGCGGCGGCAATCCCGTCGCAGGCTTCCTGCGCGCCCGCGCCGCGACCCTGGTGACCCGCACCCGGCTGGGCGCCCTGATCACCCACAAGGTGGCCTACGGCACCGGATCCCCTTGACCCGGAAAAAGCGGCTCTTCGCGCCCACTGGTCGGCGCATCCTCGGCCCTGGCGGGCCTCCGGTGCACCGACGGGGTCCGCAGGTGGTCGGGCGGCTGCGGACCGGTGGGGGCGGCGGCGAACAGCGTGGCTGAGGCCGGGCGGGGCTGAGCGAGACATACGTGGCGGGTGTTCCGTCGGCTGCGGCCGCGTCGTGGCGTGCTTTCGCGGGCTGAGGCCGGGGGATGCGGGCGAGGTTTTCACCGACGGGAGCGAGCGGGGCGCGCGCTGAAGGCCCTGTCGTGGGGGGGGGGGGGGCCCCCCCCCCCCCCCCCCGAGACGCACCCCGCCGCGCCGGGGCGGGCGGCGGGCCCCGCGCGCCGGCCCCCGGGAAGGGGCGCACCCCCCACACGCCCCCCGG
>NZ_JBIATE010000045.1:0-36885 GCF_042891445.1 Streptomyces sp. NPDC001890 | reverse complement strand
TCCTCCGGATACGGAGACCTACGTCCCACCTGGACATCCCTCCCTGGACCATCAAGATCCATTGTCAGGGTGTCCACTCCAAAGGATCAGCCTCACTCGTTCTCCTGCCCCCGGCCACCGCACGCTGCGCCGCGTTGTGTTTGCCGACGAGGCCGTCGAACCCTCCGCCGGAGAAGCAGGCGATTCCGAAGCCGGAGCCGAGCCGTGCGAGTTGCGGCACCATGCCGGCTGTCTCGCACCACAGCTCCAGCCGGACCGGCTGCCTTGCCTGCCGGTCGGCCCGGTAGCCGTCCGCAGCCGCTTTCACGGCAGTCCAGAAGTCGGGCGGGCCGGTGAACGATTGTGGGGCCTGGACCGCAACTTGGGTGTCGTCCCGGATCGCTTCCCAGCCGATCGGGCCCGAGCGGCGGGTCCGGCCCGCCCTCCGAAGATCTCTTGCGCATGTACCCATGGAAAATGCCAGAACCGCCACCTGGGGCAAGCACGTTGCGTAGCCTCTGGGTCACAGCCGTACGCCACGTCGGGAGGAAATTGCGCGTGCCCGGAATCGACGAGTGCCTGCTCGAAGTCATGAGGCTGCCCGGCGCCCGCGGCGCCGCGGTGGTCGACTGGACGAGCGGCCTCGCCCTCGGCACCATCGGTGAATCGCCCAACGGCGACCACGAGGCGACCGCCGCGGAGACGGCCGAGGTCGCGCGGATGGCGGCCGAGCAGCCCGCCTTCGCATGGGAGGCCACCGAACCGCCCACCGCGTTACCCGAAGGGGCAGTCGAGGGAGCGCCGCCCCCGGTCGAAGACGTCATCGTCACCACCCGGGCCGGGTACCACATCCTCCGTTTCGTCGAGACGGCCTTCGACAGCAGCGTCTTCGTCCATCTCTGGCTCGACCGCGCGGAGGGCAATCTGGCCCTCGCCCGGATACGGCTGGGCGAGATGGCCCAGCGTCTGGTCCTGGCATGAGAACCGCCCCCGCCCCGGTCGCGCCCCTCTCCCCCATGCTGCAGCGCCTCGCCGCCGAACGCGCCACCGGCGCCCTGATGCGCGACCGCGGCACCCTGTACCTCGCCGAGGGCCAGGTGGTGCACGCCGAGAGCCCCGCGACACCCGGTATCGACGTCCTGCTCACCACGGGCGGCGCCCTGCACCGCGACGGCTGGTGGGAGGCGGTCGCCAGGGCGGGCGCCGGGCAACGGGTCGGCCGCTATCTGGTGGACAGCGGGCGGGTGCCGGGCGGGGCGCTGGAGCTGTGCCACCTGGGCGCGCTGTACGACGCGGCGTTCTTCGCACTCGCCCCCACCCGGACCCCGGCCCGATTCCGCTACGGGGTCTCCCACTGGATCGGCCCCGTCCGCCCCGTCCCCGTCGATGCCGTGCAGCGCGAGACGCTCCGGCGCCGGGAGCTGCTGGAACGGATCTGGCCCGACGCGGTGACCGACAGCGCACCGCTCGTACGGACGGGCCGCCCCGTCGACGCACCCGTTCCGCCGGGCCGGCGCCGCGTGCTCGATCTCGTGGACGGGGCACGCACCGCATCGGACATCGCCCAGGAGCTGGGCAGGCCGGCGTTCCATGTCCTGGTCGATCTCCACCGCCTGGCCGCGGCCGGACTGGTCGAAGCGGTACGGGAGCTGTCGGCCGCGGCCGCCCCCGGCCGGATCGCGCTTCCGGAGGTCACGGCCGACCCCGACGTCGCGCTGCTGCGCCAGCTCCGAGACGCATTGGAGGCCCTGTGATACGCGCGCTCAGACAGCGTGCCGGGAGGAGACAGCTGATGGTGCCCGAGGCCGAAGCGCAGGATGTGCTGGCCGAACTCCAGAGACTACGGGCCCGGGTCCCGCTCCTCTCCGGCGCTCTGGCGGCCAGCACCGATGGTCTCGTCCTGGCCCATGACACGCCGGGCGTGGAGGCGGAGGGCGTCGCCGCACTGACCGCGGCCGCGCTCGGCGTCGCGATCCGGATGACGGACGCGACCGGTCGGGACGGCTTCCGCGAACTTCTCGTACGGGGCGGGACCGGCTACATCGCGACGTACGCCGCAGGCTCCTCGGCCGTCCTCACGCTGCTGGCCGAGGACCGGATCAACGTCGGCAGGCTCCATCTGGAGGGCCGCCGGGCAGGCACCCGCATCGGCGAACTGATAGACGCCGCGCTGGAACGCGCCGCACACCCGGCACCCCCGGCCCACGCCCCCGGGCCGCCCACCCCGCGGCCCGGCCCGCTGCCGCGCCGCACGTAACACCACATGCCCCGCAGACAACCCAAGGATCCGGTCGACCCGGCCGGCCAGGAAAGGAAACGAGCACGCATGTCGAACACCGAAGCGTCACTCAAGGAAGCGATGACGTCGATCGAGGGCACCCTCGGTGTCGCCCTCGTCGACTACACCAGCGGAATGGCGCTGGGCACCCTCGGCGGCGGCAAGGACTTCAATCTGGAGGTCGCGGCCGCGGGCAACACCGATGTCGTACGCGCCAAGCTCCGCACCATGGAACACCTCGGCCTCCAGGACGAGATCGAGGACATCCTGATCACACTCGGCGGCCAGTACCACCTGATCCGGCTGCTCAAGGCCCGAGGCAGCAACGGTCTTTTCCTGTACCTGGTGCTGGACAAGGGCCGCGCCAACCTGGCGATGGCCCGCCACCAGCTGAAGCGGATCGAGGCCGACCTGGAGGTCTGACCCGGCGGCCTCAGCGCCGACGCCGCGCCCCGCCGGGCGCGGCGTCACCCGCCATCGGCCCGGTCGTCCGATACCCCTTACGCGTGCCGCACATTGCCTGTTCACGCCCGCGGTTGCCAGACTGTCGCCCCCCCGTCGGGGGCGCGGGGGTCTGGTGTGGCTGCGCAGCCGGCTTGGGCTGATTGCTATGCCGAGAAGTCGCTGGGGGTGTAGCGGTTGCCGGTGACGACGGCTGCCACGACCGCGCGGTCAATCAGGGCGTTCGGCGGGCGGTGCTTGGCCAGCCAGGTCAGCTCGTTGACGCGGAGGGTGCCGGCCTTCTTCTTCTCGGTGAGGTCGAGTACGAGCAACTGGCCGAAGGGAGCGGTGGTGTTGGTGTATGCGGCGGCTTGGGCCAGCTATCTCTTCTCCAGGTAGGCCCGGTCGTTGCTGGTGTGGTTCTTTTTGATCTCGGTCAGGTACTGGCGGGATCCGAAGTGGACGAGGATGTCGGCCCGTCCAAGGGCCCGGTTGACGGCTTCGACCTGAACCAGGTGGCCGATCTGGCTGCTGAGGAGCCAGACGTAGAAGTACTGCTGCAGGTCTCCTTCGACGGGAACCAGGTGGCCGCCGGCTTTGTCGAAGCGCCGCCGGTAGTCACGGAACTTGATGCGTTTGCCGTCCGGGCCGGTGCGCCCCTCGCCGAAGGCGGTGGCGGTGTCCAGGTCGGCTGCGGCCCTGAGGAAGTGGACGGTCTGGCCGACCAGGACGGTGAAGGTACGCCGGGTCTCTCCGACGAAGTCGGGGAACGTTTCCAGGCCATGCAGGAGACGGTTGAGCAGCGGCACCACGACGGGGTCGGAGTTGTGCAGCCGGGTGAGGTCTGCGCGATAGGCCAGGTCGTCGATCACCTTCAGGTCGTCGTCGGTGCTGGTGCTGGCGAGCCGGGCGGTGAAGTCACGTCCGAGTGCCTTTACTGCTGCGGGGGCCAGGCGGTGGGCGCGTTCGGTCTCCGCTTCGCCAGGGGGTTCCTCGGCGCCGGCGCCCGCGGTGGTTCCGTGCTCCCGCCGACCCGAGGGCCGTGCCGTCAGTTGCTGTTCCACGCGGGTCAGGAGTTTGGACGCTGTCTCCTGGTCGAAGCCCGTGGTGAGGTGGGTGTCCGGCTCGGTGACGGCGCGGCGGAGCTGGGCGAGGAGGGACTGCTGGCGCAGGAAGGTGTCTTCGATGTCGGGTTCGACGAGGAGGGACATGCCGTGTTCGGCTGAGCCGACAGGGCAGACGGTGCGGGCTGCCTGGTAGGCGGTCAGGACGTGGTCGAGTGCTCCCCAGGGTTCCATCCAGACGGTGTCCTGCAGGTGTTCGGCAGCGTGTTTCAGCTGTAGTACGAGGTGTTCCCAGGCGACTTCGGCGGCTTTCTGGGGTTGCAGCCAGGCGGGTTGGTGCATGCCCCAGCTCCAGGCGTGCCGCTGATTGAGGGTGGTCGCGAGCCGGTCGGCGGCTTCGTTGAGTCTGGTGCTCTGGCCGCCGGTGAAGGCGAGCAGAGCGTCGCACACAGCGGCGTAGGCGCGGGCGTCGTGGCGGGCTTCTTCGGCAGCGTCTGCTGTGGTGAACCAGGTGCGGGCGGCCTGGAGGTGGTCGATGACGTCGGCCACGGTGCGGGAGGTGAGCGCGGTGCGCAGCCGGTCGTACCCCAGTTCGACGAAGGCGTCGATATCGCTGGCTTCGTCGTTGGAGAGGCGTTCGAGGTAGGAGCGCAGGGTGGCGGTGATGGCTTGCTCGTGGCTGGACCAGCTGTCCAGTCCCAGGCCGATGATGCGGGGCAGGCGTTCGGTGAGGTCTTCTGGAGTGTCACTCTGTTCGAGTTCCTCCAGGATTCCCCAGACCTGGTAGGGGTTGACTGATTTGGCTACCGCCAGGCGGACCGCACCTTCGAGTCGTGCTGCGGCGAGCAGCGGCTGGGTGCCTGTCACTGCGTTGAAGTCGTTGAGGAGTGCTGTATTCAGGGCTTTGGCCAGCTGCTGTGTGGCGGGGGTGCTGGCGAGAAGTGTTTCGAGGGTCGCGGTGGTGTGCAGGAAGCTGGACTGGCGGGCGAATCCGCCGGGGAATGTGCCTGCGATGCCGTGCCAGTCGGCTTCGGCGTGGTCGAAGGCATGGGTGACCACTTCGGCCAGCAGGGGGCGTAGGGGCCTGCGGCGACCGCGTCCATCTCGGCACGGACGGCATCGGCAGGCATACCGAGGCCAGCGAATGTGATCTCCCGGCCTTGTTCGACCAGGGCGCTGAGCTGCTCGGCCAGACCCATGCCGCCCTCTCCTGTCCTGGTCGTGCGTTTCGTGGGGTGAGGGGCTGTGTTCACCACATGGGGCGGCCCTTGGCTGCCTCGACGATACGGTCCTTAGGCAGTACACCGTTGGCAAGGGTGAAGTCGGCGGTGGTGATCAGTACCTGCAAGCTGTTCTCGTCAGCCAGTTTCGCCAGTTCCGTGACCAGGCTGTGGGCGTCGAGGTCTTGGATTTCCTCGGCCTTGGGGCTGTCGATCAGCAGCAGGCCCGGGTGGGTGGACAGGCCGTGTGCCGCTCCGACCCGCAGCAGCGCGATGACCACGGCGATACGCAGGCGCAGCCGCTCGCCCGCGCTCAGTTTGCTGAAGTAGTCGGCGACTCCGCCGTCCTTGATGACCTTCAGCTGGGCGGCGCGGTTGATCTCTACCTTTTCCAAGGAGGTGATGCCGAAGCGGTGTCCGAGGTCGGCGATCTCCTTGTTGACGTCCTCGAACAGTCGCTCGGCAGCGGACTTGCTGTCGGTGTCCACGACGGTGATGCCGGCCTTGAGGACGTCGACGATCGTGCTCTCGTAGGGGTCGCCGGTGTTCTCGGGCAGGTCGGGGAGAACGGACAGCGCTCCTTCCAGACGCAGGATGTCTTCTTGGGCCTGGATTCGCTGGGGGAGCAAAAGGACGAACTGGGCCTCGCGCAGGCGTGTTTGGCCGGCTGCAAGCAGGTCGGTGAGCCGGGTGAGTTCGGCCTCTGCGGCCTCAAGCGCCTGGCGGGAGGTGGACTCGGCTTCCTTCGCCTGTTCCAGGCGCAGTCGTGCCTCGTCCTGGACCTCTTGCGGGTTGCCGTCCTCGCCGGTGACAGGCCGGGCGCAGATGGCGCAGGCGTGGTGGTCGCGTTCCTGCAGGCGCCGGTCTTCGGCGATCTCCTGGTCGCAGCGGGGGCATGCCTGCGGGTCCAGGCCGTGGAAGAGGAGCCGGGCGGTGAGGCTCTCACTCACGTCGTTCAGCAGGCGTTCCTCACGGCGCCGGTGATCCACCGCGCGCCGGTGCACGCGCATCAGGCCTTCCCAGATCTCCTGCGCGTCGGCCACCTCGCGTGCCCGTCGTGCCGCTTCGACGGCCAGGGAGGTCAGGGATTCGTCCTCGCCGGGGCCCGGCAGCGCGGCCAGTCGGGCGCGGGCCTCGCGCAGCTCGCTCTCCTTGCGTTCGCGTTCCTCGCGGCGCTGCTGGAAAGCGTCGTGGGCGTCGGCTTCGCGGCGCTTGACGGTGGAGCTTCTGACGTCATGGGCGGCGCTTACGCGGGTCAGGGTCGCGGCGGCCAGGAGGTCGAGGAAGACCTGGAGCAGGCGGCCGGGCAGGCCGCCCATCATCTGGTCGCCGAGCAGCACCTTGCCGCCGCCGGCGGGCAGGTAGATCGCTCCGTAGTAGGCGGGCCATCCGTGGGCCTGGGTGCCGGTCTCGTTGAGTGTGTTGCGCAGGGGCCGCAGGTCGAAGCGGTCGAGCATGAATGCCTGGATGTGCTGGGCATAGCTCTCGGCGCTGCCGGCGGTGATGAGAGCCGTGATCTGGCCCGTGTCGTCGGGTGTGCGAGCCGTTTCGAGCGAGCCGATGTCGGGGCCGGTCAGTACCTGTGCGCGGACGATCTCCCCGTCGATACAGTCCAGGCGGAAGCCGAGGGGCTGGCCGGCCACGACGATGTCGAGGTCCAGGTGGCGAATCCAGTTCCGGACCCCCGACTGGAGGTCACGCGGGGTTCCGCGCAGGCACCAGGTGATCAGTTCCAGGACGCTGGTCTTGCCCCGCAGATTGGAGGCGACCAGTGCCGTCAGCCCGGCGCCGAAGCGGAACGTGGTGTCGAACGGGCCCGGCTCAAGGGACCCGGTGCGCAGGCCGGCCATGCGCATCCGGTGCAGGCGCAGTGGCCGCGGGCGGGCGGGAGTCAGGGTGAGAAGCAGCCCGTAGGTGGCGAAGACGTCGCGGACGTCGACCTCGCTGCTCTTGGCCTGCCGGGCAATCCGGGCCGCAAGAGGCTCCTCGGCTTCGGTCACGACTCCCCTCGTTGTCGTTGGTGGCGCTCTGCGTGCGCAGTGCCTCAAGCCGGGCCCTGGCCCGGATGCTCACCGATCCGATGCGTGTGCCGCGTGCCGCTTCGGCGTACTCGCGCTGCAGATACTGCCGCTTCTTCAGTGCGGTGCCGCCCAATCCGTCAGCCAGGGCGACCACCAGGGCGACCCGCTCGACGTAGTAGGAGAACACCGGTGCCTCACTCACTACGCGCTGGGCGACCTGGTCGCCGTGCTGAGTCAGGTAGTAGTCGTGCTGGCGCACGTGGTTGACGGTCCCCCGCCGGCGCCGCACGACCAGGCCGCTGCTGCGCAGCACCGCGAGCGCGTCGTCGAGCGGCTCGTAGGCGCCGAAATGGTGGCGCAGCATGGGATACCGGCGGGCCTCGGGCTCCTCGGAGTCCAGGATCTGCCCCGCAAGCTCCAGCAGGGCTGGCTCCTTGCTCGTCTCGTAGTCAGTGAGCAACTCATCGGCCAGGTAGTCGGGGTTCCTCAGCCAGAAAGTCCAGCTTCTGCAGGCGCACCTGGGTACGGACCACCCCGACCGCTTTGCCGAGACCGGGGTCAGCGTGGTCGAGATCCGTGGGCTTCTGGCCGGCGCCACGGATCAGCAGCAGGAGGCGCACCGCGTCCTGCTCCCGGCTGGTGACGGGAGCATCCAGGACGGATGAGGCAAGGTCGTTCTCCATCGAGTGATCCTAACGATGATCCGCTGCCCGACAGGCGGTTTCCCTGACAAGACGACCAGCAGCCAGGGTGCGCCTGAGCGGAAGGTCACCGGGGCGTTCCCCCTCGCGCTGACGGCCGGTGGCGGCCGCTGGGGGCTTTGTCGAGGAGGACCCGGGAGAAGGCTTCGCTGGGGCAGCTGTCAGGTGGGCCGGGCGGACATGGGACGCACCAAGAACCGTCGACTATCAGGGGCCCGGTCGCGGCCGGTTCGCTGACCTCCCTGGGCGGTGAGGTTGCCGTCCTGGTCGACCTCGCGCCAGAGGTACTTCTGCTCGCCGTTGATCGTGATGAAGACCTCGTCAAGGTGCCACTCGTCGCCGGGGCGGGGACGTCGGCGGCGCAGCGCGTTGGTGTAGGGCTGCCCGGACTTCGGACACCACCGGCGGATCGTCTCGTAGGACACGATGACGCCGCGCTGCAGCATCAGCTCCTCCACCTCACGGAATGACAGCGGGAAGCGGAAGTACAGCCACACGCAGTGGGAGATCACCTCGACCGGGTACCGGTGCCCCTTGTACGACGGCGGCGTACTGCCCATGGACAACTCCTCCACCGTGATCAACCGGAAGATCACCCACCCGGTCAGCCAACGTGACAGTGCCCAGCGTGGGTAGGGTCCCAGTGGTCCGGGAGCCCTGATGCCTCACGCCTCGTCAAAGGCCTCGAGCAGGCGCTCGTACGCCAGCTTCGGCCGCAGGGCCGCGTCCCACGGCAGGGAATCGGCCGTGCGCGGAGGATAGATCTTGGTGTCGGCGGTGGAACCGTACCGGTCGGTGAATCCCCACGTGGAGAACGATGTGCAGTTCGGCTCCTCCAGGCAGACCCGCAGCTTGCCCACCATCTCGTCGGCCTGGGTCTCCCGCCCGTCCTCCTCGTTCTCGCCTATGGGGACGTCCATCTCCGACACCCGCGCCTGGACCCCGAGCTCCGCCAGATCCCGCACATGGCCGCGGAAGGTCTCCGGGTCGATGCGGTCGCCGGGTGCGTACTCATGGTTCTGGAAACCCACGCCGTCGATCGGTACGCCCCGTTCCTTGAGCCGCTGGACCAGATCGTAAAGGGCGTCCCACCGCTCGCCTTCCTCCTCGACCCCGTACTCGTTGAGGAACAGCCGTGCCTTCGGATCGGCCCGGTGGGCGGCCCTGAACGCCTCGTCGATGTACTCCTCGCCCATGGCCTCGAACCACGGGCTCTGCTCGGAGCGCAGACCAAGATCCCCGTTGGTGTAGCTCTCCTTGTCGTCGGACATGGGCTCGTTGACCACATCCCATTCCGCGACCTTCCCCTTGAAGTGACCGGCGACCGTGGCGATGTGCCGGAGCATGGTCCGGCGCACCTCCTCGGGATCGTCGTTCTCCCGCATCCAGTTGGGCAGAGCCTCGTGCCAGACGAGGGTGTGCGCATGAACCTTCATGTCGTTTGCGCGGGCGAAGCGTACGAGTAGGTCCGCGTCGCGAAAATCGTAGACGCCCCGGCGCGGGTGGAGGAACTGTGGCTTGAACGCGTTCTCCGGAGTGAGCATGGAGAACTGGCTCCCCGCGAGCGCCCGGTAGCGGGAGTCGGTGAGCAGCGGGTTCTCGGCTAGGGCGGTGCCGACGTCGAACGGCCGCCCCGCGTCTGCGGCCCGCGCACGCAGCGAGTCGTCGGACTGCTCCTGGCGTAGCTGCGGCGCGTTGACCACGTGGAGCGAGTCACCGCTCTCTGCCCGCGCGATCAGCTGCGTCAGGCGCCATCCCTCGCGGCGCTCGTCTTCGCCCGCGTCCGCCTCCAGACCGAACCAGACAGTGCCCTCGGCGAACACCCCCGGGTCCTGCACGGTTCCCAGCCGCCGCCCGTCGGCTTTCACGCGGAAGGTGTCACCGATGCTCGACACGGCGAGCGTCACCGTCCCGGAGCAGCCGCAGTCGAAAACCTTGGAGGTGGCTGGCTCGTCGCCCTCGCCGTCCCATATCTGTACCTTCACTTGTCCGTCGGCGGTCACGCCGACGCGGAGTGAGGGCCGCTCCTGCCGCCACTCGTCGTAGATGACCGGTACCCGTCCGTACAGCCGCAGCCATGAGTCGCCGTCATCGTCGCCCACACCGGACATCCGTGCGGTGACGGTGAAGTCGCCATCGGACCTCAGATGCGGGCCGGCCAGGTTCAGCGGGGGATTGGGCTGGCCGCCGGAGGAGTCCTGCTCCACGATGTGCCGATCCGATGCGCTGACCCGCAGGACGCCGTTCCGCGCGGTGGTGCCCGGCATCTGCGTCCAGTCGTGGTTCCGCAGCAGGTCTTTGTCGTTCCCGCCCTCCGGCCCTTCGCCCTGACCCGTACACCCGGCCGCCACCGCCATGACGAGCGCCACGGCGGTCAGCCGCTGCCACGTCCCCCCGCTAAGGTTCACGGTCCCTCCCACTTTCTTGCCGAGACGAGATCAACGTCTGGAAACCGGGCCATAGTTCATCACACATGAGGTACGGCGGCCCTGTGGGGCACGTCCCAGCTCGTGCGGGCCCATGCAGTCCGCGGCAAGAGTGTCCCGGTACGCCTGGGCCCGGCAGGCGTCACCGCAGTACCGGCGCCGGGCGGCCGCGTTTCTCCGCAGCCGGGCCCCGCACGACGCGCAGAACCGCACGCGGGCCATACTTCCAGGATCACCCGCTGACCCGATTACTGACCCGCCTGCCGGACGCCCTCAGCTTCTTCCATGGCTATCGCGTGGAAGCCGAGGGCGGCGATCTGCTCCCCGCGCCGCGCGGTCCAGTCGATCAGCTCGTGCGCACCCTGGCGACGTCCATCACCGGGCGGTGCACGGCGCTCGCCGAGGTGGGCGTGGAGTGGGCCTGGCGGGCATGGTGACCGAGGCCGGTCCTCGAATCGGTCATCCGAAGTGCACCCGTCAGCTCTACGACGCCCGCGAGAAGGCCGTCCAGCAGATCGCCAGCCCGTGCGCGGGCACGGCTGTACCGGATGGCGATGGTTGCTGTCAGTCGTATGCCGATTCCGGTCAGTTGGGTGCCGAAGGGCTGGGATACCTGGGACCAGGACGGCAGGCCGTGCTGTCCGTATTCGGCGGAGAGGGGCCGCACATGCCGGGAAGCCGTGGCGAGGATCCTGTAGATGGTCCGGTGGCAGTGTTCCCGCCGACGTCGGGGCGGGCGGCGGCGATGCCCCGACTGCTGGACCTCGACGGGCGTGGAGAGCTGACGGCCGCGCATGTGCGCCTGGTGGCACGGGCATTGGGGAAGTCGGAGCGGACGGTGTGGCGGTGGCTGGCCGCTGCCCGGGAGGATCACCGCCTAGCCCGGATGGAGTCGTCCCATTTCACGGTCACCGCGGAAAGTCCGGCGGCTGCTGGCGCTGTGGGACGGTAACGCCTCCCGGGTCCACGCCGAGCTGGTGCAGCGGGCGGCCGACGATCCGGACACGCCCGCGGTGCCGTCGCTCTCCACGTTGCGCCGGGCGATCCGCCGGGACCTGAGGGGCATCCGGAAGGAGCCAGGCGCACCATCACGTTCACGTTTGTCGTCAAGGGTGGTCAGCTGCGTCTGCAGATGTCTGCGCAGGGCAAGCCCGGCTTGTTGAGCGAGGCTTCCCTCGATGTCGGGGTGGTGACCCAGACGTGGGGCACGTATGCCACGCGTGGCTTGCGCAGCATGTTCACCGCGAGCTGATCAGGCCTTTCGGCCGGGTGGGGCCCTCATCCATGGAGATGGATGGGGGCCCCGCTGTGTGTCAGTGACGGCTCTGACTCAGCTTCCTACCCGGCGGGCGGCTTGGGCGCGGGAGCCGGGGCTTGATCGCACGCTTCAGTGGCCGCAGCCGGACATGGGGGTGTCGAGGTACTTCCAGGTCTGGGGTCCGACCTGGCCGTCAGCATTGAGGCCGCTACAGCGCTGAACGGCACGTACAGCGGCGTCGGTGCTTTCGCCGAACTTGCTGTCGAGGGCGAGGGTGTAGTCGTAGTTGTAGTTCAGCAGGCACTGGATCTCCTTCACCTTCGAGCCGACCATGCCCTTGGCCATGACCTGCTTGCGGTCCCAGTTGTAGGGGCAGTTGGCGCGGCCGGCGGCGCCAGGCGAGGCGGCCGTACTGGGCGAAACAGGAGCAGAGGGTGAGGAAGAGGTCTCGCCCTTGGCTGAACTGCTGGGGTGCGGTGACTCCGTGTTCGTGTCCTCCTCGCCCGTGGAGTCCTGGTCCTTGTTCTTCTTCTCGTCGCCTGTCGGGGCCTTGGTCGGGGCGGTGCTGCTCTTCGGGGGCAGGGGGGTTTCGTCGACCACTGGCTGGTCGTCGCCGGGACGGTTGTCACCGTCGGTCTCGGGCTGGGAAACGGCGGAGTCCTTCGTCTCGTGGACCGAGTACCAGCGTCCGACCACCAGCAGCGCGGCGAGGGCTGCGACGATCAGCGCGAGGATTTGATCCGGCTCCGGGGAGCAGCGGCCGGCCTTGCCGGTGCGGCCGGGCCAGGCGTGGGCGGTGCGGAAGCCGGGCTGACCGCTGCGGGTTTCGGAGCTGCGGTGCCAGGAACGGGGTCCGGGGCTGCTGTCGGCGGTACGGGGTCCGGGGGCAGCTGTCGGCGGTGTGGGGTCCGGTACGCCCTGTACGGGGCCTGTCGGCGCGGGAACGGGCGCTGCTTCGGACGGTGTTCCTTCCTGGGCGTCTTGGGCGCGGCGGGCCTGGTCGGCGGTGTCCCAGAGGCCGAGCAGCTTTTCCTTGTCCAGGCCGCGGCGGGAGCAGAGGCGTTCGACGGCTGTTCGGGGTGGGAACGCGGTGCCTTTGAGGACGCGGTTCCAGGAGGAGCGGGAGTAGCCGGTGTCGTGGGTGAAGGCGTCCTGGGAGAGGTCCTTCGACTGCTTCACCTGTCGCAGTGCCTGGAGCAGCGCCTTTACTTCCGGCAGTGGCTGCGCGGGCGGGTTGTCGCCTTGTTCAGGCCGCATAGGTTCTCCCCCTTGGTACCGGTGTGATCGTCACGTTCCTCAGCCGTTCCTTTTCGCAGGTCAGGGGCCTTGTGGAACGGTCGGGACGGCGCGGTACGGCTGGAATGCCGATCAGGCTACCGGTGGGAAGGCGGTACCCCGAATCTTCATCTCGTCGACGCCGCAAAGACGCCGTGTGAATCGCCTTCCGGGTGTGTGCCGTTGGGTCTGACGAGAGGTGAAGTCGTGCGGATCATCAGCAAGAAGACGGGTCTTCAGGCGGGTGCCATGGTGGCGGTCGCGGCCGCTGGATTTGGCCTGATCAGCTTCATGGGGCAGGAGCAGGCGCAGGCGAACAGCCCGGCCGCGTACGGGGTGAAGGGGTTCGACACGAGCCATCACAACTCCCACCCGATCCAGTGGTCGGCGTCGGTGAGGGCGAGGTACTCGTTCGTGTTCCAGAAGGCGACGCAGGGCACCGGTTACCGCGACCCGCAGTTCGCCGGTGACTTCGCGGGGGCCTCGCGGGCCGGGCTGACGGTCGCGCCGTACCACTTCCACGACTCCGGTTCCGGCGTGGCTCAGGCCGACCACTTCATCCGCACGGCCCGGGCGGCCGGCTACGACGGGAAGCGTGCCGGGCAGCTGCCGCCGGTGGTCGACCTGGAGAAGATCCGCGGCTGGTGCCCGGCCGGGGTGAACAACACCCAGGTCGCCGCGTTCCTCGCCAAGACCCGTCAGGCGTTCGGGGTGAACCCCATCGTCTACACCTCGAAGGACTTCGCCGACACCTGTCTGCGTGGCAACACCGGTGCCCTGGCCAACAGCCCGCTGTGGCAGCCGAGGTACGGGAGCGGGACGCGTGAGCCCGCTCCGGTCGGCGGCAGGTACTGGTCGATCTGGCAGTACACCGAGAACGGGGCGGTGCCCGGTCTGCGGGGCAAGGCCGATGTCAACGTCTACAAGGGCACGCTGACCCAGCTCCGCGCGCTCGCCCACCTGGCTCCTGGCCAGACCCCACGGGCCCCGGCGCAGGTACGCCCACGGGCAACGGCACGGGTACGGGTGCCGGGACTGGTACCGGGGCTGGTGCCGGGACTGGGACTGGTGGTGGTGCGTCGGCTCCGTCCACGGCCGTCTGGCCGCTGCTGAAGAACGGGGCGCGCGGCGTGAACGTCACCACCGCCCAGCACCTGCTGGCCACGGCCGGCTAATCCGTCACCGCCGACGGAATCTACGGCCCGAACACCCGCAGCGCGGCCATCGCGTTCCAGCGGCCCCACGGCCTGACCGCGGACGGCATCATCGGTCCGAAGACGTGGAACAAGCTGGTCAACGGAACCAAAACGAGCACCCCGACCACGCCTGCCCCGACCACGCCCGCGCCGTCGAACGGCAGGCTGACCCAGCGCCAGGCCCTGACGCAGCTCGCTGCGGCCGGTATCAAGGCCCCGGTCGGCCGGACCTCCCTGGCGGGTGTCCATGCCCGCACGATCCAGGGCGTCATCGCTCTGAAGAAGGCCAGCGGCGGCTGCACCATCGTCATCACCAGCGGCACCGAGTCCGGCCACAGCACCAGGGGCAACCACTCCCACGCCAACGGCTACAAGCTCGACCTGCGTACCCGTGACGAGGGCGGCTGCGTGACCAACTGGATCAAGACCACCCAGCGCAAGGGCGCTCCCCGGGGCACCGACGCCCGCTGGCACGGCACCCTGGCCGGCATCTCCGCCGAGTACGTCTACGAAGTCCCCCGCAGCGGCGGCGTCCACTGGGACATCACCTTCATCTGACCCCCGCCCCCTCCCCCGCGCGCGTCACCGGTGCGGGGGCAGCCGCCACCGCACGATCCCCCTCTCCTCTTCCCGGACCCCGGGCGGCGCCATGCCCCTGCGCGGCCCGGCCGTGCCCCTCACGACACGAAAAAGGAACTTCCGTCACGAACCGCGCTCCCCGCACTCTCTGGGCCACCCTCACCACCGCTGCCCTCGCCATCGCGGCCTTCGCCACGCTCGGTACCGCAGGCCCCCGACACCGCCACCGCCAGCAGCAGCGGCGACCCGGCAGCCTCAGCCGCCCGCTCCGCCGCCCCCGCTTCCCGGAACCAGCAGCAGTGGCCCACCCTGCGCACCGGCGCCCAGGGCAGCGCGGTCACCGCGCTCCAGCAGCTGCTCACCGCCCACGGGCACTCCCTCACCGCCGACGGGTCCTTCGGAGGCCTCACCGAAGCCGCCGTCCAGGCCTTCCAGACCAAACAGGGCCTCCAGGCCGACGGCGTCGCCGGCCCGAACACCTGGAAGGCTCTGGTCACCGCGCCCGCCGGCGCCCGGCCCGACACCGGCAACACCGGCACCGGCCAGAACGCCACATCCAGCCCCACCGGGTACTCGTTGAAGTGCACCACGAACCAGAAGAACCCGATGTACTCGACCCTCGCTCTCGTCCAAAACGGCAAGGCGGTCAAGACCTACCGCGCGAACTCCGGCATGGGCAGCAAGGACACCTGCCTCTCCAACTAGGGCTGGCTGCCCAACGGGACCTACAAGGTCAAGGGACACGAGACCAACCGCGGAGAGTGGAACTACAACCCCAATGTGCAGATCCAGGGCTACGCCATCCAGCTCGAGAACAAGACCTGCACGCCCGCGCCCGGTCAGAAGCCCGTCGAGCGCACCGACATGTTCATCCACAGCGAGGTGCTCGCCGACGGCACGCAGGCCGTCGACGTTCCCCTCCTGGAAGACGATTTCTGGCGCTGGGACGCCGACTTCGACTACAAGTCCAACGGCTGCATCAAGCTCAAGCCCGCCGACCTCAAGGACCCGTTCTCCCGCCTCGACCAGGCCGGCTGGCCGAAGAACCTGGCCCTCCAGGTCAGCTGACACCCACCGAACCACCAACGCCCGGTGGGCGGCACCCCGCACAGGGGTGCCGCCCACCGGGCGTTTCACGGGTACGGCACCACAGGGGCAGCGCACCAGCGCCGAAGGGGGTCAGGCGGGCTGGTGAGGCAGTCCCTCGTCGGCGCGGCCACCGGTTCCAAGGGTCCGCCGCGGGGACGGCGGCGCAGCCGGGCGCGACCCGAGCACGCCTCGGGCACGCAGTTCATCGAGGTCGGACAAGCGCTCTCCGGGGAGAGCGTCGAGCAGGTCGGCCTGGGCGGCGCGGATGCTGGGCGCGGGAGCCTGGGGGCCTGCGCCAAGGGCACGGCGGACGGTCACGCCGGTCATCGTACGGGCAGCGCATCACCTCTCGCCTCGGCCGCCGGGCTCCCGCGCAACGGGGGGCCGTTACGGCGGCCGGGGTCGCGGTCCAGGCGCAGCGTGGCCACCTGCTGGCCCGCCGATAGGGACGCGGCGGCAGGCGGCCGACTCGCATCGCTGCGACACGTCGAGCGTATGGGGTCAGACGGGAAGGTGGACCGCAGTGTCCGTGCCGGTGCGATCTGCCACCATCTGCTGGAAATGGGCGCACTGGGAAAAGTCCTCGTGGTCGCAGCCAAGGGCGCATTCGATCAATTCGAGAGAAGCTTGCGCGGCTGCAATGCCGGAGCGAAGTGCCTCGGCCTCTTCGCGCAGGATGTCGTTGCGCTTGGCGGGATCTGCGGTAGCAACCAGAGTGCGGATGATGCCGAGGGAGAGTCCTGCCTCCTTGGCGCGCAGGATGACGGCGACGCGTGTGAGGTCGGCGCTCCCATAGCGGCGGCGGCCAGCGGCGTCGCGGTTGGGCGTGAGCAGTCCCATCGCTTCCCAGTGACGCAGGACGTGCGTAGCCAGACCGATGCGTTCCGCGAGGGCGCCGATGCCTATCGGCTCGCGCTCACCGCCAACTGGCGTCCTGTGCTTGCTTGACTTCATGCCGACATTAAGTCGCAGCCTGGTGCTCATGACCAAGGAAACGGATCAGAAAAGCCAGTTGCCGGACGAGCTCATCGCGCTGCTCGATTCGGCCGACCGGATGCCGGGCGCCAACGAACTGCGGGCCCAGTCCTACGCCTTGCTCGGCGCCGGACCCGGAATGTCCGCCGTGGACGTGGGCTGCGGCGCCGGACGGGCCGTTGCGGAGCTGACCGAACGGGGTGCGAAGGCCGTCGGCGTAGACCCGAGCGAGCGTATGATCGCCGTCGCCCGCAGCCGCTGGCCCGAGGCGGACTTCCGGATCGCGGGGGCGTACGAACTACCGCTGGCAAACGCCTCGGTGGACGGCTACCGCGCCGACAAGGTGTTCCACGAACTGGCCGCACCCGAGCTGGCGTTGACAGAGGCCCGCAGGGTTCTCAGGCCCGGAGGGCGGATCGTGCTGCTCGGCCAGGATTGGGACACCATCATCATCGACTCCGCCGACCCGGCCCTCACCCGCACCATCGTCCACGCCCGCGCAGACCTGACCGCCAGCCCGCGCGCCGCCCGCCAGTACCGCAGCCTGCTGCTGAATGCCGACTTCGACGATGCGACGGTCGAGGTGCACACCGGCGTGTTCACCGGACCGGCGATGCTGCCCTTGCTCGCCGGACTGGCCGAAGGAGCCCGCTCCACCGGCGCCATCACGCACGAGCAGTCGGACAGCTGGATCGCTGAACAGCGTGCGCTGGCCGAGGCCGACCGGCTCTTCCTGGCGCTGCCGATGTTCATGGCCGCAGCGACCACACCACGGTAAGTCAGCGATCACCCGGTCAGGCGCGGCAACCGGGCGTTGCCGTGGTTGGGCCGCGTGCAGGCGCTCAAGCTCCCGCTCCTCGCGTCGAGTCAGCCCTGGCCTGCGGTGGTCGGGTCTGTGGTCGGGGCGGGCTCGGCCGCCTAGTACTCCAGCCGTAGGCCGTAATCTTCATGCCTGGGCGGCTTGTCACTGATGGTGGATGGCCTGGGATCGAGCCTGGTTACGGCGTCGCCAATGGGACCAATCGAGCCGGTGGGCCGTGTCGTGGACGGCCCACCTTCTCACCGGGCGGGGGCAGGGTCAGTCAGCGGTCGAGGTCGATCGTGAAGCGCCTGATGCCCGAACCGATCGTGTCGGCGTGGACCGAACCACGAGCCCGGTCGAACACCCCGGTGCCGCCGGTGATCGCGTTGTCGAACGAAGGGGGAGGGATCGCGACGCCGCCCTCCTCGTTGAGAATGCCGAAGACCATCCCCTGCACGGTGAGCTGGCCGCCCGGGAGGTTGTAGGTCACGACGCACTCCTCCGCTCCGCGGTTCTCTACCGTGGTGGTGGTGCAGAAGCCGCCGGTTTCGCCGACCACGTTTTCGTCGTTCTGGTCCTTGAGGATCGAGCGGACTACGGTCCGGTCGCCCTGGGCGGCGGGGCCGTTGGGGTTGACGGGGAAGCGCGACTGCTGCGCGAGATGGCCGATGAGAGTGATGACCCGGTCTCCGCCCTTGACGTGGGCGGAATCGGTGTCCGTCGCGGCGGCCGCGACAGGGGCGCAGGCGAGAAGGGCGACCAGCGCAGTCGCCGTGCCGAGACAGGCTGCTCTGATAGGGCGCATCGTGTGGCTCCTGAGGTTGATGCTCATGAATGGTCAGGTGCCTCATTCATAACCTCGGCGGTGCCGCCGCCCGGAACGGCCCGGCGCGACCCACCGTCAGATCCGACCAGTCGGACCAACCCGGGACAAGAGACGGCCCGGCCGACCGCGCACTACGAAGATCGCGATTTACAGCTGGAGTAATAGATCTACAGGTGGAGTAATAGTTGAGGCGGGCGCACAGCAGGTACCCCAGGATGTTGCCCCCCAGAGTCTGCCGCATCCCCTCTGGGTCGGCGCTCGCCAGCGGACCGACCGGCCCGCTCACCCAGCGTTGTTCACCAGCCCGGTGACCGGGCTCAGCTGCGCGACAGCTGTGTCGAACAGCCGGTCCGCGCGCGGGGCCGCAAGGCCGCCGGCCATCGAGGTCGACACCGCCGACGCGGCGGCCTGCGGCCCTCAGCGCCCGCGGCTCGATACGCTCCCTGAGGCTGTGCCCTGGGACGCATCGCGAGGGGGGTTACGAGGCCGCGCGCTGCACGTCCGCGAGCGCGGTCAGGTCGGCGTGACGGACTACGGCACCTCCGGCACCCCATGAACCCTCGGGTTGCTCGTGCACCAGCACCCACACCCGAGAGGCAGCGTGCCGGTCCAGGCCCGCGGCCTTCAGCACGGCCTGCGTGATGTCCTGGATCAGGCCGGACTTGTCGGGGACGGGCGATGTCGCCTGGGGCACGATCACCTCCACGAGGAACCGGGGTGCGTCATCGCCCGCGGTCCCCTGGATGCCCTCGGGCAGCTCGGTCAGGTAGACCCACGACAGGCCGCGGAAGAAGGCCGTATCGGGAAAGCCCTCCCAGCGCAGGGCCGCACCGGCAAGTTCCTGCCGGATCTCAGCACGGCCTTCCTCGGTCAGGGAGCCGGACGACACGGTCAGTCGGATCAAGGGCACGGCGGTTTCCTCACTCACTCACGACACTCGACTATAACGAGTGTCATAACCGCAGGTCACGCTAGACTATGACAGTCGATATAGCCAAGGGTGTCTCCCCGAGGAGGGCATGCCGTGACCGAGGACGCCCCGCAGGCACGCGAACGGATCGTGGCCGGAGCGGCCGACATGATCCGACGGCGCGGCCTGAACGCCACGAGCATCCGCGAGACGGCCAAGCACGCCAAAGCGCCGCTCGGCTCCACCTACCACTACTTCCCCGGCGGCAAGCAGCAGCTCACCACCGAAGCCGTCCGCTACGCGGGGGAGAGGATCGCCCGGAACCTGCGCAGGGAGCTGAAGGCCGGCCCGATCGCGGGGCTGCGCGCCCTGCTCGCCCTCTGGCGCGAGACCGTCGTCGGCACCGACTTCCGCGCCGGCTGCACCGTCCTCGCCGTAGCCATCGAAGAACCCCCGGCAGACGAGGTCCCGCCCGTCCTCACGGCCGCCGCCGAAGCATTCGACCAGTGGGAGGACCTGCTCGCCACCTCACTGAAGGAGCACGGCATCGAACCCGACCGCGCCGCCCAAGTCGCGACGCTCGTCGTCGCGGGCGTCGAAGGCACCGTGGCCATGTGCCGTGCCAAGCGCAGCACAGAACCCCTGGACCGCGTCGCGAGACAACTCGAAGAGGTACTGACGCATGCACTCAACCGCACAGCCTGACGCACCACCCGAAAACGCGGCCATCGAAAGGGCCTCACACCGCACCCAGGGCTCCCCGTCGATCAGGCCGATTCCCCGGCGCGAGCTATGGGAGGCCGAGGCCAGTCGATGCCGCGGACGCATGGGGCGCGGGCCGGGGGTTGGGGGTTGGGGCGCCGCAGAGGAAGAGGGTCGGAGTGGGGTGTCCTGTGTCTCCTCCCCCGCGGCGTGTCAAGGTGCGGACGGTGCCGTCCGGTGCTCCAGCACGGCTCACCAGGCCGGGCTCCCAGCCGGCGCTGCCTGGTGTGCCGACCGGCGGGATCAGACGGTGCAGGTGTCGAGCATCTCGGACAGAGCGTTGACCTCAGCGGGGTTGGCGGTGAGCTGGTAGGTGGCCTTCACGCTGATCCGGGCGCGGCTGTAGGTGCACCAGTACGACTGAAGCGGCGGCTTCCAGTTCCCGGGGTCCTTGTCGCCCTTCCCGCGGTTGCTGCCGGCCGACACCGCGATCAGCTGCGAGTGGACCAGGTCGTTGGCGAAGGCGCGCCGCTCGGGCGTCGACCACTGCGAGGCACCCGACCGCCAGGCCTCCTTGAGGGGGACGACGTGGTCGATGTCGATACGGGAGGCGAAATCGATGGTCAGGCCGTCTTACTCGGAGTACCAGGTACCGGACACGGCCCGGCACCCGTCGTCCTGGACCACGTCCTGGCCGTCGCGCTGAAGGGTGACTTCGCGGGTGTCGCAGGTGCCGTACTGGCTGACCCAGTGCGGGAACTTCGACCGGGAGTAGCCGGGGACGTCGTCCTCGTCGGTCACCACCAGCTCCGCGAGCAGTTCACGGGCCTTGACCGCGTCCGGCGGCTCAGGGAGCTCGCACAGGGACGGTGCCTGATTGGGGGGAGAGCCTGACGGGCAAAGGCCTGGGGGCCGACCGCGGTGGCGGTGGTGGGGGCGGCGGCCAGCGCGAGCCCATCGATGGCCGGGGCGACCTGGACCGGCGGCTCGACATCGGCAAGGAGCTCCAGGTGGAAGGCGTGGCGCTCGGTGCGCCATCCTCGACCACGCTGCCCACTCTTGAACGGCCCGCCAGCGCGAACGCGGTTCGGGGGTTCCGCCTGGTCTGCGGCGAGCGCAGCGGATGGCACGGTCGTAGCAGTTCACGCAGTAGCCGCGGGCCCGGTGCGGCTGGCCGCAGCTGGGTGTCTGGCAGACCGGGCGATGTCCGTAGGTCTGCTCGGCGGGTCCGGTGCGGCCGGTCCGGTGCGGCCGGTGCGGTACCACTGGCAGTAGTGCCGCGCACGGTCCTCGGGTCTTGGTCTTCGCCTCAGGACACCAGGGCGCAGGTGCCCGTGGATGAGACTCTGCACGCTTGCTGGCCCTCCGACCAACTACGAAATGCGGCAGCGCGGCCTGGCCTCCAGACGGCGTCTCGTGAGCAAGAGGAAGGCCGGTTTCAAGAACGGCCCTGTCCCGAGGTCTGCTGGGCGAGGTGGACAACCTGGTCCGCTGGAGCGGGTTGGTCGTCCATCCCCAGGATTCCACGCTGGTCAGCCTCCGAACAGCCCTGGACGAGAACCGGTCCTCATGGCCGCTACGTCCGGAGCAGCCGCGGGACGAGGCCAGCCGCTGTATCTGGTCGGCGGTGGCAACCTTGAGCACTCCGAGCACGCGCAGCCACCATCACCTGTAGATCACTCATCCGATACTCCAGCCCCGCCCGGGAGGCACCGGTGAGCACGAAGAGCACGTGGGGAAGGCCGGATACCAGCGCAGCCAGGCCAGAACCGTGGCGGCCTGCCTGCGGCGGCCGACAGGCTGAGCCTCGCACTGGAACAGGCGAGCGTACTCAATCAGTTCCACGCCCAGCCGCGCGCTGTGCACGGTGTTGCAATCGACTTCCACGAATGCGCACAGCTCCCGGCAGTGTTCGCTCTCGACGACGGTGTAGTACCGGGTGCGGGGAGCAGGCGCCCAGGAGGGTGCCGACCACGGCACCATCCTCGCTGGTACGGGGAGCAGCGCCGGGGTGCGGAACCCATGGCGCTCCACGCGGGACCATCCCCGCACGCACGGGCAATAGCCGTTGCGGTGGTTGACTCGCTCGTCGCTGACCTGCCCGTATTCGGCGTTGCAGAGGGCGTCGGCCTCGGAGGACATGAGGGCGTCGGCAAATGTTTTGACCATCGCGCGCAGTAGATCGGGACTCGCCGCTGCGAGGTTGTCCTCCGCGAGGGCGTGCAGGGGCAGGCTGTCGGGTGCGGTGATCGTGCTGATCTCCTTGGTGACTCGGCATCTCGAAGATCAGCCGGTGGCCGTTCATCTACAGGCACCGTCCCGATGCCGGAGTAAAACCCCGGACCAGGTCGAACCCGTACACCACTTCCTTGGACGTAACCGAGCGCTCTGCCTGTCCGAGGATGCATGACGGGTCCCACCCGGGAGATCCTTGAGTGGATGAGGACTGCAACCGGAGGTGATCGATCGTGGACACACCGGCGACCGGCGGCGCTCACCCCGACGCCGCCTTTGTAACCGGTGTGGCTGTGGCCGTGGCGGCGACGGACGGAGTGCTGACGGGCTGGAGTCCCGGTGCGCAGAGGCTGCTCGGGTACTCCGCCGCCGCGGCTGTGGGCCGGCCGGCAGCGGATTTGCTTGCCTCCCCCCTTCCCGAGGCCGCTCGCGAGCAGCTCGCGGGGCAGGAGGGGTGGGCCGGGACGGTGGTGCTCCGCCGCCGTGACGGCCGCCCGGTGGAATGCCGCCTGCAGGTGCTTCCGGTGGTCGCCGGTGGCAGGGGGGCCGGCTGGCTCCTGGAGGCCGTCTCACCGCAGGATGAGGAGGAGGGCTGTGAGCCGGGACCGCTGCTGCGGTGGTCGTTCGACCAGTCCCCCTTCCCCCTGGCGATCTACGATGCCGAGGGCCGGTTTCTGCGGGTCAACGCCCGCATGACGCAGCAGCTCGGAGCATCGGAGCGGGAAGTTCGCGGGCTACGGACCACCGAGCACATGCCGGACCCCGGGTTCGGGGCCTCCGAGCGTGCCGTCGACCGCGTGGCTGCGACCGGTGAGCCGGAGAGCTTCGAGAACTATGTGCGCGTACCGGGGGAGCCCTTCGCGCACGCCTGGATGGTCCATGTAGTCCCCCTCAAGGACTCGGCGGGGCTGGTGCACGGTGTGCAACTGGCCGCGCTCGACTTCTCCGAGCAGTCCGCCGCCCGTGAGCGGCTGGCGTTGCTCAACGAGGCCGGCAGTCGGATCGGCGGCAGCCTGGACGTGGCTCGTACCGCGCAGGAGCTCGCCGATATGGTCGTACCCGCCTGTGGGGACTTGGTCTCGGTCGATCTGTTCGACGCCGTGCTGCGCGGCGAGGAGCCCGCACCGCTTCCCGTCGGCGGCCCCCTGGTGCTGCGGCGCGTGGCTGTCCGCCCCGACATGCCGGGCCTCGTACCGATCGGTGATGTGGCCCGCTACCCGGAGTTCTCGCCGCTCGAACGCTGCCTGGTCACCGGCCGCGGCAGCCTGCACCGGATCACCGATCCCGAGATCGCCCGCTGGCTTGCCCAGGACCCCGACCGGGCGGCCCTGGCGAGCCGGTACCGCACGCACTCGCTGCTCGCGGTGCCGCTGCGTGCCCGCTGCACGAACCTCGGTGTTGTCCTTCTCGCCCGTATGGAGCCGTCCGTACTGCAGTACACGGAGGACGACCTGCGGATCGTCGAGGAACTGGCGGCACACGCCGCGGTCTGCATCGACAATGCCCGCCGCTACACGCGCGAGCGCACTGCCGCCCTGGCACTTCAGCGCAGCCTGCTGCCGCAGGGGATTCCGGAGCAGGCCGCCGTCGAGGTCGTCGGCCGCTACCTGCCGGCGGGCTCGCAGGCCGGTGTCGGAGGCGACTGGTTCGACGTGATCCCGCTCTCCGGCGCCCGCGTCGCCCTCGTCGTGGGCGATGTCGTCGGCCACGGCCTCCATGCCTCCGCCGCCATGGGGCGCCTGCGCACGGCGGTACGCACACTCGCCGACGTCGATCTGCCGCCGGAAGAACTGCTTGCGCACCTGGACGATCTGGTCATCCGCCTCAGCGTCGGGCTGGAGACTGCAGCGGAGGCACCCACCACCGACCTCGGAGCCACGTGCCTGTATGCGGTGTACGACCCGGTCTCCCGCCGATGCTCGCTCGCCAGCGCCGGTCACCCCTGGCCCGCACGGGTAACCCCTGACGGCGCGGTGGACTACCTCGAACTGCCCACCGGACCGCCTCTGGGCCTCGGCGGATTGCCCTTCGAGCCCGTCGATGTCGAACTCCCGGAAGGCAGCCTTCTCGTGCTGTACACCGACGGACTGATCGAGGCCAGCGACCGTGACGTGGACACCGGGCTGCGCGCCCTGGGCGCGGCCCTCGCCAATGCCGTTCCCTCACTCGAGACCACCTGCGACATCGTCCTCAAGGCACTGCTCGACGGGCGGCCCGCTGACGATGTTGCGCTTCTCATCGCCCGTACTCGCGTCCTGAACAGCCAGCACGTCGCCGAGTGGGAGGTGCTCCCCGACCCGGCCGTCGTCGCCGAGGTCCGCTCGCGGACGGCCGCCCAGCTCCATGCGTGGCAGCTGGACGAACTGGCCTTCGTCACGGAACTGGTGGTCAGCGAGCTGGTGACCAATGCGATCCGCTATGCCACCTCGCCCATCCAGTTGCGGCTCATCAAAGACCGGGCGCTGATCTGCGAGGTCTCCGATGCCAGCAGCACAGCACCACACCTGCGCCGAGCCCGCATCCTGGACGAGGGCGGACGCGGCCTGATGCTGGTCGCCCAGCTCACCGAGCGCTGGGGCACGCGGTACACCGGCACGGGCAAGACCATCTGGGCCGAGCAGCCAATTCCGTCACGCGGGGGCCCGGCACGTTGACCAGTGAAGATCCATCGTCTTGAGGTTGTTGGCCAGGGGCGAGTCCGCTCGGGAACTATCACTTGCATTCCTTGACCATGTCCTGCCAGCAGGAGGCGCGGGCGTGCCGCTGGACGGATGCGTCACCGCGGCAGAACACCACGCCGGGCGGCTGACCTACCTGGCCGGCCAGGTAGGGAAACTGGGCCTTCCGGCACCTGGCTTTCTCGGACTTGCCGCCGCCCTGCTGCTACAAACGGCTCCCCAAGCTGACCATGTAGGGCACGACCTTAAAGGGAAGAAATAGAAGAAAATATCCCATAGAAAGCATTTAGGCTATGCGTGGCGAGTTGTGCACTGATCGTGCCGATAACCACCTTCTATTTAGACCCGACGAAGGAGCCTGCTGCTGTGGATGGTGAAGAAGAGCATGGCCATGCCAGTACCGAACTACTGCATGGCGACCTGCTTCGGATCGCCGATCAGCTAAAAGATCTGAGTCAGGCACAACAGAAATTGCAGACGCTGCTGGCGGCGATGTTGTCGGTCAGCCGTGATCTGGATCTGGGGCGGGTGTTGCGGCGGATCGTGACCAGCGCGATGGAACTGGTCGGCGCTCACTACGGTGCGATCGGCGTGCTGAGCGAGGACGGCCGCAGGCTGTCGATGTTCATCCCCGAGGGTCTTACCGAGCAAGAACGCGCCGACTTGGCGGGGGTGGATCTCCCGCAGGGCCGCGGGCTGCTCGGCTACCTGATCGAACACCCCGAGCCCCTACGAGTCGGTGACATCCCTCACCACCGGGCCTCGGCCGGCTTCCCGCGCGGCCACCCGCAGATGAAAACGCTGCTGGGCGTAGCCATCACCGTGCAAGGCCGCGTCTACGGAAACCTCTATCTTGCGGACAGGGGCGACGGCCTTCCTTTCGACTCCCGCGACGAGGACATCATCGTGGCTCTGGCAGGAGCGGCGGCCGTGGCCATCGAGAACGCCCGCCAGTATGAGCACGTCCGCGCCGACTCCGAGGAGTTCCAAAGATTGCTACTGCCGGAGGTGTCGGACAGGCCGCCATTCCGAACCGCCGCGGTCTACCGGCCGGCGTCCGAGCCCAACCAGCTCGGCGGAGACTGGTACGACGCGCTGGCCACCGCCGACGACACCTGCTACCTGGCCATCGGTGACGTCTGCGGGCACGACATGGCCGCCGCCGCGTCCATGTCCCAGACCCGCAGCATGCTTCGCGCCCTGCTCCACACCCGGCTCCACCGCCCCAGCCGAGTACTGACCCAGCTCGACCTGACCCTGCACGCCATCCCCCGCAACCTGGTGACGACCGCACTCGTAGCACGCGTACATCGCCACCACAACGCCTGGGTTCTGCAGTGGAGCAACGCCGGACACCCTCCACCGCTGCTTCTGGCACCGGGTCGCCCGGCGCAGTACCTCGACCGCGACCCCGGCCTACCCCTCGGCGTCGACCTACGCCTTCCCCGCCACGACCACTCCCAAGACCTCCCCCCGGGATCCACCATCGTTCTCTACACCGACGGACTGGTCGAACACCACCAGCGCTCCCTGACCGACGGCCTGCGCACCCTCGCCGACATCGCCACCGCACATGCCGACCAGTACCCCGCACAACTGTGTGAGACGCTTGCCGACCAACATCCAGGTGACGGACATGACGACATCGCAGTCCTCGCCCTCCGCGTCCCCAACGGGCACCATTCGTGACCACCCGCAACGATGACGTCAGTCCGGGATGAATCACGTGGACGGAACCAGTGCGCAGGAAGCGGTCTGGACTCCGCCCCCGGCGACCTACGGCTCTCCGGGAGTCCGGGTTCTGCGTCTGGCCCGTTGCGTCGTCGAGGACGGCTGGCCCCTGCGGCGGGCGGCCGAGCGCTTCCAGGTCTCACCAACGACAGCCCAGCGATAGGCGGACCGTTACCGGCTGTACAGCGAGGCGGGCACGGCGGACCGGTCAAGGCGTCCGCACACCAGCCCACGCCGGACCCCGACGAGGACCGAACGACGGATCATCAAGGTTCGGATCCTGCGGCGGTGGGGACCGGCCCGCATCGCCCACCTGCTCGGCCTGGCCCCTCGACCGTCCACCGCGTGCTGACCCGCTTCGGCCTGGCCCGCCTGACCCACCTCGGCCGGGCAACCGGCCGCGCCATACGCCGCTACGAACGCGACCGGCCCGGTGAACTGGTGCACGTGGACATCAAGAAGCTCAGCAACATCCCCGACGGCGGCGGCCACAAAGCACTCGGCCGCCAAGCGGGCAGGAAGACCCGGTCCGAGGCCGACTGCAGCTAAATCCACACGGTCGTCGACGACCACTCCCGCCTCGCCTGCAGCGAGATCCTCACCGACGAGAAGAAGGAAACCGCCACCGGGTTCTGGCAACGGGCCCAGACCTTCTTCACCTCGTGCGGGATCACCGTTGAACGCGTCCTCACCGACAACGGTGCCTGCCACAAGTCCCATGCCTGGCGCAACACCCTGACAGCCGCCGGGATCACCCACAAGCGAACCCGGCCCTACCGTCCGCAGACCAACGGCAAAGTCGAACGGCTGAACCGCACCCTGCTCGACGAATGGGCCCACGCCCGCCCCTATCGCTCGGAACAAGAACGACGAGACGCGTTCACCCAATGGCTACACACCTACAATCGCCACCGTGGACACACCGCGCTCGCAGGTAAACCACCCGCAAGCCGCGTCCCCAACCTCACAGGGCAATACACCTAGTACTCCAGCAGCGGTTCGTGTCCTGAGCTGGTGCTTGTCGCTGTCCTGGTATGGAGGGGATGGCTGAAGTTGATTGCTGGGCCGTTGAGTTGGATTCGGCGTTCGTGCGGGTGGCGGGCCGGTTCGGGCGGGCGGACCTGCGGTGGCGGATGCGTGACTACGTTCGTGGCCTGCTGGGGCGGGCGACACGTAAGAACGGCTGGCAGCTCGCGGAATGGGCGGGCCACCGCACCCCGGACGGTTTCCAACGACTGTTGAACAGCAGTGTCTGGGACGTGGACGCTCTGCGTGACGACGTCCGTGACTATGTCGCTGAACGGCTCGGGCCAGGCGGTGTTCTGATCATCGATGACACCGGGTTCATCAAGAAGGGCACAACCTCGGCCGGGATTGGCCGGCAGTACACCGGCACCTCGGGAAAGACCGACAACTGCCAGATCGGGGTGTTCGCAGCCTACGCCACCAGCTCAGGCCGGGCACTGGTGGACCGGGAGCTCTGCCTGCCCAAATCCCGGGCGTCCGACCGTGAACGCTGCCAGGCGGCGAAGGTCCCCGCCGAGCGGGGCTTCGCGACCAAGGGCGAACTGGCCCGGGACATGGTCCGCCGCTGTCTGGCCGCCGGTCTGCCGGCTGCCGGGGTCACCGCGGACGAGGCCTACGGGCAGGACTGGAACTTCCGCCGCCTGCTCGAGCAGCTCGACATCGGATACGTGGTTGCGGTGCCCAAGTCCCAGCAGATCAAGTCTCTGGCCGGTATCTGGCGCATCGACCAGCTCATCGAAGAAGCACCCAGTGATGCCTGGCAGCGACTGTCTTGCGGTGACGGAGCAAAGGGCCCGCGGGTCTACGACTGGGCCGCGGCCAAACTGCCCGCCGACATCGTCTTCGACTCCGATCCGCCGACCCATCACCACTGGGTGAGGGTGTGGGCGGTGAGGCGGGCCCAGTTACGGAAGTTGCCGTGGGCGGCGCGGCTGTCGGCGTAGGTCATGTCTTCGGGGTCGCTGTCGGCCCAGATCGGGTGGTAGAGCGGGGGCTCGTTGCACGGCCCGGTGAAGTGCCAAGCGCCTCGTCGGCGCTGCAGGGCTCTGTGCGCGGCTGCTGGTTGAGGTTGTGGCGCGCGATGGAGGAGTGCCGGTAGACCTCCTTGCGGGCCCGCATGATGTTGCCCAGGGGTGAGTGCTCGGCGGTGACCCGCCATGGGGTGAAGGACAGTGAGTCCATCTTCTCCAGGTTCTTTGGGCCGGAGATGTCCTGCTGCGGCAGTCGCAGCTTCGCCACGGTGACGGATGGCGAGAGCTGTTCGGGCCACTCCACGGTGGTGTCCTCGACCGGCATGCGTTCCAGGTCGGTGCAGAGCTGGACCTGGATGTCGAAGGTGTAGGGGCGTTCTTGCAGTTCGGATTGGAGGGCCGGTCGGAAGACCTCCTGCGCGGAGGTCGGGTCGAGGGTGCGCCGGACCACTGCGGCGGCGGAGGAGGGGTCGGGGGTGATGCGTACCTTGGCGATGTAGTCGCCGTGCCGGACCGCGCCCATGGTCCAGTAGCTCGACAGCAGCAGGTTTGCTGGAGGGATCTTGGACAGGCGCAGGAAGGCCAGGAACTCGTCCCACGCCCAGTCTTCCTGGTCCAGCGTTCCCTTCCCGGTCACGAACTCGGTGAAGAAACGATGTGTGCCGGGTCGGCCCTGGGAGAAGTAGGCCGGCGCGTTCAGGAACAGTTCCTGGATGAACAGGTAATGCTCGACCGTGTTGCAGAAGAAGACCGGTCCGTTGATGTTGGCGTAGTCGAATGTGCCCGTGTCCGGTTCGTCTTCCAGCAGGGTCGGGCCGGGGATGTCGAACATCTTCAGTGCCAGTCCGGTGGCGGCGCCCAGTCGTGCGTCGGCTCCGGCGTGGGGCGAGCCGTTGGAGAAGCGGATGAGTGCATCGTGGGTTCCCGGGGTCGCGTAGATGCCTTGGGCGTACTCGGGGGGAAGCCCGTCCAGGATCTCCACTTCCCCTCGGACCAATCCGTAGCCCTTGGCGTGGGCGTCACGGAGGGCGCGTCCGGTGCCGCCGGCCTTGACCGACTCGGCGATGTAGCTCTCGGTTTTCTTGATCACTGTCTGCACGTTGCGGTCGAAGTGCGGGTCGGCGTCTTCGACATCAGGCGTGTAGCGGATGAACTGTGCTGGCATGGCTTCGACCTCTCCTCGGAGAGCGTGATCGGACCTCAGGGTGCAGGAAGTGCCGTCAGTCCTCCAGTTCGGCGAGCCAGCGCAGGGCGCGCAGGCCTGGCAGGAAGCAGTACTCGCCGCCGCGGGTGACGACGAAGCTGGGCAGGTTCTGCAGGCGGCGTCGGATCGGCTTGTCCGGGATGGTGGCGCTGCCGGTTCCGTCGTGGTGCCCGGCCACCGGGTCCTTCTCGCCGGGGTAGCCGATGAAGTTGCCGTCGTTGACCCACTCGGCCTTGATGAACTCGAACTGTCGCTCCAGATGGGCTCCGATGAAGACTCCGACCAGGCCCCGGTCGGCGCCGTCGTCCTCCAGTACGCCCTCGGGCAGCGGTGGGCCATAGGTGGTGCCGCGGCGGATGAGGCGGTGCATCCGTGCGTCGCCGATGATGGTGGCGTCGCGAGGGTTGGTGCGCCGGATGTGCGCACCGGCGGGGCACCGGTACCCTCGGTCGTCGTTCTCCCGGTACAGGAAGTTGTTGACGCGGTGCGGATCGGCCGCCAACTCCGGGTCATCGTGTTCCGGGGTCAGCGTCAGCGGTGCTCCGCTGGGCCAGCGTCCGACCATCTTTGCTGCCAGGAGTGCCTCCTCCTGGGGACTGGAGGTGTTCGCGCGCAGGTATCGGCGCCAGGCCGCCACGTTGGTGTGGATCTTGCGTACGGCCGCGTAGGTTCCGTTGCGTCCCAGCGTGTCGGGGCTGGGCATGGGCGGCAGGCTGCCGGTTTCGTCGGGGTAGCCGAGGATGAATTCGCCGGCCTTGATGGGGGCTTCCTGCGGGTTGGAGCCGGGCAGTCCGACGCCCTCGATGTTCGGATGACTGATGCCGTCGCGGAATCCGAAGGTGGTACGCCCGGTCGGGAGCTGGCGGACATCCTGCTGCCAGATCACCTGGACACCGGGGGTGTCCTCGTAGGCGGCACGGGCCCGCTCCAGCTCCTTGTCCAGCTGTGCCGTATTGGAGGACAGGGCGCTCAGGGCGATGTGGACATCGCCGGTTCCGAACGGTGCCTCCCAGTGGGCCGGTGCGCTCTCGCCCGTGTCGCCGATCAGCTCCGCCCGGGCGGCCATGCCCTCACGGAACGCCCGCGGAAAGCTGTCCAGCGACTCCTGGGGCACGCCCAGGGCTCTCAGTCCCTGGTAGGTGAACGCCACAGCCACCCAGGCGTTCTGGCTCCGGTCCGCGCTGGGCAGGCCGCCCGAGGTCAACGGGAGCAGCCGCCGTAGCAGGGTGCGTCCGGTGTGGCGGTCGTCGACGCGCAGGAAGATGAACTTTCCCTCGTACGGCACCGGCCGTGGACGCAGTGCCCCGCTCTGGACGTCATCGATCTCAACGCCCATATCGGCTGCGCCGCTGCTTGCCACCGCGTTCATGATCGCTTGTGCCTCCATATCGGCCTGTGTGTGGGCAGACTTGCAGTGGCCGACCCGCGCCCGACGCGGTCCACCGATCTCGGGTCGGTTCTGAGGGTTGGTTGTGTCGACTGCTAGGCCGAGGCTTCCTCCAGCAGCTTCTGGAAGGCAGGCGTGGCCAGCAGCTCCGCGTTGGCCGGGTTGTCCAGCATCGCCCGGAATTCAGCGGTGTCCAGCACCTCCTGGAACGCGTCGTCCACGCGGTGGTCCTTCCAGATCTGCTGAACGGTCAGATCGGGATAGGAGCTGACGAAGGCTCCTGCGGGGGCTTGGTGGGCGACGAACCAGTCCTTCACCCCTGGGTCGGCGACGCCGGGGAACCCTTCGCTGTGCGAGAAGATCTTGTCGAAGTTCGCCCCGATGACCGTATGGGCGAAGTCGTCGATGTAGGTGTCCCAGGAGCCGTCGAAGACGCTGGCGAACATGAACCGGGTGTCGTTGTCGAAGATCACGTGCCGTGCGTCGTGCAGGGTGCCGATCTGGCGCAGCGCCGCACGGGAGTCCTCCTTAGCCGACCCGCTGGTGAGCGCGGTGAGATCCTCACGCAGCGCATCCGCGTGGCCCGGCTTGATCTCGGTATAGACGGTGAACTCGCTGCAGACTCCATCCGACCTGCCCGGGCGCTCGGGGTGAGCCGATTGGGCTGCGCCTGTCGTCGCAGTCATCGTGGTGTCCTCCTGCCGCGGCCGGTGCGAGGGTCGCCAGGCACCCGAACATGAGGCACCATCGCCCTCACCTCTTCATCCTGACCGCATACGCATCGCGTCGCACCCCCGGCCCGGGACGATGGGGACACCCGGGGACGGTACATTGCGGGGCCCCGACACTGCGGTCCAGCCCGATCGGGTTGCCGCACTGACCGGCTACAGTCCGTGCCCGATTCCGCCGTCCGGGCGCCTCGCCCGCCGTCACCGTTCCGGGAGAGCTTTCAAGGGGTGCTGGCCTGCTGCCGAGCCCTTGGGGCACCACCGCGGAAGCGAGCAGGCCAAGGCCCTCGAGCCCCAAGAAACTCCCGAGGACAGATCCGTAAGGGGGCAGGACCATGGAATAGGGACCTGCCGAGATCCTCGTCGCGTTCCGGGCAGGTGCTTCCGCTTGGCCGGCAAGTGGCAGCGCCGTAGTCGGCAGAACGCTGTTTCGGTTGCCCCGTGAGCGGGATCGAGCGACGGAACGCTCAGCGGTCCGGAACATCGGGGCGAGCAGCGGACGGTACCGGCCGCTGAGGATCACTCTCCGGGGAGGTGGCGACCCAGTTCCGGGGCCCTTACGACACGCCCCGGACACGTCCGGGCAGTCCTGTGGGCGCGCATGCAGGCGGTCGGGGCAGCACCCCCCGCCTGGCCGGTCACCACCCGGACCCACCCCCACCTGGAGGCAATCATGGGCACGGTTCTCGGTGACGTACTGGGATTCGCGGCCGGCGTCGCGGTCAGCCCACTCCCGATCATCGCGATCATCCTTGTCCTCGCCACACCTCGAGGACGTCTCAATGGACCGCTCTTCACCGTCGGCTGGATCCTGGGACTGACGGCACTGGGCGCGGTGATGCTGGCAATCGCCTCCCCCGCCGGCGCCTCCGCCCACAACCACCCGGCCACCTGGGTAGGAGCTCTCAAGCTCGCTCTGGGTGTACTCCTCGCCCTCTTCGGCGCCCGGCAGTGGCACCGCCGCCCCAGGGAACCCTCGCAGGCCCAGCTGCCGAAATGGATGGGCGCGATCGACCGCCTCACACCGGTCAAAGTCCTCGGACTCGGAACGGCCCTGGCCGCACTCAACGCCAAGAACGCCCCGCTGACCATCGCCGCGGGCGCCACGATCGGCTCAGCAGGACTACCGGTCGGGCAGCAGATCGCATCGCTGGCCGTCTTCGTCCTGATCGCCACCCTCGGCCTGCTGGCCCCCCTGGCAGTCTTCCTGCTCGGAGGAGAGCGAGCAAAAACAACGCTCGGCAGCTGGAAGGACTGGGCAGCCCAGCACAACGTCGCCGTCATGGCAGTCCTGTTCTTCGTCCTCGGGCTGAAGCTGCTCGGAGACGGCATCTCCATCCTCGCCTCCTGACAGGCATACCCACGTGCGGCAAGGCAGTCCCATCACAGACGTACAGGCAGAGTGCACGATCAGCGACAGCACGGGGGGTTGCACAGGGTCCACAAGGACTTGAATCACCATCCTCGGCATCACCCGGTCGAGTCGTAACCACTGGCGTAAGACCGCAGCCGCCCAGGCAGCCCTGCAGACAGCCAACGAGCGGCTTCTCCAGCTCGCAGTGGTCCACCCGCGTGTTCACAGCGACCGGGAGAACACCGACCACCGGGACCAAGAGCACGACCGTGAGGACACCGTGGACGTCCTGCATGGACGGGGACGGGGCCAGGGTGCGGGTGAGCGGGGCGGCGGCCGGGGTGCTGCGGTTCAGCGAGGAACGCGAGAACACGCCCACCAGCCGTTTCAACGACCGCACCTGGCAGTACCTGCGCACCGCCACCGTGCAGGCGCGGACGACGAGCGTGCCGAAGCCGACCTCGCCGAAGCGCTCGATCAGCTGATGCGCAGGGCCCGTGCAAGACAGGCCATCGCCCAGGAGCAGCACCTCCTCGCCCGCACCACCATCCGCACTCCCCCACCACCCCGCTCCCGGCCCGGGGTTCAGGCGTCCGCAGGAGGTGCCGGGCGACGTTATGGCGGCGAACCTGGCGGTAGGCGGCGTCGATGCGCTCCAGGTTGGCGCTCGACGGCTGGCACCGCTCCTCCAGCCACGCCTGCAGCGTCCGGTCGGTCACCGCCAGCCCGGCGTCCCTGGCCGCCCGGCGGCTGCGCTCGGTCCGGGGCAGATAGTGCAGGCGCGCCATCAGGCCACGCTTCACGGTCACCGGGGTGACGATGCCGTCCGCCAGCTCGTTGAGCCTGCGTGCGACGGCGTCACTGCGATCTCGGCAGATGCGCTCTGGCCTTTCGCGGGCTAGGGCCTGTTGCGAAAGTACTGGTCACAGCCACTCATTGAGGACTGCGACCAACACGGTCGCCTCGTAGCGGACGGCCAGCTTTTCGTATCTCGTAGCCACAGCCCAGTGGCGCTTGAGGCGATTGATCCCGCACTCGACCGCATGGCGCTTGCGGTAGTCGGTCGTGTCGAACTTTGGCGGGCGGCCGCCGCGGGAGCCGAGCTTCTCGCGGTTGCGGATCCGATCCGAAGGGACCGGGATCGTCGCCTTGATGCTGTGCCTGCGTAGGAAGGCTCGATTCTTACGGGAGTCGTAGGCTTTGTCGGCACGGACCCGGTCCGGTCGTTTGCGTGGCCGACCTGGTCCGAGCCGGGGCACACGAATCGCCTCCAAGACCGGCTCGAACTGCGGGGAGTCACCCCGCTGACCAGCCGTGATCACAAAGGACAGCGGCTTTTGCCCCTGTTCAACCGCGAGGTGGATCTTGGTGGTCAGCCCGCCCCTGGAGCGTCCGAGCCCGTGGTCGGCCGGCTCTACGGCGATCCCTCCGGGCGGCGCCTTCTGGAGATCCCCCATTGTCGCTGCCCCAGCCGCGTGCTGGTGGGCACGGCAGACGGTGGAGTCGACGTTCACCTCCCGGGTGATCAGGCCCTTCACGTCCGCCTGCGCCTGGAGCTGAGTGACGATCCGGGCCCAGGTGCCAGCCCGCTGCCAGCGCCGGAACAGGTCATAACCTCGGTCCCACGGGCCGTATCGCTCGGGCACATCGCGCCACGGTGCTCCAGTCCGGGTCCGCCACCGTATGCCGTCTATCAGCTGCCGCCAGGTCCACACCGGCGGACGGCCCGGCTTGATGCCGTGCGGCAGTAGCGGCTCCAGTCGGGCCCACTGGCTGTTCGTCAGGTCACCACGATTCACAGCACGTGATCATTCACAACCAAGATCCACTTTCGCAATAGACCCCTATGCCCTCGCCCCTACGGGGTAATGTCCCGCAGGTGGAGATCGTGGAAATGACCTCGCTGGAACGTCGCCTCTGTCAGGCATTCCCTCGCGGCGAACCGATCGACCTCCGCCAGTCCCAGGACGAGAACGCCGAACACCCCAGTGCCTGGGGCCCCGAACGGACCGTCCGCGCCGAGGTCATCCGTACCCTCCTCCTCGGTGGTCCGTCCGAACCCGGCGAGGTGCCCGCCCTCTACCTCACCGGTGCGCGGATCACCGGCCTCCTGAACCTTCAGCACGCAGAGATACCGCACCCCATCTGCCTGAACGTCTGTCACTTCGAACATCCGCCAGACTTTCGCGGAGCGCAGACCCGTCAGCTTGACCTCAGTGCGTCCAGCCTCCCCACCCTCATGGCCACCGCCATACGCGTCGACGACGACCTCCGGCTCACTGGCTGCTGTATTCCCGGAAGCGTGCAGCTGGGCAGCGCACAAGTCTCCGGCGGAATCTTCCTCGACCGCGCCCGCTTCGGCGTCGACGGCGGGTGCGTCCTCCAGCTCAGCCATGCCTCCATTGGCAACGACATCTGGGCACCCCAACTGGTGGCCCACGGCGAGATCCGCATCGGAGCCGCCCGTATAGAAGGCGCCCTTGATCTCGAAGACGCCCACATCCATAACTCGGGAGGTGATGCCCTCAACGCCGCCCACCTGACGGTCGGGACCAGACTCAACGCGGGCGGCCTCGTGGCCGAAGGCCGCGTCAGACTCACCGCCACCAAGGTCACCGGCTGGCTCACCTTCATCGAGGCCCGGCTCCGCAACCCGGGCGGGGTCGCACTGGGCATCAGTAGCTGCGAGGCAGCAGGGTTCTCGCTCTGGGACGCGGCCCCAGTCTCAGGCCACGTCAAAATGCACTACGCCAACTTCAAGGTCATCCACGCCAAGCCCGAAGTCTGGCCCGTCACGGTACGTCTGGAGGGCCTGACATACGAGACCCTCGCTCCGCGCCTGCCGGCCGCACAACGGCTCGCCCTGCTCGAGCGAGACGAAGACGGCTTCGTACAGCACGCCTACGAGCAACTCGCTGCCTCGTACCGCCGCGTCGGTGACGACGCCGAAGCCCGTGCAGTCCAACTCGCCAAGCAACGCCGGCACCGGACCACGCTGCCATGGTACGGAAAACTCTGGGGCTACCTCCAGGACACCACTGTCGGCTACGGTTTCCGCCCCATTCGTGCTGTGGCCTGGCTCCTGGCTCTTCTACTCCTCGGCTCAGTCGCCTACGGACTGGACCATCCACCCGCGGCCGAGCGGGGCAAAGGCCCGGAATTCAACCCCGTCATCTATGCTCTCGACCTCCTCCTGCCCATCATTGATTTTGGCCAGGAAAAGGCATTCGCTCCGACCGGCCCTTACCAGTGGCTGTCGTATGTCCTGATCGCAGCAGGTTGGATCCTCGCCACAACCATTGCCGCCGGAGTGACGCGCAATCTGAACCGCCAATAGCCCGTCCTGCCTGCAAGTGAGGCGACCGTGCTGGTCGGAGCCCACAGTGATGGGTTGTGACCAGTACTTTCGCAACACGCCCTAGCGCCCCAGCTGCCAGGCAGCCGCGTAGCTGACGTCGAAGAGCCCGTGCTCTACCTCGTAGGTGAGGGCGTGGTCCGCGGTCGTGAAGGCTGCTCGTGCCTGCGGCTTCGTGATCGCTTCCGCGCTGTAGAGCGCGACCGGGTTCCCCTGCTCGTCCACCACCGTGACCTTTGGCGGGATCGCTGATCCACCGCTGACGGCGATCACGGGCTGGCCGTCCTTGTACTCCAACGCGAGCGTGCTTGCCTCCGTGCCTTCGGGTTGATTCTTCTCGCTCATGCCTTACCCCTCTCACCAAAATGTCACTTAAAGGCAATACCGCTGCTTTAAGGACTCTTCTGGCGTCTGCTGGTGGGTTTGGTGGGTGGGATGAGTGTGACTGTTCTGGCTGGTGGTTGTGGTGTGTTG
>NZ_JBIATE010000044.1:0-37759 GCF_042891445.1 Streptomyces sp. NPDC001890 | reverse complement strand
TCATCGCCCACCACCTCGTCCACACACACGGCGCCCGCAACCTCGTACTCGCCGCCCGCCGCCCCAACGGCGGCCCCAACGGCCCCCAACTCATCACCCAACTCCACAACCTCGGCGCCACCGCCCGCTGGGTCACCTGCGACACCACCGACCGCACCGCGCTCACAGCAGTCATCAACGACATCACCCAAAACGACCACCTCACCGGCATCATCCACACCGCCGGCACCCTCGACGACGCCACCCTCCAAACCCTCACCCCCCAACGACTCACCACCGTCCTACGCCCCAAAGTCGACGCCGCCTGGCACCTCCACGAACTCACCGCCCACCTCGACCTCTCCTTCTTCGTCCTCTTCTCCTCCGCCTCGGGCACATTCGGCGGGCCCGGTCAGGCCAACTACGCCGCCGGAAACGCCTTCCTCGACGCACTCGCCCAGCACCGCCACGCCCAGGGCCTGCCCGCCACCTCCCTCGCCTGGGGCCCCTGGGCCGAAGGCGGCATGGCAGGACGACTCGACGCGGCCGATGCGGAGCGGATGAGCCGAAGCGGGATCACGCCCTTCTCGCCCAAGGAGGGGCTGGCGCTCTTCGACGCCGCCCTGCGCTCCGACTCGGCGGCCCTCGTGCCGGTCAAGCTGGATCTGGAAGCGTTCCGTTCGGCGCCGGTCGTCCCATATCTGCTGCGCGGCCTGGTCCGCACGACGAACCGGCGGACCGCGCGAGCGGGTGCCGGGCAGTCCGCCGACTTCGCCCAGCGGCTGCTGGCCCTCGGTGAGCAGGACCGGATCCGGTTGGTGCTGGATGTCGTACGGGGCGAGGTCGCGACCGTACTCGGCCACGCCTCCGGCGACGCGGTTCCCTCCGACCGCGCCTTCACCGAGCTGGGCTTCGACTCCCTCACCGCCGTCGAACTCCGCAACCGCCTCGGCAAGGTCACCGGTCTGCGCCTGCCCGCCACCCTCGTCTTCGACTACCCCTCCGCCACCGTCCTCGCCGAGCACATCGCCACGGAGAGCACGGGCGGTGTACGGGAGCAGCAGGACACGGCCTCGGCTCCGGTCGCCGTCGACAGCGACGACCCGGTCGTCATCGTCGGCATGAGCTGCCGCTACCCCGGCGGCGTGACCGGCCCCGAGGACCTGTGGCAGCTGGTGGGTTCCGGCGGCGACGCCATCTCCCCGCTGCCGACGGACCGCGGCTGGGACGTCGGACGCCTCTTCGAGCAGGGTGACGACCGCACCGGTACGTCGTACGCGACGGAGGGCGGCTTCCTGCACACGGCGGCCGAGTTCGACCCGGTGTTCTTCGGGATCTCGCCGCGCGAGGCCCTCGCCATGGACCCCCAGCAGCGGCTGCTGCTCGAAGCCTCCTGGGAGGCCATCGAGCACGCGGGCATCGACCCGACCGCTCTGCGGGGCAGCCAGACCGGCGTGTACGCGGGTCTGATGTACCACGACTACGTCGCCCAGTTGGTCGAGGTCCCGGCGGGTGTGGAGGGTTTCCTCACCACCGGGTCCGCCGGCAGTGTCGTCTCGGGCCGGGTCTCGTACACCCTGGGCCTGGAGGGCCCGGCGGTCACCGTCGACACGGCCTGCTCGTCCTCGCTCGTCGCCCTGCACCTCGCGGCCCAGGCGCTGCGCTCGGGCGAGTGCTCGATGGCACTTGCCGGTGGCGCGACCGTGATGGCGACGCCCGGCAGCTTCATCGAGTTCAGCAAGCAGCGCGGCCTGGCTCCCAACGGCCGGGTGAAGGCCTTCGCGGACTCCGCCGACGGCACCGCCTGGTCCGAGGGTGTGGGCGTGCTGCTCCTGGAGCGGCTGTCCGACGCCCGCCGCAACGGCCACCGCGTCCTCGCGGTGGTCCGCGGTTCGGCCGTCAACCAGGACGGCGCCTCCAACGGTCTCACCGCCCCGAGCGGCCCCTCGCAGCAGCGCGTCATCCGCCGGGCGCTGGCCAGTGCGGGCCTGTCCGCCGGCCAGATCGACGTGGTCGAGGCACACGGAACGGGTACGAAGCTGGGCGACCCGATCGAGGCGCAGGCCCTGCTGGCCACGTACGGCCAGGAGCGGCCGGCCGACAAGCCGCTGCTTCTGGGGTCGGTCAAGTCGAACATCGGTCACACGCAGGCCGCTGCCGGTGTCGCGGGCATCATCAAGATGGTCATGGCCATGCGCCACGGCATACTCCCGCAGACGCTCAACGTCGACGAGCCGTCCACGCAGGTGGACTGGTCGGCGGGTGCGGTGGAACTCCTCACCGAGCCGGTCGCCTGGCCGGCCGGGGACGAGCCGCGCCGTGCCGGTGTGTCGTCGTTCGGCATCAGCGGTACGAACGCACACGTCATCGTGGAGGAGTCGCCCGACGGCTACGACCAAAGCGGCCTGCTGCCCCTGGCAGCGCCGACGGCGCCGACGGCGCCGGAAGACGCCGCCGGACGGACCGCGTTCCTGTTCTCCGGCCAGGGCGCGCAGCGCGTCGGCATGGGCCGTGAGCTGTACGAGGCGTTCCCGGTGTTCGCCGAGGCGTTCGACGCGGTGTGCGCAGAGCTCGACAAGCACCTGGACCGCCCGGTGAAGGAGGTCGTCTTCGGTGACTCCGCGCTGCTGGACCAGACCGTGTACACCCAGGCGGGCCTGTTCGCCATCGAGGTGGCGCTGTTCCGGCTGGTCGAGCACTGGGGCATCACCCCCGACTACCTCCTCGGCCACTCCATCGGCGAACTGACCGCCGCACACGTCGCGGGCGTCTGGTCCCTGGAGGACGCGGCCACCCTCGTCGCCGCCCGGGGCCGCCTCATGCAGGCCCTCCCCACCGGCGGTGCCATGGTCGCGATCAAGGCGGCCGAGGCGGACGTCCTGCCGCTGCTGACCGAGGGGGTCTCGATCGCGGCCGTCAACAGCCCGTCGTCGGTCGTCGTCTCGGGCGCCGAGGACGCGGTTCTGGCGGTCGCCGCCCGGTTCGACCGGTCGGCGCGACTGCGGGTCAGCCATGCCTTCCACTCGCCGCGCATGGAACCCATGCTCGCCGAGTTCAAGACCATCGCGGAGAACCTGACCTTCCACGCCCCGCGAATCCCCATCGTCTCCAACCTCAGCGGTGAACTGGCCAGTGATGAGCTGCTGACGGCCGGCTACTGGGTGGACCACGTCCGCCAGGCCGTCCGCTTCCTCGACGGCATGCACGCACTCCGCGAGCTGGGCACCGAGCAGTTCGTGGAACTCGGCCCGGACAGTGTGCTCACCGCTCTTGGCCGGGCATGCCTCGGCGAGAGCACGGCGCTGACGGTGTCGGTACTCCGCAAGAACGGCCCTGCCCTGGAACAGCTGACCACCGCCGTGGCGGCGCTGCGCAAGCGCGCGGTCGGCTCCGGGACGGACCTCGCGATCCGGGAGCTGAACGAGGCGGCTGCCTCGGCGCTGCCGGTGGTGCCGTGGGTGCTGTCGGCGAGGTCGGAGGAGGCGTTGGCAGGTCAGGCGGAGCGGTTGCTCGGTCTGGTGGGCGGCGCTGCTCCGGTGCTGGATGTGGGTTACTCGCTGGCCGTGACGCGTACGGCGTTCGAGCACCGTGCGGTGGTGGTCGGCGAGGACCGTGAGGCACTGCTGCGGGCGGTGGCTGCCGGAACGACGGCCGCGGGCGTGGTGAAGGGCCAGACGGTCACCGGTCGTTCGGCGTTCCTGTTCTCGGGTCAGGGTTCGCAGCGGGCCGGGATGGGGCGTGAGCTGTACGAGGCGTACCCGGTGTTCGCGGACGCGTTCGACGCGGTGTGCGCGGAGCTGGACCCGCACTTGGACGAGCCGGTCGGGGATGTGGTGTTCGGTGGGTCGGAGTTGATCGACCAGACCGTGTACACGCAGGCCGGGTTGTTCGCTGTTGAGGTGGCGCTGTTCCGGCTGCTGGAGCACTGGGGCGTCACCCCGGACTACCTCCTCGGGCACTCGATCGGTGAGCTGGCCGCCGCCCACGTGGCGGGTGTGTGGTCGTTGGAGGACGCGGCGGCGCTGGTCGCCGCCCGTGGCCGCCTCATGCAGGCACTGCCCACGGGCGGGGCCATGGTCGCCGTCCAGGCCACCGAGGCGGATGTCCTGCCGTTGCTGGTCGACGGGGTGTCGATCGCCGCGTTGAACGGCCCGGACTCCGTCGTCATCTCCGGCGACGAGGACGCCGTACTGGCCATCGCGTCCGGCTTCGCGAAGACGAAGCGGCTGCGGGTCAGTCACGCGTTCCACTCGCCGCGCATGGAGCCCATGCTCGCCGAGTTCAGGGCGGTCGCGGAGGGCCTGACGTTCCACGCACCGAAGCTCCCGATCGTTTCCAATCTCACTGGGGAGCTGGCCGGTGAGGAGCTGCTGAGCGCCGATTACTGGGTGGACCATGTCCGCCAGGCCGTCCGCTTCCTTGACGGAATGCGTCACCTCGAAACCCAGGGCGTCACGACGTACCTGGAGCTCGGGCCCGGCGGTGTCCTCTCTGCGATGGGCCAGTCCTGCGTCACCGACGACCAGGCAGGTTTCGTACCGGCCCTGCGCAAGGACCGCACCGAGACCGAAGCGCTCGTCGCAGCCGTGGCCGAACTCCACGTCCGAGGCAAGGCCGTCGACTGGTCGGCGTACTACGCCAACACCGGCGCCCGGCGCACCGATCTGCCCACCTACGCCTTCCAGCACGAGCGGTACTGGCCGGCACCGCCCAAGACGGCCCCCGAAACCGCCGCCGCCGATCCGGTCGACGCGGAGTTCTGGGACGCTGTCGAGCGGGCGGATCTGTCCGGGCTGGCCGGTGATCTGGAACTGTCGGCCGATGCTCCGCTGGGCGAGGTTCTGCCCGCGTTGTCGTCGTGGCGGCGCCGGCAGCAACAGCGTTCCGAGGTCGACGGATGGCGCTACCGCGTCACCTGGAAGCCCGTACAGCCGGTGCAGTCCCGGGCAGGCACGCTGTCGGGGCGGTGGCTGCTCGTCGCACCGCACACCGGTCCCGCGGACGTCGCGGACTGGTGCGAGTCCGGCCTGCGTGCGGCCGGTGCGGAAGTCGTCCGCATGGACGGCACCGACCTGCCCCCCACCCACGACGTGTCGGGTGTCGTCTCCCTCCTGGGCATCGACGGCAGCGCTCTCGACCAGGGGGTCTCCCCGGGCCTGTCCGCCACGCTGCGCCTGGTCCAGAGTCTGGCATCGGCCGGGGTGGAGGCGCCGTTGTGGTGCCTGACCTGCGGCGCCGTCTCGACCGGTCCCGCCGACCCGCTGCGCAGTCCCGCCCAGGCCCAGGTCTGGGGTCTGGGGCGGGTCGTGGCGCTGGAGCACCCGAAGAGCTGGGGCGGTCTGATCGATCTGCCCGAGACCCTGGACGCCCGCGCGTTCGACCGCACCGCCACCATCCTGGCCACCCGCATCGAGGGTGATGGCGATGGCGGGGACGAGGATCAGGTCGCTGTCCGGTCCTCGGGTGTCTTCGTGCGGCGTGTCGTGCGGGCCGCCGCGGGCCCGCACCGTGACTGGAAGGTGCGGGGCACGGTCCTGATCACCGGCGGCACCGGTGGTCTCGGTGCCCGGGTCGCCCGCTGGGCCGCCACCAACGGCGCCCAGCACCTCGTCCTCACCAGCCGCAGAGGACCCGACACCCCCGGCACCACCGAACTCGTCGCAGAAATACAGGAGCTGGGAGCCGGAGCAACCGTCGTCGCCTGCGACGCGACCGACCTGACAGCCCTCACCGCCCTCGCCCGATCCCTCGAAACCGACGGAACCCCGGTCCGTACCGTCATCCACGCCGCAGGCGTCGCCTCGGCCGGGTCGATCAGCGAGCTCGACACCGAGGCGCTGGCCGCACAGATGCATGCGAAGGTCACCGGCGCGGCCAATCTGGATGCCGTCTTCGCGGACACCGAAGCGGACACCGGACTGGACGCATTCGTCCTCTTCTCCTCCATCGCGGGAGTCTGGGGCAGCGGTGGACAGGCGGGATACGCCGCCGCCAACGCCTACCTCGACGCCCTGGCCCAGGAGCGCCGGACCCGTGGCCTGCCCGCCACCTCGATCGCCTGGGGCCCCTGGGCCGATGGCGGTATGGCGGACGACGAGATGGCTGCGGAGCTGAGCCGACGTGGTCTGCCGGCCATGGCTCCGGATGCGGCCGTGACGGCGATCGGCCAGGCGCTGGCGCTGGACGAGCCGTGCGTGACGGTCGCGGACGTGGACTGGGCGCGCTTCGTGCCGCCCTTCACCGCACAGCGACCGAGCCCGCTGCTCGGCGAACTGCCCGAGAACCGGCAGCTCGCCGAGACGGCCGTCGCCACGAAGTCGGCGGGTGCCGAATCGGCGCTGCGCGGTCGGCTGGCCGTCCTGACCGGTACCGAGCAGCTACGACTGCTGCTGGGAATCGTCCGGGCACAGGCCGCGGTGGTGCTGGGGCACAACGGTGCCGGTGCCATCGGCGAGACGGCGACCTTCCGGGAGCTGGGCTTCGACTCGCTCACGGCGGTGGAGTTCCGCAACGCGCTGGCGGGCGAGACGGGGCTCTCGCTGCCCGCGACCCTCGTCTTCGACTACCCGAGCCCGGCTGTCCTGGCCGAGCACGTACGTGACGAACTGCTGGGCTCCGAGGCACAGACCACGGGCGTCCCCGCAGTCGCAGGCGGGCCCGTCGACGGGGACGATCCCATCGCGATCGTCGGCATGAGCTGCCGTTACCCGGGTGGCGTGCGGTCGCCGGAGGATCTGTGGGAGCTGCTGGCGTCCGGGGCGGACGCGGTCTCCGGGTTCCCGGTGGACCGTGGCTGGGACCTGGAGCGGCTCTACGACCCGTCCCGTGAGCGGGAAGCGGCGTCGTACGTCGACCAGGGCGGTTTCCTGCACGACGCCGGGGAGTTCGACCCGGTCTTCTTCGGGATCTCGCCGCGCGAGGCCCTCGCGATGGACCCGCAGCAGCGGTTGCTGCTGGAGACCTCGTGGGAGGCGTTCGAGCGGGCAGGGATCGACCCCATGTCCGTGCGCGGCACCCGTACCGGTGTGTTCACCGGCACGAACGGCCAGGACTACACCGGTCTGCTGCTCGCGTCCCCGGACAGCGCCGAGGGACATGTCGGCACCGGCAATGCGGCGAGTGTGGTGTCGGGTCGTATCTCGTACACGTTCGGTCTGGAAGGGCCGGCCGTGACGGTGGACACGGCCTGTTCGGCCTCGCTGGTCGCCCTGCACCTGGCGGTGCAGGCGCTGCGCTCGGGTGAGTGCGAGATGGCGCTCGCGGGCGGTGTGACGGTCATGTCGACACCGGGCGCGTTCATCGAGTTCTCCCGGCAGGGCGGACTCGCCACGGACGGACGGGTCAAGGCGTTCGCGGAAGCAGCGGACGGCACGGGCTGGGGCGAGGGCGCGGGCATGCTCCTCGTCGAGCGGCTCTCCGACGCCCGCGCCAAGGGACACCCGGTCCTGGCCGTCGTCCGGGGCTCCGCGATCAACCAGGACGGCGCCTCCAACGGCCTCACCGCCCCCAACGGCCCCGCCCAGCAACGCGTCATCCGCCAGGCCCTGACCAACGCCGGCCTGACCGGCAGCGACGTCGACGTCGTCGAGGCCCACGGCACCGGCACCACCCTCGGCGACCCCATCGAAGCCCAGGCCCTCCTCGCCACCTACGGCCAGAACCGACCCGACAACCAGCCCCTGTGGCTCGGCTCCGTCAAGTCGAACATCGGCCACACCCAGGCCGCCGCCGGAGTCGCCGGCATCATCAAGATGATCATGTCGATGCGCCACGGCATCATGCCCCGCACCCTCCACATCGACCAGCCCTCCACCCACGTCGACTGGACCACCGGAGCCGTCGAACTCCTCACCCAGCCCCGCACCTGGAACCACCACCAACACCCCCGCCGCGCCGCCATCTCCTCCTTCGGCATCAGCGGCACCAACGCCCACGTCATCATCGAAGAACCACCGACCGACCACCCCACCCCGACAACCAACCGCACAGACACGCCGGCGCCAGTCGTTCCCTGGGTGCTGTCCGCGAAGACGCGGTCGGCAATGGCCGCTCAGGCACGGGAGTTGCACGCAAGGCTGCTGAGCCGACCGGACCTGGACACGCAGGACGTGGCCTACTCGCTGGCCACAAGTCGCAGCGCCCTCGAATACCGGACCGCCGTCGTCGGCAACGACCGGGCCGAACTGCTCGACGGCGTCAAGGCGCTGGCGGAGCAGGGCATGGAGGCGGATGCCATCGGCGGCCGGGCACACTCCGGCAGCCAGGTCGGCTTCCTGTTCTCGGGTCAGGGTTCGCAGCGGGCCGGGATGGGGCGTGAGCTGTATGAGGCGTACCCGGTGTTCGCCGACGCGTTCGACGCGGTGTGCGCGGAGCTCGACCGGCACCTGGACGAGCCGGTCAAGGACATCGTCTTCGACGGCTCGGAGCTGATCGACCAGACCATGTACACCCAGGCCGGGTTGTTCGCGATCGAGGTCGCGCTGTTCCGGCTGCTGGAGCACTGGGGGGTCACCCCGGACTACCTGCTCGGGCACTCCATTGGTGAGCTGGCCGCCGCGCACGTCGCGGGCGTCTGGTCCCTGGAGGACGCGGCGGCGCTCGTCGCCGCCCGGGGCCGCCTCATGCAGGCGCTCCCGGCCGGTGGAGCCATGGTCGCCGTCCAGGCAACGGAGGCGGATGTCCTGCCGCTCCTCACCGACGGTGTCTCGATCGCCGCGTTGAACGGCCCGGACTCCGTCGTCATCTCCGGCGACGAAGACTCCGTACTCGCCATCGCATCCGGCTTCGGAAAGACAAAGCGCCTCCGCGTCAGCCACGCCTTCCACTCGCCACGCATGGAACCCATGCTCGCCGAGTTCAGGACCATCGCGGAGAACCTGACCTTCCACGCACCACGGATCCCCATCGCCTCCAACCTCACCGGGGAACTCGCCGGTGAGGAACTGCTGAGCGCCGACTACTGGGTGGACCACGTCCGCCAAGCCGTCCGCTTCCTCGACGGCATCCGCCACCTCGAAACCCAGGGCGTCACCACCTACCTGGAACTCGGCCCCGGCGGCGTCCTCTCCGCCATGGGCCAGTCCTGCGTCACCGACGACGCCGCCGACTTCGTACCGGCCTTGCGGAAGAACCGCGCCGAGACCGAAGCGCTCGTCGCAGCCGTGGCCGAACTCCACGTCCGAGGCACCCGCATCGACTGGACGACTTACTACGCCAACACCGGCGCCCAGCGCGTCGACCTGCCCACCTACGCCTTCCAGCGGCAGCGCTTCTGGCCCAAGGCTCCGGTGGCGGGCGGGCACCCCGGTGGCGTCGGTGAGGCTCCGGTCGCGGACTCGGCCTTCTGGGAGGCCGTGGCGCGCGAGGACCTTTCGGCGCTGGTGGGCGGTCGGGAGCTGACGGCCGACAGTCCGCTCAGCGAGGTGCTCCCGGTGCTGTCGTCCTGGCACAGCCGACAGCAGCAGCGTTCGGTGGCCGACGGGTGGCGCTACCGCGTCACCTGGAAGCCCGTACAGCCCCAGGCAGGCACGCTGTCGGGCCGCTGGCTGCTGGCCCTGCCGGAGGCGCTGTCCGGCACCGCCGTCGTCGAGTGGTGCGAGCACGGGCTGAAGGCAGCGGGTGCCGAGGTCGTACGCGTCACCGGCACCACCGACCTGTCCGCGTACGCAGACGTGGCAGGGGTGCTGTCCCTGCTGGGGCTGGCGGAGGACGAGACCCTCGACGAGGGGGTAGCGCCCGGCTTGGCGGCCACGCTCGGACTTGTCCAGAAGTTGGGCGAGGCCGGGGTGGAGGCCCCGCTGTGGTGCCTGACGCAGGGTGCCGTCTCGACCGGGACCTCCGATCCGCTGCGCAACGCCGCCCAGACGCAGGTCTGGGGCCTGGGCCGGGTCGTGGCCCTGGAGCACCCGAAGCGCTGGGGCGGCCTGATCGACCTGCCCGAGAGCCTCGACGCCCGTACCTGGGAGCAGGCCGTGGCGGTGCTGTCGGGCACGCCGGGCACCTCGGGCGAGGATCAGGTCGCGCTGCGCTCCTCCGGCGTCTTCGCGAGCCGGCTGCTGGCGGCACCGGTTCCGGCCGGCGACCGCGAGTGGATCCCGAGCGGCACGGTACTGATCGGCGACGGCACCACGCCGCTCGCAGGGCACCTCGCGGGCTGGCTGGCAGGTACGGCGGTGGAGCGGGTCGTGCTGCTGACTCCGGTCGGCGGCATTCCCGACCCGGACGTCCTCGCGAAGCTGGGCGAGCGGGCCGTGGTGCGGGCCGTCGACGTGACCGACCGTACGCAACTGACCTCCCTTTCTTCCGAGTTGGCGGCCGACGGCGCTCCGGTCCGAGCCGTGGTCCACACCTCGGGTACGAGCCACTTCGCACCGGTCACCGACACGGACCCGGCGCAGCTGACCGAGGCGCTGCGGGCCCGCGTGGCAGGAGCGGCCGCTCTGGACGCCGTGTTCGCGGAGACCACGCTCGATGCGTTCATCCTCTTCTCCTCCATCGCCGGTGTCTGGGGCGGTGGCGGGCAGGGGGCCTTTGCGGCGGGTACTGCTTACCTGGACGGACTGGCCCAGCTCAGGCGGGCCCGGGGTCTGGCCGCCACGTCCGTGGCGTGGGGCCCGTGGGCCGGCGGCGACACGACCGCACTGTCCGAACCGACCGAACCGACCGCACCGACCGCACCGACCGCACCGACCGCACCGACCGACTCTGTCGCCTCCGGTGACTCCGGTGACTCCGGTGACTCCGGTGACTCCGGTGACTCCGGTGACGGGAACGGTGAGGAGCAGATGCGGCGGCGCGGGCTGCTGGCCCTGGAGCCGGCACAGGCGCTCACCGCGCTGGCGCGGGCGGTGGCCGAGGAGTCTCCGGTCCTGACCCTCGCCGATGTGGACTGGGGTTCCTTCGCCCGCGCGTTCACCGCGCTGCGCCCGAGCCCGCTGCTGGCGGACCTGCCGGATGTCGCCCGGATCGCGGCGGCCGCGGCCGAGAGCGAGGTGGAGAACACCGATGTCTCCGACGAGCTGCGGCAACGCCTCGCCGTCCTGCCGGAGCCGGAACAGGAAGCCGAGCTGGTCGAGCTCATCCGCCAGCAGGCGGCCTCGGTGCTCGGGTATGCCTCGGTGGGCGACATCGAGGCGGGCCGGGCCTTCCGCGAAATGGGCTTCGACTCGCTGATGGCCGTCGAGCTGCGCAATCGGCTCACCCGGGCCACGGGGCTCCGTCTGCCGGCGGGCTTCGTGTTCGACTACCCGAACGCGATCGCGGCCGCCCGTCTGCTGCGGCAGGACATCTTCCGCGACGGCGCGGCGAGCGGGGACTCCCTGCTCACCGAGTTGGACAAGCTGGAGGCCTCACTGGTCACCTCGGAGCCCGATGCCCTCACCCGTACGCGGGTGGCGGTGCGGCTCCAGGCGTTCCTCGCGAAGTGGCAGGGCGAGGAGACGAAGTCGTCGACGGCAGCGGCGGAGGGCGGCGTGCTGGGACAGCTGGAGTCGGCATCCGACGACGAGCTGCTCAACTTCATCAACCGGGAGATGGGGCGGTAGCCCCGTCCCACCGGGTCGTCCAACCAGGTCGTCCAACCGGGTACTGCGGTCGGGGCGGCGGACCACGAGTTTCGGCCAGAAGCTCGTGGTCCGCCGCCCCGACCGTTCTCGAACGGGTGTCCCACGTGGTGTTCCGCCCCGGCTCGACCCACCCTGTAGGCGTCGGCAGCAGCCTGTGTGCCTTAGGGGTTACGCGTCGGCTAGATGCTCAGGGGGGCGCAGTGGAGCGGGACTGCCGTGAAGCGTTGGACGGTCTTGCCCGGCAACTCGGCGAGTGCGCCGACGGCGCCGGTCAGCTCGCGCTGATCTCGGGGGGCCTGGCCAGCGGAAAGACCCGTCTGCTCCACGAGTTCTCACGGTATGCGAGGGAGTCGGGTGCGCTGCATCTGACGGCCACCGGCTCGCGCGCGGAGGACGATTTCCCGGTAGGGGGCGTGGATCAGCTGTTCCGCAACCCGGACATCCCGCCGGAGGTCGCCGAGTGCGCCGCCCGGCTGCTGCCGGAGGCGATGGGGGCCGACGGGGCGGCCGGTGCCGTCCATGAACTCACCGTACGGCTGCTGGAACTGGCCAGACACCGCCCGCTGGTCGTCAGCATCGACGACATCCAGTTCGCCGATGAGTTCACCCTGCGGCTGGTCCGGCATCTGCGGCAGCGGATCGCCTCGGCGCGGGTCATGATCGTGCTGACGGAGTGGAGCTGGGCCCACCCGGCGATGACGCGTTTCCACGCCGAGATCACCCAGCATCCGCATCTGCGGCTGCGGCTGGCACCGATGGACGAACCAGCCCTGCGGCAACTGATCGCAGAACAGACACAGACCACCGACCCTGCTGACGACCCCACCACAGCGCAGCCCTCGTCCGCGCCCAGGAGTGAGTGCGCGTACGGGTACGCGTACGACGCGTCCTCGTTACTGCGGCTGACGGGTGGCAATCCGCTGCTGGCGGGGGCGCTGCTGGAGGACCACCGGGCCTGGCAGCTGGCGCATCCCGGTGCGACGGCCGAGCACCTGGTGGTCGGTTCGTCGTACGCGCAAGGAGTACTGAACTGCCTCTACCGCTGGGACACGGGTCTGCTGACCGTGGCGCAGGGGCTGGCCGTCCTGGGCGCGGAGCAGTCCTCGGCCCCGCTGGTCGCGCAATTGGTGGCGCTGCCGGTGGACGTGGTCGAGCAGGTGCTGAACGTCCTGTCGGCCGCGGGGGTGCTGGACGGTGTGCGGTTCCACCCCGTGGCGGCGCAGGCCGTTCTGGGCACGCTCGCATCCGGGGAGCGGGCGCGGCTGCACGCCGCCGCCGCCGAACTGCTGCAGCTCCGGGGCACGGATCCGGTGACGGTCGCGGAACAGTTGATCGCCTCCGCAACCGCGACCACAGCTGCGACCACGGCCGCGGCCACGACCACGGCCACAACCGCGCACTGGCCTGCGTGGGCGGCCGATGTGCTGCGCCGCGCGGCGGCCGAGGCGGCCACGGGGGACGATGTCGAGCTGGTGACCCGCTGTCTGGAGCTGGCGCTGGAGGCGACCGCCGACCCGGCGGAACAGGAGGTGCTGCGGCGCGGACTGTCCCGGGCAGTGTGGCAGGTCGATCCGGCGGCGTCCGACCGCTGGCAGGCCGCCCCGCGCAGCGCACTCGCGCAGGGCGCACTCGCCGGGCGGGAAGCGCTGCCTCTGCTGAAGCAGGCCTTGTGGAAGGGCGACACCGGAACCGCCCGCACGGCCCGTGAGGCGTACGAGCAGCGCGCGGCCGGCCGGGACGGTGACCGGTACGCGGAAGCCGAACTCCACCTGACGTACCGCTGGTTCTACGGCCCCGGAACCGACGCAGACACAAGCACAAGCGCACTCACGGGCGCAGGCACGGGTGGGGACCCGCACCGGGAGGATCCGTGGATCCGGGCGGTGCACGCCGTCGCGGAAGGCGCGGCGGGGGCGAACGCGCGGGGCGCACTGCCCAGCGCGGAACACATCCTGGAGAGCTGCCGACCGGGCGATTCCCTGCTGGAGGTCGTGCTGGCCGCCCTGTTCACCCTGATCGGCGGCAACCAGCTCCAACAGGCCGGGGAGCAGACGGAGCGGCTGTACGCGGAGGCGCGACGGCGCGGCGTGCTCACCTGGCAGGCCGCCCTGGGCACCGTACGGGCCGAGATCGCGCTGGGCAGGGGTGAGCCGGCGGTGGCCGCCAACCGGGCGCGGGCCGCGCTCGACGTGCTGTCGCCCCAGGGCTGGGGTGTGATGCGGGGGTACCCGCTGAGCGTGCTGGTCTCCGCGCAGACGGCGATGGGCCGGCATGCCGAGGCCGAGGAACCGATTCGCCAGATGGCCCCGGAGGCCCTGCCGACCACGGTGTGGGGCCTGCGCTTCCTCTGCGCCCGCGGTCACCATCACCTGGCGACCGACCGGCTGCTCGCGGCCGTCCGGGACTTCCAGACCTGCGGCCGGCTGGCCCAGGAAGCTCATCTGGACCTTCCCTTCGTGCCGTGGCGCATCGGCCTGGCGGAAGCCCATCTACGGCTCGGACGTACGGTCGTGGCCCGGGACCTGGTCAAGCAGCAGCTGGACCGGGCGCAGTCGATCGGCCCGCGCACCCGGGGGATCGCGTTGCGGCTGCTCGCGGCGTGCGGCGAGCTGATGCAGCGGCCGGCTCTGCTGCGCAAGTCCGTCGAGGTGCTTCAGGCGGCGGGCGACCGGATGGAGCTGGCACGTTCGCTGGCGGATCTCTCCGTGGCCTGCCGCAATGTCGGCGAGCTGGACGAGGCCCGGGCGGCTTCCTGGCGCGCGGCCCAGGAGGCGAAGATCTGCCAGTCCGGGTTCAGGGCGGCGGCTGCGGCCGATGCCGTGACGCATGCGCCGCGCGGTGTGTCACGTACGTCGCACCCCGGGCACGGGGCCACAGCGCATGCGGCCACGTGGGGCGAACAGGCCCCGGGCGCCGGGAAGATCAGTGGTGCCGGTGGTGCCGGTGACGCCAGAGGCATTGGTGATGTCAGAAATGTCGGTGGTACCAGTGGTATCAGTGGTGTCGGTGATGCCGGTGATTCGGAGGCGTCGCTGCTCAGCGATGCGGAGAACCGGGTGGCCCTGCTGGCCGCCCGTGGCTTCAGCAACCGGGACATCAGCCAGCAGTTGTTCATCACGGTGAGCACGGTCGAGCAGCACCTGACACGCGTCTACCGGAAGTTGGGAGTCAGCAGCCGCCGGGCCCTGCCCACCCGCCTTCTGACACCTCCCCTGCAGGCACTGTGACCTGTGCCCCCGTGAGGGCTTCCTCAGAAACTCTCCCAGGAACTTTCTCAAGAACGCTCTCAAGAAATCTCTCAAGAACGCTCTCATGTCCGCTCGAACACCGATCGGGCATTACGCCCGAGGCCCGGATGACGGACTAGCGTCGCCATGACAGGCTCCTCGCCCGTGGAACGGAGATCACGATGCGATTCGGCGGCACCCTGCGGCTGTTCGTGTTCCCGCACGCGGGCGGCTCCCAGCTGATGTTCAACGAATGGGCCCGGCTCTTCCCGGCAAGCTGGCGGCTGCTGCCGCAGGACTATCCGGGGCACGGGCTGCTGGCCGGCGAACCGCCGATCGGTGACGCGGACACGCTCGTGGACTGGTTCCTGGAGCGGCTGTCCGCCGAACTCGACGACACGGACGTGCCCTTCGCCTGCTTCGGGCACAGCATGGGCTCCCTGATCGCGTTCGAGCTGACCCGCAGGCTCGTCGACGAGGGCCGCCGGCCACCGGTGTGGCTGGGCCTGTCGGGCTGCGGGGCGCCGCGTCCCGGCCGGCCGGCCGAGGAGCCCGGCGAGCTGACCGACGCGGAGCTGCGCCGCAAGTTGATCCGGCTCGGCGGCACCCCGCCACGCATCCTGGACAACCCGGAGCTGTGGAGCATCTTCGCCCCCGTCATCCGGGCGGACATCTCCCTCGTACGGAACTGGCGTCCGCCGCAGGACGTGACGCCGCTGCCCGTGCCGCTCACCGTGTTCCACGGCGAGCAGGACACCACCGCGCCCGCGGGACCGCTGGAGCAGTGGGCGGAGTCCACCGACCACTTCCTCGGTGTCCGGCGCTTCGAGGGCGGCCACTTCTACTTCCAGGACGATCCGGCGGCGCTGGCCGACGCGGTCACCGCCGACGTGCGGGCCGGACTGGAGGCCCTGGCAGGCACCCCGTGACCGAGTTCCGCATCCTGGGGCCGGTCGAGGTCCACGACGACCGGACCGGGCGGCGCGTCGTCCCGTCCGGCACCAAGCAGCGCACGCTGCTCGCCGCCCTCGTCGTCGAGGCGGGACGGACGCTGACGGTCGACCGGCTGGCCGACGAGCTGTGGGGCGACGAACCGCCGCAGCGGGCGGCCAACGCGGTACAGGCCCACGTGGCCCGGCTGCGCCGGATGCTCAGCGATTCCGGCGACGGGGACTGGATCAGCACCGAGCCCATGGGCTATCTACTGCGGCTGGGCAACGCCACCACGGACGCCCAGCGCTTCCAGCGGCTCTCCGCCGAGGGCCGGGCCGCGGCCTCCACCGACCCGGCGCACGCCGCCGAACTGCTGGAGCGTGCGCTGGCGGTATGGCGCGGACCGGCACTGCAGGACTGTCTGCGCGGGCCGCTCTGCGCGGCCGAGGCCGAGCGGTTCGAGGAACACCGGCTGGCGACCCTGGAGAAGCTGTACGAGACACGGCTGCACGAGACACAGCTGCGCGAGACACGGCTGCTGCGCTCGGCGCCGCTCGATGACGTCACGGGAGAGCTGGAACGGCTGACGTACGAGCATCCGCTGCGGGAGCGGTTCTACGACCTGTCGATGGTTGCGCTGTGCTTGGCGGGCCGGCCCGCCGAGGCGCTCGGGGTGTACGAACGGGCCCGCAAGGTCCTGCTCCACACGCTCGGCGTGGAGCCGGGCCCGGCCCTGCGTGCCCGGATGGAAGCGACGATCCGGCACTCGCCGTTCGCGGACCTCGGGACGACACCGCCGCCGCACGGCCCGGCACACGGCGCGTCGGGCGGTACACCCAGCAGCGCCCCCGGCGGCATTTCGGATGTGGCGGCCCTGCTCGATCTCGGCGGTACGGTCGCCCGGCTGCGGGAGCGCGTCGACGAGCTCTCCCGTGAGCAGGGCACCCTGCTGCGCAGGATCGACGAACTCGCGGCCGCCGCGAGCGGCGGCGCGCAGAGCCTGGAGTACGGCGGAACCGCCCGACGGACGCGGACGGCCCGGAACTCCCTCGCCGGGCAGGAGTCCGGGCCCGTGATCACGAGGCCCATGCCCCCGGCGGCGTGAACGGGGCGGGCCCGCGGTGACGAAGCGCCCGGACCGGCGCGACGGAGGAGGTCCGTTCCTGCTCCCGTGCCTCGTTCTCCCGTGCCTCGTTCGCCAGCCGGATCCGGGCCGTGAGCAGCACGGCGAGGGCGGCGACCTCCTCGGCCGTCGGGTTCCCCTTGGAGACCCGCACGGACGCGGAGGTGAGCGCGACGACAGGGTTCCCGTTCCCGGTGATGGCCGGCGTCCTGCTCCCGACGGCGGTCACAGCGGCAGGTTTCCGTGCTTGCGGCTGGGCTGCTCGGCGTACTTCGTACGGAGCATGTCCAGGGTGGAGATCAGCCGGGCGCGGGTGTCGGCCGGGTCGATGACGTCGTCGACGAGGCCGCGTTCGGCCGCGTAGTACGGGTGCATCAGCTCGGTCTGGTACTCCTTGATCTTCTGCCGGCGGGTCTCCTCCGGATTGTCGGAGGCGTTGATCTCCCGGCGGAAGATGACGTTCGCGGCGCCTTCGGCGCCCATGACGGCGATCTCGTTCGAGGGCCAGGCCAGGGCGATGTCGGCACCGATGGAGCGGGAGTCCATGACGATGTACGCGCCGCCGTAGGCCTTGCGCACCACCAGCGAGATGCGCGGCACCGTCGCGTTGCAGTACGCGTACAGGAGCTTGGCGCCGTGCCGGATGATGCCGTTGTGCTCCTGGTCGACGCCGGGCAGGAAGCCCGGGACGTCGATCAGGGTGACCAGCGGGATGCTGAACGAGTCGCAGAACTGCACGAATCGCGCGGCCTTCTCGGAGGCGTGGATGTCCAGGACGCCCGCGAGGCAGGCCGGCTGGTTGGCCACGATGCCGACCACCTGGCCGCCGAGTCGGGCCAGGGCGCACACGATGTTCTGCGCCCACTGGCTGTGCACCTCGAAGTAGTCGCCGTGGTCGGCGATCTCCTCGATCAGGTCGCGCATGTCGTACGAGCGGTTCGGCTGCGCCGGTACCAGGTCCAGCAGGCTCTCGTTGCGGCGGTCGACCGGGTCGTCGAGGTCGCCGGCGGGGGCGAGTTCGCGGTTGTTCTGCGGCAGGAGCGAGAGCAGGTGCCGTACGTCCTCCAGGCAGCTCTCCTCGTCGTCGTAGGCGAAGGCCGCGACGCCCGAGGACTCGGCGTGGCTGTCGGCGCCGCCGAGATGCTCCATGCTGACGGCCTCGCCGGTGACCGCCTGGACGACGTCCGGGCCGGTGATGAACATCTGCGAGGTGCCGCGCACCATGAAGACGAAGTCCGTGAGCGCCGGGGAGTACGCGGCGCCGCCTGCGCAGGGGCCGAGGATCACGGAGATCTGCGGTATGACACCGGAGTTGCGGACGTTGCGCTGGAAGATCCCGCCGTATCCGGCGAGCGCGGTCACGCCCTCCTGGATGCGGGCGCCCGCGCCGTCGCAGAGGCCCACGACGGGGGCGCCGGCGGCCTCGGCGAGGTCCATCAGTTTGTGGATCTTCTCGGCGTGGGCCTCGCCCAGCGCGCCGCCGAAGATGCGGAAGTCGTGGGCGTAGGTGAAGACGGTGCGGCCGTGGACCTTGCCCCAGCCGATGACGACGCCGTCGGTGTGGGGCTTCTTGTCCTCCAGGCCGAAGCCGGTGGCGCGGTGTCTGCGCAACCCTTCGACCTCGTTGAACGTGCCCTCGTCGAAGAAGAGGGCGATGCGTTCCCGGGCGGTCAGTTTGCCCTTGGCGTGCTGTGCGGCGGTGGCCCGCTCTCCGGGTCCGGATTCGGCGAGCGCCTGTATGGCGTGGAGTTCGGCCGTGCGCTCGCGCATGGTCGCGACACGGTTCTCGTCGCGGCCCGCGGCGGCCGGGCGCATGCTCCCGGGTTCCGGGGCCGGCGCGGTCTTCAGCGGTTTTTCCTCGACGATGCTCATGGAGGCCCTTTCGACACAGAGGCACCGGGTTCCGGCCGGTGTCGCGTCGTCCAGCATCGGCGCAGGCGCTACAGCCGGACTCGAATAACGCACGGGAACGCCTACGGCTCCGGTACAGAATTTTCCGCCCCGCCCTCCGCTCCGATCAGTCCCGAGACCATCGACATGAAGCCCTCGTCGAGCATGGTGGCGGCGGCGGTGTCCCGGGAGGTGTCCAGGCCGGTGTCGTGGCAGGCGATGCTGACGAGGTAGCGGCCGAGCACCGGGTAGGTGCCGAACGCCCACTCGCCATGGGCGGCTGGGGTGCCGTCGGGGGCCAGCAGGCCGGTGTCACCGGAGGATCCGGCGACACCGGAGGATCCCATGGCGCCGGAGGATCCCATGGCGCCGGAGGATCCCGTGGAGCCGGAGGATCCCGTGGAGCCAGAACCTCCGGTGGCAAAGCCGAACGAGGAGAAGTCGAGCCGCAGGCCCTGGCCGAGCGCCTTGGTGTAGGCCTCCTTCAGGGTCCACAGCCGCAGCATCCCCGCGGTCTGTTCCGCCTCCGGGAGAGCGGCGAGCGTGTCCCGCTCCGCCGGGGTACAGACCTGGTCCTGGAGCAGTTCGAACGACAGCCTGCGGTCCACGGGTTCGGTGTCGATCCCGATGCGTCCGGTGCGGCTGATGCCGACGGCGATGAGGTCGTCGGTGTGGGTGAGGCTCAGGTCGATCTGGTCGAAGCCCCGCAGGTAGGGCCGGCCGCCGACCTTGTACGCCAGGTCGAGCTGGGCGGGCGAGGTGCCGAGCGCGGCGGCGGCCGTGTACTTGACGGCCAGCCGGGATGCCACGAAGCGGTACCGCAGGACGGGGTCGGCGGTCTGCCGGTAGCGCGGCCAGTCCCGCCCCAGCAGCGGGCGCAGCACCGGGTCGGCGAGGGCGGCGGGCAGCCATTCGCCCCAGGTGGTGAACACGGATGCGTTGCCGCGCCGGGCCAGCCCCTCCCGGACCTCGTGCCAGGGCCCCGCGGGGCCGGTGGCGTGCACGGGTGGCGTGATGCGACGGGCGGCTTCCGCCTCCGGGCATACGGCTTCCGCCTCCATGGGCGGCCTCCTCGGGCCGGTCACAGGGCCAGTTCGGTGGAGTCGAGGTCGTAGCTGAGGCCGGTGCGGTAGCGGCGTACGAGTTCGTCGAGCACCTGGGTGCGGCAGTCGTCGGGCAGCTCCGGCATCGGGATGCCGAGGCGCCCGCCGATCCGGGTGAGGGCGAGTACGGCCCAGGCGGGCGCAGCGAGGAAGGGGTCGCTGCCGTCCTGGCCTTCCCAGGTGGCGAGGATCGCGGCGGCCGCGAGGACGAGGGAGTAGCGGTCGCTGAGCACGCACCAGGCGGGGTCGGCGAGGGCGGCGGCGCCCGGCGGGATGGCCCGGCAGCGCTCGCGCAGGGCCCGCAGTTCGTCGGTGAACGCCTCGGCGAGATCGGCGAGTACGGCGAGCTGGCCGCCCAGGCTCCGTACGTCGGCCAGGCGGGTGGCGGCGCCGTTGAGGGAGGCGGCGAGGAAGTCGCCGCCTCCGGCGATGCCGAGGAGCCGGTAGTCGAGCAGGGGCAGCGAGGTACCGGAGCGGTACAGCTCGGGCGGCGGTTCCTCGTCCCGGAACCAGGCGTGTTCGGCGAGGTTGCGCAGCTGGGGCACGATCACGGCCTGGCAGGCCGCAGTTCCGGCGTGGCCGAGACCGGCCACGGGCAGATCGCGGGAGAGCTTGTCCAGCGCACCGTACTCGGGGGTGCCGTGCTCGTAGCCGTGGAAACCTAGGACGCTCGCGAGCTCCTCCAGGCTCTCCCGCAGCAGGTCGGGTACGACGTATTTGACGGCTGCGGCGAGGATGTGGGTGCGGTCGGGCAGCAGGCTCAGGGCGCGCAGCGCGATGGTGGCCATGCTGTCGCAGGCGAGCAGATCGGCGAAGACCCCGGCGAGGGGCTTGTGCCGGCGGCGGGCGATGGGGCGGCTGCGGCCGGCGGTGGCGGCGCGGACAGCGGAGTGCAGGACCGTACCGGCGGCGGCGACGGCCGTTCCGGCGATGACGCAGCGGTTGACCTGGTACGTGCGCAGCGCCAGGGCCACGCCTTCGCCCGGCCGGCCGACGAGGGCGTCGGCCGGGACGTCGCAGTCGGTGAACGACACCCCGGAGAACAGGTTTCCCCGCATGCCCGCCGTACGTATCCGGGGCAGCGCGCTGATCCCGGCGCCGAGGCCGTCGGGGTCGAGGAGCAGCACGGAGTGGCTGAGGGGGGTGCGGGCCGGGTCGGTCCGGGCGTAGACGACGTAGGCCCCGGAGACGGCCGCGTTGATGATGACGTCCTTGCGGCCGGCCAGTGTGAAGCCGCCGCCGGGTCGCGGCCGGGCGGTGAACTCGTCGCGCAGGATGGCGTTGGAGTGGGCCAGTTCGTGGTGGACGATCGAGGCACGGCCGCCCGTGAGCAGCAACTCGGCCGTCGCGCGCCGCTGGCCGGGGGTACCGGCCGCCCATACGGCGGAGGTGGCGAACAGCGAGGTGATACCGGCTCCGAAGCCGAGCGCGAGGTCGCGGCGGAAGACCGGGCGCAGCACCTTGACGAGCAGGTCGGCGCGGGTGAGCCGGCCGCCGAACTCGGCGGGTACGAACTCGGCGCCCAGCCCCGCTTCGACGAGGAGCCGTTCGGTGGCGGCGGGCGGTTCGTGGCGCTCGTCGGCGGCGAAGAGGGCGCCGAGGCCGTGCGGGTTGGCGGGGTCGTAGGGGTCGCCGAGGAGAGCTTCGAGCCGGGCGGCCCGGCGCAGGACGCCGGTCTCCTCGGCGGCACGCCCGGCGGTCCGTTCCGCGTGGATCTGGGTGGTGGCCATGGTGGCGTGGAACAGCTCCTTCGTCACGGGACAGTCCTGGGGAGGGGGCTGAACATGTCCGCGAAGCGGCCGGGCGGCACTTCGCCGGCACGCCCGGTCGCCGCGGGGGCGGGCCCGCCCCTGTGCGCGGAAGCTGCGCGGGAGTGCGCGGCGGTGCACGGCGGTGCGTGGCAGTGCTCGGCGGTGCACGGCGGTGCGTGGCAGTGCGTGGGCGTTGCGCGGCAGTACGCGGCAGCCGCGCGCGGGAGTACGGGTATGTATGGAAGTACGGGAGTATCAGCGTCGCCAGAGTCGCTCGACATCCGCTTGAGGCGGCCTACAGCCGGGCCGAGGACGGGCCGGGGACGGGCCGGGGACGGGCCGGGGACGCTGGTGGGAAGCCGCACCTCGGGCCCGGCTTCCGGTCGGCCTGGCTTCCGGTCGCCCCGGCTTCCGGTCGGCCTGGCTTCCGGTCGCCCCGGCTTCCGGTCAGCCCGGTTCCCGGCCGAGTGCGCGCATCCGGCCGGCGACGCCGAGTACGGCGCGCAGTTCACGGCCCGGACGGGTGTCCGCGGGGTCGGGCCCGCAGGGGTACGGACGGGGGAAACCCGCCCGGACCAGGGTCCTTACCGCGTCGGCGGTGTGGGACATCCGGCGGGCCTCACTCAGCAGATATCCGGGCGACAACGGCTGCCGGCCCGGTGCGGAGCCGGGTCCCATGCTCCGGCCGGTCGTCGCGCACACCAGCGGAATCCGGGGCGGTGCGACGGCGCTGTCCGCCGCGGCCCGTGCGAAGGCCGCCTCGGAGTCGAGGGTGGCGGCGAAGTCCCCGGCGAGCACGGCCGGGTGCACGGGGGCGAGCCTGCCGCGCGCGGTCACGAGCCGGGCCGCGTCGGCCAGGTTCAGCGCGTCCGCCACATGGGCCGCGGCGATCTCTCCGGCACCGTGGCCGGACACCGCTCCGACCCGGAGCCCCCACGACTGCCAGAGCCGGAAGACCGCCACATGGAAGGCGAACAGGGCCGGCTGCCCGAATTCGGACCGGCGGATCAGAGCCGCGTCGACTCCGCCCTCGGGTGCGAACACCACGGCGGCCAGGGGCAGCCGCAGCCAGTGGTCGAGAGCGCCGCGCACGGTGTCGTACGCGGCGCGGAAGGCGGGAAAGGCGCCGTACAGCTCGCGGCCGAGGCCGGGCCGGATTCCGGCGCCGCCGGTGAAGAGCACGGTCACGGCGGCCGGGCCGGTCGGCGGCCGGCACCGGCGGGCGAGCAGCGCCGGGGTCTCATCGGTCACGGGGAGCCGCCTCCACCGTCTCGTACAGACCGGGCTCGGGGGTGGCCAGCGGGCCGAGGTCCTTGACCAGGGCCTGGAACTCCTCGCTGCGCACGGCCCGCTGGTGGGCGGCGGGGTCCTCCCAGACGGCGAGTTCGAGGAAGACCCGCTCGTCGCCGAGGCTGCGCAGGCCCTCGTGGCCGAGGTATCCGGGCTGGCTGCTCATGTAGGCGGTCAGCCGGTCCTTGACGGCCAGGAACTCGTCGATGTCGCCGTGGACGGTCAGCTTGTTGACGAAGGTCACCATGTGAGGCTCCTCGGGTCGGCCACGGCAGCGATGCCGTTTACGGGTACGGGGCGGGACCGCCCTGCGGATGCCACGCTCGGCGAGAAGGCTCAAGGAACCCCGGAAGAGCGCTCGACTCCCGCTTGAGGAAGCACTGTGATCCGGCGGAGGGCGAAGGCCCCTTCCGGCGGGGTCCGGAGGGCGGGTCGTGACGGTTCCTCCGCATTTCCGGGGCGTGGTGCGGACGGTTCCTCCGCATTTCCGGGGTTCGGTGCGAACGGCGCCTCCGGACTTTCCGGCGCATGACGTGGCGGCCTCGCATTACGCCGCCCGGCTTCCCTGGATTCCGACCGGACGGATAACCGACAGAACTCCTGCTTATTCCGTACCCCCCACGGAACCGGGGGTATTCGGTCCGGTGAAGTGGTCCGGATTTCCGGATCCCCCATTCCTTTGATTCCTTGCGGATGGACGAAATCCGGCCGCTGTCCCGGCGGAAATCCGCACCCGGCCGGCGTCCGCCCGGGACGGGTGGACCGGGGCGTGACGCGTGCGCCGGAAGCGCGGCGGTCCGGCCCGGGGCACGCCCCCACGCCCCCTATCCCGGGCGCGCCGGGGCCTGCCGGCATAGGGGGTGCGGGTACCGCGAACCCCAGAGTGCGGCCGTCGTCATGGATCTGGCGGGCGTTCCGAAATAACTTGAGGCTTACTCGATCGGTTGCAGAGAACCGACGCTCAGGAAAGTGTCTCCGGGGGACCCCGGCACTGGAGGTGTCCGTGCTTGTTCGACCGATGCCCGGGGTGAGTGTCGCCTCGGTGGACGCCGCCGGTCGCCTGGAACTCCTGGCGGAATCAGCGGTGGGAACAATGCGCTACTGGTGCGGTCCGGTGGGCGCCGCGATGTGGATCGCGCTCCGCCAGCACGAGGGCGACGCGGGCGCCGCCGCACGCCTGCTCGCCGAATTGTGGAATACCGCGCCCGAGAATGCGCGCGCCGATCTCGACATATGGGTCGAGGAAATGCGCGACGCGGGTCTCATGTGCGCCGAGCCCTGCCCCTGACCCGACCCCTACCCGCCCTCAGCGGTGGCTCGACCACCCCTGTAGGCGCAGACTTCACCCTGTCCCGGATAGGGGTGGACCTTCATCAACAGGGGCGAGTATGCGGTTGGTCGGCAGAACATCGGTGATCGGCGTCCTGGACGCGGCGCTCGCGGACTGCGCTGCGGGCGGCTCCCAGGCCGTCCTGATCGAAGGCGCCGCCGGGTGCGGCCGGAGCGCCCTGGCCGACACCGTCGCCGAGCGGGCCGCTGCGGCCGGTGCCCTGGTCCTGTCCGCCGTCGCCACGGTGGCGGAGCAGCAGATCCCGTGGGGCGTTCTGCGCCAACTCGTCCACCGGACACCGGGGTTCCGGCTGCCCGACAGGAACTCCGGCAACGAGCCTTCGCGGGTGGCGGATCTACGGGAGTTCTGCGACCGGGTATGCGAACTGAGCCTCGACCGGCCGGTGCTGCTCTGCGTCGACGATGTGCAGCACGCGGACGCCGAATCCCTGCGCCACCTCCAATACCTCGTACGTCACGCCCGAGGTTCACAGGTCCTCGTCGTCCTCACCGGTTCACCGCAACCGCCGTCGCAGGACCCCTTGTTCACCACCGAGTTGATGCGCCAGCCCCACTTCCGCCGGATTCGGCTCAGTCCGCTGTCCCGGACAGAGACCGCCCGGTTCCTGGAACTGGACGGCTGCGAGGGCCTCACCTCGGAGGAGGCGCACCGCGTCAGCGGAGGCAACCCCCTGCTGCTGCGTGCCCTGACCACCGAGCACGCGGACACGTTCCCGGCCGGGAACACGCACGGCGAGGCGGTGTTCCCCTCCCCCGGCGGTCCGTTCGCACAGGCGGTCGTCGCCTGCGTGCACCGGGCCGGGCCGGTGGCCACCGCCGTGGCCCGCGCCGTCGCGCTGCTCGGCGACCACGCCTCCCCCGCCCGCGCCGCGCGGGCGGCGGACCTGACGGACACCGCCGCGAACCGGGGCCTCGCCGCGCTGCGGGCGGCCGGCCTTCTCTGCCTCGACGGCGTACGGTTCCGGCACCCGGCCGTGCGGGACGCGGTGCTGGAGGAGGCCGGTCCGGCCACCAGGGGCAGGCTGCTCCGGCAGGCCGCACGGGTGCTGCACGAGGACGGTGTCCCGGCCCCGGCGGTCGCGGAACTGCTGCTCGCCGCGGCCTCCGACGACGTGGTGACGGCGGACGACCCCTGGGACGTGGACGTGCTCCGCGAGGCTGCGGAGGATTCGCTCGTACAGGGCGAGGCCCGCGCGGCGACGCGGCTGCTCGAACTCGCCCTCGAAACCGGCACCGACGACCAGGTACGGGCCGCACTGCGCATCCGGCTGGCCCAGATCACGTCCCGCTTCGACCCGGCCGCGGCCGAACGCCGCGTGGACGCGCTGCTGGAGGCGGTGCGCTCCGGCAGCCCGGCCGCCGGGCACGAACAGCCGCTGGCCGGACTGCTCCTGGCCCAGGGGCGGGTCTCCGACGCGGCGGAGCTGATCCTCGGCACCGGTACCGACCAGGCGGGCGCCTCGCCCCTGGACGCGATGGTCGACACCACGCCCGGCGCCGCGGAGCGGCTGCTGCGGTCGGCCCGGCTGACGGATGCCACGCTCGCGCCGCTCGCCCAGGCCGTGACGTCGCTGCTCTGCTCCGAACAGCCGGACCTGGCGGTGCGGTGGAGCCGCAGTCTGCTCGACGAGGCGGACCGGTGCCGGGCCCCGGGCTGGAGCGCCGTGCTCGGGACGCTGCATGCCGAGGCTCTGCTGCGCCTGGGCGACCTGCGCGGCGCCCACACCCGTGCGACGGCGGCCCTCTCGGCCCTCCCCGCGCAGGGCCATGGCACCTTCGTCTGCGCGCCGACGGCGGTGGTCGTACGCGCGTGCACGGAGATGGGCCAGTACACCGAGGCATCCCGCCTGACCGGTCGGCAGCTGCCCCGGCGGCAGCTGATGAGCCTGCACGGACTGGCGTATCTGCGCGCCCGCGGACTGCACCACCTGGCTCTCCATCAGCCGCACGCGGCACTGGCCGACTTCCTGGAGGTCGGCCGGCTGATGGAGAGCTGGGGGGTGGACCGGCCGGCGTTCCTGCCCTGGCGTACGGATGCGGCGCGGGCGCTGCTGTGCCTCGGGGAGGACCACCGGGCGGAGCAGTTGGCCCTGCGCCAGCTCGCGATGGCCGACGCGCGGCGCCCGCACGTACGTGGTCTCGCGCTGCGCATGCGGGCGCTGGCCGGGGATGCCCAGCAGCGGCCGACGGTCCTCGCCCAGGCGATCGACGAGCTGCACCGCTCCGGCGACCGGGTGGAGACGGCCCGCGCCATGGCGGATCTGGGCCGGACGCTCCAGGCGGACGGCTCCTCGTCGAAGGGCTGCGTGATGATCCGTTCGGCCTGGCAGCTCGCGAAGGACACCGGCGCGGCGCCCCTGTGCCAGGAGATCCTTCCCGACGCACCGCTGGTGACGGCGCCGGGCACCGCCAGGGCCAGGGCGGAGAGCCGCGCGGGCCGAGCCGGGAAGGCGGGCGCGGACAAGGACCGGCCCGGCACCTCGGCGGCCCGGCTGAGCGGTTCCGAGCAGCGGGTGGCCACCCTGGCCGCGCAGGGCCTGACCAACCGGGAGATCTCGGCCCGGCTCTTCCTGACGGTCAGCACGGTCGAGCAGCACCTGACCCGGGTCTACCGCAAGCTCCGGATCACCTCCCGGGGCGACCTCCCGCTCGACCTGGAACGCGCCGACGGCGCCCCGGTCCGCGCCTGAGCCGCGGACCGCCGCAGCCCGCGCGTCGCACGGTCAGCGGTCGCCGGCCACCTCGGCGAGGGTGCGGGAGAGAGCGGCCGCGTCGGATCCGGCAGCGGCGGCGGTGCCCGCGATGGCCACCGGCGGCGGCAGCCATCCGTGCCCGGCGATCCGCTGGGCGACCTCGTAGGCGAGGGCGCCGCCGCCCGAGTAGCAGCCGAACGTGACGGGTTCGGCCGCCGCGAGGGCCGGGCGCAGCGCGGCCAGACAGCCCGCCGCGTCCACCGTCCCGTTCACGGTGAGCAGGGTCTGCGGACCGGGGTAGATCCGGGCCAACTCGTCGTAGCAGCCCGCCGGGGCGTCCGGCGGCGGTACGAGCAGCACAGTGCCCGCGCCGGGCCGGGTCGCCGGTCGCAGCACGCTGGGGCCCGGCACCGGTCCGGGGCGGCGCGTCCGGGCGGGTGCGGCGGGACCGAGCAGGGCCAGGGCCTCGGCGACCGGTGTGCCCGCCGCGACGAACCGGGGGAACTCCCGTAGCAGCAGAGCGGTCTGGGCGAGGGCCCTCGCCGCGTCGGGGTCGGCGAGACGCTTCCGGTCGTTCACCGCTGTCAGCACGAGGCCGCCGTCGGCGTCGTGGTGGGCGGTCAGGGAGAGCGGCACCCCGGTGTCCGCCGGCACCGTCTCGGGCGGGGTCAGCCGGATGTCCTGGGCGTCGAACTCGTTGCGCAGCGGGTCTCCGATGGCCGGTGGTGCCAAGGAGGTGGGTGGTGTGGAGGATGCGGGCGCTTCGAAGGCGATCACCGTCCCGGTGAGCCGGTCCTCGGCGGGCCGGCCGCTCCAGGCGTGCACCTGGCCCTCGGAGACCCACTCGTACGCGGCCATGTCCATGGCCCGCTCGCCGAGTTCGGTCAGCAACCGGGCCAGCGGCATCGCCGGGTCGACCTCGGTGCTCAGGGGCAGCGGATTGCGCAGTGGTCCGGGCAGCAGGGCGGCGCCGTCGAGCAGGATGCCCCGGCCGGAGACGGTCATCCCGAAGGCGACGGGGGCGGGGCCGGTGCGGCCGGACGCCCGGTGCAGCAGCAGCGCCCAGGCGGCGTGCAGCGCGGTGCACTCGGTGACGCCGATGTCACCGGCCCAGTGGCGCAGCCGGACCGTCTCGTGGGGGGTGAGCCGCTGACCGGTACGTCCGTGGCCCGGCCGGGACGGGGTGCCGGACGGCCTGGGCGGCAGGGTGGCGGCGCCGGCCGGCGGGGCGGCTCGGGTCCAGAACTCGCGGGCCGGGGTGGTGTCCTGACGGTCCAGCCAGTCGAGGTGGTCGCGCAGGTCGGGACGGCGCTGCCCGCCGGGGGGCGGACCGTCGGCGAGGTAGGCGCGATGCACGGCACGCAGCAGCATGCGCACGCTGGGGCCGTCGACGAAGGCGTGGTGGTATGTGACGACGACCCGTACCGGTCCCATCGTGCCCGGCTGTTCGTCGATGAGCAGGACCCGGAGCGGTCCGGGCTTCAGCGGGTCGAAGGCGGTCAGCCGCTCGCTGCCGATCAGCGCCTGCCGGTCGGCGGAGCCGTAGGGGTGCCGGACCACTCGCGGGGTGGCTTTCGGGTGCACCGCGACCCTGGGACCGTCGGGTGCGTCCGCCCGTGCGAAGGACCCGCGCAGCACCGCCTCGCGGTCGGCGACCGATGCCCAGGCGGCCCGGTAGCGCCGGGTGTCGAGCGGCCCGTACCAGCGCCAGTGCTGCTGCTCGACGTACAGGGCGGTGCCGGGGGCGGCGGTCATCAGGTCGAGGAGGATCTCCCGCTGCCGGGGGGACGCCGGGAAGAGGGCAGTGGCGGAGTGGTCCGGCTCCCCCTGCGCCGGGGGGACCGAGGGCTCTTCGGGGCCGGGCGGCGGCGCGAGCACCGGTTCAGCGGAGGCACCGCTGCCCGCTGTGCTGCCCGGCGGGCCCGTGAACGCGGTGAGCAGGTCCCCGAGGGCACCCGCGGGCAGGTGGCGCGGGGAGAGGTACAGGGTGTGGTGGGTCGCGGTGTGCCTGCGCAGGGTGGGCGTGCACCCGGCGGGGAGCTCGGCGAGCGCCCGTGCCAGTGCCGCCGGGTCGAGCGGGCCGCGCAGTTCGAGCGCGGGAGGCATGCCGGAGGAGATGATGACGGTCATGCTGCCGGTCATCCGGTCCCCCTGTCTCCGATGGTGCCCGCGCCCCGGCGCACCGGACCCGGCTCCGGAGGGCACGAAGGGACGACCCGAGTGTGCACGCACCGCCCACGTGGCGCTGACATGGCGCTGACGTGGTGCTCGAAGCCTGCCGGATGGCCGCTGATCGGGCGGTGGCACCCCCGATCAGAGGTCACCCGAGGGCTCTCAGAGAGTCCGGACGGCCGTCTCGGCGTGCTGCCCGGCGAACTCCAGGGTGGCGAGGCTGAACCGGCTCGCCGTCTCACGTACATGGGCCCGCGCCCGCGCGAGGTCCGCGCCGGCGCCGAGGACCTCCTCGATGCCTTCTTCGCGCAGCAGCACGCTGTGCCGGGCGATCACCTGGACGCCGCGTTCGTCGGGGATGACCGACCATTCGCCGGTGTGGGCGTCCGCGAGCGGGGAGGGACGCGTGTGCTTCCACAGGATCCGGCCCGAGTGCGGGAAGCAGACCCGGACCGCCTCCATGGTGTGGGTCGCCCCGTCGGCCGAGAGGATGTCCACGCCCGTGAGCTGGACGCCGGGCCGCGGCTCGGCCACGTCGGTGCGGGCCACGTGCGGCATGAGGTCCGGCCAGTCGGCGATCCGGTACAGGAAGTCGTAGACCAGCTCGGCCGGGCCGTTGATGCGTACGGAGTCCTCGAAGGTCAGCAGGAGGTCGTCCAGGCGGTTCCAGCGCTCCGCGGTCTCCCGCAGCCGCTCCAGTTCGGCCCGGCTGTTGGTGTCGGTGGCCCGCCGGACCCAGGCGACGTCCTCGGAACGGTTCCCGGCGACGGTGAAGTCGTGCTCCAGGCTCAACCGGCAGCGGTCGGGGCCGAGCGGCTCCACGGTCCAGCCGCCGCCCATCGAACTGACCGGCTCGGCGGGCGTCTCCTGCCGGAACTCGATGCGGCGGCGGGCCGTGTCCAGTGTGCGGTGCGAGAGCCAGGAACGTACCTGGCCGTTGGCGAGCACCCACATGTGGAAGCGGTCCTGGGAGCCGTCGAAGTCCAGCCGCTCCACATGGATGCTCGCCGGCACGAACAACGGCCACTGTGTCGTGTCCGCGATCAGCCCGTAGACAACGCCGGCCGGCGCTGCCACATCGACCGCGTACTGCGTGCGGTGCACTCGCTCGACGGCCATCGTCCATACCCTCTCTGGATCCTGTACAGATGCTGTCCGCAGTCGCTAGAGGACTGCTGGAGAACCCGCTGGAGAACCTGCTGGAGACTCCGCGTACCGCTTGGCGTGGGTCAGGGTCGCGGTGCTGTTGCGGCCGAGCGCCTCGCGTACGTACCGCCGCGCACTCGCGAGGTCCGCGCCCTCGCCCAGTACCCGTTCCACCGCCTCCTCCCGGAGGACGACGCTGTGCCGGGAGGTCGCGACAGTGGTCCCGTCGGGGCCGGGGGCCACCGTCCAGACGCCGGTGTGGGCCGACATGAGGGCCGGGGTGACGGTCTGTTTGTAGACGATCCGGGCGGCTGCGGGGAAGCAGACCCGGACCGACTCGGTGGTGTGCGAGGAACCGTCGGCGGTGAGCGTCCGCATCGACATGACCTGGACGCCGCCCGGCTCCTCGGTGAGGTCGAGGCGCGAGACGTGCGGCAGCCGGTCGGGCCACCGCGCGGCCTGTTCCAGGAACGCGTACACGGGCTCCGGCGGGGCGTCGACCGTCACCGAGTCCTCGAAGGACAGCACGAGCGAGTCCAGCCGTGCCCACTGCGCGGCCAGTGCCGCGATCCCGGCGAGTTCGGCCCGGCTGTTGGTGTCGGTGGCCCGCTTCACCCACTCGATGTCCTCGGGACGGTCGCCGGCCACCGAGAAGTCGTGGAGCAGGGTCAGCCGCGAGGTCTCGGCCCCGACCGGCTCGACGATCCAGGTGCCGGTCATAGCCGACAGCGGGGCCGCCGGGGTCTCCTGGCGGAACTCGATCCGCCGGGCCACCGCGTCCAGTACCCGGTGCGAGGTCCAGGACTTCACCCGGCCGTTCGCCGTCGCCCACATGCGCAGGCGCTCGTGCGTGCCGTCGAACTCCAGCCGGTCCACATGCACGTTGGGCGGGAAGTACAGCGGCCACTGGGTCGCGTCCGCGATCAACCCGTAGACCACCCCGGCGGGTGCCGCCACTTCGGTCCCGTGGACCGTGCGGTGGGTCCGCCCGCCGTGCGTGGTCCGCCCCTCGCGTGCCGTCCGTCCGTCCGCCATCGTCGGCCTCCCGGTCGTCATCGTCGGTCTCCCGGCCTTCCGGTCGTCATCGTCGGCCTCCCGGTCGTCATCAGAAGTTGCCCAGCCCGCCGCAGACGTTGAGCGCCTGGGCCGTGATCGAAGCGGCGAGGTCCGTCGTCAGATAGCCGACCAGCCCCGCCACCTCCTCGGGTGTCGAGTAGCGCCCGAGGGGGATCTTCGCCTCGAACCGCTCCCGCACGTCCTCGTCGGTGGTGTCCCAGGCGGCCGCGTAACCGGCCCGCACCCGCTCGGCCATCGGCGTCTCGACGTACCCGGGGCAGACCGCGTTGACGGTGATCCCGGCCGGGGCGAGCTCCTTGCCCAGTGCCTTGGTGAAACCGACGACGGCGTGCTTGGACGCCGAGTAGGGGGCGCCCAGCAGCACACCCTGCTTGCCGGCCGTGGAGGCGATGCTGATGATCCGCCCGTGGCCGCCCGCCGCCGCTGCCTCGGTCAGCCCGCCGTGCTTGAGCACCTCTCGGGTGAGCAGGAAGACGCTGTTGAGGTTGGTGTCGATGACGTCGTACCAGAGCTCGTCGCTGATGTCGGCGGTCGGACCACCGCCGCTGCGGCCGGCGTTGTTGACCAGGACCGTGATCGGTCCGTACGTCGCGACGGCCGCCGCGACCAGGGACCGCACCTGCTCCTTGGACCGCACGTCGGCAGCGGTGCCGGACACCTCCAGGCCGTCGGCGCGCAGCTTTGCGACGGTCTCCTCGACCGCCTCGGCGGTACGGGCGCACAGGAACACCCGGTGTCCGCGGGTGGCCAGGTCCCTGGCCACCGCCAGGCCGATACCGCTCGTGGCGCCGGTGACCAGCGCCACCGGGCTCTCGGGTGCCGCCGTCGATGCCGTCATCGATGCCGTCATCGGGGTGCCTCCAGTTCTTGGGTCGTGACCTCGACCGTGTCCGGAACCGCTTGAGGAACGCCGGACGAGTGCTGGAGACCACGCCGCGCACGGACCCGATCCGGGGCCTCACTCCCGGACCGGGCCGGAGAACCGAGCGGGGCCTCACGCCCGGACCGGGCCGGAGAACCGAGCGGGGCCTCACGCCCGGACCGGACCGGAGAACCGAGCGGGGCCTCACTCCCGGACCGGACGGGAGCGCCGAGCGGGGACAGGGCCCGCTCCAGTTCGTGCCGGGTCAGCCGGGCGCCACCGCTCGCGACATAGCCGTCGGGACGGATCAGCAGCCAGCCGCCCGCGCCCAGGCCCATCGCCCCGCGCAGCCGCCCACGCGGATCGTCCAGCGGATCGGGGCCGGTGGCTTCACCGACGGCGCGCATCGTCCGCACGGACAGCCAGGACGCGTGGGCGTGGGCCGTGTCCGCCGCGACCAGGTCCGCCTCCGCTCCGCCGCCCGCCGCGTACAGCAGGGTCCACCGGGTGTCGCGCAGTTCGGCCCGCAGCTCCTCCGCCCCGGGGTCACCGGGCTGCCGTGCGGCGACGGCCGCCGCGGCCCGGCTGCCCGGGGCGATTCCCCGGCCGGACCCGGCGGTGGTGAGCGGGCTGTTCGGGTAGCCGATCCGCAGCCCGGACAGCCCGCCGAGCACCTTGCGCTGGATGGCCCGGCGCAGCGGTGGCACCCGGCGCACCACGCCGAAGACGACCGGCAGCATGACACCGGCCAGGGTGTTCTTGAACTGGACCAGGAAGGTAGCCGTGCGGGTGGAGCCGAGCAGCGCCCTGCCGATGGGGACGCGCTCCTCGTCGTAGGTGGTGAGCAGTTCACGTCCGGCCCGGCCCTGGGCGACCATGGCGAGTTTCCAGGCCAGGTTGTAGGCCTCCTGGATGCCGGTGTTCATGCCCTGCCCGGAGGCGGGGCTGTGCACGTGGGCGGCGTCCCCGGCGACGAAGCAGCGGCCGTCGTGCATGCGCGGCACCATGCGCTGCTGGAAGGTGAAGACGGAGGACCAGCCGGGAGCGCCGACGGTCACCCGGTGGCCGAGGCCGGCACCTAGTTTGGCGCCGAAGCGGGCGGCCGCCTGTGCGGGATCGGCGCCGGGGCGGGGCGCGGTGTCGAGCAGCCGCCAGCGTCCCTCGTCCTGGTAGGGGACCATCATCAGGGCCTGCCCGCCGGTGTGCACCCAGTAGATGCTGTCCTGCGGGAGTTCGGTGGTGACCGTCGCGTCGGCGAGTTCCCAGGTCTCGCTGGACTCGCCGATCAGGGGCAGCCGCAGTTCCTTGCGTACGGTGCTGTGGCCGCCGTCGCAGCCGACCAGCCACGGAACGTCGTACGCCTCGGTGGTGCCGTCGGCGTGCTCCAGACCGGCCCGGACGCCGTGCCGGTCCTGGGTGATGCCGGTGAGCCGGACGCCCCATTCGACGGAGACGCCGAGCCGGGCCACCGCCGCGCGCAGCACCTCCTCGGTGCGGGTCTGCTCGATGATGACGGTGTACGGGTAGCGGGTCGGCATGGTCCGGTAGTCGGCGTTCAGCCGGACCAGCCGGCTTCCCCCGGCGTACATCGTGAACGCCCGGTTGTGGCGCCCGCGTTCGAGTACCGGCTCCACCACTCCCATCTGGTCGAAGGTCTCCAGCGTGCGCGGGTGCACCGCGACCGCCCTGCTGGTTGCCGCGGGCCCGGGGGCCGCGTCGACCAGCCGTACGCGCAGGCCCCGTCGGGCCAGTTCGTGGGCCGCGGTCAGCCCCACCGGCCCGGCGCCCACGACGAGTACACGGTCGTCCACGGGGTTCATACGGCGACCTCCTCGGCTGCACGGGTGATCAACTGCTGGCGCAACACGCGCCGTTCGGGTTTTCCGACGGGGGTGCGCGGCACCGCTTCGAGCACTTCGGCGCGGCGGATCCGTTCGTACGGTGCGAGGCGTTCGTTGGCCTGTTCGACGATGGAGTCGACCACCGCGGTCAGACCGGGAGCGGCCGGGTCGCGCAGCACGATGCCCGCCCAGACCACCGCTCCGTGGACGTCGTCGGGCCAGCCGGCGGCGATGCAGTCGGTGACCCGGGGGTCCTCCCGGAGGACCGCCTCGACGGCGCTGGGCGAGACGAGTTCGTTGTCGTGCTTGAAGACGTCGCCGAGCCGGTCGACGAGGAACAGCTGCCCGTCGTCGTTCAGGTGGCCGACGTCCCCGGTGGAGAACCACCCGTCGGCGTCCACGGGGGCCGGCCCCGAATCGTCCAGGTACCCGGCCATCACCTGCGGCCCGCGCACCTGCACCTCGCCGGTGGCGCGGGCGCCCAGCACCTGGCGGGTGTCGAGGTGCACGATCCGGCACTCGGTGCCAGGCACCACCCCACCAACGCCACCAACCCCACCAACCGCACTCGTCGTCCCCGGCCCGTACGGGCTCTGGCAGTGCGAGAGCGGGGAGAGCTCGGCCATCCCGTACCCCTGCACGACGGGTACGCCGATGTGCTCGCTCAGCACCCGGGCGGCCGGGGGCGCGAGCGCGGTGCCGCCGGACAGTACGACCGTCAGCCGCGGCCCGCCGGGCGCCCCGCCCCCGTCCGCGAGGAGCCGCTCGTCCCGGGCCAGGCGGTGCAGGCGCGCGGGTAGCCCGTAGTAGTGAGTGGCCCCGGCTTCCGCCGCGTACCGCAGCGAGGCCCACGGGTCGGGGTCGGCGCACAGCACCTGCTCGGCGCCCGCGTACATCGCCGAGTTGAGGTGCATGACGTGGTAGAGCGGCAGGTGGTTGAGGGTGACGGAGTCGCTGCCGAGGTGGTGGGCGGCGGCGGTCTGGGCGGCGTTGGCGACCAGATTGCGGTGGCTGAGCCGGACCCCCTTGGGCCGGCCGGTGGTTCCGGTCGTGAACTGGACGCAGACGTCCGCGTCGAGATCGGTGGCCAGGGCGGGCAGCGGCCGCCGGCCGGGTACGGAGTCCAGCGCGGCCCGGAGCGGCACGGCGTCGGAGGGCACGATCCCCTCGGACGCGTCGGTGACGACGACGGTGCGCAGGACGGGCAGCCGGTCGGCCAGTTTCACCAGCAGTTCGGCGGTGGCCGTGGGAACGAACGCCACCTCGACGGCCGCCGAGGCCAGGACGTGTTCGAGGCCCTCCGCCCTGAGCAGCGGATTGACCAGCACGACCGTGTTCCCGCTGCGTGCCGTCCCGTAGTACGCGGCGGGAAAGACCGCGTCGAGGGTGTTGGCCACGCCGACGCGCGCGCCGCGGCGGCCGAGGGTGTCTTCGAGGTAGGCGGCGATCCGGTCGGCCCGGTCGTCAAGTTCCGCGAAGGTGACCGGGCCGGCGGCCGTGCGCAGGCCGCAGCCCGCCGGGTCGCGCACCGCGGCCTGCCGAAGCAGGCCGTCGAGCCGGATTCTCGGGTACACGAACGTCGGCATGGTGCTGTCCTCCTGGCTCCCGAAGCGGGTGAACGCTTCGAAAGCCTTGGCGGGGGCGCTTGAGGAATCTTCGAAGGCCGCTCGATCTTCGGGGCAGAAGCTGTCCGGAACCGACGGAACGGAGTCAGCCCATGACCGTGCTCGCCGCCGAGCGGCACCATGTGAGCCCGCTGGATCAGCAGCCCGGCCAGTTCGGCCTGCTGTACGCGGAGGTCCAGCAGTTCTACGCCCACCAGATGCAGCTGTTCGACTCCTTCGCCGCGCAGGAGTGGGCGGGCACGTTCACCCCGGACGCCGTGTTCGACGTACCGACACTGCCGCAGCCGGTACGGGGCCGGGAGGAGCTCGCCGCGAACGTGCGGCGCAACAAGGAGGCGCAGGCACGCAGCGGCGAACAGTTGCGCCACTGGCTGGGCATGGTCGATGTCCAGCCACAGCCCAACGGAACGCTGCGCACCCGTGCGTACGCGCTGGTGTACCTGACCCCGAAGGGCGGGGAGGCCCGGGTGCACCGGGTGTGCGTCATGGAGGACACCCTCGCGCGCTCACGCGGCGACTGGCGGGTCGTCCACCGGCTCGTGACACGCGACGACCTGGCGTGACCGAGGCCCTGAGCGAGGGCAAGAAGTAGCCCCACCGCCCCTGGCGCCTGGGCGGAAGCACAGGGGGGCGACATGCCGACTGTCATGTACGTGAGGTCAATGAGCACCGGTCCCGGGATCGGTACTCATTGACCTCACGTACATGAGCTCTGCCCCTGGGAGCCGTTCAGGTTGCGCGGCGCAGGGGGACGACGACGTCCTCGCCCGTGCTCTTCACGCTGAGCCGGTAGTAGCTGATGTGCGCGAGCCGGTCGGATTCCTCCAGCCAGCCGGCCTCGATGACCTGGCGCCGGGTCCGGGAGAAGACGGTCGGGGACATGCCGACGAGCTTGGCGAGGTTGGCGCCGGTCTCGATGACGGCACCGGCGCGGTCGGTGGGGTGCATCGCGTAGAGCATGACGACCAGGCGCTGGTTGGCGGTCATGCCGACGGTGCGGTGGAGGACGTCCAGGAGCCTCTGCTTGTCGTCGTTGTTCACTGGGCCTCCCAGAGCGAAGGGATGGTGTTGTCGAAGCCGGGGATGTCCGGCGGGTTGCACGTCCTGATCGCTTCCCGCTGCTCGATCCCGGGTCCGTGAAAGGCGATGTACGGGCTGATGCGGTACAGCCTGTAGTTGCCGATGCGTCCGCGCTCGATCAGGATGCGCCGCTTGAGGAGTTTCCGGTTGATCTTGCCCACGGCATCGGCGGTCATGCCGACCTTCTTGGCGATGTCCGCACCGGTGGCTCTCAGCGGTGCCATGCCCTGCGGGGAGACCCCGATCCACCACAGCACCATGAACTTCTGGCTCGGGGTGAATTCCTTGCTCTCGGTGATCGCTTCGACCCTGGCCTTGTCGACCTGGATGTGTTCGCCGGAGAAGGCGTAGGGCGCATAGGGGATGGCCTCGCCCGTGTCGGCATCGACCAGTCTGCGTACCGCTCCCAACGGGCCCTCCCCTGAATGGGCATTGCTGTGATGTACATGAGCAGCGACCCTGTGGGCCGACCAGATGAACTTAACGTACATGAGCACCAAGTGGATGGACCCCGCCTCCAGGACGTGCCGGTCGACGTGCCGTCCATCCGTCGCCACGGCCGTGGCCGCCCAGAAATGGCGTCTGCTCATGAACGTGACGTCAATCTACTCAGTTCCTGCAGCAGTGGTCACGGTTCTCAGGACATGGGCACCACGATCCTTGGAACTGCCTGCCCGGATCTCAGGAACTGGGTGCACGATGCTGAGAACTGGGTGCCAGATCGTCAGAACCTGATGGAAAACGCGTTTTCACAGGCCAGGACGCCTTTGACGTCTGCGCGCTCTCTTACAGGCAGGACAGGCCGTCGATCCGGCAGCCGCACAGCGCCTCGGGCTGTGAAAAGCAGTCGTGGGGGGGGGGGGGGGGGGGCCCCCCCCCCGCCGCCCCCCCCCCCCCCCCCCCCCCCCCCCCCCCGGCGCCCCCCCCCCCCCCCCCCCCCCCCCCCCCCCCCCCCCACCCCCCCCCCCCCGCGCCCCCCCCCCCCCCCCCCCCACCCCCGCGCCCCCCCCCCCCCCCCCACACCCCCCGGGTGAACAAACCCCGCCCCCCCGG
>NZ_JBIATE010000043.1:0-42274 GCF_042891445.1 Streptomyces sp. NPDC001890 | reverse complement strand
CAACCTGATCATCAGCATGCACGGACACATCGTTCCAGACGCCCCGAACTCACACCCGACCAGCTTGACCAAAGACATAGGGGCACCCCCCCCGGGCCGAGACCGCCCGGGGCCGCCCAGTATCCGGATCCGGGAGGCCGCTCTCGCAGCAGGCCCCGCAGATCAGGAAGCGCACGAACTCCGTGCGGCGACTGCGACCCATTCCAGGTGGACCATCGGCCACCTCCCGTCCCCTTCGAGGGCCCAGGGCACACGGGGGGAAACTCTCCGCGTGGCCGACCGGCTTCGTGTCCTCCGCTTCCCGGCCGCATACCGGGATCTCCCGCGTGGGTCGAAATGCAGGCACTCCGGGCCTGTGAAGAATGATCTGTGGGGGCCGAGCGAAAGGCGTCGCACGTCGCCGCACGCACCACGGCAGTTGGCGGTGATCGCGCGAGATCGTGTGCCCTGCCACGCCGTGGCCGGGCTGTCGCAGACCAGGAGGAGGACGCACGCCATGCCCATCTGCACCACACGTGACGGTATCGAGATCTTCTACAAGGACTGGGGCCGCGGACGGCCGGTGGTCTTCATCCACGGTTGGCCGCTAAACGGTGACGCCTGGCAGGACCAGCTCAAGGCCGTGGCGGACGCAGGCTTCCGGGGGATCGCGCATGACCGGCGTGGTCACGGGCGGTCAACGCCGGTGTATGACGGGTACGACTTTGACACGTTCGCGGACGACCTGCATGACCTGATCACCCAGCTCGACCTGCGCGACGTGACCCTGGTCGCCCACTCGATGGGTGGTGGCGAACTGGCCCGGTACATCGGCCGCCACGGAACCGACCGCGTCAAGTCCGCCGTCCTGCTCTCCGCAGTGCCGCCGCTGATGCTGCAAACGCCGGACAACCCCGAGGGCGTGCCGCAGAGCGTCTTCGACGACATCAAGAAGGGCATCCTGACGGAGCGCTCGCAGTTCTGGAAGGACACCGCCGTCGGCTTCTTCAACGCCAACCGGGACGGCAACAAGGTCACCCAGGGCAACAAGGACGCCTTCTGGTACATGGCCATGGCCCAGACCATCGAGGGCGGGGTCGACTGCGTCGACGCCTTCGCGTCCACGGACTTCCACGAGGACCTGAAGAAGTTCGACGTGCCGACGCTGATCGTGCACGGCGACGATGACCAGGTCGTCCCGATCGACGCGACCGGCCGTAAGTCCGCGAAGATCATCCCGAACGCCACCCTCAAGGTCTACGAGGGCGGCTCCCACGGTATCGCCCTGGTGCCGGGCGACAAGGACAAGTTCAACCAGGACCTTCTGGAGTTCCTCAAGAGCTGACTCCGCCGCAGGCCACCGGCAGGTCGGATGAGGGGTCTGCCTCGCCGCCCTGCCGGTTCTCGGCGGGTTCCTGACCGCAGGCATCCTGCTTGAGGTCGGTAGCCCGCCGGCGGTTGTTCCAGCATGTGGTGCCGGAGGCACCCCCGCGGCCTCAGGGGGGGGCGGTCGGCGTCGGCATAGCGACCGTGCCCTGGGCCCGCCGATGTCCCGGAGCCAGAATTTCCTGCGGCACCTGTTGCGTCATGCCCCACGGGTTCTCCTCCGGTATCTGTTGCACCCACTTTTCGTGGCGTCGGGTGTTTATGCAGGTGAGCCGGCACAGGTCAGCGCACCGGCGCGCCGGGCCCAGTGGGATCCCGCCAGGCTCACCCCACCAGGAACGCCAGGCCGGTCGGTGGACTTTCGCGATGCACACCCCCAGGGGCGGCTGCCTACGGTTACCTGGGACAGGGGGAGCCCGTTCGTCCCACTCAACCGTAAACACCGCAGGTCAGAGCACCACCAGGCCCACGGTTACCTGGGACAGGACAAGAGAGGCCTGTTCGAGGTCTGCCCGGCGTTGTTCGGGGAGTTTCGCGGCGCGTTTGCGGGCGTTGTCCAGCCACGTGCCGAGCTTGACCACCACAGGCCCGTCGGCGCCGCCCTGACGGCCTGACAGTGCGTCTTCCGTCTCCAGAGGGTGCTCGACGTGCTTGCGCGGGACTCTCAGGTGTCCTTCACAGGCGTGGAACTGCCGTGCTGCCGCGAGGTTGAGGGCCCACATGGTGTCCTGCGTCCGCCTCACCAGCCGCACACCATCCCCGGCCGCCCGGAGCCCAAGGGTGTTCTCCGGCAGCCACTGCTGTACGGGCAGGAGCTGCTCCCACCCGATCCGCTGCGCCGTGACCCAGCGCCCGATGTCCTCACCCTGGACGACGATGTCGCCGTCGGCTGTGGGAAGCGTGGCACCGGCCTGGACGTGGTGCTGGACCAGTCGTAGCAGCGCTGCCACCTGGTGTCCCGCACCGGGCACCACCCCGGATCGATCGCGTCCAGCTCATCCCGACGCGCCTTGGCCATGGCCCCGGTCGCCGAGGGGACGGGACGGTCGGCCGCGCGTCCAGCATCCGCCGTGCCGTGTGTGCTCTTTCAGCCTGGTCAGTGCCTGTTTTCGGTCATGGGCTCCGTGGTGTGCCACTCGATCGGGTGGCCCGGTACGAGAAGCCCACCGCCCGGGGGTGCGGGGTGCGGATGATCGGTCGGGCCGCTTGCCTCGCGGGCGGCTCCGCATACTCACCTCCTCAGGATTGAAGGACTCTTTCATGGCTGAAGCACTGAAGTACGGCGACCGGGTCCACCTGCAGAACGGATACGGCACCGGGGGTGGCGGTTACCTCGACACGAACGGAGCGAGTTCCGCGAACGGGGCCGTCTACGGGGTCTCCACCGCAGACAGCCCGAACCGTGGTGCCGGGACAGGGACGTGGGAGATCGGCTCCGCGCAGGGCAAGGCAACCGGCACACCGGTGGCCAGCGGGGATCTGATCACCCTGCGGAACCTGTACTCGGTCGGCAGCTACCTGGACACCAACGGGCACGCCACAGAGGCCCAGAAGAAGGCCGGCGGCAAGTACGACGTCCTGACCGCCAAGAACGCCGACCGCGGCACCGGCACCGCCGAGTGGCGCATCTTCGCCCAGACCTCCACCCCGCAGGACACCGTCGTCCACATCGGCGACACCGTCCACCTCTGGAACACCTACGGTGGCAACGGCGGCTTCCTGGAGACCAACGGTCACGGCCCCACCGGCGGCAAGTACGACGTGTGCACCAACGCCTACTACAACCGCACCGGCAACGTCGCCGACTGGCGCATCACCACCGCCTGACTCCACCCCAGCCGGCCTCTCGAACCACCACGGTTCGAGAGGCCGGCTGACACCGCCAACCCATCGATGCCATCCACGGGTAGACACCACCGGGCGGCTGCCTTTCCGCCGCTAGGCGGCGCCGGCCGGGCTGGTTGGTCACCTACGGGGCAGGGATTTCCCTGATGAGGCGCGAGGTCCAGTCGCACCAGACCAGGCCGGGCAGGAAGGCGCCGCCGGCTTCGTCGAGGTTGTCTTCGACGTACGGGATGGTCGCGTCACAGACTTCGAAGGCCTGGTCGAAGAATTCCGTGATGTCGGGGTTGTTGTGGTAGCTCCAGCGCGGGTTGTAGGGGGCCTGCCGCTTGAGAATCCGCGTGATCGGGTGGGGAAGGTCGGTGGTCTCCCCGCTGACGAGGCCCCGGGCGTGCTCGATGTCCTTGGGCCTAGTCGGCTTGACCATGAACTCCCTCCCGAGTGATGTCGGTCATCACGAACGTAGTGATTGTGTTGAGGTGCGGCCCGCGCCGCGGCGGTTGAGGACAGCGCGAACGCCGTGGCCCGCTTGCACTACCTGACGAGGACGGACCACAGCCGTAGGGCGGCCAGGGACGCCGGGCTGACAGTGACCGACCAGACGTTGAAGGCGTGGCTGGAGGAGCGGCGCCGGCTGTCGAAGGCCAACCTGGAGCGCATCGACGCCGCCTACCGTCAGGTGCGTCGCCAGAACGTCGCCCGGTATCTCCTGCGGCGTCTGAACGCCGCTGGCGGGACGCGGGTGGAGATCCACCCGCTGAACCAGTCTCAGGTGCCGCGCTCGCTTCAGCGGCTGGTGGAGTACCGCACGATGAACGTCCGACGCTGGGACCGCATCGTCGAAGCCTGGGCAGCCGGCGATCACCAGGGCCTGGACGATGCCTGGGAGGACGTCATTGTCGACCTGGGGTCGCAGTGGGGGCAGTACGAGTACGTCCCCAACACCGGGTTCGCCGCCTAGAACCGCCTTGTACGGCCTCCTGAGCGCTGTCAGCTGCCCCGGGTCTACCAAGAGAAGGCCCGGGGCAACTCGCGTTCGCGCCCCAGAGGGGCGCATATGAGACTTCAGGTCCGTCAGATGCCCGCCGAGGCTGCGCCGTGACGGCCCGTCGCCACTGGACCTCGCCGAGGTCTTTTCGGACAGTCATGGCGTGCCTTGGGGCGGCTGTTGCCCCCGAGGCACGCCGTGCGGGCTCATCCGGCCGGAGGGCTTGGCCCTGCGGGCAGCCGCAGAAGAGGGTGAGCGTTACGTAGGCGCGTACACGGCCTGCGTGACAGTCGCGGCTTGCGGATCATTGAGGCGTTCTTGGTGTCTCACGAACGGTCGTTACGTACGTCCGGCGTCCCCTCCGCTTCCCTCCGCCAGTGGTCGAGGTTGTGTCGAACCATCCGCGCGCGGGGGTGGTCTTCGCCCAGCACCCGCACCGTGTGATCCAGTAGGTCGGCGAGGGCCTGCGCGGCCCCCGCCGCATCCCCCGTCCGTCCCCGCATGGTGGCGAGGTTGTTCCGGGTGGTGAGGGTGTCGTGGTGGTCTTCGCCCAGTACCCGCTGCCGGTCGGTGAGCAGTTCCGCGAGCGCGCTGGCGGCGCCGGCCGCGTCCCCTGCTTCTCCCTGCCACTGGGCAAGCTCATGCCGGGTGGTGAGGATTCGGGAGTCGTCGTGCAGTACCCGCACCCGGTCGCGCCACCCTTGCTCGATCTTCTGCTCAATCCGCAGGGCGGTGAGGCCCCACGCTCCGCCGCAATCGTCAACGTACGCGGGGCGGTTAGCGTCGCGGCGGGCATCGTCCAGCTCGTGTTGCCAGTTGTCCACCAGTTGTTCGAAGGCCGTCACAGCGCCGGTCGCGTCCCCCGACTCCCCCCGGAAGCGGATCAGACCGATCTGGGTGGTGAGGGTGTCGTGGTGGTCATCGCCCAGCACCCGCCTTCGGTCGGCCAGAAGCTGTTTGAAGGCCATCACGGCGCCGGCTGCGTCCCCCGCTTCCCCCTGCCACCAGGCGAACTCGTGCCGCGCGGTGAGGGTGTCGGGGTGGTCCGGGCCCAGGCGGTGGCGGTTGGTGGCCAAGCGCTGGTAGTGGTCGCGGGCGGCGATGGCCTGGCCGGCTTCGCCAAGGCTTTGTCCGGTTCGATACAACACCGGGTGCGTGTCTGGCTGGAACAGGGCGCCTTCGGCATGGGTGGTGAGGGAGTCCGTGTTGGTGCGTAGTGTGCTGGCCAGTTCGCGCTGGGTGTGGTCGGGGTCTGGCCAGATCTCGACGAGGGCGTCGGCGGCGGTTACGGCGGTCGCCGGCTGCTGGTCCTGAGGGATGGTTTCGCGTACGGCCCGGGCGGTGAGCGCGTGGATACGCACCGCGCGGAGGTTGTCGGTGGAGTCGTACGTGATCAGTCCGTACCGGTCGAGGAGCCGCAGCGCTGCGGCTGCCTCGTCACCCGTGACGGCCCGTGCCGCGCTTCTGCGCCGTCGGCGCAGGCCGAGGTTCCGCCAGGCCGGGACGGCGGCGCGCTGCTGTTGGGTGAGGTAGGCGAGGAAGGCGTTGGTGGTCCATAGGGCGGCGGGTTGTCCGGCGGGGTCGAGGTAGGCGGTGATGCGGAGGGTGGTGCGGGCCAGGGGTCCGTGGGGGTCCTGGTCGGTGGCGTCGAGGGCGAGGAGCAGGGTAGTGGTGACCTGCCGTCCGTAGCGTTCGGTGTCCGCCCAGTGCGGCAAAAGCTCGTCCAGACGGGCCGCGCGGTCGGTGAACCGTTCCAGGTAGGCGCTGCAGGGGGTGTTCTCGCGAAGCATGTACGCGGCAGCGTGTCCCAGCGCCAGCGGCAGGTGCCCGAGTGCCTCGGCGAGGGCCGGGGCCCGGTGGTCGGCCAGGTGGGCTTTGTGGTCGTGGGCGAGGCGGGCGGTGAGGTAGCCGGTTGCCTCGGCCGGGGTGTAGACGTCGACGTCGATGCGGGCCCGGCCGCCTCCGGTCAGGCGCGGGTCCTTGAGGCGGGTGGTGGCAAGGGTCCAGCCGGTGCCGCGCTGGCTGTCCGGCCACCAGGGCACGATCGTCTCCGGATCGGTGATGTCGTCCAGGACGACCAGCCACCGCCGGTCGGTGGCCGCCAGCCAGCTGACGAAGGCCCGCGCGTCCGTTTCCAGGTCCCCACCGGTACGGCCGGGCGCCTGCACGAGCGCAGCGGCCTGCGCATAGACGCTCAGAACCTGCTGGACATCGGTCGCCGACGTCCACACCACCAGATCGGCGCCGCCTTCGACCGCTTCACGGGCGTAGGCGGCGGCCAGCTGCGACTTGCCCACCCCGCCACCGCCCGACATCACCTGCACAGACGCACGCGTACCGGATTGCGACGGCTCACCGTGCGGGGTATCACTCGCCAGCACGACGCTCCGGCCGTGCCCGCGGGCCTCGTCGACCGCCTGACGCAGCACCTCCCGCGGCTGGAACGCGGACGCCAGCACCGGCACCGTCCCCACCACCACCGGCCACCCCACCGGCACTTCGTTCTGCACCACGTACTGCTTATCCACATACGTGACCCGGCTGTGGTCACCCAGCGCAGAACCGATGATCGCCCCGCCCGCCGCAACCGAACCCGCCCCGGCAGACACCCGGCGCGCCGCTCCTGTTGCTGGGGGAGTCGCACCGTCTCCAGAGCTGCCGGGCTTGCCTCCGCGACGGGCCCAAGGGAACAGGCTCACCGCTCGCTTCCCTCACCCAGGGCACTGTCGGTGATGTCGCCACCAGCCGCCACCCCGTCCCGCCCGGCCCGCACATCATCCCCGTCCCGCCGCGAGGAACCCCTCCTCGACGGGGTGCGGGGACCGGTCACCTTCGAGTCCTTCCCGAGAGCGGAGCCCGTGATGTCACCACCGGCCACCACCGCACCACGACCACCACGCACACGACGCCCACCTGCGGATCCACCACCACGGAACAGCGCGACCACCGACACCAGCAACGCCACCAGCGTCACCACCGAGCCCACCACGCTCGCAGCCTGACCAGCCGTATCCAGATCAGCCAGGACCGCCACCAACACCAACCCCACCGTCCCCAGGAACGCCACCACCGCCGTCACCCACACCCACACCCGCGCCACCCCCGCCGAAGCCACCAAGCTCACCGACCTTCCCGCAACAGACCACATGGACAGAGCAGTTCAAGACTGAAGAGCCGAGAAGCCGACGCACCGTCAGCTCTACTGAAACCGTAACGGCCCAGCACACCTTCCCCCCAACCAAGCACGAAACTCGCGCGACCACGGGCCGGCGCAGGCCAACCACAAGCCCGACCACCGCAGGCCAGGGCCACGCTGCCCCTGGACCACGATCCCGGCATCCACGCCGGCACCCCGTTGCACGGGAGCCCGGCGGCCAGCAGGTCGGTGAGGCGCTGCCCGTACGATGACCGGCGTGACCGTCCGCCGTGCCCTTGGCTCCGGCCCCAGGCCCCCGCGCCCAGCATCCGCGCCGCCCAGGCCGACCTGCTCGACACTCTCCCCGGAGAGCGCCTGTCCGACCTCGATGAACTGCGTGCCCGGGGCGTACTCGGCACACGCCCGGCTGCGCCGCCGTCCCCGCGGCGGACCCTCGGAACCGGCGGCCGTGCGGACGAGGAACTGCCCCTTCGGAACGCATCTTCCAGAAACGCTGCGCCGTCCGGCGTCACAGCGTGGTCAGCTGAGACTCTTCCAGGACCTCGGCGTCCTTCAGCTTGCCGCGATCCGCAGCGGCAGATATCCGTCCAGTGAGGCGGCTTCAGGTGGTCGTGCGTCTGTGGTGATCGGGTCGTGTGGGTGCGTAGGGTCTGAGGCTGCGTGCGGGATCGTCCGTAGAGGCAAGGAGAGATGCTGGAAATGGACAGTGTGGGAACAGCGCGGCTGCTGATCAGCAATGGCGGTGAGGTCGCGGTGGAGCTGACCGTGCATGAAGGCCACGCCCTGAAGGTCCTGGCCGCCTTCCAGGCCGGCCTCGCCGCCCTGCGCGAGAGGGTCCTCGCCCAGACCGCCCTGGAGGGGTCGTGACTGCAGGCCGAATCACCGCGGTGAGCCGCAACGCCTTGTACTCGTTCAGCAAACCCAACCACGCCTCCATCACCCTGCTCGCCGGCCTCGGTGTGGAGGGGGATGTCCATGCGGGCGAGACGATCCGCCACCAGTTCCGCATGACCTACGAGCCTGACCTGCCCAACCTGCGCCAGGTCCACCTGATGCACGAAGAGCTCTTCGAGGAACTTGCGCTCAAGGGCTTCGAGGTTTCCGCTGGCCAGCTGGGCGAGAACATCACCACCCGCGGGGTGGACCTTCTCGGCCTGCCCACCGGGTCCCTGCTGCGGCTTGGAGCCGACGCGGCGGTCGAGGTGACCGGACTGCGCAACCCGTGCTCGAAGATCAACGACTTCCAGACAGGTCTTCTGGGCGAGATGTTCGCCCTGGACCCGCTCTCTGACGAGTTCACCTTCAAATGCGGCGTCATGGCCGTGGTCCGTCAGACCGGGACCATCCGGCCCGATGACCCCGTAGTGGTGGAACTCCCAGCCCGTCCGCACCGCGCGCTGGAGCGCGTCTAGTGCTCTGACCGGGAAGGTTCGCCGGGGTGTCGGTTGGAGCGGTTGGATGGGCGGCAACGTCCGTTCCGACCGTTGGAGGTGTTGTGGCCGAGCCTGTGCGGGTGCGCAGAATGACCGACCGGGAGGGGCAGAAGTTGCAGCAGGTCGTGCGCCGGGGCAGCACGAGTTCGGTTCGCTACCGGCGTGCGATGATGCTGCCGGCGTCGGCGGGCGGGAACCGGGTGCCGGTGATCGCCCGGCTGGTGCAGGCCGACGAGGACACCGTGCGGGACGTGATCCACCGGTTCAACGAGATCGTCCTGGCCTGTCTGGACCCTCGATGGGCGGGAGGCCGTCCCCGCCTGCTCACCCCTGACGACGAGGACTTCGTCATCCAGACGGCCACCACCCGCCCCACCAGGCTCGGCCAGCCCTTCACCCGCTGGCCGGTCCGCAAACTCGCCGCCTACTTGCGGAAAGTCCACGGACGCGTCATCCGGATCGGCCGCGAGGCGTTACGGTGCCTGCTCCGGCGCCGCGGCATCACCTTCCAGCGCACCAAGACCTGGAAGGAGTCCCCCGACCCGGAACGCGACGCCGAGCTCGACCGCATCGAGCACGTCCTGAAGCACTTCCCGGACCGCGTCTTCGCCTTCGACGAGTTCGGGCCCCTCGGAATCCGCCCCACGGCAGGTTCCTGCCGGGCGAAGCAGGGCAAGCCCGATCGCCTGCCGGCGACCTACCACCGCACCCACGGCGTCACCTACTTCCACGGGTGCTACTCCGTCGGCGACGATCGGCTGTGGGGCGTCAACCAACCTCTCCGCCCACACCGGCCAGGACATCCGCCGCTGGGCGAAGAGGAACAAGGTCGAGTTGTGCTTCACTGGGGTGTTCGTTGCCCAGCAGCCGCTCACCTTCGGCGACCATGTGTTCCCAGTACGTCGAGGAAGCGCTGTGCAGGTGTGCGTTGAGGAGGCTTGCTCCCGCGCGGTAGAGCACGGGGTGGGCGGTGGGCGTCCATAGGGACTCTCCGGCATGGGCGGTGAGGGAGTCCGTGTTGGTGCGTAGGGTGCTGGCCAGTTCGCGCTGGGCGTGGTCAGAGGCTGGCCACAGAGGCTGCGGGTCAGCGCCGGTGGGTGAAGGTTCGGCACGTGGACACGGTCGACGCCCTGGTGCTGGGGTTCACCGGACCCCGGCTCAGGCCGCACCATCTGGTCCTGGCGGTGGGGGACGAGGGCGGGCCGGCCAGAGTGTCCGCACGCCTGGAGCCTGTTCTCGCGGCTCGTGTCGGTGAGGCCTTGAGCGGCGCGGCCGTGGTGGTGGGGGAGCGGCTGGCGGAGGGCGAGCCGTACACACGGGTGGAGCCGGACATGGTCGTGGAGGTGCTGGCAGGGTCCGGCCAGCACGGCACCCTCACCGTGACCCGGATGCGGTGAGGATCCCGTGCCTGACTGCTGGCCAGAGGACGACCCCGTATGCACGGACACGAGCCCGGCTGCGGCGCCCGGTACGACTTGGATTTGGCAGACAACTTCGGCATCTCCATCCCGGTATCGACAAGTACGGGAGGCGGCGCCCACGGAGACATCCACGCTGGCAACGGATCCGGCCCGCCCGGACACCTGACCCCGTAGCCAACATCTTTGACTTCGGCTCGCTTCAGTGCGCCGCCGCACAGACGGCAGCCGGTCGCACCGGCCCCGGCAGGTGCCGTCCGGACTCATCGACATTCGGGCCCACTGGAGTGCGTACGTGCCTCCCGAACTGCCTGAGAAACGCTGCTCCTCGTCATCCACCGAGCCAATCATTGTTTGATGCGTCCGCGGATGGCGAGGACGCCGAGGGCGAGGAGGGCGGGTTCGAGGAGGCGGGAGACCATCTCGATGTAGGTGCCGACGGTGGTGAGGTTCTACCCGGAGGAGCGGAAGACCACCGAGTTGACGGCGACACGGGTGGCTTTCTCCGCGCGGGCCCAGGCCATGCGCTTTGACCATGTGTCGTGCAGGGCGGGGTCGGGGTCATGGGTGGGCAGGCCCACTCCCATGAGGAGCAGCACGGTCAGCGACATGGCGGCGAGTAGCCAGGTGAAGGCGCGGGAGGCGCGCAGGCCGTAGCCGGACAGCAGCCAGTAGGCCCACAGCAGGCGGCGTTCGCCCTTCGGGGTGTCGGTGCGGTCGTGGCGGCGCATCTCGCATTCGCCGTAGTAGAAGTCGGCGGCGCCGGGTTCGTTCTTGCCGTCCTCGAAGGCTTTGCGGAGCTGGCGGTAGAGGGCGGCGACGTCTTCGGGGTCGGGGGTTCGGGCGGGGTCGGGGTGGTACGGGCCGGGGCGCCACTGGCGGGGCGAGGGGGTGTGGTCTGGGGGTGGTGCGGGCTGGCCGGCGGTCTGTGCGCGCCAGTGGTGTTCCTCGGCGAGGATGCGTCGGCGGGTCCACCATGTCAGTCGTATTCCGTGGCGGTTCCAGCCGGTGGGTGTGGGCGGGAAGATGGTGCGCCTCGCCGAACCTGGTGTTGCCGGAGAACTGCGCCTGGCTCAACTGGACAGTGTCCATATGGGGTTTTCCGGTGGTGGGGTCGCGGAGCGCGCCGAAGAGCTGGTCTAGCAGGTCCTGGGTGAAAGGGTACCGCGGTGGTCGATGTCGGCGCCGGGGGACAGCGAAGCCAGGTAGGTGGCACGGTCCGTGTCGGACAGGTGGGCAAGGCATGCGGTGCGGCCGGGCACGCGGATGCCGCGGCAGTCGATGGGATCGGCGGTGGGGTCCGCGCCGCGTGCGCAGTACGTCCAGGGCGGCGGGGGTGTGCTCATGGCGTGGCTCCTCCGCTGTCATGTACCAGTTCCGGTTCCGGTTCTCGGCCAGGCAGGACACACGTTTGGTCGCGGTCAGTTCCCCCTGTGGTGAAAGGGGTCGTACGCCATGTACGGGCTCTCGTCGAATCACTGAGTGAGGAAATACGTGGTCAGCAGTGCGGGAGTTCCAAGAGAGGTGGGCCCCGGCATCAGCCGGTCACGGATGTCCCGGCTACTCGACGTCGCGCACGCCCTGGGCGGCCTCCAGGCCGCCGTGGCCGCAGGAGTCCCGCGTGCGAGACAGCGGCGTGACGACCTTTCAGGACGGTGTCGTCCAATGTCCCGTCTCATTTGATCTTGCCTGTGGGTAAGGCCGTGACAAGCAGTGATGCAAGGCTGGGTGAGAAGGGTCCTCGCCGGAGTCTCGGCTGGCGCCCTGCGTGCCGCCGCCCTCGCGTTCTTTGCCCACACCCCGATCGGATGCCCCTCCCACGTTGCGGTGGTCGGTGGGAGGAAGTGGCCGTGGGCTGCGGCGTACTGCTTGGTGACGGCGATCCCGTCGGCCCAGGCCGCGTCCTGCTCCGACCACACCATCCCGAGCTGCTCCAGTTCGGCGACCCGTCCGGCTTCCAGGGTTCCGGCCGTGTAGGCGCGGCGCTGGTCGGCGATCCACTGCCCGAGCGGATACCCGCCGACCGCGCCCCAGTCCTCCGGTGTGACGACGGTGTACGGCACCCGCAGTACGGTGTTCCCGGTCTCGCGCAGCCACCGCCCGGCCGCCTCGACCCCGCGCGGCCAGTAGGCGCCCTCCGGATCGACGACCCGCAACCGCACGAACCGGGCGGGCACGGCTGGGTCGCGTTCCTCGCCGAACAGCAGCACCCCGCCCGCCGCCCCACTCACCCGCACCCCCGCCCCGTCCCCGTCCACCAGGACGTTTATGGTGTCCTCGCCGAGGTAGGCGTCACGAGCGGGAGGCACGGCGTCCTGGTGGGCTTCGGCGACCTTGCGCAGCAGCGCGAACAGCTGGGCGACGTCGTCGCCGGCGAGCCGGTAGTGGATGCGCACGCCCTCGCGGCGGGTGGCGACGAAGCCGGCCTGCTTCCCCTGGGCCGAGGCGTGGTCTCGGTGAGTCGCATTCTCGGCGGCCGTTCGACCTCTATTCGTGGTCGTGATTCGGTGTGCTGATGATGCGGTAGATGTCGGTGTCGGCGCACGAGGGGGCTTTCGCGACCCGACGAGCCAGCCCGCGCAGCGCGGTCTGGGTCTTACGGAGTCCGGTCAGGCGCCGGTCGATCTCGGCGAGGTGCTGCTGGATCAGGTTGCCGACGTGATCGCAGGGGGCTTGTCCGCTGTCGCGCAGGGCGAGAGCGGAGCAGCTCTCGGCGAGGGTGAGTCCGGTGTGCTGGGCATCCCGGATTAGCGCGAGGCGGGTCGCGGCCTCGTCCGGGTAGTCGCGGTAGCCGCCGGGCGTGCGGGGCGGTTCCGGCACCAGGTCGGCTTGTTCGTAGTAGCGGATGGCCTTGGTCGGCGCCCCGCTGACGCCGGCCAGTTCTCCGATGCGCATGCCATCAGACGAGTCCCTGACCTTCCAGTGCACTGGAAGGTCTACCGTCGATGGCAGAAGCGCTGAACTGGAAGGACGAGGAACCATGCGGATCACGGTGCTGGCGGTGCCCGGCTGCCCGAACGCTCCGGTCGCGTACGAACGAGTCCAGGGTGCGCTGGCCGGGCGTGCTGCCGAGGTCGAGCTGGTCGAGGTGCACGACGAGACGGAAGCGGTCCGACGGGGCATGGCCGGCTCGCCCACCGTCCTGTTCGACGGCGTCGACCTGTTCGGGCGGGACGGAGCAGCGCCGAGCCTGTCGTGCCGGATCTACCGGCACGCCGACGGCACTGTGGACGGCGCACCGAGCGTGGACGAGCTGTGTCATGCGCTGAGTTCCGCGGATGGGTCCACGCCGATGGCTGCCAGGGCGCATCCGCCCAATATATGAGTCGGGTCTTCGCTGAAGTCTGCAGGTCGGAAGGCATACGGCAGAGCATGGGCGCGATCGGGTCCAGCGCGGACAACGCCGCAGCGGAGAGCTTCAACGCAGCCTTCAAGAGAGAGACCCCGCGCAACGCCGGGCCGCACCCACGACCTGACCGCGGCCCGTGCCCACGGCATCGTCCAGGTTTGCCTGACCCGGCAGATCCTCATCCTGGCCGACCGCGCCTACCAGGGCGCCGGCGCCATTGTCTGCACCCCGTACTACCGACACAGCGAACAGCCCGCCCACTACCAGCAGTTCATCCGAGACCACGCCCGACTCCGAGCCCCGGGCGAACGGGCCTTCGCACAGCTCAAGTCCTGGCGCATCATGCGCAGAGCGCATTGCTCGACCCGACGCATCAGCCGCATCGTCCGAGCCGTCCACACCCTGCTGACCTGCAACTATTCAGGATGAAAGAGGTTCAGTAACCTAGCGGCGGGGATCTACCAAGTCCCTAGCGAACTAACGCGATCCCCCCACCCATATTGGTGGAGATTCCGCTCTTCATGGTAGTAATCACCTGTTGGCGAGTATGGCAGGATCTTCGACCATGTCTGGCCCATGTAGTCCACATGCTCGAAGAGTTCGGTTACCTGGGTTCCAACCATCATGAATGACGATATTTCGTCATTGTCGCCGCCCAGTCTTGTGCGCCCCCAATTTCTTTTCACGTTGAACAGATGGCCCTCCAAGTTGATGTCTTCATAGAAGCCGGTCAACGGGTTGGGTGGGCCAAGCAATGTATTGGATGTCGAGGCGTCGTCGACCCTGGGGAGGAATCGTTGGTTTTGCAGGTACTGCTCAAGGCGTGTGACCTGACGCCAGCGCGCGTATAGCTGCCGATCGTCGACGGCCAGCATGTGGTCACCGGTCAACGACGCCACGAAGTGCAACTCCTGGCCGTTGAAGCGCACAATGTCTTCGGGGTCGTACATCGTGCCGTTGAGGATGAATGGCACCTGTGGGGCCCTCTGTACAATGGCTTTGACCAGGTCCTGTGGTGTCTCCTCCGGGATGTTGTCAAAGTTCAGTTCCGCACCGGCGTTTTGCGCGGTTCTAAAGCCCTCGCTCAGTGTTGAGAGAAGGTCGCCTGTGGACTCGATTCCGTACCTCTCCAGTTCGGCAACACTGTCTTGAATACTCGCATCACCATCCACGATTGCAGAAAGCAACGTAAATGCCTTGTTGCCAGCTGGACCGGCCATTGTGGCACTCCCTTATGTGGTGCGCTGAAGCGTACTATCTACGCCGCACAGCCATGCTGCGGGACTGGTTTCACAGCAATAGTCACGCGCGCGTATGTGGACTGCAACCGAAGTGCTAATCCAGCAGGCAATTATTGACTGCTTGACAGCTATCGCCGGTCGGTGGGTCTGTGTAGGAAGGTTTTCTGTGGGCTGGGGTTTCGCGGGTTGACTGGGTGATCTTCCGTTGCCAGCCGCCACGGGCAGGGCCCCACTGTCATGCTTCGAGCCAGCACTGCCAGTCGTCGGGGGTCAGTAGTCGAGGCTCGCGTACCAGTCGTCGCGGCCCTGCGGCGTCAGGTCGAGGAGGTGCCAGACGGGCGCCAGGAGGTCGATGCCGCGCTGGTCGATGTCGTCGGCCATGCGTGGGTGGGTGGAGTAGAAATGGCGGACCGTGCCGTCTCCGTCGCGGGTGAAGACGGAGACGGTGGAGTCCTGTTCGCCGTCCTTGTCCTCGCTGCCCAGGTCGTACTTGAACGTGCTGTCGCCGCAACTCAAGAGCCGTAGCCGGTGCCAACCGCGGTTGCGGGCGTGCTGTCGGAGGGTGGGCAAGTCGGCGGCCGCGGCGATGGCGAAGTCGGCGTTGCGGGCGATGTGGTGGGCGATGCCGTTGAAGCCGTCGATCCACAGGGTGCACATCGGGCACGGGTCGGTCTGCAGCTTGCCGTACATGAAGTGGTAGACGATCAGCGGGCGGTCCGTGGTGGTGAACAACTCACTCAAAGCAACTTCGCGGGCCGGTGCGTCGCCGGCGTCGAGGTCGGCGGGGCCTTCGATGAAGGCGTAGTCGTCGACGGGTGGCCCCTGAGGGAGTGCCCGTCGTTGGGCCGCGACCTTCTCTCGGTGGCGCATGAGGTCGATCTCGGCCAGGCGTAGCTCTTCGCGGGCGTCGAGGTAGTCCGCCGATTCACCGGTCAGTCTGGTATGCCGCAACATCGCGTCCTCCTGGGGTGGCCGTCCCCCCGGTCCCCAGTCCGGATCACGAGCTCCCAAACGGGGTTCTTTGAGTCTATAGCGTCCACGTCCGCCGACAGTTGAGGTGAGGTCCGGCTCTGTGCTAATCCGCAAGTGGACCAAGGCATTCGCGACGACGTCGATGGAGTGCCGCCGTGCCACAGCCGCCGATGCCTCTCGTTGATTCCCAGCTCAGCAGCTTGCTTCGGCTGGCAGGATCGAGGCCGTGTCGATGGATCCGTTGGTGGCCCGAGCCCGTGGGCTCTGGGAGGACCTGGCCCGGGCGCCGGTGTCGTTCGCCCCACCGGGCGGCGGACCCTCGGAACCGGCGGCGACGCCACCGGGAGGCACTCCGCGACGCCGACGGAGCGAGAATCACCGCCATCTGAATAGCGGCATCGATCAAATACCGCACACTGAAAGGTCCCTCGAATTCGCCTCGGAGGGGCCTTTCAGACTTTTCGAATGGAATCAGCCTTACCCTTCCGCCTCGGCCTGTTGCTCCTGGCTGTGGCGGGAGGCAAGTTCTGCGCCCCGGGCAATGATCTTCTGTTCCAGGGCGTTCATTTCGGCGGGGGTGTACTGGCGCTCCTGGACGACGGCCCAACCGATCGCTCCGTCGATGGCTGCGGTGGTGATCCGGGGTTCGGCGGTGTCGGGGCGGGCCAGTGCGTGACGGCCCTGGTGGACGATGACGCCGTTGCGGGTGATCGTGAGCCGGTCCGGGCCGGCCTCCATCCACGGCGTCTCGACCGGGTCGGCCCCGTACAGCTCGGGCGGACCGGCATACCAGCCTCCCTCGGCCCCCTCGGGCGCGATGTCCACCAGGCGCAGCTCCATGCCGTCCGCGCCGCCCCCGACGACTTCGTACAGCTCCGTCGTGCGTGGGGTGTGCTCGGTGGCCTCCAGCGTGAGCATCAGCCGGTCTGGCGGACCGAGTCCGGGGCCAGGTTGCTGCCCAGGAGGAGGTGGAGGCCGCTGTAAACCTGCTGCCACTTGCAGAGGAGGTCCGCCACCGGGCAGTCCCAGTCCGCCACGCCCGACTCCCGCGCTGTCTCCGCCAGGGACATCGCCGACTGGAGGTACGCGAAGGCCGTCACCACGTTCGCGCGGTCGGCAGACAGAGCCACGTCAATGTGGTTCTTGCCGCGGAGGTAGAACTCCTGCCACCGGTTGCCGCCCAGCGTGGCGAGGTAGTGGGCCTTGTTGCGGCCGCGTGGCGGGCACTGGACCTGCTGCGCGCCTACGCCGCACGCGACCGTGCCGGAGTCGTCGAGCATCTCGCGCACCTGGAGATGGACCAGCTGGAGTACGCCGGAGGCGTGCTCATCACGATGTACAACGACACCCGCCAGGTCCTCAACGACACCGGCCAACCCTGCAACCCGGCGACCGTGGTGCGCGAGGTCGACGCGGTGGCCCGATTCGCGTCGGCCGAGCACGAGTTCGCTGTCACCGAAGCCGCCCGGCGCCTGGCCCGCGGCAAGGTGAAGACGCAGGACGTCGTGGACACCATGGAGATCCGCGATCGCATCCACACCATGGCCGTCTACAGCCTCGCCCTTCAGCTCGCCGTCTTCAGCCGCGAGGGCGTCCAGCGGTCCCTCGACCAGGCCGCGTTTATGAACGTGTCGATCGGCGGACGCCCACGGCCGTACAGCATCGCGTAACGCGCCCGCAGCTATGCAGCGAGGCGGAGCACCGCGCGCAGCGCTTCCGCGACGTGCGGGGCAACCGTGACGCTGACCGTCGTAAGCGTCACCGGGAGGCCGGCCCTTGGCTTCCTCTGCGGCGACCTCACCGCCTCTCCCGACATTCTTTCCGTACCGGATCGGTGGGCGAGGTATGCATCCCGTCCCCGACTCGGGCTCCCATACGGTCCGGGTTCCGGCCCCGACCGACCCCGGTGACACAGCGCGCGTCGCCGGGCAACGGCACTTGGGCGAATTTCCCCGCGACGACGCAGGAGCCGCCAGCGAAGCGGCCCGCCAGGGAATTGCCGCCTGGGCCCAGGGAGACCTTGCCGTCGCTCGTGCCTGGGCCGATGTCGCTCACCTCCGCGCCTGCCTCGCCGAACCAGTGCCGCTCACGGCCGCGCGCTCGGACCTGGCCACCGCCCGGCTGAGGGCGGACACCGCACGTGCCGAAGCGGCCGCCGAGGCTGCTGACGATTACGCCCGGCTCACACCGCGCCAGCGCTCGGCACGCCGGGTGGCACGCATGCTGCTGGCCGCGCAGCCGGACCTGCCGGCCGACAAGATCGACCACGAGGCCGTACCGCTGACCGTGGTGATGGAGCGGCTCGACGTCTCCCAGAGCACCGCCAGCGACATCCGCAAGGACGCAATGGCGCTGCTGCTGTCCGGCTACGGACGCCAGGACGCCGCTGCCGATGCGGCCTACGAACCCGCAGGCGAAGGATCCACCAATGTGAGCGAAGGATGAAGCCGCTTCGACCAGCTCGTCCGAGAACGGCCGCAACTGCTGCTCGTCGTCCAGCCCAACCGATGGGGCCGCGTCCTTTGCACTGATTCCTCATCCGCTCGGACGCGCAGAACGACGTAGAGCAAGCGGCCGGCGACACAGCACTGTCCGGCGTCACGCGGTGGCCAGTTGCGGCTCCTCCAGGACCTCTGCGACCTTCCGCGCCAGCACCGCGACCCGCGGCAGCAGATAGCCGTCCAGCGAGTCGATGTCGTCGCACAGCCTGGCCCTCAGCCCGTGCAGGCACGCCTCGGTGAACAGCTGCTGCTGATCGACCTCGGCCATCAGCCCGCCCTCGGCATAGCCCTGACCACACCGGTACGAACGCTGCCCCTCGGCGTCAGATTCCGGGGGCTGAGGGTCGCTGAGCATCCCGGCGATCTCCTGCCGGTCCGACTCCCGAGGACCGGCCGCTCGGCTGCGCTGCTGCCGGGTCTGGAGGTAGGGGGCGAGCGTGTCCATCTCGATGTCGGTGTGCTGCTGGCAGTACGCATGGACGCCATGTCCATGGTGTCGGAGACGTCCGTGGCCCGGATCAACGTCATCCGCTTCCAGTCGCGTGCGATATCCGGTTCGGTGTAGCGCAGGACCTCCTGGCGCGAGAGGGCTCGGGTCCGATAGCGAATCCAGGCCGCCCCGGTGCCTTCAGGGGCGGATGCGCCGGCTGGCGGTTGGCCGGTGCCGTCGACCGGATCCGTTCCGGTACGGACGAGAGGCCCGTACCGGAACGGCAGGAGCGGGTTCCGGTGCTGGGCTTAAGTGGGGGAGCTATCCGGCCGGCCGGCGCCCTGAGCCCGCGGGCTCAGCCTTCGATGCCGCGTCTGGCGAGATCGGCTGCGATGCCGTCCAGCACACCGGCGAGTCCGGAGGCGAACAGGGCGTCGAGAGCCCATGGGTCGGCCCCCGCACGCATCGCGCGGGTGAGCCGGGGGTAGGCCACCGGGTCGGAGAGCGGATCGTGGGCAGGGGCCGTGGTCTGCTTCCCGGCGGTCCTCGCTCGCCGTTCCGCCTCCAGGTCACTGACGTAGGTCAGTGCCACGCCCTGCACGTAGGAGGCGAACATGAACATGTACCGGAACGCCTCGACGGGTTCGAGGGCGAGACCGTCGAAAGCGGCGAAAGCACTCTCACTGTCCACCGCGACGGCCGAGCTGTGACCTCCGCGGGTCGACACGATGACCCTCGGCAGGATCCACGGATGGAGATGGTAGAGCTCCCAGTCGCGGAACGCGGCACGCTCTAGACCATGACGCCAGTTCCGCGGTGGTGACTCGGGCAACGGCACGTCTGCCATCGCGGCCTCCACCATCAGCGTCACCAGATCGTCCTTGGACGCCACATGCCGGTACAGTGACATGGTGGCGGCGCCGAGAACGTCGGCAACCCCGCGCATCGACAGGGCGTTGAGCCCCTCCGCGTCAGCGACGGCGATACCGGCCCGCACGATGCGATCCACGGTGAGTGGGGATGCCTCGTCGCCGTCCAGGAGGGCTTCATCCGGCGTTCCGGCCCTGCGTGCCCTGTATGCCTTCGCCTGGCACGCGCGGGAGCAGTAGCGCCTCGGGCGTCCCTGCCCCGAGGACTTCACCGGCTCCCCGCACGTCTCACAGGTCTGCCGCAACGCCATCACCGACCCCATTTCGTCACAGATCTCACTGTGTGACGAAAGCCTAGTCCATCGATACGGGAAACGCGGACATGGCGAGGAAACATCGAAGGTGCGTATCTTGTACGCCGTCGATGCGTACGGAGTACGCGTCGCGTGTACTTTTCGACCCGTCGCACAGAGGCAGAGAGCATGAACGAAACACAGACGCGCGCCGGAGCCAGAGAATGGGTGGGACTCGCCGTCCTCGTACTGCCCTGAGTGCTGGCAGCCATGGACATGTCCGTCATGTTCGTCGCACTCCCGACCCTCACGACCGATCTCCGGCCCAGCAGCTCCCAACTGCTGTGGATCATGGACTCCTACGGATTCCTCCTCGCCGGCCTCCTCATAACCATGGGCACCCTCGGCGACCGGTTCGGACGACGGCGCGTGCTGCTCGCCGGGGCCGCCGCCTTCGGTACCGCCTCCGCCCTGGCGGCATTCTCGGCCAGCCCCGAGGCGCTCATCATGGCCCGCATGCTGCTCGGGGTCGCCGGGGCGACGCTGGCGCCGTCCACGCTCTCCCTGATCCGGAACATGTTCCGCGACGAACGACAGCGGGCGACCGCGGTCGGCGTGTGGACGGCGGGTTTCGCGGGCGGCGCCGTGCTCGGCCCGATCGCCGGCGGCCTGCTGCTCAAGTGGTTCTGGTGGGGGTCGGTCTTCCTGGTCAACGTGCCCGTCATGGTCCTGCTCCTGGTCCTCGGCCCTCTTCTGCTGCCCGAGTACCGCGATCCCCGGCCCGGCCGCTTCGACCTGCTCGGCGCCCTCCTCTCCCTCATGGCCGTGCTGGGCGTCATCTACGGCATCAAGTCGATGGCGGAGCAAGGTTTCGGATGGCTTCCCCTGGCGTACTGCGCCGGTGGTGTCGTGGTGGGAGCGGCGTTCCTGCGACGTCAGCGCGTAGGCAGGAACCCGATGATCGACGTCGCGCTCTTCCGCACACGCCGGTTCAACGTGCCGCTTCTCATCGACGCGTTGGCCACGCTTGCGCTGGTCGGCTTCAACCTCTTCTCCTGGCAGTTCATGCAGCTCGTTCTGGGCCTGGACCCATTCGAAGCGGCCATGTGGTCGCTGCCCACCTTCCTGGTGATGCCGCTCGGCATCACGCTGGCCACCGTGCTTGCCCCTCGCGTCGGCAAGCCGAACGTGATCGCCGCCGGCCTGTTCGTCGCGGCCATAGGTTTCATCGTGCTGTTCCTGATGCGCGACGATTCAGGGATCGTCCGTCTGGCCGCCGGCCTGACGGTCGTCTCGCTCGGCATCGCCGCAGTCTCCGCCGTGGTCACCGAGGTGATCCTTTCAGGGGTGCCTGCGGCGCAGGCTGTCGGGGCTGGTGGGGCTGGCATGAGTGACGAAGCGGGCCGGCCGGGGCCCCCGAGGGCCGTGTGGTCGTGCCGCCGTGGTGGCCGGGGCCAGCCCGGCGGGGTCAGTGAGTGGGGGCGGATTCCGGGGTGTCCATCGGAGCGGCCACGGTGTTCTGCGAGATGGTGGAGTGTCGGAGGCGCGGGATCGCGAGAGTGAGAAGGAGGCCGAGGGCCGCGGCGAGCATCGCCACGACGTAGGTCATGCGGAAGCCGTGTTCGGTCGGTACGGAGGCCGACCGAGTCGCAGCATCAGGCTGTTTCCGGGCGCGGAAAGTCGTCAGCAGAGGCGGACAGCGCAAGGCCAGGGCTGCACCCCGGCCGGGGCCGTGGTCCGGTGTACCGGGATTCAGGTCACCAGGTCATACGGTGGCGCGTTGCGCTGTGAGGGCGGGCAGGAGAACGGTGTCGACGATGGTCTCCATCAGCTCCTGGGTGGCCGGAGTGCCGTAGATGATGCCGTGCGCGACGTACGGGCCGAGCAGAATCTGCTCCGCCAGATCGATGATCGGGTTGCCCGCAGCGATCTCTCCTCTGTCCACCGCACGCTCGAACAGCCGGGCCAGGTCGCGCACGGTCGGATGGATGAGGATCTCGCGGACGACCTCCATGAGGCTCTCGTCCTGCGCGACGGCGGGAGGGACCGACGCGAACGTGTTCTTGTCCGGGTCCTCGGCCACCAGATGCCGCACGACGCCCATCAGGTCGTCGCGCAGACTGCCCGTATCAATCTGCGACAGGTCGCGCCCGTGATCACTCCAGGCTTTCCATGCCGAGATCACGAGCCGGGGTTTGCTCTCCCACTGCCGGTAGAGCGTGGCCGTGCTGCACTTCGCCCGCTGTGCGACCGCCGCCATGGTCACCTGGTCGTATCCGACCTCACCGACCAATTCCGCCGTCACCCGCAGCAGCTCCCGCTCCCGCTCAGGGGTGAGTTTGCGACGGCGCGATGCCACCGGTGCCTCGGTCATGACTGCTCCTGCTCCGGCGTCCGTTGCTGACACCAGAACTGTAGCCACCCCACCTATCGAAACTCAAGTTTTCGAAAACGATGTTTTCGATAGATGGGGCGCTCACCCACACGCTCCAGGACGGAGCCCGTCGGCGGCCCTCAGGGCGTGCCGAGGGCGTTGTCACGTTGTCGAGGGTGTTGGCGCTTGGTGGGGCGTCGGGGCGTGCTGGGGTCGGGTTCCGGCTCCGCGCTCAGGCCGTGGCGCGCAGGCCGGCGGTAACGGTGATCTCCTCCCAGATCGCGAAGCGGACGGTCATTTCGGCGCGGTGGTCGGTGGCGGTCATCAGGTGACGTCGGGGTCGGAAGTGGGGTGAGATGCCGCTGAATGCGGCCAGGAACCGTTGGGCTCCGCCAACGCTGCGGAAGCCCTTCATGGCGCGTTCTCGTTGACGGGTCGGCTGGTGGGAGTTCTCGGCCCGGTTGTTGGGGCCTTTGTGGGAGCGGTGCTCGACGGAAGGCATCACTTCGCGGTGGGCAGCCCCGTAACTGCGGAGCTTGTCCGTGACCACCACCCGCGCCACCGAGCGGGTCTTCTTGAGGAGCTTGCGGAAGAAACGCCTGGCCGCGGCCTTGTCGCGTCTGTTCTGCACGAGGATGTCCAGCACGTTGCCGTCCTGGTCCACCGCGCGCCACAGGTACTTCAGCTCACCGCTGATCTTGATGAAGACCTCGCCCAGGTGCCATTTGTCGCCGGGACGGGGACGTCGGCGACGCAGCGCGTTGGCGTAGGCCTGACCGAACTTCAGGCACCACCGCCGGACGGTTTCGTAGGAGACGACCACGCCGCGCTCGAGCATCAGTTCCTCGACCTCGCGGAACGACAGCGGGAACCGGTGGTACAGCCACACGCAGTGGGAGATGACCTCGGCCGGGTACCGGTGCCCCCGGTACGACGGTGACACGTACGACACGCGCAGGCCCCTCCCCGATACGACCTCCACGAAGATCATCCCACGCCGGTCAGCCAACGTGACAACGTCGGCAGGGCCCCTGGGACACCCGATCGGAAATCGGTGAACTGGTGAAACTCGAGGTGTCACCGCCAGTCGTACGGGCCGTCCACGGTGGCAGGCTCCACCATCGAGTCAACGGGATGGACGGAGAACTGATGGCGCAGAACCTGCAGGAAGCCGCGTCGGCCGCGCCGGTGGCCAACAAGCGCATCAATGCCGGCGTGAGACTCATGGGATGGCTAACAACCACCGACCACAAGGTCATCGGCAATCTTTACATGGTCACCGCGTTCGGGTTCTTCCTGCTGGCCGGAGTGCTGGCCATGCTCATGCGCGCGGAGCTGGCCCGGCCGGGGCTGCAGATCGTCAGCGCGGAACAGTACAACCAGCTGTTCACCGTCCATGGCACCATCATGATGTTGCTGTTCGCCACGCCGATGTTCGGCGGCTTCGCGAACGCCATCATGCCGCTTCAGATCGGCGCGCCCGACGTCGCCTTCCCGCGCCTCAACGCGCTCACCTACTGGCTCTTCCTCTTCGGCGGAATCATCGTGGTGTCCGGATTCGTGGTGCCCGGCGGCGCGGCGCACTTCGGCTGGTTCGCCTACGCACCGCTGAACAGTGCCGTCTTCTCTCCCGGCGCCGGCGGAGACCTCTGGATTATGGGCCTCGTGCTGTCGGGGATCAGTACGACCCTGGCATCAGTCAATTTCATCACTACGATCGTCTGTCTGCGTGCGCCGGGTATGACCATGTTCCGGATGCCGATCTTCACCTGGAACGTACTGTTCACCTCGATCCTCGCGCTGCTTGCGTTTCCGGTGCTCGCCGCCACCCTGCTCGCCCTAGAAGCCGACCGGAAGTTCGGGGCCCATGTTTACGACGCCGCGAACGGCGGTGCGCTGCTGTGGCAGCATCTGTTCTGGTTCTTCGGTCATCCCGAGGTCTACATTGTCGCGCTGCCCTTCTTCGGAGTGGTGAGCGAGATTATTCCCGTGTTCAGCCGGAAGCCGATGTTCGGGTATTTCGGAATGGTGATGGCCACGATCAGCATCACCATGCTCTCGGCGGTTGTCTGGGCCCACCACATGTTCGTGACAGGAGCCGTTCTCCTTCCCTTCTTCTCCGCCATGTCGTTCATCATCGCCGTGCCCACCGGTGTCAAGTTCTTCAACTGGATCGGCACCATGTGGCTCGGCAGTATCTCGTTCGAGACACCCATGCTCTGGGCGATCGGCTTCCTCGTGACTTTTCTCCTCGGCGGCCTCAGTGGAGTGCTGATCGCCTCACCCCCGCTGGACTTCCATCTCACCGATTCGTACTTCATCGTCGCCCACCTCCATTACGTGCTCTTCGGAACAGTAGTCTTCGCGATGTTCGGCGGATTCTACTTCTGGTGGCCCAAGTTGACCGGACGCATACTGGATGAACGCATCGGATGTATCCATTTCTGGACCTTGTTCATCGGCTTTCAGCTGACCTTCCTGGTCCAGCACTGGCTGGGGGAGGCCGGAATGCCCCGGCGTTACGCCGACTATCTCGCGACGGACGGCTTCACCTTGTTCAATACGATCTCGTCCGTCGGCTCCTTTCTGCTGGGCCTGTCGACACTGCCGTTCCTGTACAACGTGTGGCGCACCAGCAGTCATGCGCCCAAGGTCGAGGTGGACGACCCGTGGGGGTTCGGCCGTTCCCTGGAGTGGGCGACCTCTTGTCCGCCGCCGAGGCACAATTTCCGGGCTTTGCCCCGCGTGCGTTCCGACTCGCCGGCCTTCGACCTGCACCATCCCCTCACGCCGGAGAAGCAGAAGCCGGGCCTCGGCCGAGGCGGGTCCCGCTCCGCATCGGGCGCTGAAGAGGAGTCGGGCGAATGAAGACCGAGGCCATTGTCTTCGCCGGGGTCGCGGGGTTCTTCCTCGTGACCGATGTTCTCTACGCCGTGTGGTCCCGTGATCCGACAGGCACGGCGGCTCTCACTGTCTCGTTCCTCATGGCGTTGCTGGTCACGTTCTTCTTCGCCACCAACTACCGGAGGAAGGGCCTGCGCCCCGAGGACCGCGGGGACGGGTACATCCACGAGCGGTCCGGTCCGGTGGACTTCTTTCCTCCGCACAGCATCTGGCCGTCACTGACAGCCGCGGGGATGGCCCTGCTCGCCATCGGTGTGGTGTTCGGCCTGTGGCTGTTCCTGATCGGGCTGGGCTTGGTCCTGGCGGGGGTGTTCGGAATGGTCTTCCAGTACGTGCGTGTCCAGGACTGAGGGTGGTTCTCAGTCCTCGCGTTCGCGGACCGGCTCCGGCCGTGTCGTCCGCTCCGCGATCCGGGACCGTTGCTCCTCCGTGACGGGCAGTTCCACGAGGTCCCCGTAGTACCAGCCGCTCAGTACGGTCCGAAGCCGTCGCCGACTCGAGATCGGGCCCTGCGCGGGGAGCTCCAGGGGCGTCGGGACATCACGCATCAGGATGCGGTAGCGGGCTGTCGGGTTCAGGCCGCGGCGGCTCTCAGAGAGATCGCCGTTCACCGACTGTGTCACCTGGCCGGTCTCCTCGCCTTCGGTCAGCCGATGGAGGTCCCGCATCTGAAGGGCGAGGCAGAGGCGTTTGGTCAGCGCGAAGGCCAGGAGTGGGGCGGCGATCAGCGCGGTTCTGAGGATCCAGGTCATGACCTCGACCGAAACCCGGAACGAGAAGGCTACGACGTCGTTGCCGCCGGCGACCAAGAGAACGGCGTAGAAGACGATGGCCGCCACGCCGAGCCCCGTACGGGTCGGCCGATTGCGCGGCCGGTCGCACAGATGGTGTTCCCTGTGGTCGCCCGTCACCCATTTCTCGAAAGAGGGATAGAGGAACAGCACTGTGAAGACCACGCCTGGCAGCACGATCGCCGGAATGAACACATTCCACATGACGGTGTGGCCCGCAATGTCGGTCTCCCATGGCGGCATCAGCCGGAGCGCGCCCTCCAGGAACCCGACATACCAGTCCGGCTGTGCGTTACCCGAGACCTGGTTGGCGCGGTAGGGGCCGTAGTTCCATACGGGGTTGATCTGGGCGAGCGCGCCCAGCAACGTCAGTACGCCGAACACCATGAGGAAAAAACCTGTGGTCTTCGCGGTGAAGTGAGGAAAAGCCGGTGAGCCGACGGCGTTTTCGTTGGTCTTCCCCTGACCCGCCCAGTGGGTGTGCTTGAGATAGATCACCAGGATGAGATGAGCGGTGATCAGCGCCACGATCAGGCCGGGCACGAGCAGGACATGCACGGGGTACAGACGGGGGATCACGGCATCGCCCGGGAACTGTCCGCCGAAGACAAACAGCTCCAGGTACGTTCCGACGAAAGGGATCGACCCCACAATGGTGGCCGCCGTCCTCAGGCCCGTACCGGACAGCAGGTCGTCGGGCAGCGAGTAGCCCGCGAATCCTTCGAGAAGCGCGAGTACGAACAGTGTCACGCCCACGATCCAGTTGGCCTCCCGCGGTTTACGGAAGGCGCCGGTGAAGAAGATCCGCAGCATATGGACGGCGATCGCGGCGACGAACACGAGTGCCGCCCAGTGGTGGATCTGACGGATCAGCAGGCCTCCGCGCACGACGAAGCTGATGTTGAGGGTGGTGGTGTAGGCCTGCGTCATCCTCACCCCCTGAAGGGGCACATAGGAACCGGTGTAGACGCTCTCCATCATGCTCGGGTTGAAGAACAGAGTGAGGTACACGCCAGTGAGGAGCAGGACCACAAAGGAGTAGAGGGCGATCTCACCGAGGAAAAAGGACCAGTGGTCGGGAAAGGCCTTGCGCAGCAACTGCCGGGCCAGCTCGCTGACGGGCAGGCGCCCATCCACCGCACCGTATCCACTGACCGCCGTCTTCCCGGCCCGGGCCTTCAGCTTCGCCTTACGCCTCCGCAGGGGCATGCACCACTCTCCCGTCGATCTTCCTTCCACCCCCGCCCCTTATTGTTACGGTTCGCTCGTTATGGGTAGCGCATTACTCGAAGGGACTACGCAGAATCGCGGAATCTGCACCTGATCGGCCGCCCTGGCCCTGACGTGCCGGGTGGCGCCGCGCGGGTACGTCGGCCCCACCCCGCGAGCGAATCAATCTCCTCCAGCACTGCCCTTAACAAGGGATTAGGCAGGACAAGCTAAGGACGGGTACAGAAAGCAGATCTTGACCGCGCGGTGATCTCGGCAAGTGCCGCCGATGTCGCCGACCCGTCAGCCACCGGGTCTTCCACTGCCAAAAGCCCCACCGTTTTCATCCTTGGGTACGTCCATTGGCGAAGAGGGGCGGTTGATCTCATACGGGCTGAGACCTTCCCCGAAATCATCTGCAGCCCTCAAGTTTTCGCTACTTCGGGAGGGATGTTCGGGCCGTGGTCCCTGCTGTCGTGCCCGAGACCGACGGCGCGCGTCCCACCAGACGAGGCCAAGCAGAACAGCGACTACGACCACTGCTATACCGAGGGGGAATATCCAGCGCACAGCCGAAGCGGCCAGTGTGATGTCACTGATGGGCGCCTGGCTCACAAGGTGGCTCATCTGGCCCACGTCCTTTCTGAGGGGATTCCACCGCTCACAAAGCGAGGCAGAAGATTCCGCTCATTAGAGAGAGCCCGCATTGGCCGGAGCCGCGAGAAACTCCAATCCCGCCGCCCTTCGCGGGATCAATCTCGCGGGGCCCGCCTGAACTGGACGTCTGGCAAGGCTCAAGCTCCCTGATAAGTCTACGGCGGGGAGTGTACGGGGGACCGCTAAGGGCTGTCCCGTAATCCCTGATGGGCGTGCGACGACGGCCACGGCACCTCGCCGCGTTGTCGGAACGCCCGAATACGTCCAGTATTCGGGCGTCCCTCCGCCTTGCGATGCACCGCGTCCGACGCCGCACGCTGATCCACCAGGGATTACGGGACAGCCCTTAGGTGTACTCGGCCGTTACTCGCGTCGGTAGTTGATAAGAGGCAATACCGTTAGTACCTGTGGCGGGCCGTGGACCAAGACGGGATGGTGCTCGACATTTCCGCAGCATTGGCGGGGCGCAGCGGTTCCTGTCCGCATTCACCGGGTTCTCCTCCCACTTCCGACCCGACCGCCACCACATGATCGTCGGCCGCCACCGCCTCGAGATGACCATCCGCTTCACCATCTGGAACCACATCACCGGCAGCACCGGCCTGCCCGGGAGCACGTGCGTGTGTGCTTGCCGGCATCGGGTTCACCGTGGCCGCGATGGCCGTGATCGCGCTCGTCTCGGCCTTGCAAGCAGGCGGGGTGGCGATGATCCCGGCCATGCTCCTGATTGCGGCCGGGATGGGGTTCGGCATCGTGGGGCTGCAATACGTCGCGGTCAGCGGCCTGCCCGACGACCCTGACCCATCCGCGCGACCTCTGAAGAAAGTGGACCATTCTCCGAGCCGCATTGCCCCGTCGATCGCCCAGGCGGTGGAGCGGCAGTCGCATGAGCGCGAGCACTCGGCCTCTGGGTGTTCCCGGAGCGGGAGCCGGTGGCCAACGGCCGTCCGTCCCTTATCGTCCACTGCACCGAAGGATGTACAGGGGGGTCGTCCGCGCGGACGACGCCCCTGGCTGGTGGTCGGGCGAGCCTGGAAAGCACACGGGGTTGTCGACAGGAGTCGGCCCCACCGCCACCAGGAGCGCTATGACCGAGCTACGCATACGACAACCCACCCCCTCACCCGCGCCCACGGCCGCCGGGGCCATGGGCCGCGCGTTGGCCGGTGGCCTGATCATGGCGGTGGCGCTCGGTGTCGGCAACGGACTCGGACCCGTACTGGCGGACGCCGCCGGAGCCAGTGGCTGGGCCGCTCGGCTGATCGCTGCGGCCCTCGTCACCGTCGTGGCCGTGCCGTTCGTCCTGCGGTTGTCACGCCCCCGGACGGTTGGCTTCGGCAGTCCGGGCGCGAGCCTGCGGGCGTTCCTCACCGGCGTTGCGGTGACGGCCGCGGCAGCGGCGCTGGTCCTGGGCGCGGGCACGGCCGTGGGGTTACTCGTCTGGCAGCAGCTGGACGTCGTCACCCTGGTTGGCTTTCTCATCACCAACGCCGTCGTCGCGTTCCTGCTCGAAGCCTTGCCCGAGGAGACGACGCTGCGCGGCTACACGTGGACATCGCTGCGCAGACGGTTCGGGCCCGCCCTGGCGGTGCTCGGCACCACGACGGTCTTCCTGCTCGTACCGGGCACCTCGACGCTGGTGACGGTTGGCATCGCCCGGCTGGCCGGTGACGAGCCGGGCCGCATCGGCATCGCCCCGCAGGGGCAGCACCCGGTCGACTACCTCATCCTCTTGACGGTCTTCAGCCTGACCTTGATCGCCGCCCGTGCGGCCGTGGGTCACGCCCCGTTGTGGGCGGCGATCGGCACGCACCTGACCGTCCTTACCGTGAACCGCATCATGCTGCAGGGCGAGGACCGCGGCGCGGGCGTGACGGTGGAGCAGGCGTCCGGTAACGCGGTGCTGCTCGTACCGCTGTACCTGGTGGTCGTCGCGGTCGCGTTCCTGGCGTACCGCCGAGTCACACATCGGCACCCGCCCGGCGAAAGCGCGTGCTCGCCGACCGCGAACGACTCCTCGGCAACGAACACCCCCACACCCTGAACGCCCGCGCCAACCTCGCCATCTCCTACCAGCAGGCCGAGCGCACCAACGACGCCATCGAAATCGAAAAGCACGTCCTCGCCGACAGCGAACACCCCGACACTTGTTCTGCTCGTGATGCGCTGTCCCGGTGGCGGTCGGCAGGCCGAGGCGTCGGTGGTGCTTGCTCCGTACGTCGCCACGGGCTGGTGGCCGGCCGCCCAGGCTCAGGCGGAACGCGCGGAGACCTGCCACACATGTAACCGCGCCCCGGCTTGACCGTGGCCGGCCCGACCGGCTGCCGAAGAGTAGTGGCTCCAAGGCGCTCGCCGACCGGATCGGTGCCCGCATGTTGAGGGGTGTGACGGGTACGGGTATCGGCTACGAGTGAGTATCACGTGCAGTGCGACGCCGGGCTGGGCTGATGCTCCGGTGGGGAAGAGGGCAGCATGACGGGGGACGGGTTGCGTGCCAGGCGCCTCGCGCGGCGGGTGGGTCAGTGGGCGTCGCACCGGCCGCGCCTGGTGGGGGCGGCGCTGGGCCTCGGCATGGCGCTGGTGGTGGCGGGATGTGGGCTGGCGTTCATCGTGAACGTGCAGAGCAGGCCGCTCGTCGCGCTGCCGCTGTTCCTGGTGGCGATCGTTGTGGGGGTCACGCCCACGTTCGTGAGGAAGGGCATGTGGTCGCTGGCTCTGGGACTCTGCCTGATGCTCCTCCTGCTTGTGGCGTCGTGGGGTGTCGGTCAAGCCATATTGAACTGACGCGGCGAAGAGGTGCCCGCGACGGTCACCAAGGTCGTCCACATTGAGCGTTCGGCAGGCACAGGTGAGAAGTACCACTGCACGCTCCGTCTCCCCAACGGCCGCACGAGGTTCTTGACCGACAGGGAGGCCTGCGGCGTGTCCACCCGCGTCGGTGACCGCGTCCGCGTATACGTCGACCCCTACAACCGCCTGGACTTCCTGAACGCGACGCCGCCCTGGCCCTGGCTCACGCCCGCCGTCGTCGGGACGGCCCTCGGACTGCTCACGCTGATGGCGGTCGTGATGGCGTCCCTGGCGATGGGAAGCAGGCAGCGCACCCTCGACCAGTCACCCGGTTCGAAGTCATCCGTTGGGTACGAACGCGGTGGAGGAGCTGAGTGAACTCGACGTTCTCGATCAGGCCGGTGGGCCCAGGACGCGTTCACCGCCGCCCCGCCCAAGCCAGGCCCAGATCAACTTCCTGATTGAGCAGCTCAAGACGACCAAGGTCGCCGCAGGACCTCGGCAGTGTGCTTGCTTCTGGCCCTGGTCTCGGGAGTGCGCGGCACCCAGATGAGGATGTCGGTGCCGACCCGGAGCACGACGTTCGAGAAGCCCCAGCCGACGATCTCGACCGAATCCTCGGTCCACGGGAACGGCAGGTCCCGCAGGCTTGATGCGACGGCCCTCACGGACCCAGGTCGAGGGCTTGAGGTCCGCGGCGACCTCCGGAGTGACGTTCGGGTTCTGTGCGAAGTCAAAGTCCTCCGGCCGCTTGGGTCTGGGGAAACGCCAGCGCAGCACAGCCGGCGCCTGGATGCACCGGCCCGGGCACACGCATCACCGGCACGAGCTACAGCTCGTGCGGCCGGAGACCGGCCGGCACGCCTGCCTTCCCCGGCCCGCTCAGTCGGCGCGGCCGCCGGTCCCGCGGGTGCGCCGCGGGGATGGAAGCGCAGCCGGGCGTGTGCCGAGGACGCCTCGGGCGCGCAGTTCGTCGAGGTCGGACAGGCGCTCTCCGGGGAGAGCGTCGAGCAGGTCGGCCTGGGCGGCGCGGATGCTGGGCGTGGGAGCCTGGGGGCCGGAGCCAAGGGCACGGCAGGCGTTCACGCCGATCATCGTACGGGCAGCGCATCGCCGATCGCCCCGGCCGCCGGGCTCCCGCGGAACGGGGTGCAGTCCGCCGGTGGTTTGGGTCGCCGGGGAGACGGTTCGGACCGCGAGTCGCTGGCCTGGAAGAAGCTCAACTCGTAAACACGGTGGTGGCAGATCACTCTCCTATGAAGGAGTGTTCCCCCTATTCAGGCAACTTGCGGGGCATTGCGCGTGCTCGGAACGGGTGGCGCCTGTATCACTTGGGGGCAAATCCATCCTCGTATCTGGAGCGTCATGAAGATCTCCCGTTGGGCCGTGGCCCTCGCCCTTGTAGTGGCTGCTGGCCTGCTCACGACGGTTCAGGCTTCCTCCGCCACCGCCGCGACGTTCACCGCGGAGCTGATTGCCCGCCACAGCCAGAAGTGTGCGTCGGTCAACGGCCAGAGCACCGCCAATGGTGCTGCTGTGGTCCAGTGGGACTGCGTGAACTACCCCAACCAGCAGTGGCAGCTGACGGCCACCAGCGCCGGCTACTACAACATCCGCGCCGTGAACAGCGGCAAGTGCCTGTCAGTTGCCGGCGCGAGCACCGCGAACGGCGCCAAAGCCGTCCAGTGGAACTGCGCGAACACCCCCGACCAGGAATGGAGGCTCGTGCAGAAGGACAGCGGCTACTTCTCAATCGAAGCCCGCCACAGCGGCAAGTGCCTGTCAGTCGACGGCCAGAGCACCGCCAACGGTGCCGAACTGGTCCAATGGGACTGCGTGGAGTACACCAACCAGCACTTCCGCCTCGGCTGAGCCCAGCACCGGAACCCGCTCCTGCCGTTCCGGTACGGGCCTCTCGTCCGTACCGGAACGGATCCGGGCGACGGGCACCGGCCAACCGCCAGTCGGCGCCCGACCCTGAAGGCACCGGGGCGGCCCGGTTTCACTACGTGGCGAAGCCGATGTTGGTGACGTACTCGTAGGGCCCCCACCATATCCGTGTAGCTCGCTCGGTGGAATCCGCAGCTGGGCGCCCTTCGCGCCGCGCGGCTTGTTCACGGGGTGCGTGTGGTGCGGAGCAGAGTGGCGATGAGGAGGGCGGCACCGGCCATCAGCGCGGCACTGACCGCGGCAGCGATGCGCGTCTCCCGGGCGAAGGCGTCGAATGCCGCGTCCCGAAGAGCCTCGGCGGTGCTGTGCGGGAGGGCCGAGGCCGTGTCGAGGGCGCTGCCGAGGGTGTCGCGTGCGGACTCCAGTTGCCCGGTGGTGAGCGTGTCGGGGGCCTCGGCTGCCATCTGCGCGCGGTAGACGACGGTGCCGATGCTGCCCAGGACGGCGATTCCCAGCGCCCCGCCGAGCTCGGCCGAGGTCTCCGCCAGCGCGGAGGCCGCCCCGGCCCGCTTCGGAGGCGCGGCAGAAAGGATTCCCAATGAAGTTGTCAAGCCCGGCTGGTGACTCGCTGTGAGCGTGTCAGCCCAGCGCGACTGGGCTCGGCGGCGCGGTGATCTCGAAGGTGCGGCCGTCGCGTATGAGGGCCCACAGGACGTTCAGGCGGCGGCGTGCGAGGGCGATGATGGCCTGCCGGTGGGCTTTGCCCTCGGCTCTCTTGCGGTCGTAGAACGCCTTCGAGGTGGGGCAGCATCGGGCGGCGACCATGGAGGACATGTAGAAGACCCGCAGCAGGCGCCGGCAGTAGCGCCGTGGTCGGCGCATGTTGCCGCTGATGCGTCCGGAGTCCTTCGGGACGGGGCCAGGCCGGCGACGCCGGCGAGGCGGTCGGAACTTCCGAAGACGCTCATGTCGCCGCCGGTGTGAGCGATGAACTCCGCGCCCAGCACAGGGCCGAGACCGGGCATGCTCAGGATGACCTCGGCATGCGGGTGGTCGCGAAACCGGCCCTCGATCAGGGCGTCGGTCTCGGCGATCTCCTCATCGAGGGCCATCACCTCCCTCGCTAGTTTGGCCACCACGGCGGCGGCGAGCTTCTCCCCGGCGACGGCGGTGTGCTGGGCCTCGGCGGCCTGGACGGCGGTGGCCGCGACGAGCTGGGAGTTGCGGACCTTGCGGTTCTTCAGCCAGGTCGCGAGCCGGTTCTTCCTGATGCGGCGGAGTGCGGCCGGGGTCTGGTATCCCGTCAGCAGTACGAGGGAAGCCTTGGAGGTCTTGTAGTCGAAGGCCCGCTCCAGCGCGGGGAAGTACTCCAGCATCTGGGCCCGCAGCCGGTTGATCGCCCTGGTGCGGTCAGCGGCCAGGTCCAGCCGACGCGAGGTGAGGATGCGCAGGTCGACGGCGATGTCATCGCCGCGGTGGACCTCCTGGAGGTCACGGCGCATGCGGGCCTGGTCCGCGATGACGAAGGCGTCCTTCGCATCGGTCTTCCCGTCGCCCCGGTAGGAGCCGGAGGCGTGGTGGACGGTGCGGCCGGGGATGTAGAGGACCCGCTGCCCGTTGTCCGTCAGCAGCGCGATCATCAGTGCGGCCCCGCCGGCGTTGAGGTCGATCGCCCAGGTCACCGGCTCCCCGTCGCTCAGCTCCAGCACGTCACTGATCAGCTGGAACAGGGCCGTCTCGTCGTTGGCCACCCGACGCGACAGCTTCCGCTTGGCGTCGGTGTCGATCACCACGCAGTGATGCTCGGCCTTGCCCGCATCCGTACCGGCCCACAGTTCGGGCACGGCCACCTCCGAAGTCGTATCTGTTCGAGTCCCAGCAGACGACCTCGCCAGCGTGTCCTTACCAAGCGATCTTGTCGCGCGCATCCCAATGAGTGGTCGAGTCGTCGCGGGATGCCGGGCGGCCAATCCTTTCAAGCCACCAAGGGCTGAACACCCACAGCCACACCCGGCATCCCTGGGTCTCCCGATCCTACGAGTGACCGGAATCAACCCACCAACAACGTAAGGAAGTACCCCATGAGTCCCCTTACCCTGCACGGCAAGTCCGCCATCGTCACCGGAGGAGCCTCCGGCATTGGCGGCGCCATCACGAAACTGTTCGTCGCACGCGGCGCCCGGGTCGTCGTCGTCGACCTGCAGCAGGACGCCGGGGAGACCCTCGCCCGTGAACTGGGCAACTCCGTGGTCTTCCTGCGCGGTGACGTCTCCGACCGGGCCGTCGCCGACCAGGCTGTCGCAGCAGCCGCCGAACATTACGGAAAGCTCGACGTCCTGGTGAACAACGCCAGCGCGTCCCGCCAGAAGCCCTTCGAGGAGCAGACGGACGACGACTGGAACCTCGCCATGGACACCAGCCTCTACGCCATCCGCAACTTCATGCTCGCTGCCCTGCCCGAGCTCAAGAAGACCGGCAACGCGTCGATCATCAACTTCGGTTCCGGCGCCGGCCTCGATGGCCAGCCCAACCAGGCGTCCTACGCCGCCACGAAGGAGGCCATCCGTGGTCTGAGCCGCGTCGTCGCCAACGAATGGGCGCCGCACAACATCCGCGTCAACGTGGTCTGCCCCATGGCGCTGACCGCAGGCGTGGCCGCGTGGGCCGAGGCGCGGCCCGAGCAGTACGCCCAGTCCGCCGCCAAGGTGCCCCTGGGACGCTTCGGCGACCCCGACCGGGACGTCGCCCCCATCGTCGCCTTCCTCGCCGGCGACGACGCCCAGTACATGACCGGACAGACCGTCATGGCCGACGGCGGAGCGATCAAACTCCGCTAGGCAGCGTCTTCAAATGATCACCACTGGTGGATCATGGTGTCGTGATACGTCGCCATGAACTGTCGGACGCCGAGTGGGAGTTCGTCCGGCCTCTGCTGCCCGAGTCGTTGCGGGGGCGCAAGCGGCTGGACGACCGCAGGGTCCTGAACGGGATCGTGTGGAAGTTCCGGACCGGGACGGCCTGGCGGGACGTGCCCGAGCGCTATGGTCCGTGGGCGACGCTGCACACCCGTTTCCGCAGGTGGGCGGCGGACGGCACGTTCGACCGGATGCTGCGGGCCGCCCAGGCGAAAGCGGACGCGGCGGGCGACGTCGAGTGGCTGGTGTCGGTCGACTCGACCGTCGTCCGGGCTCACCAGCATGCGGCCGGGGCTCGAAAAAGGGGCTCCGGGACCCGGCCCTCGGCCGGTCCAGGGGCGGTCTGACCAGCAAAATCCATCTGGCGTGTGACGGCCGGGGCCGTCCGCTCGCTTTCGTCGTGACGGGCGGCAACACCAACGACTGCACCCGGTTCACCGCCGTGATGGAAGCGATCCGGGTGCCCCGGGTCGGACCCGGGCGGCCCCGGGTCCGGCCCGATCACGTCCTGGGCGACAAGGGCTACAGCTCGAAGGCGATCCGCGCCTGGCTCCGCCGGCGCGGCATCCCGCACACGATTCCCGAGCGGGCCGACCAGGTCCGCAACCGGGCCCGGCGAGGCAGCCGAGGAGGCCGCCCGCCGGCTTTCGACCGCGAGGCATACAAGCACCGCAACGTCGTGGAATGGTGCTTCAACCGCCTGAAGCAGTGGCGTGGCATCGCCACCCGCTACGACAAGACCGCCCAGTCCTACAAAGCAGCCGTCACCCTCGCGTCACTCCTGATGTGGGCCTGACATTTGACGACAGAACCTAGACCGCGCACCCGGTTTCCCCGGACGCACCGGAGTGAACGGGCCCTACCAAGCGGTGCGAAGCCGCCTCCACACGGCTCGGCCGTCACTCGTCCAGGGACCCGGCCCGCTCAGGCGCTCCAGTCCGGGGCCGCCGGGGCGACCCCTTCAACCACTGAGACCCGCACCACACACTGAACCACCCAGGAGAGCACCGTCATGGGAACCATCGCCGTCACCGGAGCCGCCTCCATCGCCGCCCGGCTCACCGAGCAAGGACATCGCGTCATCGGCGTCGACCTGCGCGGCACCGACGTGGAGGCCGATCTCGGCACCTCCGAGGGCAGGGCCGCCGCGGCGGTCGAGATCACCCGCCTGAGCGCAGGACGCCTCGACGGCTTCGTGCCATTCGCCGGGATATCCGGCGGAGCCGGCCGCCCCACGAGCCTGCTGGTGTCCGTCAACTACTTCGGCGCCGTCGGCCTGCTGGAACAGCTGCGCCCCTCGCTGGCCGCCGCAGGGCAGTCCTCCGTGGTGTTCGCCTCCTCCAACTCCATCACCACCCAGCCCGGCTGGAACCCAAAGCTGGCCGAAGCGTGCCTGACCGGCGACGAGGACACGGCCCGAGACCTCGCCGACTCACTGGGCGACGACGGCGGCGTCCTCACCTACCCGGCCACCAAGGCCGCCATCGCCTACTACACCCGCACCCGCGCCGCTGACTACATCACGGACGGCATCCGCCTCAACGCCATCGCGCCGGGCTTCATCGACACCCCGATGACCTGGGCAGGCCGGAAGGATCCGCGGATCGCGGCCGGTATCGAGACATTCCTCAAGTCCATCCCCGCAGGCCGGGCGGGCACCCCGGAAGAGGTCGCGGAACTCGTGCTCTTCCTGCTGTCCTCCAAGTCCGCCTACTGTGTCGGAACGGTGATGTACAGCGACGGCGGCCTGGACGCCCAGCTGCGCGGTCTCGACTGGCCCAAGGTGTGGACACCGCAAGCCTGACCCGACCGCACCGACGGGCTGCCGGGCCGGTAAGCACGGCAGCACCATGCCCACCGGAGGACCCGAGCGCGGCGCCGTTCCAGCGTTCTGGCCACGGGGGTGGCTGGCTGGACGGCCCGGCGCCCCTTCCGGTCCTCCCTCTTGGCGTTGTCGCTGATGATGGCCGCAGCCCCAGCAAGCCCCGATGCCAGTGCTGGGCGCTGCGCATCGTGCACGACCGATCACGCAGACGACTATATGGTTCTGGTATGGCTGAACTCGGCGCCGAGCAGTCGTCGGCCTCCGGAGATCAAGAACCTTCTGCCTGGTGACCTGAGTCAGAGATTCGGTTGCAGTAGGCGGCGACCTTGTCGAGGATCTCGTCGGCTGTCTTCGCCCAGACGAAGGGGCGGGGATGCTCGTTCCCGTCGGCGAGCCAGGCCCGGATGTCGCGTTCGAGGGCCTGGACCGAGCGGTGGACTCCACGCTTGAGCTTCTTCTGCGTGAGCTCGGCGAACCACCGTTCCACCAGGTTCAGCCACGACGAACTCGTGGGTGAGTAGCGTCGGGCGCATGACAGCCCCCGTACTTCACCGCTGCCAGTTCATCCGCATCGCTACCGCCGCTTCGAGCGGCGCAGCCATCGGCGCGGCTCACCTGCCGGAGGCCTCGGCGGCGGAGCCCGCCATCCGCTCAGGGCACCTCGACTCGATGGCGGGTCGGGTGTTCGTGCACGGCGTCGCTTCCGGAGATCCGCTGGACGCCCCGTGGTCATCTGGACACGGGGCACCCCCACCTCGGAGTGTCTGCCGGGGTGGAACCGTGGGCCGGCGACGGTTGTGCGGTGGGAGGTTTCCGAGGGCCCCGCCTTCCGGCGCATCGTGCGTGGGGGAGTGGTGCGCACCGATGCCCGGCATGATCACACGGTACGTGTCGACGTGACCACGTATCACTACCGTTTCCACGCGGGGCGCCACATCTCGCCGGTCGGCCGCACCCGGACCGCGCCCGCGCCGGACTCCCGGGCCGGTGTGCGGTTCGGCGTCGTCTCCTGTGCCAACTACTGCGCGGGGTACTACTCCGCCTACCGTCACCTCGCCGGCCGCCAGGACCTGGACGCGGTCATCCATCTTGGCGACTACATCTACGAGCAGGCGGCCCGGGACACGGATGTGCGGAGCCTGGTGCCGACGCATGAGTGTGTGAAGCCGGCCGACTACCGGAGTCGGTACGGCTACTGCCGTAGCGACCCCGACCTGCAGCCCCTTCATGCCGCCGCGCCGTTTATCCCTACCTGGGACGACCACGAGGTGTGCAACGACATGTGGTCCGGCGGAGCGGGAGACCACGAGCCCGGAACGGACGGTTCCTGGGCCGAGCGGGTGGCCGCGGCGAAGCAGGCGTACTTCGAGTGGTTGCCGATACGCCAGGTCGTGACCGGCTCGACACAGCGGCGCCTGCACTTCGGCAAGCTCGTCGACCTGACCATGTTGGATCTGCGGAGCTTCCGGTCAGAGCAGGTCGCGCCGACGGACGCCGCCGGTATCGGCGACCCGTCACGGACGCAGCTCGGCCGCTCTCAGATGGCCTGGCTCAAGGACGGGCTCACGCGGGGCGGCTCCATCTGGCATCTGATCGGCAGCTCCGTCATCGCCGCACCCTGGCTCCTGCCCACCGGCCGACCCGCTCCCGCCGCGGTGGTCAACACGGACGGCTAGGCCGGCTACCAGGCCGATCAGCGTGAACTGTTCACGCATCTGCGCGACCACGTTGTGCACAACACGGTGATTCTGAGCGGGGACGTGCACCCCTCATGGGCGGGGCAGGTCCCCGCCGCCGGTGGCGGAGCTCCGCTCGCCTCGCAGTTTGTCGTCTCCTCGATCACCAGTCCGACACTCGCCAGCTTCCACGATGGCCTGACGGCGAGTGCCGTCCTGGCTGTGAATCCGCACCTGTCGTGGGGTGATGTCGCGGCGAACGGCTGCGGGATCGTTGACGTCACCACTGACCGGGTGCAGTTCGACTGGTACAGGACGGCTGACTGGACCCGGCCCGACAGCCCGGTGACCCATCTCAAGTCCTATGCGGTGGACCGGAGGAGCGAGCGGCTCACCGCTGTCGACGCGCCGATCTGAACCTCGGTGCCCACGGGCTCGTCGACACCACGCACGCGATGTCGACGAGCCCGGTCACGGCCCACTGTCACGCCCTGCCGGACAGGCGGGCACTCACACGAACAGTGCTCGGTGGCGCCCGAACGTTCGGTCCTGCCGTCACTCGACGGTTTCCGCGGGGCCGGTGAGCGAAGGCCGGACAGTGACCGGTTGGGCGGTGGGTGCCGTCCGCCGCCGTGTCCGGAGCAGCGGCACGAGGGGGAGGACGGTCGCTGTGAGGCCGTTCGGGGCGGATCCGGTCGCCTGCTCGACGGCGCCGGAGGCGAAGGGTCCGGCGAAGGCGCCGAGCGCGCCGAAGGAGTTGATGGCGGCCAGGGAGACGGCGGCGCCAATGCCGGAGGTGGCGGTCATCGCGTACGCCCAGATGACCGCCGTGATGCCGACGGTGAGGAGCATGGCGACGCCGAGCAGGACCGACACCGTGCGACGACGCCGCCGGCACCGCCCTGCTCGACCAGGCCGCCGAGCGGTGCGGGATGCGGCTGGAGAAAGCCCTGGTGGACCAGGGCTTCAAGGACGAAGTCATCATCCACGGCGCCCTGCTGGACACCGACGTCGAGGTCGTCCGCCGCAATCCTTCTGACCAGGGAAAGGATTTGTCCCGCAGTCGAAGCGGTGGGTGGTCGAGCAGACGAACGGCACGTTGATGCTGCACCGGCGTCTCACCCGTGAGTACGATCACCAGCCCGACACCTCCGCTTCATGCGTCTACTGGGCCTCCACCGCGAACATGGCCCGCCGCCGCGCCCCCCGCCCCGCCCTGGCGCGACACCCTCGGGCTGGCGGCGTGAACGTCTCCGAGCTCCTGGCCGACCTTCAGGCCCAGCAGGACGAAGCCACTGCCCGGGCCGCAGAACTACGCAGGAAGATCGAGCACCTCACCGCTGCCCTGGCCGAGAGCGAAGCGCGACTCACGGATCTGGCCAGCACTCGAGAGATCATCATGGAGGTCGCACCAGCAGAAGCCGAACCCGACCCACCCGAGGTGAACACCGCCTACCAGGACATCGTGGTGAGTTCGCGGGGTTGGAGGCTGAGCCGACGGCGGTTGCTGCGGGCGCTGGTGCTGTGGTCCTTGGAGGGGCAGGAGATGCAGTCCAGGGCGGCGAAGGACACGACGGTCTTGGCCATGCTTTCTTGAACGACATCGTTCCAGGTGGTGCTGGTCTTCCCGGCCGGGCAGACAACCTGCTGGTTGTCCCAGTCGATGGTGAAGTCGTGTGCAGCAGAGCCTTCTTGGGCTTTGGCTTGGCGGGAGGTGTCGAGCAGGGCCGGGGTGATCAAGGCGACGGCGTAGGCCTGGGCGGAACTCACGATCAGGTCGGCACTGGGGTAGCCGGAGTCGAGGTAGTGCCGTGCGGGCAGCAGCCGACGACGGTCGAGGGCCTGGTGGATTGGCTCCAGGGCCTTGGTGTCCGGGAGGGTGGAGGCGGTGGTGGCCACGTTCGTGATGACGTTCGGCTGGGCGGGACGGCCGCCGTCGGCCTGTGGATGGCAGGTCTCCGACACGTGCGGCTTGAACCCGTTCCAGAACAGGTCGCGCTTGGCGGACCAGCGGGCGTCGGTGTCATACGGGGAGGCCAGGCGTATCGGGCCGGGCGGCAGACCGTCACCCCCGTCCTCGGCGCGCTCGCGGCGCCGGATCCGCAGCCTGCCGCCCCCACCCGGGGTACGAGTGTAGTTCTGCACCAGCACGATCCGCAGGGTCTGCACTGCGGGCAGTCCACGCAGTCATGCTGGGGAAACCGGGGCGTAGAGGGCCTCCAGCAGGGTGTAGCCGTCCTTGGCGCAGGGGCGCCGAGCGGACCCGTACGCTCAGCCTGCCGCAATCGACGTCGGGCGCACGGTGCTCTGCGCCATGCGCTGTCCCCGCGCGGCCGCAGCGGGCACGTCCTGGCCCTCTGCTTTGTGAGTGCTCGGAGGCGCACCGCCCACGTGCCCGGGATCAGCACTCTGGCCCAGGCACAGCCGTGTCTTCACCACCAAGGCGGAGCGGCCCGGGCATTCTGTTTGCATGACCGACATCTTTGAGTACGCTCCGCAAGTCTGGAATGCCGCGCAACTCCGCGACGCACTCAAAGACCTGCCTGCCGACGGCCGCCCTGCTATCAAGGTGCCGCCGCTGATGGGGATCGCTTCATCAGCGGCCGACGGCAGTGCGCCGCGGGACGTGCCCTTGTAACGATCCGTCCGTTCCGCGATAGTACGCATGTTTGTGTTCCGCAGGGGAGTTCAGGTGCCCTGGCCGCCGACACCGTCGTCCTGCACAACCGGCCGCTGCGCGCCGGAACCGACTGACCCGGTCTGGCGCATCAAGCCGGCTCATGCGCCGACCTGTCATGCCCCTGGCAACCTCCACGGCCGCCTGCAGTCACAAGAACATCCCAAAACACCAATTACCTAGATCAGATGCCCTCGTGCTGATCGTTTCAGAATGCGGTTCGGAGTCGTCTCAAGCAGATGATGCTGCAGGCGAGTTGGAGCAGACCGAGATGGAGGTCGGCGCGTATCTCGTAGCGGATCCGGAGGCGTTTGAACTGGTGGAGCCAGGCGAAGGTCCGCTCGACGACCCAGCGGGTCTTGCCCGGGCCGGAGCCGTGCGGGGTGCCGCGACGGGCGATCTTCGGTGTGATCCCACGAGCTCGGACGAGGCGGCGGTACTTGTCGAAGTCGTAGCCGCTGTCGGCGAAGAGCCGCCGGGGCCGGTGGCGGGGCCGGCCTCGCAGGCCGCGGATGTGCGGTATGGCGTCCAGCAGTGGAACGAGCTGAGTGACGTCGTGGCGGTTCCCGCTGGTCAGGGCGACGGCGAGCGGGGTTCCGTGCCGGTCGACGACGATGTGGTGTTTACTGCCGGGGCGTGCCCGGTCGACCGGCGAAGGTCCGGTGTGAGCCCCCCTTTGAGGGCCCTGACGTGCGAGCCGTCGATCGC